>NZ_JBVIAH010000015.1:46118-204448 GCF_055574035.1 Streptomyces sp. NPDC030021
GCGCGTTCGCCCAGGGGGCGTCTTGTGGGGTAGAGCGTGGCCAGGCGAATGGACCAAAAAAAACCCCCCCCCCCCCCCCCCCCCCCCCCCCCCCCCCCGTCTTCCCCCCCCCCCCCCCCCCCCCCCCCCCCCCCCCCCCCGGCCGCCATGGCATCGCACGGCACGCACCAGGCACCACGCACCGCAGCACGAACCGAAAGGAACGCCCATGGCACGGATGCCCTCGGCCGAGCGGCGCCGGCAGCTGACCGAGGCCGCCATCCGCGCGATGACCCGCGACGGCGTCGCCGCGACGACGACCAGGTCGATCGCCGCCGAGGCGGGCGTGTCCCTGAGCGTCTTCCACTACTGCTTCGAATCCAAGCAGGCCCTGCTCGAATCCGTCATCGCGGCGATCACCGACCACAGCGTCACCCTGGTGAGGGAGGCGATCCAGCCGAAGGCCACCCTTCGGGAGACCGTCCGGGCGGGCTTCCAGGCGTACTGGGACCATGTGTCCGCCCACCCGGGCGAACACATGCTCACCTACGAACTCACCCAGTACGCCCTGCGCCGGCCGGACTTCGAACACCTGGCGCGGCGGCAGTACGAGCGGTACTGCGCCACCTACACCGAACTGATCGAGCAGCTCCGGCACCACATGGCCTTCGAACTCCGCGTGCCCGTGAGCGTGCTGGCCCGCTATCTGGCCGCCATGACCGACGGGCTGACGCTGAACCATCTCGCTCTGGGCGACGACAGGATCTCGGCGGACATCCTCGACATGATCACCGACCACGTCGCGGGCCTCGTCGGCGACGACGGTCCGAAGGAGACGGCGATCTAGAGCTCGGCGCGTACGTGCCGGGCCGCTTCGACCAGGTTCTCCAGGGAGGCCCGGGTCTCCGGCCAGCCCCGGGTCTTCAGGCCGCAGTCGGGATTGACCCACAGCCGCTCCGCCGGGATGGCCCCCAGTCCCTTGCGCAGCAGAGCCGTCGCCTCGGCCACGGAGGGGATCCGCGGCGAGTGGATGTCCCAGACCCCGGGGCCGACCTCGCGCGGGTAGCCGGCGCCCGCCAGTTCACCGGCGACCTGCATGTGGGAACGGGCCGCCTCCAGGCTGATGACGTCGGCGTCGAGATCCTCGATGGCCTCCACGATGTCGCCGAACTCGGCGTAGCACATGTGCGTGTGGATCTGGGTGTCCGGGCGGACTCCGCCGGTGGTGAGCCGGAAGGACTCCGTGGCCCAGGCGAGGTAGGCGGCGTGGTCGGCGGCCCGCAGCGGGAGGGTCTCGCGCAGGGCGGGCTCGTCGACCTGGATGACCGGGGTGCCGGCCGCCTCCAGGTCGCCCACCTCGTCGCGCAGGGCGAGCGCCACCTGGCGGGCGGTGTCGCCGAGGGGCTGGTCGTCGCGGACGAAGGACCAGGCGAGCATGGTGACGGGGCCGGTCAGCATGCCCTTGACCGGCTTGGACGTCTGCGACTGGGCGTACGTGGTCCAGCGCACGGTCATCGGGTCGGGGCGGGAGATGTCACCGGCCAGGACGGGCGGGCGGACGTAGCGGGTGCCGTAGGACTGGACCCAGCCGTGCTGGGTGGCCAGGTACCCGGTGAGCTGCTCGGCGAAGTACTGGACCATGTCGTTGCGTTCGGGCTCGCCGTGCACGAGGACGTCGATGCCGGCCTTCTCCTGGAAGGCCAGGACCTCCCGGATCTCGGTCCGGATGCGGTCCTCGTAGCCGGCGGTGTCGATGCGCCCGGCCCGCAGGTCGGCGCGGGCCGTGCGCAGTTCGGTGGTCTGCGGGAACGATCCGATCGTGGTCGTCGGAAGCAGCGGGAGACCCAGGTGCGCCCGCTGGGCGGCGGCCCGCTCCGCGTACGGCCGGCCGCGCCGCCCGTCCGCGTCGGTGACGGCGGCGGTGCGGGCCCGGACCGCCGGATCGTGGGTGAGGGCGGAGCCGGCGCGGGAGGCCAGGTAGGCCCGGTTGGCGACGAGTTCGGCGGCGATGGCGTCCGTGCCGCGCGCCAGGCCCCGGGCGAGGGTGGCGACCTCCGCGGTCTTCTGGCGGGCGAAGGCGAGCCAGCGCCGGACCTGCGGGTCGATGTCCCGTTCGGCGGTGGCGTCCAGCGGCACGTGGAGCAGGGAGCAGGAGGTGGCCACGTCCACCCGGCCGGCGAGCCCCAGGAGGGTTCCGAGGGTGGCGAGGGACTTCTCGTAGTCGTTGATCCAGATGTTGCGGCCGCTCACGACACCGGCGACGAGGCGCTTGCCGGGCAGGCCCCCGACGGCGGCGAGGTCGTCGAGGTTCGCGGCCGCGGCCTCGGTGAAGTCCAGGGCGAGCCCTTCGACGGGTGCCTTGGCCAGCACGGGCAGGGCTTCGCCGAGCCGGTCGAAGTAGGAGGCGACGAGCAGCTTGGGCCGGTCGGTCAGGCCGCCGAGTTCCCGGTACGCGCGGGCGGTGGCGTTCAGCTCGGCCGGGGTGCGGTCCTGCACCAGGGCGGGCTCGTCCAGTTGCACCCACTCGGCTCCGGCGGCGCGCAGGTCGGCCAGGACCTGGGCGTAGACGGGCAGGAGCCGGTCGAGCAGGGCCAGCGGATCGAAGCCGGCGGCGACGCCGGGGGCGGGCTTGGCCAGCAGCAGGTAGGTGACGGGGCCGACCAGGACCGGGCGGGCGGTGTGGCCCAGCCGGAGCGCTTCCCCCAGCTGGGCGACCTGCTGGGTGGAGTCGGCGGTGAAGACGGTGTCGGAGCCGAGTTCCGGCACCAGGTAGTGGTAGTTGGTGTCGAACCACTTGGTCATCTCCAGCGGCGCCACGTCCTGCGTACCGCGCGCCATCGCGAAGTACCCGTCGAGCGGGTCGGCCGCGACGGCGGCGCGGTGCCGTTCGGGGACGGCACCGACCATCACGCTGGTGTCCAGCACGTGGTCGTAGTACGAGAAGTCACCGGTCGGCACCTCGGTGATGCCGGCGTCGGCCAGCTGCTGCCAGTTGGTGCGGCGCAGGTCGCGGGCGGTCTCCCGGAGGGCGTCGGCGGTGACGCGGCCCTTCCAGTAGCCCTCGACGGACTTCTTCAGTTCGCGGTTCTGGCCCTGGCGGGGGTAGCCGTACACGGTGGCCACGGTGGGCCGTCCTGCGGCGGCGGGGGTCGTGCGGGTCACGGAACTCTCCTTCGCGAGCGTTCTCCTGTGGACCCGGTGAGGGGCCGAGGGCGCGAAGGGATGACGAACCGGGCGGATCCCGACCGGGTACGGGTACGTGCAGCTGCACGCGTCCGCGGTCGTCCGCCTGACATGTCGCCGACCCGCCCACGAGGTCACCGGGATTTCCGTGCGCGATCGGTCGCGTACGGGCAACGGGCAGGTCTTCGGACTCGCGGGCACGTCTCGTCGTACGGATGCCGTACGAGACTCCTACTGGCCGTCGCTTCCCAGGCCCGTCCGGGCCCAGTGCGTATGACGGCGGTCGTTCCCGCTCACCGCTGCGGGGCAGTCCCGGATTCCCACCGGGTTCCCTCTTACGACGCATCCCGCCTGGCGGACGGGGCGAACCAGCTGCCCGGCCAGAGTAGTCGGCGTTCCCCGCCGGCGCGCGGAGTTGTCCGGCATCCGGATGGCGGGGTGAGACCCATGAGGGTCAAAATCCAGCCATTGAGTGAATTGCATCACTGAGGCGCGAGTTGTGTCCCTCTTGTCCGTTTACCGGATCGAACTGCCCGGTCAGCGCAGTACGTTGCAGCTCTCTGCATCGAGATCGCTCGATGACCACCGGAAGACCGAGGAAGTATGGGTTCCCCGATGAGCGCCCGGCCCAGGGCTGCCCTCGTCGTACGCGCCGCCCTGGTGTCCGTGCTGGCCTGGGGCGGCCTCACCGCGTGTGCCGCCGACGAGGAGAAGCTGCAGTACGCGACCGATTACGCGGGCCACGAACCGCTGGGCGTGGTCGGGTACCCCACCTCCGAGTCCCTCCGGATCACCCAGAAGCTGATCTGGCGGCTCGCCGACGGCAAGGCCGAGGAGGTGGAGGCGCTCGCCGCCGAGCCCGATGACGCGAAGGGGGACGTCGAGCGGACCGCCCGGAACTGGATCCGGGCCTTCCACGAGGGGGCCAAAGGGAAGGTGACCGCGGAGTTCTACGACGAGGGGTCCGTGCGGCAGCTCGTCGTCGTGTACTTCCACGACACGGGCCAGACCAAGTCGTTCGTGGTGCGCCTCACCGGCAGCACCGGAGAGAACGGCTGGCGCGTGTCCATGCGGGAGCCGGATCCGAAGCAGGCCTCGGCGGTCCCCGACTGGGTTCCCAGGACACCCGGGGGCCTCGGCTCGAAGACGACGCGATGACCCGGTCCGGCCGCCTCGTCGCCAGGTGAAAGGCGCCGTCCCGCGGATCACTCCGCCGGACGGCGCCCTCGTCTCTCCGGGAACGGATGCGGTCGGATCAGGACCGGTCCAGCAGCGTGGTCAGGACCTCGTGGAGGACCGCTGCCGGATCCGCCACCGCCTGCGCCGAGCGCCAGGCCACGAAACCGTCCGGGCGGACGAGGATCGCACCCTCCTCGGTCGTGCCGTGCACCTCGGTCCAGTCGCCGCCGTTCGCCGGGATCAGGTCGGCCTCCGGGCCGGTACCGATCGCGTACACGTCCAGGGGCAGGCCGAGCTCTTCGGCGACGGACCGCCCCGCGGCACGCCACGTCGTGCCCTCGGAGCACAGCAGGACGAAGGAACGCTCGTAGAGGTCCACGGTGGACTTCGGCTCCGGATCCCCCGGACCGCACAGCCACATGTGCGGTGCGCGGCTGCCCGGATCGCCGCAGAGCCGCATCCGGTCGGGTACGACGGGCCGGTCCGGGTCGGCTCCCAGCACCGCGCCCCGGTTGTAGCGGTAGCCCATGGCCACGGAGAGGACCCCGCCCTGCCGGCCGCCGCCACCGCCCGGCGCGGAGTCCGGCCCGGCCGCGGACGCGGCCCCGGAGGTGGACGCGGGCTCGGAGGCGGACCCGGGCTCGGGGTCGGGCTCGTACCCCGGGTGGCTGTGCTCCGCCGAACGCGCCGAGGCGCGCTCGCTCGTCGCCCGGGCCACCGGCAACCGCTCGGCCTCGTAGGTCTGCAGCAGCCCCGGCCCGGCCGAACCGTCCAGCACCGCGGCGAGCTTCCAGGCGATGTTGTGGGCGTCCTGGATGCCGGTGTTCGAGCCGAACGCCCCGGTGGGGGACATCTCGTGGGCGGAGTCACCGGCCAGGAAGACCCGGCCGACCGCGTACCGCTCGGCGACCCGCTCGGCGGCGTGCCACGGGGCCTTCCCGGTGACCTCGACGTCCAGGTCGGGGGCGCCGACGGCCCGGCGGATGTGCTCCACGCAGCGCTCGTCGGTGAAGTCCTCCAGCGTCTCCCCCCGGTCCGGGTGCCAGGGCGCGTGGAAGACCCACCGCTCGCCGTTGTCGACCGGCAGCAGGGCCCCGTCGGCATCGGGCTTGGTCAGGTAGCACACGATGAATCGCCGGTCGCCGACCACGTGGGGCAGCATCTGGGACCGGAAGGTGATGCTCACGTTGTGGAACAGGTCCCCGGAGCCGCTCTGGCCGATCCGGAGCGCCTCCCGCACGGGGCTGCGCGGCCCGTCGGCGGCGACGAGGTAGTCCGCGCGCACCGTGCTGTGCTCCCCGGTCTCCCGGTTCTTCACGATCGCGGTGACCCCGCCCGGGTCCTGGTCGAAGGAGAGGAGTTCGGTGGAGAACCGCAGGTCGGCTCCGAGTGAGGGGGTCACGGACATCAGGACCGGCTCGATGTCGTTCTGGCTGCACAGGCACCATGCCGCCGGACTGAAGCGCGCGAGCGCGCCGCCCGGGTCGATTTCCTGGAAGAGCCACTCCTGGTCGTCACCGGTCAGCGAGCCGCCCTGCATGATGCCGTGGTTGTCCGCCAGGACCGAGGCGGCCTCGCGGATCTGGTCCTCGACACGGGCGACCCGGAACAGTTCCATCGTCCGCACGTTGATACCGCGTCCGCGTGGGTGCATCGAGGTACCCGCATGCTTCTCGACCACCATGTGTCTGATGCCATGCCGGCCGAGGAAGAGCGAGGTGCACAGACCCACCAGCGAGCCGCCCACGATGAGGACCGGGACGTGGTGGTCGACGTTTTCCTTCATGGGTCTTCCATGCCCTGTACGAGCCCGGTTCCCTCGCTCGTTCACCCGCTTGGTTCTCTCCTCTCGCGCCGCAGGGATTACGGGACAACGATCGGTTCGGGTGGCGCCGCCCCGTGGCGACCGTGTGGTCTCGAAGGAGTGTGAACGATGACAACCTTGTCGGAACGGATATCCCAGTCCGCCTTCGACGGCTCGAGGCTTCGGGTCGTGCTGCTGCTGGATCTGTACGACGGTGCGCAGAATCAGTTCCTGGAGGTGTACGAACGCCTCCGCAAGCAGGTGTCCTCCGTCCCCGGACACATCAGCGACGAGTTGTGCCAGTCGATCGAGAATCCGTCGCAGTGGCTCATCACCAGCGAATGGGAGAGCGCACCGCGGTTCTTGGCCTGGGTCAACAGCGAGGAACACGTCGCGTCGGTGCAGCCGCTCCACGGCTGCGTACGGGACACCCGCTCGCTGCGTTTCAGCGTGCTGCACGTGACCGGCAAGGGGTCGGGCCCCCGCTCCCTCTCCCCCACCGGCCCGCCCTCCGCCGCCTCTTCACCGGAGGCCGCGGACCCGGCCCGGGGCAGCCTCCAGGTCGCTCCGCGGCGCGGTGACGGCGTGGTCCGCCACGCGCTCACCTTCACCGTGAAGCCCGGCAGCGAGCCGGTGGTGGCGGAGCTCCTGGCCGGGTACACCTC
Source organism: Streptomyces sp. NPDC030021 (assembly GCF_055574035.1). Taxonomy (NCBI): domain Bacteria; kingdom Bacillati; phylum Actinomycetota; class Actinomycetes; order Kitasatosporales; family Streptomycetaceae; genus Streptomyces; species Streptomyces sp. NPDC030021. The sequence continues at coordinate 52,929 of NZ_JBVIAH010000015.1, forward strand.
CCCGCAGGCCCAGGTCGACGAGAGCACCCGGCTGCGCCGCACCTCGCTGTTCATGCACGGCAACCGTGTCGTGCGGGCGGTCGAGGTCGAGGGCGACCTCCTCGCGGCCCTGCGCCACGTGTCCCAGCAGCCCGAGGTACGGGCGCTGGAGGAGGCCATCAACCCGTACCTGGAGCAGGACCGGGATCTCAGCGACCCCGGATCGGCCCGGATGTTCTTCACCCGTGCGGCGCTCCCTGCGGTGCACCATGTGGCGGCCGGCGGCCGCGAGCCCGCGGACGTCAGGCGGCACGCCCTCTTCTACCCCGCGAAGGACGGGTGCGGCATGGCGCTCGCCCGGCTGCTCGCCGGGCAGGACGAGGCGGCCGTGGACGACCCGACGAGCCCCATCGAGGGCAGCACCGTCTTCCAGCGCGACGACATCGTCGTGCGCCTCCTCGACCTGCGCGGCCCGCTCGACGCGCGCCCCGCACTGGCCCTCGGCGTCGAGGGCGGCCACAAGGCGGCCGTGCTCGCCCGGCTGCTCGACAGCGCCAAGGACGGCGTCCCCACCACCGACCAGGAGATCTCACGCTTCCTCGCGCGCTCTGAAATGCGCCTGATCACCGACCGGCGTGCGCCGGTCCAAGCCTGAGGAGTTGTCCGTCATGACCGCTCGACTGACCATGGAAGAACTGGCCGCCCTGATGAAGAAGGGGGCCGGCGTCACCGTCGACCCCGCGGCCATGGCGAGCCGCCCCGACTCGGGCTTCGACGAGTGGGGGCTCGACTCCCTGGGACTCCTCGGCATCGTCGGTGAGCTGGAGAACCGGCACAGCAAGCCGCTGCCCGCCGACGCGGACCGGTGCAAGTCGCCGCGCGAGTTCCTCGACCTCGTCAACAACGCCCTGGCGGCCTGACGCCGACGCCCGGGACACCGGGAACGCCCTCGAGACCGGCTTCGTGCCGGTCTCGAGGCGTGCGGTCCTATGCCGGCCGGCGTCACCCGGGCACGGTGCACTCGAACGCGTGCAGGTACGCGTTGACCGGCCGGATCTCGCCGATCACCAGTCCGGCGTCCTCCATTCGGGCGCAGAGGCTGGCCTTGGTGTGCTTCGCGCCGCCGACGTTGAGCAGCAGCAGCAGGTCCATGGCCGTGGTGAACTTCATCGACGGGGTGTCGTCGACCAGGTTCTCGATGATGACGACCCTGGATCCGGGGCGGGCCGCCTCGACGACGTTGCGCAGGGTCCTGCGGGTGCTGTCGTCGTCCCACTCCAGGATGTTCTTGATGATGTACATGTCGGCGTCGACGGGGATGGTCTCACGGCAGTCCCCGGGGACGATGTCGGCCCGTGCGGCGAGCGGACCGTCATCCCGCAGCCGCGGATCCGCCTTCGCCGCCACCCCCGGCAGGTCGAGCAGGACGCCTCGTACGGCCGGGTGTTTCTCCAGCAGGCTCGCCAGTACGTGTCCCTGGCCGCCGCCGATGTCCGCGACGACCGAGATCCCGGTGAGGTCGAGGAGCCCCGCGACGTCCAGCGCCGACTGCATGCTGGAGGTGGTCATGGCCCGGTTGAACACGTGGGCCGACTCGTGCGCGTCCTGGTGCAGGTAGTCGAAGAACCCCTTGCCGTACAGCTCGTGGAAGACGCTGCCGCCGGACCGGACGGCGTCGTCGAGCCGCGGCCAGGCCTGCCAGGTCCAGGGCTCCGTGCACCACAGGGCGATGTAGCGCAGGCTGTGCGGGTCGTCCTCGCGCAGCAGCCGCGACATCTCCGTGTGGACGAACTTCCCGTCCTCCGTCTCCGCGAAGATCCCGTAGCAGGCCAGGGCGCGGAGCAGCCGTTGCAGGGGCAGCGGCTCGGAGTCGACCGCCACCGCGAGTTCGGCGGCGGTGGCGGGCGACTCCCCGAGGGCGTCGGCCACCGCGAGGCGGGCCGCGGCCCGTACGGCGGCGGCGCAGGCCGCGCCGAAGGCGAGCTCCCGCAGGCGCATGGCCGGCTGGGGGGTGTGCTGGGGGGACGGGATCGGGGTCGGGGTGGGACTTACCGTGGTCATGAGGCCTCGATTCTGCTGATCAGGGGGGTCACGCGTCAGCACATCCCGGCCGGTACGGAGGATGCGCACCGGTTGTTGACGAACTGGTTGCCCGTGCCGGTCCCCTGGTTGGCCAGGTCCGCCGGCTTGTTGTCACGCACCACGTTGTCCCGGATGACGTTGTCGGTGTTCGTCGCGCCCACGAAGCTCTTGAACAGCAGGATTCCGCCCGACAGCGGGGAGGCTCCGACGTTGCCGCGGATGTCGTTCGAACGCACGACCGTTTCCTCGGCCCCGGTGAGGACGATGCCGACGCCCTGGATGTCGGGGAGGCGGGTGTTGCCCTTGCAGAACTTGTTGTTCTCGTGGATCCGGTTGTTGCGGATGGTCATGTCCCCGGCGCCGGGCTCGCCCTCGTCGCCGACGACGAAGATGCCGCCGCAGTTGCCGGTGAGGGTGTTGCCGTAGACGGAGAGGTTCCGGACGCGCCGGACGGTGACGCCGATCCGGTTGCCGGTCAGCGTGTTCCTGCGGACCACGGCGCCCAGGGTGTCGGTGGCGCCGCCCTCCCGGTCGACGGTGTTGGCGATGAAGAGGCCCGACTCGACGTTGTCGCGGGCGGTGTTGTCGCGGAAGAGCCCGCGGGTGGAACGCTCCTGGGCGATGCCCCAGGTGCCGTTCTTCTCGGCGATCACCCGCTGGACGCTCAGCCGGTCGGTGTAGGAGGCCCAGATGCCGTTGCGCTTGAAGCCCGAGACGGTGAGCGACCGGATGTCCACGTCGACGACGGGCTGCTCCGCCGTCCCCATGACGCAGATTCCGGTGTCGGCCTGCGAGCAGGCGAGCGCCCGGCCGGCCGGCGCCGTCACCGCGGTCGGCGCCGTGGCCGCTCCGGGTGCCACCGGCACCCCCGACGCGCCGGAGGCCGGCGGCGCCACGGGGGCGACCGGCGTGACCGGCGTGGCAGCCGTGACCGGCGGCTTGATCACCGTGCGGGCACCGAAGCCGCGCAGGGTCAGCCGCTTGGTGATCAGCACGTTCTCGTAGTAGGTGCCGGGCATCACGGTGATGGTGTCGCCCGGCCTGGCGTAGTTCACCGCGTCCTGGATCGAGTCGCCCGGTTGCACTCTGCGTCCGGCTTCGGCGGCGGCGGTCGGCGCGAGCACGCCGAGACCTGCTGCCATGACGACTGCGATGCACGTGAGGGACTTGATTTGTCGGTTCGTCACGATTCTGAAGTTATGGGCGATTACGACCTATTGCCACACCGCATGGGCGGATGGATACATCCTGTGGGCAAACGGCCGCATTTTGCCGTCCGGAGGAGTGGATAGTCGTACTCCGGGAGACGGCCGAACGGGGTGACGCCCGATCAGCTACGGCCCTACGGCGTGTCGCCCGGCCCGGGACGGCCCCGGAGGCGCGTCACACGGCGGCGAGACTCGCCGCTCCGAAGGAGACGTCGAAGCGGTCGCACCAGATGGTGACGCTGGTGAACTCGGCGACGTTCACGTCGGCGGGCACCGGGTAGTTCTGGTCCCCCTTGTTGCCCTTGAGCTTGCCGAGGCTCACGTGCTTGCCGTCGTCGAAGACGCGCCAGCCCGCCACGCCCTCCTTCACCGGGGCGTCGGTCAGCCACACCCGCAGGTCCGGGCCGTTGCTGGTGTCCAGGTTCGCCAGCCGCAGCGTGTGGGACCCGTCGGGGAGCCGGATGAGCTCCACCGCGCCGGTGGTGCTGTGCTCGTGGCTGATGAGCGTCCCGCGGGCCACGGTCACCGGGGAGGCCGGGGCACCCGGTACCGCCGCGGGCGCGCCCGGCCCCGACGGCAAGGCGGCGGCCGGGAGCGCCTCGCGGACGGTCTCGTCCTGCCACAGCTTCCACGGCTGCAGCCAGTACAGCGCCACCGCCAGCGCCACCGCCGCCGCGATCGATGCCCCGCCCCACAGCCGTCCGCGCCTGGTCCGTGTCACTGCCGTTCCCTCTTCTCCGCCTTTGCCGGTCACTGCCTACGGATTCAACGCGGCCGGGCCGCCGTGCGCCATGCCCGCACCGATGACGAAAGTCTTACGCCGCCCGCCCGGCCGTTGCCCGCCGCTCTGCGGCCGGGCCGGTGGCAGGGGGTTTCCCGGGCACTGCCGCGTTGGGCGACGGGCAACCCGTCGACCCCGGTGCGGGCCGGGGGCAAGGCTGAAGCCGTCAGCACGAGGCCAGCACCACAAGGGGAAATCATGCGCAAGATGTTCCGCGGCGCCGCCGCGCTCGCCACCTCCGTCGTCGCCGTGATCGCGCTCAGCGGTACGGTCGAGGCCAAGCCGGCCGACGCGTGGGCCGGATGCCCGGACGGGGCGGTCTGCATCTACCCTCAGAACCAGGACCCCGCCGTCAAGCCGACGCACGTCTTCTACGCCTACGGGGCGCACAATCTGAGCAATCAGTTCGGGAACCACTGGGTGCTCAACAACCAGTACGGCGGTGCGACCGCAAATCTGTGCACGGGCTCCGGAGGCTCGGGCTGCGGCAGCCCCATCGCCGCCAAGACCGGTGTCTACGCCGACCTCACGCCCGTCAACTCGGTCCGGCTCAACCCGTAGCGACGCCCCCTCCGGGGCGGCGTGCGGAGCCGCACGCCAGGCGGCTCCGCACGCTCGTGTTCCGGTCATACCGGTTCGAAAAGGCGGCCGTCCGCCCCACCCCCGCTGTAGCCTGGGCGCTCCCGTACCGCTGCCTGGGCGCGCACTGCCATGGGGGATGTCTTGGGGGATCCGGACCGCCGGCCAGAGACCGACCGCCCGCACGGGTCCGACGAGGCCGCGATGCCCTTTCCCGCACAGCTGAGACGTCTGCGGGTGCAACGTGGCCTGTCCCTCGCGGACCTCGCCCGGCAGACCCATTACAGCAAGGGCTATCTGAGCAAGATCGAGACCGGATCGAAGCGCGTCACCGTCGACGTCGCGCGACGCTGCGACGACGTACTGCGGGCCGGGGGTGAACTGGTGCGGATGGTCCGGGAAACGGGGCCGCGCGGCGACGGCGGGGCCGACGGCAGTGGCGGCGGCGACGCCGGTCCGCAGGCCGACGGCGAGTGCCCCTACCGGGGCCTGCCGGCCTTCACCGCGCGGGAGGCCCGCTGGTTCTTCGGCCGGGAGCGGGCGACGGCGCAACTGATCGAGCGGGTCTTCGAACGGATCGGCGACGGGCCGCTGATGCTGCTCGCCCCGTCGGGCGCGGGCAAGTCCTCCCTGCTGAACGCCGGTCTCGTGCCGGCGCTGCGCGGGGGCGGCTTCCCGATGGCGGGCTCCGACACCTGGCCGGTGCTGCGGTTCACGCCCACCGCGCACCCGCTGGAGGAACTGCTGGACTGCGCCGCGAAAGCCCTGGGCGGCGATCCCGGCGTCACCGTGGGCGAGGTCCGGGACCGGCCGCACGCGCTGCTCGAAGCCGTCCGGCGGCGCTCGGGGCCTCCCCCGGCGGACGGCCCGGACCGGACGCCGCCGCCCCCGCGTCCGGTGCTGCTCGTCGACCAGTTCGAGGAGCTGTTCACGCTGTGCTCCGACGAGGACGAGCGGCGCGCGTTCGTCCGGGTGCTGTGCGCTCTGGCGGCCGCGCGTCCCGAGCCGGACGGCCTCGAACCGGACGGCCTCGGAGCAGAGGGGTTCGGAGCAGAGGGGCTCGACCCCGCCGTCGTGGTGCTCGGCGTACGGGCCGACTTCTCCGGGAACTGCCTGGACCTGCCGGAGCTGGCCCCGGTCTTCACCCGGGGGCTGTTCGTCCTGCCCCCGATGTCCCTGGCGGAGCTGCGGGAATCGATCACCCGCCCGGCGGACCTCGCCGGTCTCACCCTCGAACCGGGCCTGTTCCCGCTGCTGATGAGCGATGCCGGACTGCGCGACGATCAGCCCGACCGGACTCCCTCCGGGGTGCTCCCCCTGGTCTCGCACGCCCTGCTGGCCACCTGGCGCCAGCGCGAGGGCGCCACCTTGACCGTCGACGGGTACGAGCGCACCGGCGGCATCCAGGGGGCGATCGCCCGCACCGCCGAGGAGGTGTTCACCAGCCTGTACCCGGCCGAGCAGAACACGCTCCGCCGCGTCCTGGTGCGGCTGGTGCACGTCGCCGACGGTACGGGCGCCACGCGCCGCCGGATGAGCCGGACCGCCCTGATGGAACAGCTGGCCGACGCGGGTCCCGCCGCGGCCGCGCTCGACACCTTCGTCCGGGCCCGCCTGATCACCATGGACAGCGACACCGTCGAGATCACCCACGAGGCCCTGCTGCACGCCTGGCCGCGGCTGCGCGGCTGGATCCGCGCCGACCGGGCCGGGCTGCTGGTCCACCAGCAACTGACCCACGCCGCCTCCGAATGGGAGCGCGAGGGCCGCGACCCGTCGGCGCTGCACCGCGGGACCCGGCTGGAGACCGCCCGGGCCTGGGCCGACGAGCACGACGGCAGGAGCCGGCTCGGCCCGCCGGAGGCCGCCTTCCTGCGGGCGAGCCAGGACGCGCAGGACAGCCGTGAGCAGCAGGCCGGGCGTCAGGTGCGGCTGCGGCAGTGGACGCTGGCCACGCTCGTGGTCCTGCTGGTCCTCGCGGTGGGTGCGGGCGGGCTCGCGTACCAGCAGCGCTCGGGCGCGCTGGGCCAGGAGCGCGCCGCCCGTTCGCGGGCGCTCGCCCTGCAGTCCGCGGCGCTGGCCGCTGGCCGGCCCGAGGCCTCGATGCTGCTCGCCGGGGAGGCGTACCGGACCTCGGCGACGAGCGAGGCCCGCGGGGCGCTGCTGAGCACCCAGTCCCAGCCGTTCGTCGCCCGTCTGGGCGGGCACGGCGGGCCGGTCAACGCGGTGGCCTTCGGCCCGGGCAACGGCCTGCTGGCGACGGCCGGTTCCGACGGGACGGTGCTCCTGAGACGGGTGGCCGACCGCCGGACGATCTCGGCCTTCACCATGCCCGGGCGGGTGCGCGCGGTGGCCTTCAGTCCCGACGGCTCGATGCTCGCGGCCACGTCGACGGACGGGCCGGCGCGGCTGTGGGACACCGCCGGCCGTGGCGCGGGGGCGCAGCTGCCGGCGAGTACGGCGGGCGCCCGGGCCGTCACCTTCTCGCCCGACGGGCGGAGCCTGGCCGTCGCCGGTGCCGACGGGACGATCGGGCTGTGGGACGCCGCCGGGGACCACCGCGCCCTCGCGTCCCTCACCGGCCACACCGGGCGGGTGAACGCCCTGGCGTACGCCGCCGACGGCCGGACGCTGGTGTCGGCCGGCGCCGACCGGACCGTACGGCTGTGGGACCCGGTGGAGGCAGGTCCCTCAGCCGTCCTCACCGGGCACACCGACGAGGTGCTGGGCGTGGCCTTCGCCCCGGACGGCCGTACGGTCGCCACGGGGGGCGTCGACCGCACGGTGCGGCTGTGGGACGTGGCCGGGCGCCGGACGACGGCCACGCTGACCGGGCACAGCGACGACGTCAACGCGGTCGCCTACACGCCGGACGGGACGACGGTCGTCAGCGCGGGCGGCGACGGTACGACCCGGCTGTGGGACGTGGCCGGGGGCCGGGCCACGGCCACGCTCGCCGGACACACCGACTACGTACTCGGGGTGGCCGTGGACAGCGGTGGCGCGATGCTGGCCACCGCCGGCTTCGACCAGTCGGTGGTGCTGTGGGACCTGCGGGGCGCGGTACTGGCCTCGCGGCCGTTCACGGAGGTCTGGCACGCCGCGTACAGCCCGGACGGGAAGTGGCTGGCCACCGCGGAGGCCGATCACGCGGTACGGCTGTGGGACGTCGCGGAGCGCCGGGTCCTGGCCACGTTCGCGGGGCACGGCGAGACGGTGTTCTCGGTGGCCTTCGCGCCCGACGGGCGGACCCTGGCCTCGGCCGGCTCCGACGGCACGATCCGGCTCTGGGACACCGCGGCGCGCGGCCGGTCCGCCGTGCTCGACGGCCCGGGCGGGACCGTGTTCGCGGTGGCCTTCTCCCCGGACGGGCGGACGCTGGCGTCGGCCGGTTCCGACGGCACCGTACGGCTGTGGGACGCGGCCGGGCGCCGCCAGCTCGCCGTCCTGACCGGGCACACGGACTTCGCCAACGATGTGGTGTTCAGCCCCGACGGGCGCACCCTGGCGAGCGCCGGGGACGATCTGACGGTTCGTCTGTGGGACGTGGCGGGGCGCCGCCCGCTCGCCGTCCTCACCGGCCACCGGGGCGCGGTGCGCGGTGTGGCCTTCAGCCCGGACGGGCGGACGCTGGCGAGCAGCGGCAACGACGGGACCGTACGGCTGTGGGACGCGCGGCGCCACCGCTTCCAGGCGGCGCTGGCCGGGCACACCGGCTCGGCGCGGGGCCTCGCCTTCTCCCCCGACGGCCGCACGCTCGCGAGCAGCGGCAACGACCGCACGGTCCGGCTGTGGGACGTGGCCGGGCGCCGGACGGTGGCCACGCTGTCCGGCCACGCGAACGCGGTGTGGGGCGTCGTCTTCGCCCCCGACGGGCGGACGGTGGCCAGCAGCAGTACGGACGGCACCGTTCGGCTGTGGGACCTGGACGTCGGGGCGCGGCTGGCGGCGGTCGACAGGCTGCGTACGGCCGGGTCCGCGGGGCGGGACGGGGGTCCGGCCCTCGGGGGCGCCGTGCCGGTCTGGCTCAGGCGTTCGCGATGACGAGCAGGGTGCGTGCCGCGGCCGGGCCCGACAGGCGGCAGCGGTGCGGGAGTTCGCCCCGGTGGTGGGCGCTCTGGCCCGCGCGCAGGGTCAGCGGGTCCTCGCCCTCGACCTCCAGGACGATTTCGCCCTCCAGGACGTAGAGGAAGTCCTCGCCGGGGTGTTCGAACCAGCCGCGCTCGCCCCGGCCGGGCTCGAAGTGGTGCTCGTAGGCCTCCATCACAGTGCTGCGCCCGCCGGGGATGAGCACCTGGGCGATCTGTCCCGCGGCCTCGTTCACGCGGATCACCTGGGGGTCGCTCTCGTGGCTGACGGCGCCGGGCCGGTCGGGCGGCCGCAGGAAGGTGCCCGGGGTGACGTCCAGGGCCTCGGCGATCCGGTAGATCGAGCTGAGGCTGGGCGTGGCGAGTCCGCGTTCCAGCTGGCTGAGGAAGGGCTGGGAGAGGCCTGAGCGGGTGGCGAGTACGGCCATGGAGACGCCGCGCTGCTTGCGGCAGCCGCGGATCACCCGTCCGACCTCGATCGCTTCGGGGGTGGGTTCTGGGCGAGACACGCAGGTGAACGTACCTCATCGGGTCCGGCGTGCCGGGGGGCCGCGGGAGGTTTCGCACTGCCGCAACACTCCCGACATAAGCGTGGTCAATTATTGACCTCACTTATCAACGCGTCGGAACGAACGCGCCGGAACGAACGAGGAGCCGCCCCGTGCACGCCACCCCCTCACCCCCCGGCCGGGGCCTCGCCGGACTCGGCCCGGCCCTGGGCGCGGCCGGCGTCGTACTCGCCCTCTGGTACCTCCTCGCCCACTCCGGCGGGGTCGCCCCGGGACTGCTGCCCACACCCGGCGAGACCGCGGCCGCCCTGGCGGACAGCGCCCGCAGCGGCACCCTGGCCGCCGACCTCGGCGCCAGCCTGGCCCGGGCCGGACAGGGCTTCGCCCTGGGCGCCGTCATCGGCAGCGCGCTCGGCTTCACCACCGGCTACCTGCCGAAGGTGTCTGCCGCCGTCACCCCGGTGATCTCCTTCCTGCGGCCGATCCCGGCCATCGCGCTGGTGCCGCTCGCGACCGCCTGGTTCGGCATCGGCGAGAGCGCCAAGCGCCTGCTCATCGCGTACGCCGTCCTCCTCGCCGTCTGGCTGTACGTCCACGACGGGGTGTCCCGGGTACCGGTCTCCCATCTGCGGGCGGCCCGGTCGCTGGGGGCCCCGCTGCACCGGCGGTTCACCGAGGTGCTGCTGCCCGCTGCCGCACCCGCCCTGCTCGCGGCGCTGCGCTACGGGGCCTCGGTGGCCCTGCTCGCGCTGGTGGCGGCCGAACTGGGCGGTGCGGACAGCGGACTGGCCTACCGGCTCCAGGTGGACGGCCAGTTCCTGCGGGTGGACCGGATGTTCGCGGGGCTGCTCGTACTCGGGCTGCTCGGGGTGGCCGTCGACCTCGTCCTGGCCGCCGTGGGGCGCCGGTTCGTGCACTGGAGCGCGTCATGAGCCTCGCGGTACGGCTGGAGGGGCTCTCGGCGGGCTACGGGGCCGGCGCGCCGGTGCTGGAGCACACCGGCCTGGAGTTCGCGGCGGGCTCGTTCACGGCGCTGCTCGGGCCCAGCGGATGCGGCAAGTCCACGGTCCTCAACACGGTGGCCGGCTTCGTACGGCCCATCGCCGGGCAGGTGACGGCGGGCGCGGAGCCGGTGCGCGGGCCTGGCCCGGAGCGGGGTGTGGTGTTCCAGCACTACGCGCTGTTCCCGTGGCGCACGGCCCGCGGCAACGTCGAGTTCGCCCTCAAGCGCCTCGGGCTGCCCCGTGCGGAGCGCCGCCGGCGCGCCCTGGCGGCGCTGGCCGAAGTGGGGCTCGCGGAGGGCGCGGAGAAGTACCCGGCCCAGCTGTCGGGCGGGATGCAGCAACGGGTGGCGCTGGCCCGGGCGCTGGCCGCCGAACCCGAAGTGCTGTTGATGGACGAGCCGTTCGGAGCGCTGGACGCGCTGACCCGGACCCGGATGCAGACCCTGCTGCGGGAGCTGTGGCAGCGCCGCGGCACCACCGTCCTGTTCGTCACGCACGACATCGACGAGGCGCTGGCGCTCGCCGGGCGCGTGATCGTCCTCGGCGGGAGTCCCGGGCGGGTGCTCGCCGACCACGCCGTGCCGGCCGGGCCGCCCGATCCCGACCTGCGCTCCCTGATCGCCCGCCACCTCGGTTCCGAATGATCCCGCTCGTGTCCACGGAAGGACTGTTCACCATGCCCAGACCCCGCGCGGTGGCCGCCGTACTGCTGGCCGCCCTGCTCTCCCCGCTCGCCACGGCCTGCGCCGGTTCCCCGCCGGGCTTGGCGGACGGCGGCCGTCCGGCCGTCACCCTCGCCGCGAGCGACCATCTCGGCGGCGCCCCCGTCTACGTGGCCGAGGAGCGCGACCTCTGGTCGGCCGAGGGCATCGAGGCCACCGTCACCACCCAGCCGACCGGCCGGGACGCGCTGAACGCCGTACTCGGCGGCCAGGCCCAGCTCGGCGTCGTCGGCGATCTGCCCGCCGTGACGGCTGCGCTGGGCGGGCGCGAGCTGCGGGTCGTCGCCGACCTGTCCCGGTTCTCCGACTGGCGCCTACTCACCCGGACCGACCGGCAGATCACCGGCTTCGCCGCACTGAAGGGCCGCAAGGTCGGAGTTCCGCAGGGCACGAACGTCGAGTACGCGCTGTCGCGGATGCTCGCCTCGGCGCAGCTGACCGCGGCGGACGTCACCGTGGTCAACCTCGCCCCGAACCAGGTCACTTCGGCCCTGGCCCGCGGTGACGTCGACGCCGGGGTCACCTTCCCCAGCTTCTACGACGCCGCGCGCACCGCCCTGGGCGGCTCCTACGCCGAGCTCCCCTTCGCGGGGTACACGGCCAGGACCCTCCTCGTCGCCGGACCCTCGGCGAACGAGGAGAGCACCACCGCGGTCCTGCGCACGCTGCTGCGCGCCCAGCGGGAGCTCGGCGCCGACCCGGCCGGGGCGCGCAAGGCCGTACTCGCCCAGTCCAAGGGCGTCCTCCAGGCCGCCTACGTCGACACCTACCAGCCGCGCTACACGTACGGCGCCACCCTCTCCCCCGAGTTGCTCACGCAGTTGGAGGAGGAGGCCGCCTGGGCCAAGGCCGCCCAGCACCTGCCCGGCGCCGCCGACCGCGCCGCACTGCTGCGGTACCTGAACGCCGGCCCCCTGACGGCCGTCGACCCGGCCGCCGTCACCGTCCGCTGAACCACGCACGCGCAAGCGCACCCACACGCACACGCACCCAGGAGAGATCCCATGACCGTCGACCAGAACACCCTGCGCCGCCGCGGCGTCGGCCTGATCGCCCACGACCCCGAGCGCAGCTACGGCGGCCTCACCCTCTACACACCGATCACCAGCGCCGGCGAGATCCACCTCGTCGACATCGAGGGCCGGCCGGTCCACACCTGGAACTCCCCGCACCCGCCCGGCCGCCAGGCGCAGATCCTGCCGAACGGGAACCTCTTCTACGCGGCCAAGGACACCGGCGGCCCGACCCTCTTCCCCATCTGGGACGTCTACCACGGCGGCATCTTCCAGGAGCTGGCCCCGGACTCGACGGTGATCCGCGAGGTCCGGCACCCCTTCCACCACCACGACGCCTCGCTCCTGCGCAACGGCAACCTGATCATCGGGGCCGTCGAGCCGCTGGCCCCGGCCGACGCGGCCCGGATCCGGGGCGGCATCCCCGGATCCGAGGCGCCCGGCGGGGTGATCTACGGGGACGTGGTGTACGAACTGACCTGGGACGGGGAGATCGTGTGGCGCTGGGCCGCCATCGAGCACCTGGACCCGGAGGAGGTGCCGCTGAACCCGCACTTCGCCCGCAACCACTGGCCGATGGCCAACACCGTCAACGAGAGCGCGGACGGATCGATTGTGGTGGGCTTCCGCAGCGCGTCCACCACCGTGTCGGTGGACCGCGCCGACGGATCCGTGCGGTGGCGCATCGGCCCGGACGTGCTGGCCCAGCAGCACCATCCGCACGAACTGCCCGGCGGTACCCTGCTGGTCTTCGACAACGGCACCTACCGCGACACCACTTCGGTGCCGTACTCGCGGGTGCTGGAGCTCGACCCGTCCACCGGCAAGGAGGTGTGGGCGTACGAGGACAACCCGCCGCAGAACTTCTTCAGCCCGTACATGTCCAGCGCCCAGCGCCTGCCGAACGGCAACACCTTCATCGCCGAAGGCTCCTTCGGACGGCTCTTCGAGGTGACCCCCGGCGGGGAGGTCGTGTGGGAGTTCGTGGTCCCGCAGTTCCGGTCCTTCGGGGAGGGCGTGGGCCTGGAGTCCTCGGCCGGCGCACAGAACTCGGTCTTCCGCGCCTACCGGTACGCTGCGGAGCAGATCCCCTGGCTGTGAGACACACCCTCACACCCCGTCAGCCCCACACACCCAGGGGCATTGCATGAAGCGGATTCGTCCGGTTCGCGTGCCCTATCCGTGACGTCATGTCATGTCTTGTTCTGGGGTCGGGAAGCAGTGCAGGCACGGCGTCGGTGATCATGTGGTTGTCGAGACCCATGAGAAACGAACGAGACCGTGCCTGCCCCTGCATCATCTCCCATGCCCGCCGCGCTGGAGCGTGCCGGTGGACGCCCGGATGACGCTGTACGCCCACGGCTTCCAGTACCACCCGCACAAAGTTGCGTCCCTTGCTCCAGTCCCTCGCCGACGTCGGCGAGGTGGACGTGGTGCGCACGTCCGACGGCGAGTCGGTCTACCGGCGCTGCGTGAGCAAGGAGCACCACCACCTGGTGTGCCGTGGCTGCGGCAAGGCGGTGGATGTCGGCGGCCCGGCCGTCGAGCGGTGGGCCGACGCGATCGCCGCGGAGCACGGCTTCGTCGACGTCGACCACGCCGTCGAGATCTTCGGTACCTGCGCCGCCGCGGGCTGAGCGCCATCGGGCTCGCGGCCGTGTTCCGGAAAATGACGTTCCGAGCCCCGCGCGGCGCCGGAGCGTTAGTCTCTGGTTTCACGTCGTCGGCTGCCGGCTGGGTGGAGGTGTCATGGACGTCGAAGTGCTTCGTGTACGCGATTTAGTTCGGGACGTGGTGACCGAGGTTGCCCCGGAGGAACTGCCGCTGCTGGCGGGTCTCGCCAGGTTCGACGACGCCACGGCCGTGCAGCGGCTGGGCGGCGAGGTCCGGCGGCGGGAGCCTCTGGGCTTCGGGCTTGGTGAGGTCGCCGCGCTGGTGACCCCAGTGGTGTGGCTGGCGGTGGATCAGGCTACGCAGCAGATCGTGGGGACCTGGGTGGAGAACCGGGTCGCCAGGACCGGCACCGCCTTGCGCAGGATCTTCCGCAGGTCGACCCCCGAGCCGGTCGTGATCCTGCCGCTGACGCGTGAGCAGCTCGCGCTCGTACGACGGTCGGTGCTGACGATGGCTGCGCAGCGCGGGCTGGAGCCGGAGCGCGCGGCGGTCATCGCCGACGCGGTGGTGACCCGGCTGGTACTGGCCGAGCCCGGGGCGCTGGCCGCTGCGGAGGCCGAGCCCGACGGCCCACCCGAACTGCCTGCCCCGCACACACCGGTCCGCCCGAACGGGCCCGCCCTGCCGGACACACCGGTACAACCGAACGAATCCGCAGGGCGGGACGGCGGACCGGAGGGGCCGGAACGGCCGGACGAACGCACCGAGCCGGTCGGGGCCTGATGGTCGTCTTATCCGCTGGCGCCCCCGACGCCGCCTCCGGCGCAGGGGCCGCCGAGCAGCCCGCCGACGCGGCCCCGCCCGACGAGCGGGTCCTCGTGGCCGGCACCACCTTACGTTTCGCACTGCTCCTGGCCCTACTGGCCGCGGCTGGCGCGAGCATGATCCCCCGGACCGTCTGGCACCTCCTCGCCTCACCGGAGAAGGCCAATCTGGAGGCGGCCTGTTTCCTGGCGGCGGGGATCGACCCGAGCGTGTCGGCGAACGCGAGCTTCGTCCAGTCCCAGCGTCAGCCCGCCGCGCTGGAGGAGTGCACGGCGCGGTTCACGCAGGACTTCACCACCGTGTCGGTCGGCGTCGGGCTCGTGGCGCTCGCCGCGGCATTCGCCGTCTACCGGCTGCTGCCGCTGTGGCGGACCCGGCGCACCAGGGTAGTTCCCCTGGACGTCGTGGACGTGCACGGCCGCCTCCGGCCGCTGCTGGACGAGCTGGTGACCGTTGCCGGACTCAACCGCAAGCCCAGCTTCGTTGTCGATCCGGCTTCGCGGGCGACCGGCGCCGTCGCGTTCGGCCGCCCGCGCCGGCCCGTGATCCGCCTGGACGGCGGCCTGGTGGTCACCGCCGACAGCGAACAGGAGCGGTTCCGTGCTGTGGTGCTGCACGAGCTGGCGCACCTGCACCACAAGGACATCGGCATCACCTACGCCGCCGTAGCCCTGTGGCGGGTGTTCCTCGTGTTGGTGCTGCTGCCGTGGACGGCCGTCGGCCTGGACGTCCTCCTCCTGCGCGGCTCGGCGGAGGTCCGGGGCATGTACGCCCCGTTCAACACGCACGCCCAGGTGCTCGGCGGCCTGCTGGTCCTGGCGGTCTGCCTCTCCCGACTGGAGATCCTGCGCCACCGTGAGATCTACGCCGACCTCATGGCGGCCCGCTGGGGTGCGAGCGCGCAGCCGTGGGAGGACGGCGCCGTCCGCCGGCACGCCGGGGAAGGGTGGCGGAAACCGTTCGTCCGGTTCGCCGCGCTCTGGCACACGCACCCGTCGCCGGCCCTGCGCCGCGCCTCCCTGGCCGACCCGAGGGCGCTGTTCGCTCTGAGGGCGCTGCCTCTTCTTCTCACGGGGCTGGCGGCCGACATCCTGGTCTGGCACTTGGGCGCGCTGCCGTACGAGTTCCTGTGGCTCGGTGCCGTGCTCGTCGCGGGCCTGGTTGTCGGCATCGGCGGCGTCGCGCTGTGGCGTGCTGTGCTGTACGCGCTCCGGGCGGGGCGAACGGTTCCCTCGGGGTGGTCCGCCGGCCTGTGGCTCGGGCTCGGCGTGGTGGTGGGAGAACTGACCGGGCCGCGCGCCGCGATGAACCAGTGGCTGCCCGCCCACCCTGAGGCGCTGCTGATTCTGGTGGCCGCGCTGGTCCTGCTGATGACGTGGACCGCGCAGAACGCCGAGTGGTGGCTGCGGCCCCGGCAGGAACGTCCGCCGTGGCCAGCCATGCTCGCGGGCCTGGCGGTGCCCGCGCTCGCGTACGCCTCGGTCCTGTTCTGGTGGTGGTCCGTGGGCGAGGTCCTCACGGACGGTTGGCCGTTCACGACGGCCGGGGTGCTGGCCTCGTACGGACTGCCCGGACTACCGCCCCCGCCCTCGGACCTCGGGCCGCTGTGGCACATCGTCGCGGTGCTGGGCGTGCTGCCCGGCACGCTCACGGGTGCCGGGAGTCTGTGGTGGGCGCAGGTGCTGCTCTGGGCGCTGCCCGTGCTCGCGCTGGTCATCGCCTCCCGCCTGGGCGGTGGAGGGGTCGGCGGACGGGGACGGTCGCCCGTCGCCTGGCTGGCGGGCGGGCTGACAGGCGGAATCGTCTGCTCGGCCGGGCTGGCCGTGGCGCTGGCCCGGCTGCGGGACACGGAGCTCGGAGCCTCGGGGGCGGCCGGGCCGCTCCGCCTGGCGCAGATGATGGTGCCCGTTCTGGCCATCTGCGCCGCGATGGCCCTGACCGCCGCCGTCGTCGCCGCGCTCACCGACTCGGGGTGGCTGACAGCCGGACTGGTGGCGGCGGGGATCACCGCGTTGCTGGGCGTCGCGGCCGCGCACGCCCTGGTCCGGGCGGACGCGGGCAGCGGGCCGTCGGCGGTGGCCTGGTCGCTCTCGCGGGAGGTCCACGTCCCTTACTCCGTGGCCCTGGGCACGCCGGTGGCAGGCCTGGCCGCCTTCGTGGGTCGCGGCGCCGGGCTCGCGGGCCGGGGCGCCGCGCTGCTCGTGCGTCGTGTGACCACCGGGCGCAGGGCTGGGCCGCACCCGGACGTGCGGCCTGCGCCGGTCGCGGAGCGGCCGCTCCGTCCGGAGTGGCGGCGTGCTGTCCGCGTGGCGGCGGTCGGAGCCGTCGTGGTCTGGGTCGGAGCGACAGCACTCGCCGTGGACGTGTCCGCGGCGCCCGGACGGGCCTCCAGGCCGGCCCTGGTGCCGGACCGGGCGGCGCCCGAGCCCTCGGCCGCGGTATCCCGACTCCAGCACCAGGCGTGGGCGACGGCGGGCGGCCTGGAACGCATTGAGGCGCTGCGGGCCGCGGAGCTCCGGTACAGCGCTGCTTTCACGGCCGTGGGCGAGGCCACCGACGACGCCGGTTTCCTCCAGGCGATGGACCGGGTCACGAACGCCTGTGGAGCGATGGACCGGGCGACCTGGCGGGCGGGTGCCTACCTCGGCGTGCCCTCCACGACGGGACAGCGGATGTGGACGCGTGTGCTGACCCGGCACCGGGAGATGACCGATGCCTGTCGGGCCCTGGCCACGCGGCCGGACCTCACGATGGCCGAGGCGGCGGACACCGCCCGCCGGAACGCGATCGACTCGGTCGACGCGATGTCCTACTGGCTTGCTGAAAAGGGGGCGATCCGCCCGAAGTGACTCCGCAAAGGCAGGAGTTGACCCTGCCGACCCGACACCTCGGCCCACCGACCCACCCAACCTCACCGACCCCACCGGAGGGCACATGACGATCACCCCCACCACGTCGCGGCGGCGGCGCATCGCGGTCCTGCTCCTGAGCGGCGCACTCGCACTGACCGCGTGCGGCGGAGGCGGCGACGACGGCGCGGACAAGGGCACCACCGCCCCGGACAAGAAGCCGGGCGAACGCCACACCGTCGTCCTGGAGGTCACCTCCGACTACGGGCGGCCGGTCGCGATCAACTACTTCGGGCACATCACCGGCCCCGACGGCATGCAGGTGCTAGGGGAGAAGGACGGGAAACTGTCGGCCCGGTCGCCGTGGAAGACCACGCTCACGGTGGACGGCAAGGACCTGTGGGTCAGCCTGATGGCCAACGGAACCGGATGTCTCGGCCGCGCGACCGGCGGCGACTCCTGCGAGACCGGGGCCATCCCGAACCGTGAGAGCTTCGAAGGAACCGGCACGACCACCTGCCGCATCACCGTCGACGGCAAGATCGTCGTGGAGCAGTCGTACACCTGGCCCACCATCATCCCGGTCACCTGTCTCACTCCGCTCAAGGGCAAGGAAGGTGACGGACAGTGACCGAGACCGTCTCCTCCCCCACGCCTGGTCCGGCGCCGAATCCGGACGCGCGCCGCCGCTCGCGCTGGCGGACCTTGCTGCTCGCACTGCTTCTCCTCCTCCTCGCCGTCACCTGCCTGCTCCTGTGGATCTTCATAGGGCCGGACGGCGACGACGGGGCGAACGACGCCCGCGGCTCGTCACCACGCGCCGAGCTGAGGCGCGCCGCCGGCCTCCTGAGTGACCTACCGGCGCTGCACTACACGGGCACCATGGGCATCAAAGGAGCTGCGGGCGGCGAGGACGCACAGGTGGACCTGATCGTCAGCAAGCCCGCCGACGCGCTCGGCACGTTGGCGATGCCCGGCACTCCGGCACTCGACTACGCGGGCATCGGCGGCAGGTCGTTCCTGCGCGGGGAGACCGAGGCATGGCGGGGGCTCGGCATGGCCGAGAAGTCGGAGGTGCTCGCCGAGCAGCCTTCGATGGTACAGCCGGGGATGTTCTTCTCCCAGGACCTCGCCACCACCCTGGCGCCCCCGGCGCTGGCGAAGACCGTACGGGCAGAGGACGTCCCGGACGAGAAGATCACCGTCGGCAAGCCCGTCACCGTGGGCGACCACACTTGCACCCCGTTCCACGTCGGCGACACCACCGTCTGCTTGAGCGACCAGCAGGCGAACGGCGTCCGGTTCGTCGACCGGATCAGTTTCGGGGACACGGTCGTGCTCGACGTCGAGGTGCCGTCCCGGCCTGAGGTGGAGCGGTTCTCCGCCGACTTCCGCGCGAAACTGCCCAAGATCCGCGACGCGGTGGATCCCCGGATCGACGTGGCCACCCAGATCCTGCGCGACTACAAGGG
Organism: Streptomyces sp. NPDC030021; assembly: GCF_055574035.1. NCBI lineage: Bacteria > Bacillati > Actinomycetota > Actinomycetes > Kitasatosporales > Streptomycetaceae > Streptomyces > Streptomyces sp. NPDC030021. Next base: position 71,654 of record NZ_JBVIAH010000015.1, read on the forward strand.
TGAGTGCACCCCCACGGCTTGCGTCTTCACCGCCCGGGTGACCGTCACCTACCTGGGGTCCACCTCGGAACCGGACGCCTCCAAGGCCGTCCCGGTGACCTACTCGTGGGCCGTCGACCGGGATGGGACGCCGGTGAAGCTGGACCCGGAGTGCTCGGGCGCCCTCACGATCAAGCCGGGCGAGTCGAAGGACCTGTCGTGCACCGCGACCGGCCCGTCCGTCGGAGAGGCGACCCGGGGGCAGTACCACGGCGAGATCCACACCTCCGACCGAGCCCTCACCGAGGAGGAGTACCAGCGCCTGGTACGCCTGGCCGCAGACAACAGCGAGAAGATCGCCGCGCTCCCCGATCCGCCGGCGCCCCGCTGAGGAGCGGACGGACGTCGCAGGTACGGGCCCGACCGCCCTGGCCGGCGGTGCGGCCGGAGCAGTGAGGTCGGGCGGTGGAGTCAGGGCCTTTACGTGAAGTGATCTTGTCTGGCCTCATCCGGTGAGGCCGAGGAGGGTCAGGGGCCGACGGTAGTCGCGGGCCGCGTGGCGGAGGGCGGCTGCGATGTTCTTCTGGCCGTCTTGCCTGTGGAGGCCGATGGCCAGGTTCCGGAGACTGGCCATCGTGCGGGGCAGCTGAGCGGTACGGATTTTGGAGTCGTCCTCGCGGAAGGTCCGGTCACGGACGTGGTGGAGGAGGTTCTCGATACCCCAGCGGCCTTTGATCCAGGAAGCGATCTGGGCACCGGTGGCCGCGCCGGGTGGCAGGCTGGTGATGAGGTAGACGCGTTCGATGGTCAGATTGCCCGTTCCGAGGTCTCGTCTCCAGCGCACAACGTGGAGGGCCTGGCGTGCGTCGGGGTAGTCGAAGCGGGCGAACGCGGCGGTCTTCAGCCGGCGGATCTCCATGCGGTGGTGGGCACGGGTGCGTTCGTAGTGGTCGAGCGTGATCTCACGCCAGGGCAGGGTTCGGACCCGGTCGAACAGGCCGGGGTGGTTCCTCTTCACGACGGCGATGTAGTGGGCTCCTCGCGAACGCAGGTAGGCGCCGTGGCCGTGCTGGGTGTGCAGGGCGTCCGCCGTGATCACGGTATGCGTGAGGTCGACACCGTTCAACAGCGGGGCGAAGGAAGGGATTTCGTTGCTCTTGTCGGCGACCTGACGCTGGGCGAGGACCTCTCCGCTGTGCGCCATCGCGGCCAGCTGCCTCTGCCCACACACCCCGCGCACCCCACGCACTCCATGCACCCCGAATTATTTCGCCGGAAGGCGTTTCATGTACGGCCGATTAAATTGCCGCACGCTTATCCGGATACCGATCAGGAACGTTGACAGCCCTTCTCCGGGCTGCCTAGTTTACGCCGCAGACAACGACATCGGCGGCCTCTTCTTTCCGGCATGACGGCTGCTTTTTCGATTCTTCGATTTGTCGAAGCTGCTGGAGTGTCCGTGACCGAATCCCTTGTCCTCGCCGCGCCCACCGGCCCTTCCGGCCCGCCCGCGCCGGCCGAACGGGTCCGCCCGCTCCGCCGGCCCGGGCGGTGGCTCGCCACCGGCGTCGTGCTGGTGCTCGCCTCCCAGGCCGTGCACGGGCTGCTCACCAACCCCTTCTACCAATGGGACCGCTTCGCCTACTGGTTCCTGCGGCCCGTCATCCTCGACGGGCTGCTCATCACCCTCCAGGTGGCCGCGTACAGCGCGGTGCTGGGCCTGGCCGGCGGTGTTCTGCTCGCCCTCGCCAGGCTCTCCGCCAACCCGGTGCTGCGGTCGGTGAGCTGGACGTACGTCTGGCTGCTGCGATCCGTGCCGCTGATCGTCGTCCTGCTCTTCCTCTACAACCTCGGGGCGCTGTACCCCACCCTCAGCATCGGGGTGCCGTTCGGACCGGCCCTCCTCACCTTCGACGAATCCCGGCCGGCCCCCGACATGGTCATCGCGGTCGTGGGCCTGAGCCTGGCCGAAGCGGCGTACGCGGCCGAGGTGGTACGGGCGGGTCTGCTCTCCGTGGACCAGGGCCAGCACGAGGCGGCGGCCGCGCTGGGGCTGCCCGGGCGCTACCGGTTCACCCGGATCGTTCTGCCGCAGGCGCTGCGCGCGATCGTCCCCTCCTACGTGAACCTGCTGATCGGGCTGGTCAAAGCCACCTCGCTGGTCTTCTACGTGTCCCTGCTCGACCTGTTCGGCTCGGTGCAGAACCTGGCCGGCACCTACTCGGGCGACGTGGTGCCGCTGTTGCTGGTGGCGACCGCCTGGTACGTGATCCTCACCAGCCTGATCTCCGTCGTCCAGTTCTACGTCGAGCGGTACTACGCGCGCGGTGCGCTGCGCACGCTGCCGCCCACCCCGGCGCAGCGGGTCCGGGCGGCCCTGCGCGAGCTGCGGGTCCGCTTCCGGAAGGAGACGGCCCGATGACCGCGACCACGACCACGACCACGACCGATGCTCTCGCTGCGCCGCCCGCCGCGATCGAGGTCCACGACGTGCACAAGTGGTTCGCGGGCCGGCCGGTCCTGGACGGGGTGAACCTGACGGTCGCGCCGGGCACGGTCACGGTCGTCCTGGGGCGCTCCGGCTCGGGGAAGTCCACCCTGTTGCGGGTCATCAACCATCTGGAGAGGCCCGAGGCTGGGTACGTCAGCGTGGGCGGCGAGCCGATCGGCGTCCGGCGGCACGGAGGGCGGCTGAAGGAGCTGAGCGAGCGGGCGATCCTCGCCCAGCGCAGCCGGATCGGCTTCGTCTTCCAGAACTTCAACCTCTTCCCGCACCTCACCGTGCTGGACAACGTCGCGGCGGCTCCGATCGCCACCGGGCGACTCCCCCGCGCCGAGGCCGAGGCCCTGGCGCGGGAACTGCTGGACCGCGTCGGGCTCGGGGACCGGACCGGCGCCTATCCGCGGCAGCTGTCCGGCGGGCAGCAACAGCGGGTGGCCATCGCCCGTGCCCTCGCGCTGCGGCCGGGGGTCATCCTCTTCGACGAGCCCACGTCCGCGCTCGATCCGGAGCTCGTGGGCGAGGTGCTGTCCGTGATCAAGGAGCTGGCCACCGGGGGCACCACGCTGGTGATCGTCACGCACGAGATCGGCTTCGCCCGCGAGGTGGCCGACGAGGTGGTCTTCCTCCACGACGGGCGCGTCGTCGAACAGGGTCCGCCCGCGCTGGTCCTGGACCGGCCCGCCCACCCGCGCACCCGGGAGTTCCTGAGCAAGGTCCTGTGACCCCGCTCCGGCTCCGCCGTCCGCCCCTCCTCCCTTCCGCCTCCGCCCCTCCCACTCCCCCGCCCCCTCCCACTCCCGCAAAGGAACGCCATGCACCACGAGCCCACCCTGCGCGTCAGACTCCTGCGCGGCCTCGGCGCCGCGACGGCCGCCGTGACCCTCGCCGGCGGACTCACCGCGTGCGGTGACGCCGAGGCCACCGGGACGGCGACGGCCTCCTCCGGCAAGGTCACCGTCGGCGCGGAGTCCAACGGCGCCGCCCGGCAGACCGAACTGTCCGTCCCCGTCGTCGAGTCGCTGCGCGCACGGCTGCCCGAGGCCGTCCGCGAACGGGGCGAGCTGGTCGTCGGCGTCGGCGCGCTCCCCGCCGGCTTCCCGCCGCTGGCCTACCTCGGCACCGACCAGAAGACGCTCACCGGGGCGGAGCCGGACCTGGGCCGGCTGGTGGCCGCCGCCCTCGGGCTCAGGCCGGTCGTGAAGAACTCCACCTGGGAGAACCTCTTCGTCGGCATCGACAGCGGCAAGGTCGACGTGGCGTTCACCAACGTCACGGTCACCGAGGAACGCAAGAAGAAGTACGAGTTCGCCTCGTACCGGCAGGACAACCTGGCCTTCGAGGTACTGAAGGACAGCCCCTGGAACTTCGACGGCGACTACCGCAACCTCGCGGGCAGGACGGTCGCCGTCAGCTCGGGAACCAACCAGGAGAAGATCCTCCTGGAGTGGCAGAAGAAGCTGCAGACCGAGGGCAAGGACCTCACCGTCAAGCACTTCCCCGACACCAACAGCACCTTCCTCGCCCTGAGCGGCAAGAAGATCGACATCAACTTCGCCCCGAACCCCTCCATCGCCTACCACGTCACCCAGACGGCGAACGGCAGCACCCCCACGCGCAACGCGGGGGCCTTCTCCGGCGCCGGCGAGTCCTTGCAGGGCCTGATCGCGGCGACCGCCAAGAAGGACAGCGGGCTGGCCGAGCCGGTGGCGGCGGCCATCGACCACCTGATCGAGAACGGCCAGTACGAGAAGCTGCTGGCGGCCTGGAACCTGTCCAACGAGGCCGTCAAGACCTCGGAGGTCAACCCGCCCGGCCTGCCCCTGAGCAACTCGTGAGCACCCCCGCGCACACCTCGCTGTCCCCTCACGTCCTGGACAACCCGGCCTGGGCCTCCCTGACCGGCGCGCACACCGCCTTCGCCGAGTACCCGGCGGGCGGCGGCGCCGACGGCGCCCCCGCGGCCCCCGCGGCCCGCGCCGCCCGCTACTCCCCGGACGTCTCGCCCTTCGCCGCCCTAAGGGCTGCCCCGGGCGACCCGCGTTCCTGGGCCGACCTGCGCGCGCTGATCGGCGACGGCGAGGTCGCCTCGCTCGCCGGGGTGCTGACCCCGCCCGACGGCTGGGAGACCGTCGGGCGGATCCAGGGCGTCCAGCTCGTCGACACCTCGCTGCGCGCCGAGCCGGCCCCGGAGGCGGTCCGGCTGGGCGCCGCCGACGTGCCGGAAGTCCTCGCGCTGATCCGGCTGACCGAGCCCGGGCCCTTCCTGCCCCGCACCGTCGAACTGGGCACCTACCTCGGCATCCGCCGGCAGGGCCGGCTGGTCGCGATGGCCGGGGAGCGGCTGCGTCCGCCCGGCTGGACCGAGATCAGCGCGGTGTGCACCCATCCCGACCACCGGGGCCAGGGCCTGGCGACGAGGCTGGTGCGGGCCGTCGCCGCCGGCATCCGGGAGCGCGGCGAGGTCCCGTTCCTGCACACCGCGGCGAGCAACACGCGGGCGATCCGGCTCTACGAGTCGATCGGCTTCACCCTGCGCCGCCGGCCCTTCTTCCTGGCCGTCCGGGCCCCGGGCAACACCACTGCCAACTTCTCTTAATATTCCGGTCATTGTATGGCACCGCTATCGGGCGTAGCGTTTTCGAAAGAAATTGATGACGGGCCGAATTACGTGATCCCGCATCGGCTTCCCTTTTTCGTACGCCGAGCAGGAAGGCGCAATTCCCCGTGTCCGTTTCCTCATCGTCCCCGGCGCCCCTGCACCTCGCCGTCGCCCTCGACGGCGCGGGCCGGCACCCGGCCGCCTGGCGCGAGCCCGGTGCCCGGCCCGCCGAGCTCTTCACCGCCCGCTACTGGGCCGGTCTCGCCGTCGAGGCCGAGACCGGGCTGCTCGACTTCATCACCTTCGAGGACGGCCTCGCCCTCCAGTCCTCCTCGCCCACCGGACCCGACGCGCGCACGGACCGGGTCCGCGGGCGGCTGGACGCGGTGCTCACCGCTGCCCGGGTCGCACCCTTGACCCGGCACATCGGGCTGGTCCCGGCCGTGACGGCCACCCACACCGAGCCCTTCCACATCTCCAAGGCGATCGCCACGCTCGACCACGTGAGCCGGGGACGGGCCGGCCTGCGCATCCAGGTGTCCGGGCTCGCCCACGAGGCACGGCACTTCGGGCGGCGGACCGCTCCGTTCGCGGACGGGGAGCTGTACGCGGAGGCCGCCGACCACGTCGAGGTGATCCGGCGGCTGTGGGACAGCTGGGAGGACGACGCGGAGATCCGGGACGTGGCCACGGGCCGGTTCATCGACCGCGAGAAGCTGCACCACATCGACTTCGAGGGCCGCCACTTCAGCGTCAGGGGGCCGTCGATCACCCCGCGCCCGCCGCAGGGACAGCCCCTCGTCAGCGCGTCCGGCGACGGCGAGGCCTCGTACGCGCTCGTCGCCCGGTCCGCCGAGATCGGATACCTGGCCGCGCGCGACGACGGCGGTACGCGCGCCGCCGTGGCGGCGATCCGGCGGGCCCGGGAGGCGACCGGGCCCGCGGCGGACCCGCTGCACCTCTTCGGGGACCTCACCGTGTTCCTCGACGCGGACGCTCCGGCGGCCGCCGCACGCCTGGAGCGCCTCGACGCGCTCGCGGGTGCCCCGTACGCCGATGACGGCGCGCTCTTCGCCGGGAGCCCCGGGCAGTTGGCGGACCTGCTCCTGGAACGGCGTTCGGCAGGCCTGTCGGGCTTCCTGCTGCGGCCGGGCGTGATCGCCCACGACCTGCCCGCCATCACCCGGGGGCTGGTGCCGGAGCTGCAGCGGCGCGGGGCGTTCCGCCAGGAGTACGAGGCGGACACCCTGCGCGGCCTGCTCGGGCTGGACCGCCCGGCCAACCGTTACGCGCGGCCCGCGGCCTGATCGCGGCCCGGCCCGCCGCCCGACCCGGACCCTCCGGAAGGACGAACCATGAGCAGCAAGCCGCTCAAGCAGATCCATCTCGCGGCCCACTTCCCGGGCGTCAACAACACCACCGTGTGGAGCGACCCGGCCGCCGGCAGCCATATCGACTTCGACTCGTTCATCCACTTCGCGCAGACGGCCGAGCGCGCCAGGTTCGACTTCCTCTTCCTCGCGGAGGGGCTGCGGCTGCGCGAACAGGGCGGCGAGATATACGACTTGGACGTGGTCGGCCGGCCCGACACCTTCACGGTGCTCGCCGCCCTGGCCGCGGTGACCGAGCGCCTGGGTCTGACCGGCACCATCAACTCCACCTTCAACGAGCCCTATGAGGTGGCCCGCCAGTTCGCCACGCTCGACCACCTCTCGGAGGGCCGGGCCGCCTGGAACGTGGTCACCTCCTGGGACGCCTTCACCGGCGAGAACTTCCGGCGCGGCGGATTCCTGCCGCGTGAGGACCGCTACTCCCGCGCCCAGGAGTTCCTGGCCACCGCCACCGAGCTGTTCGACTCCTGGGACGGCTCGGAGATCGCCGCCGACGCGGGGTCCGGCGCCTTCCTCCGCGACGCACGGGCCGGGGCCTTCGCCCACCGGGGTCGGCACTTCGACATCGAGGGCCGCTTCAACGTGCCGCGCAGCCCGCAGGGCCGTCCGGTGATCTTCCAGGCGGGCGACTCCGAGGAGGGCCGGGAGTTCGCCGCCGCCCGCGCCGACGCGATCTTCGGCCGGTACGGAACCCTCGACGCGGGGCGGGAGTTCTACGCGGACGTCAAGGGCCGGCTCGCCGGGCACGGCCGTACGCACGACCAGTTGAAGATCCTGCCCGCGGCCACCTTCGTCCTCGGGGACACCGACGCGCAGGCGCGGGAGATCGCGCACGAGGTGCGCCGCCTCCAGGTCAGCGGACAGACCGCGATCAAGTACCTGGAGCACGTCTGGAACCGGGACCTGTCCGCCTACGACCCGGACGGTCCGCTGCCGGGGATCGACCCCCTTGTCGGGGAGAACACCATCGCCCTCGGGCGGGCGAGCGTACGGCAGTTCCGCGATCCGCTCGCCACCGCCCGGCAGTGGCGAGAGCTGGCCCGGGCCAAGAACCTGTCGATCCGCGAGCTGGTCATCGCGACCACCGCCGACCAGACCTTCGTCGGATCGGCCGCCACGATCGCCGAGTCCATCAACACGCTGGTGCAGGCGGACGCCGCCGACGGTTTCATCCTCGTCCCCCACATCACCCCGGGCGGTCTGGACGGCTTCGCGGACTCCGTCGTACCGCTGCTCCAGGAGCGGGGGGTCTTCCGCACCGAGTACGAGGGCACCACCCTGCGCGACCACCTCGGCCTCGCGGTTCCGGCGCAGGCTTCGGCCCCGGATCCGGCCCCGGCTCCGGCCCCGGCCTCGTGAAATTCCTCGCCATCACCCTGATCACGGACTCCCCCGACCCGGCGACGGGTGGCCTCAAACCCACCCGGGAGCGGTTCCGTGAGGTGGTCGCCGCCGCGCTGCTGGCGGAGGAGCTCGGCTTCGACGGCTTCGGCGTGGGCGAGCGCCACGAGCGGCCCTTCCTGTCCTCCTCGCCGCCCGTGGTGCTCAGCCACATCGCCGCGCTCACCCGCCGGATCCGGCTGTTCACCGCCGTCACCACGCTGAGCCTGCTCGACCCGGTGCGGGCGTACGAGGACTACGCGACGCTCGACCACCTCAGCGACGGGCGCCTGGAGCTGATGATCGGCAAGGGCAACGGCACGGCGCAGCGTGAGCTGTTCCAGGTGTCCCCCGAGGACCAGTGGGAACGCAACGCCGAGGGCTACGAGCTGTTCCGCCGGATCTGGCGGGAGGACAAGGTGAGCGCCGAACCGCGCTTCCGGCCCGCGCTGAGCGGTGCGGAGGTGCTGCCGAGGCCGTTCCAGCGGGCCGTGCGGATCTGGCACGGCAGTGCCACGAGCCGGGAGTCGGTCGACCTCGCGGCGCGTTACGGCGACCCGCTGTTCTCGGCGAACGTCACCCACCCGATCGGCCCGTACGCGGAGCTGATCCGCCACTACCGGCAGCGCTGGGAGCACTACGGGCACGATCCGGCCCGGGCGGTGGTCGGCGCGGGCACGGCCGGCTACCACGCGGCCCGCACCTCGCAGCAGGCGGTCGCGGCGTACCGGCCGGCGTTCGCGCGCTACCTCGCCTTCCACCAGCAGCTGGGCTCGGCCCCCGTCTTCCCGACCCTGGAGGACTTCGTCGAGCGGAGCTCGGCACTGATCGGCAGCCCCCAGCAGGTGATCGAGAAGGTGCACCGCTACCACGAGGCCTTCGGCCACACGGCACTGCACCTGCAGGCCGAGGCGGGCGGGCTCGCCGAGGCGGACCACCGCGCCTCGCTCGAACTCTTCCAGTCGGACATCGCGCCGGTCCTGCGCCGTGCGATACCCGACCCCTGCTTCCCCGACCTTTAAGGAGCCCGGACATGCCCGGCATCCCTCTCGGGGTCCTCGACCTCGTCCCCGTCCCGTCCGGTTCCACCGCCGCCGAGGCCCTGCGGCACAGCATCGATCTCGCCCGGCGGGCCGAGGAGTTCGGCTACGCCCGCTACTGGTTCGCCGAGCACCACCTCAATCCCGGGGTGGCCGGGACCTCCCCGGCGGTGGTGCTCGCGCTGACCGCCGCCGCGACCTCGGCCATCCGGCTCGGCTCCGGCGCGGTGCAGCTCGGGCACCGCACCGCGCTGTCGACCGTCGAGGAGTTCGGCCTGATCGACGCGCTGCATCCCGGGCGCATCGACCTGGGGCTGGGCCGCTCGGCGGGCCGGCCCCGGCCGTCCGACGGTACGGGCCCGCAGCCGCCGGTCACCCCGGTCGTGGACGGGTACACCCCGAACGGGCTGCGGATCCCCGACCCGTTCTCCTTCGCCCATCTGCTGGGCCATCCACGGGTGGCCCTCCAGCAGAAGCTGCTGAACCTGCCGGGGGCCCAGCCGCAGGAGTACGGCGAGCAGGTCGACGACGTGCTCGCGCTGCTGCGGGGAGAGTACCGCTCGCCGGAGGGGGTGGAGGCGCATGCCGTCCCCGGCGAGGGGGCCGACGTAGAGGTGTGGATCCTGGGCAGCAGCGGCGGGGTGAGTGCGGAGACGGCGGGTCGCAACGGGCTGCGGTTCGCGGCCAATTACCACGTCAGCCCGGCGGCGGTACTGGAGGCGGCCGCGGGGTACCGGGCCGCTTTCAAGCCGTCGGCCGAGCTGGAGCGGCCGTATCTGTCGGTGTCCGCCGATGTGGTGGTGGCCGGGGACGAGGAGACGGCGCGCGAACTGGCCACCGGCTACGGGGCCTGGGTCCGCAGCATCCGGACGGCCGAGGGAGCCATCCCCTACCCCACCCCGGCCGAGGCACGGGCCCTGCCGTGGACCGACGCGGACCGGCGGCTGGTGGCCGACCGGCTGGAGACCCGGTTCGTCGGCTCCGCCCGGACCGTCGCCGACCACCTGGAGCGGCTCCAGGCGGCGACCGGCGCGGACGAGCTGCTGATCACCACGATCACGCACGGGCACGCGGACCGGGTGAACTCCTACCGGCTGCTCGCCGAGGAGTGGCACCGCCGGGCGCACTGACGAGGAGGCGCGTCGGCGGACGCCCGGGGCCCGGGTGTAGGGGGTTCCCTCATGCTTCGGCCGGTCCGACACGGAACGCTGATCAGGGCAATTGGCTGCCGTGGCGGCGAACCGAACAGAAGGACACCCATGAGACGCATCACCGTAATCCGCAACGCAGGGCGCGCAGTGCTCGCGCCGGGAATCGTCGCGGCGCTGTTGGCGGGCGGCGTCGCGCATGCCACGGATGCCGAACCGAAGCCGGCCGGCACGACACCGATCGGCAATTCCGCCGGCGGGCCGTCGATCTCCGCCGACGGCCGCTACGTGGCCTTCGCTTCGCCGGCGAGGGATCTCGTGGCCGGCGACACCAACCGAGCGGACGACGTGTTCGTGCGCGACCGGCAGACCGGCGTCATCACCAGGGTCAGCGTCGACTCCGCGGGCAACCAGGCCGACAATGTGAGCCGGAATCCGTCGATCTCCGCCGACGGCCGCTACGTCGCGTTCGAGTCCTTCGCGACGAACCTGGTGGCCGGTGACACCAACCGCTACCGCGATATTTTCGTGCACGACCTGCAGACCGGTGAGACGACCACGGTCAGCGTCGCAAGCCACGGCGAACAGAGCGACAGTGAGAGTTCCCATCCGTCGATCTCCGCCGACGGCCGGTTCGTCGCGTTCGACTCCCCCGCGTCGAACCTCGTGTCCGGCGACACCAACGACATCCACGACGTCTTCGTGCGCGACCGGCAGACCGGTGAGACCACCAGGGCCAGCGTCGATTCGAACGGTCGCCAGGGCGACGGCATCAGCCAACTGCCGTCGATTTCGGCGGACGGCCGCTACGTCGCCTTCTCCTCCGGGGCGAAGACACTGTCCCTGTTCCCCGACACCAACCGCGCGGACGACGTGTTCGTGCACGATCGGCTGACCGGGTACACCGACCGGATCAGCGTCGGTCCCGACGGCGGCGAGGGTAATTCCGCCAGTCGCACGGCGTCCATCTCGGCCGACGGCCGCTACGTCGCGTTCGAATCCACGGCGTCGAATCTGGTGGCGGGCGACACCGGCGGTCCGATGGACACCGACATCTTCCTGTACGACCGGGTTACGCGGACGACGACGCAGGTGAACCTTGGCCCCAATGGCCTGAGCGACAGCCGGACCCCCGGCCAGGAGCGGACGACGCTCTCCGCCGACGGCCGCTACATCGCGTTCGTGTCCGGCGAGGACAAGCTGGTGACCGGCGACACCAACTCAAGCTGGGACGTGTACGTGCGGGACCGGGTGACCGCCACCACGACCAGGGTCAGCGTCGCCGATGACGGCTCGCAGAGCGATGGGTACAGCTACAGCCCCTCGATTTCGGCCGACGGCCACCACGTCGCCTTCACGACCAGCGCGACGAACCTGGGCGGTGACGGCACCAGCCGGAAGTTCAATCTGTACGTGCGGAGCCTCGGCAACTGATGTGGCGGCTGCCGCGGCGTCCTCAATCACGCGCCGCGGCGGCCCACACGCCGGCCAGAGCAGTCCGACCGGAGACGCCGACCTTCGCGTAGGCCCGGCCCAGGTGGACTTCGATGGTCTTGGGACTCAGATGCAGCCGGAGGCCGATGTCCCGGTTGGTCAGTCCGTCCGAGACGAGGTTGACGATCTCGACCTCCCGGGCGGTCAGGTCGAACCGCTCGGCGCCGCTTTCGGGCCGGGGGCCGCGTGCATTCAGGCGCCGCTCCTCGCGCGCGACCTGAGGCAGGAACAGGTGCGCGTCACACCGGGTGAACAACGCGCGGGCGGACACGAGGTGCGCACGGGCCTGGTCGATCGCCCCGCTGCCGCCGAACGCCGTCGCGGCGAGCAGGTGCGCCCGCCCGGCCTCCACGGCCACCCCGATCCGGCCGAACGTGCCGGCAGCGGCGACAGCGAGCGGTGCGGCTGCCGCCGGATCCGTCGGCAGCGTGGCGATCGCGCGGGCCTGCTGTGCCATGGCGGTGCGCAGCGGAAGGTCGAGCCGGCCGGCCGCGTCCTCCGCCCGGTCGGCCCATGCCGCGGCCGCGGCAACCCGGCCCGCCGCGACCTCCGCCTCCGTGAGCATGAGGTACACCAATGGCCTGGTGCGGAGGCCCACCGCCGGGAGCTCGGTCCCACCGCCACTGGTGAGCAGCAGCTCGATGCACGCGTGCGGATCACCCGAGTGCAACATCGCCTGCGCCAGCATCGCCTCGGCCTGGCCACTGCGCCAGGAACTCACGGCCGTCGCCTGGTCGTCGACGACGATGGCCTCCTTACCCAGGCGGATGGCCTCGGCCAGGTCGCCGCGCCAGGTGTTGATCCAGCACCCGAAGGTCAGCGCCATGACGCGCAGCTCCTCGCTGCCGGTCAGTTGCGCCGACTCCAGGCTGTCGTCGAAGCAGGTCGCCGCCGCCTCCAGTTCGCCGAGGTAGGCATGCACCATGCCGCGGATCGCGGTCAGCAGCGCGATCTTGTGGGACTGCCCGCTCGCGCGGGCCAGTCGCAGGCCACGGCTCATGTGCCGGCTCGCCGCCATGAGCCGATCGGCGGAGATTTCCGACCAGCTCAGCCAGAACGCCGCATCGATGTCGCGGACCAGGTCGCTGTCGGGCAGTGCGTCCAGGAGTGTGGCCGCCTCGTCCAGCCGGTCCGCCCGCCGGTCGATGAGCGTAGCGGCCGACAACGCCGTCGCCAGCAGCATCGGATCCCCGGCCTTCCGCGCGGCGGCGATCGCCTCGGCCACCCGGTCCTGTCCGTGCTCGCGCTCGACGCTCTCACCGGCGACGAGGGCGACGAGCAGGACGGCCGCCGAGTGGGCGTCAACACCTTCGACGCGTTTCCACTCGCTGTGCAGCATCGCCCTGGCCTCGGTGTAGCGCCCGAGAATCTGCTCCACCGTCGCACAGGCCCGCACTGTCTGTGCCCGGATCTGGGTGAGTTCGGCAGGCAGGAGTCGCAGCACCTCGTGCATGGTTTCCCTGGCCTGCCGCAGGTCGCCCGTGGCGCCGAGCACGTGTGCCAGCCGGCCGAGCAGGACGAGGCGCTGCGGCGTGGCCGACTCCGAGTCGGGGAGCAAGCGGATGGCCGCCCGCAGGAAGTGCCCGGCGGTCGCCGGCGTGGTGTGCATCGTCGCCTCGGCCGCCTCGGTGAGCGTCGCGACCGCCTCAAGGTCACCTCGGACGGCGGATCGCTCCACGTGCCGGGCGAACTCGGCCGGCGGTGCGCCCCGGCTCCGGAGTGCCGACGCGGCCCGGCCGTGTGCCTGAAGCCGCCAGCCAGGACCGGCGTCCTGGTAGGCGACGCTGCGCACCAGCGGATGCCGGTACCGGAACCGGCCGGTCGCGCCGTCCAGCCGCACCAGGTCACGCTCGGCGAGCCGGTCGAGCGCGGCGAGGACGGACCCGGCGTCCATCGCCGCCGTTCGGGCGAGCGAATCAGCCTCGAAGTCGTCACCCACGACCGCGGCGGCATGCGCGACGACCCGCTCGTGCGGGGTCAGCGCGGCCAACTCGGCGGCGAGCACCGCGTGGACCGCCACCGGGATCGCCCCGTCGGGGTGGAGCGCCGTATCGCCGACGGCGACACCCCGCTCACCGGCCCGCACCAGGGCTTCCAGGTAGAACGGGTTTCCGCCACTGGCCTGGTAAAGCTCTTCCCGCCGAGAACGGCCCAGACCTTCGGGCATGACGTGGCCGGCGTCGGCTTGGCTCAGCGGCGCGAGTTCCAGCAGCTCGGCGCCTCCGTCGGTCGCGGCGCGGGACAGCGCGTGCCACAGCCGCAGCGACGTCTGCCGGGGCCTGCCCGCCATGGCCAGGACCAGCCGCGCCTGGGGCGGGTGGCGCAACAGGTGGTCGAGCAGCTCGACCGAACCTTCGTCCGCCCAGTGCAGGTCGTCGAAGACGAGCACCAGCCCGGAGGGCCCGGCGACCAGCTCCAGCAACGTCCGAACCGCCCGGTGCAGCCGGTACCGCTCCGCGTCGACCAGGTCGGCGGGGCCGGTGGCGGGAATCGCCGGGAACACGGTCGCGAGAAGTGCGAGCTGCTGTTGCCCGAGGGCGGCGAGACGCTCCGGGCCCAGCTCGGCGAGCCGGTCGTCGAGCGCGTTGACGAACACACCGAACGGGATGTGGGACTCGAACTCCGCCGCGCGTGCGCTGCGGACCGTCCATCCCGCTGTGTCCGCGAGCTTCCCCAGCTCCGTCAGCAGCCGGCTCTTGCCGATCCCCGGTTCGCCGGTGACCGCGACGCACCAGGTGCCGCCTTCGCCCGCCAGCACCGCGCGCAGGATCGCGACTTCGCGCGCCCGGCCGGGAAGTCCGCCGACGGACTCCCCCATCACTTCGACAGTCATGCTGGCGTCGACTCACTTTCCGTCCGCGGCGAGACGATGGTATCGACGCGCACGCGCCCCCCGGCAGGCGGCCTTCAGCTCCGGTTGACGGAGCGGTCCGGGTCCGGACACGCGCGAGCCGCCCGCTGCCGGAGGGACCCGGCGGCGGGCGGCTCGCCCCGTCAGCTGTCGCGGACCGCGACGATGCCGTTGAAGACACCCACGTACGCGGTGCCGTCGGGGCCGAGGGTGATCGGGGCCCAGTTGTTGTCGTAGAGCGGGCCGGTGCCGGTCAGCTGCCGCCAGCGGCGCTCACCCGTGCGGAAGTCCACGGCCGTGAGGTACCAGGCGTCGATGCCCCAGGCGTTCGGCTCCTTTTCGTAGAAGTAGAGCAGCCCGTTCGCGGTGGAGAGTTTCGGGACCACGGAGGGAGCACGGATCGCGCTCTCCCAGACCGTGTCGCAGCTGCTGCCGTCGGCGCGGACGTCGATGCGGGCCGCTCCGCCCACGACGGACTTGCCCAGCAGCAGGGTGGTGGGGTTCTCGTAGCCGTAATTGTTCTCGACGACGATGCTGTTGCCCCAGGTGACGAGGGAGTTGTCGGTGGTCGAGGCGCCGGAGCCGAACACCGGCACCTTGCAGACCAGCCGCCGGTCGGCGGGAACGTCCACGCCCCGCTTGTAGACCAGGACGTTCATCCGCTCGTCGGCGTTGTCGGTGATGGCGACGTAGCCCTGGCCGAAGAGGTCCGGGGTGGTGCCCGAACCCTGGTTGACCGAGCCGGGCTTGGACGCCGTGCCCCGGTCGTACGTCTGGCGCCACTGGATCTCGGGGGTGCCGTCGGTACCGGCACGGAAGCTGTAGAGCGCGTGGTCGGAGACGATGGAGACACCGTCCTCGGCGACCGAGAAGGAGTTCTGGATCTCCTCGCCCCGCAGCTGGACGGAGCGGATCTGCGAGGTCGCCGGATCCACCGTGCCGACCCGGCCCTGGCGGGTGACCCACCAGATGCGGCCGTTCCAGTCGGGCATCACGGAGGTGACGGGGTCGCAGGTGCCGCTGGGCCACAGGTTGGTCCAGGTCACGCAGTCGTGCGGGACCTGCCCGGTGAGGTCCCAGTCGTTGTCGACCGTGAATTTCCAGCTTCCGTCGGGGTTCTGGGAGTGGGCCAGACGCAGGATGTGCTGGCGGGAGTCGGCCAGCACGGCGCGGTCCTGGTTGTCCAGGTAGAAGTAGGCGCCGCCCGAGGTGTCCTTGAAGATCTTCGCGAAGTCGAGCGAGGTGATCGCCTCGACCGTCGAGGAGCGCTGCGGGAGCTGGTATTCCGCGAGCGTGGCGAGCGTACGGGGCTCCAGGAGCTTGACCTTGAAGCCGGAGAAGGTGCCGCACACCGTGACGAGCCGGCCGGCCGAGTCGAAGGTCGCGGTCGCGCACTCGCCGCCGAGTGCGGCGATCTTCTCGCTGGTCACCTTCGGGTTCTTGCCGAGCGGCCCCGACCAGGGGGAAGTGGCGCTGCCCGCCGCGTCGGAGTGCATGCCGCTGCGGCCGTTGGGCGCGAGGAACGGGTGCTGCGGCGGCGCTTCGCCGGGCAGGGGGGCGGCGGCCGCGGGGGCGCCGTCGTAGTGGGTGACGAGGCGGTGGCCGGGGGCCTTGGGTATCTCCTCGGCCTGGGCCGGCGAGCCGCCGTACATCACCGTGAGTGCGGCGACGACGGGCAGCACGGCGCAGTTCAGCGATCTTCGGAACATCCGGGCTTCCTCCATGTCTCTCAGCGTTGTTGACATTGCGTCTGATGTCGCGCCGCCGCCAGACGCTAGATCGCACCGCTCGAGGAGTCCATGGATGGACCGGATGATTCACGAAGGCGCAACAGTCGATCAAGGATTGAGGCTGGACACGACGTTCGCGGTGGCCGTCAGGCCGTCGTGGATGGTCGTGGCCATGCTGCTGCTCGCGAGGTAGAAGCCGAGCAGCGCACAGACGACGGCGTGCGAGAACTTGAGACCGCCGCTGCGCAGGAAGATCCAGGCCAGGATGAGGAGCAGGACGACCGCCGAGAGGGAAATCACCATCGAAACCTCCTTACTCGCCGCCATGGTGGCGCAGGAGGGGGTGCCTTCGGGCGAAAGACGTGTCCGCCGTACGGGTGTTGACCGTCCGTGACGGCCGGTCGGTCCTTGACGAACGCGTCGCGGACCGGCCGGCGCGGGTACAGCACCGGCTCCCGGGCCGGGCGGGCGCGACACGGCCGGCCGTCGCCGACCTCGGGCAGCTCGCTGATGCGGCCCGACCTCCGAGTCAACTGCGGCCGCGCGCCGGTCCCGTACGGCCTCGGGCAGGGTGCGCTCGTGCGCGGCGCGCCGGTCGGCGGCGGTCTCGGCGCGCCCCGGAGCGGGCCGAGACTCGCCTCGGTGCCCGGCGGGAGCAGAAGGGCACGAACCCGGGCACTCCGCGGGCCGCCGGGCGCAGGGGTCTTGTCGGGCTCGCACCCGCCGTGCCATATATGTCTAGACCATTAAGGAAGCCGAGGAAGGCACCCCGTGCGACGCAGCGCCCCCACGCTCGCCCTCTGCCTGGCCGTCGCAGGCATCACCGGCATCACGGCCTGCACCGCGCCCGACACCGAACCCCCGCCCGCCCCCGCCGGACTGACCGCCCAGGCCGGCAGCGCCACCAGCGTGCACGTCATGTGGGACGCGGCGGCCGACCGGGACGGGGTGACCGGCTACCAGGTCTTCGAAGCCGACCGCCTGGTCCGCGAACTCCCCGCCGAGAAGACCATGGTGGACATCACCGGCCTCGCCCCGCAGACCGGTTACGCCTTCACGGTCCGGGCCAAGGACGCCGCCGGGAACCTCTCCGGACCCGGCCCGGCCACCCGGGTGACCACCCCGGCCGCCAAGGCCGAGGACCGCACGGCCCCCACCGCCCCGGCCGCCACCACCGCCCGGACGACCGGGCCCCGGTCCGCCGAGGTGTCCTGGACGGCGGCGACCGACGACACGGGCGTCACGGCCTACGACGTCTACCAGGGCGGCGTCCGGATCCACACCGCCGGCCCCGGCGAGAGCGCCACGGCCCTGAACAACCTGCGGCCGGACACCGTCTACACCTTCACCGTCCGGGCCCGCGACGGGGCGGACAACTCCTCCCCCGACGGTCCGGCGGTGGACGTGACGACCCCTCCCGCCTCCGGCGCCGGCCCCGGCACGGCCCCCGCCGAATTCGCCGCGACCGCCTCCCCGGGCACCGTCACACTGACCTGGACCGCCCCGGACACCGGTGGCGAGACCACCGAGTACGAGCTGTACGTCAACGGACTGCCCACGACCGTCATCCAGTTCGGAGCGGGTGCGGTGCCCAGCGGCCGGGCGGAGCACCGGCTCACGGTGGCCGAGCCGACCGGCACGGTCTGGGCCGTGAAACTGCGGGCCAGACTCCCCGACGGCAACTGGGGACCCTTCTCCGCGGAGCGGCGGATCACACTCGTCGCGTGAAAGAAGACACCGATCCGGCCTGAACGGCACGGCCGCACGGGAAGATCGCGCACAATACATCCGTGTTCGGTGAGTACTCGTTCAATGACAATCAGGCAGACTCCACAAACGGCGATCCCGGACCGGGTCCCTGCCCGGTGCCCGGCAACCTGCCCCCGGAACCAGCGAGCTTCGTCGGCCGGGAGGATGAACTCCGGCTGCTCGACCGCCTGTTGAACGAGCGAAGACTGGTCACCCTCACAGGGGTGGGCGGTGTCGGCAAGTCACGGCTCGCCCTGCGCGCCGTCGCCGCCGCCCGCCAGGCGCGCCCCGACGGGGTCTGGTGGGTGCAGCTGTCGCCCCTGCGCGATCCGAGCCTGATCACCGCCACCGTCGCCCACACCGTCGGCCTCGCCGACCACTCCCCACGCCCGCCCGACGAGGAGCTGTGCGCGTGGATGGCCGACAAGGAGCTGCTCCTGGTGCTGGACACCTGCGAGCACCTGGTGGCCGACTGCCGCCATCTGGTCGGCGAACTCCTTCAGTCCGCACCCGGGTTGACGGTCCTGGTCACCTCCCGCGAGCCGCTCGGCATGCCGACCGAGGAGGTCGTCGAGGTCCGGCCGCTGCCCTGCGAGGGGCCCGACAGCGACGCCCTCACGCTCTTCCGGGCCCGCGCCCTGGCCGCGACCCCGCGGGCGGCCGCCGTCTTCGCCGACCCGGCGCGGACCGCGGTGGCCGCCGAGGTGTGCCGGCGCCTGGACGGCATCCCGCTCGCGCTGGAACTCGCGGGCGCCCGGCTGCGGTTGTGGACGCTGGAGCACATGGCCGAGCGGATCGGCGAACGCTTCGAGGTGCTGTCCGACGCCCGGGCCGCGCTGCCGCGCCGGCACCAGACCATGCGGACCACGATCGGCTGGAGCCACGAACTGTGCGAGCCGCTGGAACGGCTGCTGTGGGCCCGGCTCTCGGTCTTCACCGGTGACTTCGACATCGCCGCGGCGCGCGCGGTGTGCTCGGGAGGGCCGCTGCCCGCCGCCCGGGTGGAGCGCGTACTGGCGGGCCTCGCCGCCAAGTCCGTGGTCCTGCGCATCGAGGAGCGCGGGACCGGGGCCCGCTACCGGATGCTGGACACGATCCGCGAGTACGGACAGGACTGGCTGGGCGAGCTCGGCGAGGTGGAGATCGTCACCGACCGGCACGCCCACTGGTACGCGGCGCTCTCCCAGGCGGCCGACCGGGGGTGGATGGGCCCGGGGCAGGTGGACTGGTACCGCAGGATCACCGCCGAGCACGCGCAGCTGCGTACCGCTCTGGAGCACCTGATCGCCGCCGACCCGACGGCGGCGCTGGAGATGGCCGGGGCCCTGTGGTTCTACTGGTTCGCGTGCGGGCACGTGCACGAGGGCCGCGGCTTCCTGGAACGGGCCCTGCAGGCCGCTCCGCGCACGGGGGCCGCGTACAACCAGGCCGTGTGGGCCCTCGGACTCACCGCGCTGCTCCAAGGCGACATGGACGCGGCGCGGCAGCTCGGCGACGAGTGCACGCGCGACGCGGCCCGGCTGGCGGACCCCGAGCGGGAGCTGCGCGCGGGATATCTGCACGCGGTGTCGGTCCTCATGCCCGGCGACCCCGTACGGGCCCTGCGGCTGGCCGGCCCCCGGGCCCGGGCGGGCCACGGCGGGCGCACCAGCGGCACGGGCTGGCTCCTGTGCAAGCTGGCCACCGGCTACGCCCTGTGCGACCTGCGGCGCTTCGAGGAGGCCACCGAGGAGGCGCGGTCCCTGCGGGAGGCCTGCGCCGAGCTCGGCGAGCGCTGGCTGCGGGCGTACGCGGACTACATCCTGGCGGTGGCGGCCCTGGGCCTGGGCGACCACGGGGAGGCCGCCCGGCACGTACGGGCGATGCTCTCGGGGAAACGGCTGCTCGGCGACCGCTTCGGCATCGCGCTCGGCCTGGACCTGCTGGCCGCGGCGGTGGCCGGGCTGGGCGACGGGGAACTCGCGGCGCGGCTGCTCGGCACCGGGCACGCCTGGTGGCGCACGGTGGGCCGGCCGCAGATGGGCTCACCCTCGCTGACGGCCCTGCGGGACCAGGGCGAGCGGCAGGCCCGCGCGGCGATCGGGGACGCCGCCTACGAGGCGGCGTTCCTGGGCGGCGCGGCGGCGCCCACCGGCTGAGTCTCGGCCGGTGGGTCTGGAGTACGGCCTAAATCCTGGGCTCCCGTCAGTACGGGAGGGGTCTGCCCGACGGTGTGCGCAGGTCCAGGTCTCGGGGGGCGGGCTTCGGGACGGGCTTACGGATCAGCTGCTGGCGCATGCTGCCTCCTCGCTCAGACCAGGGCCGGGCGGCGGGGTTCCACCGTGCGGCTGTCGGGGAGCAGTTCACCGGTGTCGTCGAACACCACGACTCCGTTGCACAGCAGGCTCCAGCCCTGTTCAGGATGGGAGGCCACAATGCGGGCGGCGTCGTGATCGGCGCTGTCGGCAGTAGGGCAGGGTGGCTGGTGGGAGCACATGGCGCACCTCCTCGCGAAGTGGGGCGGGAGCGCCGGTGGTCACCCGGTCGAATCCGCGATCCACGGTGGCGGTGAGTATTACTGATCGCCACCCCCGGACGGAACCCATATCCGCCGTCCAGTTCACGGTGTGTATGCCCGATTACCATGCGCTCATGCCCGCTATCCGGATCGTTCACCGCACGTCTTTGCCGCCGGTCGAGGCGTGGCCGATGCTCACGGACTGGGAGCGCCACGGCGAGCAGGTCCCGCTCACCCGGACGATCATCGAGACGGCTCCCCCGACCCACGTCGGAACGATCTTCACGGCTCGGACCGGCGTGAGCAGGATCACATTCGACGATCGCATGGAGGTCGTCGTGTGGCGACCCCCTGCGGAGGGTTTACCGGGATTGGTCCGGCTGGAGAAGCGCGGCCGGTCGGTGTCGGGCTGGGCGGAGATCGAGATCCGCCCCCTCGTCACGGGCGGCGCGGAGGTCCACTGGCGGGAGGAGCTGCGCCTGCGCGGCCTCCCCCGCGCCCTGGACCCCGTGGTCGCGGCGGCGGGCCGTCTCCTCTTCGGCCGGGCCCTCGCACGGCTGCTTCGGCCTTAGGGTTTCGTGATCACCGCGCCGGTGATCACGAAGCGACCGAGGAGATCTCCGTGGCCACTCCGCCACAGCCACAGCCACAGCAGCAGGGCGCCGGCCCGTACAACCCCTACGCCGCGCCCGTCCCGCAGCAGGGCGGCCCGGCCGGCCCCGGGTACGCGGGACCGCAGCCCTACGGTGCGTACGGCGCGTACGGCGCGCACCCGGAGCCGGGCCGGTACGGCTGCCGGCTGTGCGGGGCCTGGCCCGCCGCGCACGCGACCGTACGCGGCCACCAGGGCCTGATCGTGCTGATGCGGTTCCTGAGCCTGCGGGGACCGTTCTGCCGCGACTGCGGGCTCGCCACCTACCGCCGGATGTCCTCGGACACCCTGTGGCAGGGCTGGTGGGGGCCGCTGTCCGCCTTCGTCACGCCCGTGACCCTGCTGATGAACCTCGGCCCGCGGTCGGCCTTCCGCAAGCTCGCTCCCCCGGCGGGCGGCCACCGGCCCGCGCTCGACCCGGGCAAGCCGATGTGGCGCCGGGGCCCGGTCCTGCTGTTCCTCGCACCGGTGCTGCTCGTCCTGCTGGGGATCCCCGCGCTGATCGGGGTCGCCCTGCTCGTCGGTGACAGCACGCCGACCCTGTCGGTGGGCCAGTGCGTCGGCAACGAGTGGGACGGGGACAGGCTGAGGCTGCACGTGCGGGACTGCGGTTCGCCGCGCGCCGAGTACCGCGTCAGCAAGCGACTGGAGACGTCCGGTGACCAGTGCGCCCCGCTCGACCGGGTCGCCGGCCCCGAGTACGGCCCGGACGGCTCCACGCTCACCTGCCTCACTCCCCTGCCCAGGTGAAGCGAGAGCTCCCGGACACCGTGAGGCGTCCGGGAGCTCTCGTCCGCGGCCACGCGTCAGCGGATCGGCATGCCGGAGATCGTGCGGGCGATCACCAGGCGCTGGATCTCGCTGGTGCCCTCGAAGATCGTGTAGATGGCGCTGTCCCGGTGCATGCGCTCCACCGGGTACTCACGGGTGAAGCCGTTGCCGCCGAGGATCTGGACCGCCTGGGCGGTGACCTTCTTGGCGACCTCGCTCGCGAAGAGCTTCGACATCGAGCCCTCCGCCGACTCGAACGGCCGGCCCGCCACCGCCATCCAGGACGCGCGCCACACCAGCAGCCGGGCCGCGTCGATCTGCGTCCGCATGTCGGCGAGCTGGAAGGCCACGCCCTGGTTGTCGATAATCGGGCGGCCGAACTGGGTACGGGTCTTCGCGTAGTCGAGGGCCACCTCGTAGGCCGCGCGCGCGGTGCCGACGGCCATCGCGCCGACCGCCGGACGGGATGCCTCGAAGGTGGCCATGGCCGCGTTCTTCACTCGCTCGCCGCCGCCGCTGCGGGCGCGCTCGTGGGCCCGCGCGAGGCGCTCGTCCAGCTTCTCCTTGCCGCCGAGCAGGCAGGAGCCGGGGATCCGTACGTCTTCCAGCACCACCTCGGCGGTGTGCGAGGCGCGGATGCCGTGCTTCTTGAACTTCTGCCCCTGGGACAGGCCGGGGGTGTTCGGCGGGACGATGAAGGAGGCGTGCCCCTTGGTCCCCAGCGCGGCATCGACGACCGCGACGACGATGTGGACGTTGGCGATACCGCCGTTCGTCGCCCAGGTCTTGGTGCCGTTGAGCACCCACTCGTCCTTGGCCTGGTCGTAGACGGCCCGGGTGCGCATCGAGCCGACGTCGGAGCCGGCGTCCGGCTCGGAGGAGCAGAAGGCGGCGACCTTCACGTCGTCCGGGGTCCCGTACATCTGCGGGATCCAGGTGCCGATCTGCTCCTCGGTGCCGTTGGCGACGACGCCGATGGCCGCGAGTCCGGTGCCGACGATGGACAGCGCGATGCCGGCGTCGCCCCAGAAGAGCTCCTCCATCGCCATCGGAATGCCGAGGCCGGTCGGGTCGAAGAACTGCTGGGCGTAGAAGTCCAGCGAGTAGATGCCGACCTTGGCGGCCTCCTGGATGACGGGCCAGGGAGTCTCTTCGCGCTCGTCCCATTCCGCGGCGGCGGGGCGCATCACATCGGCGGCGAAGCCGTGGATCCAGTCCCGCACCTGCTTCTGGTCGTCGTTCAGCTCCATGGTGAACTCCGCCATGTCCCCTCCACCTGTCTGTACTCGTCCCTGCGGAAGTTACTAGCGGTAACCTACGCGAAGACCACAGTCTGTTACCGGCGAGTAAGCACTGTCAAGCACCGTCCGCAGCGGCCACGACGCCGGACGGGGTGACCTCCGATTCGATCGACGGGGTGTGCGGGGTGTTACGTTGCGTGGGCGTCACGCACATCGCAAGGGCGGGGAGAGAAACACGTCATGGAGACCACTCAGCAGGCCGGCGAGCCGGGAGCGGCCGAACGCCGCCGGCGGGAGCTGCTCGAAGCCGCCGACCGGGTCGTGCTCAGGGACGGCCCCAAAGCCTCCATGAACGCGATCGCGGCGGAGGCCGGCATCACCAAGCCCATCCTCTACCGGCACTTCGGGGACAAGGCGGGCCTCTACCAGGCCCTCGCCGTCCGGCACACCGACGCCCTGCTCGACTCGCTGCGGGCCGCGCTCGACGCCCCCGCCGAGCGGCGCCGCCGGGTGGAGGCGACCCTCGACACCTACCTTGCCGCCATCGAGGCCCGCCCGCAGGTCTACCGCTTCCTCATGCACCCGGCCGAGGACTCCCACAGTGCCGAACGCGGCTTCGACGTCGGCCTGCACTCGGCCCCGCTGCTGCGCCGGCTCGGCGAGGAGCTGGCCGAGGTGATCGGCGAACGCGTGGACCTCGGCCCGGGGGGCGAACGCCTCGCCCGGATCTGGGGCCACGGCATCGTGGGCATGATGCACGCGGCCGGCGACTGGTGGCTGGGCGAACGGCCCTGCGAGCGCGCGGACCTGGTCGCGGGCCTCACCGACCTCCTCTGGGGCCGCCTGGCCACCGCCGGCAACCGCAAAGACGGCCCGGGCTTCTAGCCCGATTCAGCCTCGCCGGCGTTTGAGGCGCAGGTCCGGGCGGAGCCCGGTGCCCGGCGGAGCCGGGTTTCCTGAGGCTCCGCCCCAGACCCCGCTCCTCAAACGCCGGAGGGGCTGGAACAGCCCGGGCGAAGCCGAAAAAGAGGGGCGCGGTGGGGTTGGGCCCGCCAAGGCCGAGGTTGGTCCGGCAGGGCTGAACTTGCTAGCCGCGCGGCGAAGCGGTGGACCAGGGGGCCTTGCGGATGGCGCGCCGCAGGCGACGACCTCGAAGCCCGGTCACGCGGTCCGCGTACACGGTCCCGTCGAGGTGGTCGCACTCATGCTGCAGGCACCGCGCGAAGAACCCCGTCCCGGAGATCCGGACAGCCGCCCCGTCCGACGTGACGCCCTCCACCACCGCGTGGTCGAAGCGGACCGTCCCCGCCTCCAGCCCCGGCAGGGACAGGCATCCCTCCGGCCCCAGGAACTCGTCCCCGTCGGCCGTCACCAGCCGCGGGTTGACGATGTGCCCGACGTGGCGGACGTCCTCGTCGTCGGGGCAGTCGTAGACGAACACCCGCTGTCCGACGCCGATCTGGTTCGCCGCGAGCCCGACGCCCTCGGCGGCGTACATCGTGGCGAACATGTCCTCGATGAGCCGGTCGAGTTCCGGGCCGAATTCGGTGACTTCCGCGCACGCGGAGTGGAGCACCGGATCACCCAGCAGGCTCATGGTGCGGACGAGGCCGGAGGTACCGGGGATGGGGCGCTGTCGCATGGCCGTAAGCCTACGACGGGCGACTATATGAGGAGATCCGCGGCGGGGTGGGGGCGCCGCGGTCAAGGCTCCGGCCGGTACTGGATAGGCTGGGGCCGACCGACGCAAGGAGGACAAGGGACGATGGCAGGCAACACGGAGCCGCTTTCGCCGCGGGCCAAGCTGGCCGTGACGGCGGGCAAGGCCGCGGCGGCGGTGTCGCGGGCCGCGGGACGCGGAAGCGGATCGGTAATCGGTGGCAAGGTCGCACTCAGGCTCGACCCCGATCTTCTCGGCGCGCTGGCGCAACATCTCGATGTCGTCCTCGTCTCCGCGACGAACGGCAAGACCACGACGACCCGACTGATCGCGGAGGCCCTGCGGGCCAGCGGTCCGGTCGTGTCCAACGCCCTCGGCGCCAACATGCCGGCGGGCATCACCTCCGCGCTGGCAGGCGGCTCGGACGCCAAGTACGGCGTCATCGAGGTCGACGAGAAGTACCTGGCCGGAGTGGCCCGGGACGTCACCCCCAAGGTGATCGCCCTGCTCAACCTCTCCCGCGACCAGCTGGACCGCGCCGCCGAGACCCGCATGCTGGCGGAGAAGTGGCGCGAGGGCCTCCAGGGCTCCAAGGCGGTCATCGTCGCCAACTGCGACGACCCGCTGATCGTGTGGTCCGCCTCCTCCTCCCAGAACGTGGTGTGGGTCGCGGCCGGGCAGGAGTGGAAGGACGACGCCTGGTCGTGCCCCTCCTGCGGCGGTGTCATGCAGCGCCCGGGCGACGACTGGTTCTGCGGCGAGTGCGGATTCCGGCGCCCGATCCCGACCTGGGTGCTCTCCGGCGATCACGTCCTGGACCCGCACGGCTCGGCCTGGCCGATCCACCTCCAGCTGCCCGGCCGCGCCAACAAGGCCAACGCCGCCACCTCGGCGGCCGTGGCCGCCGTCTTCGGCGTCCCGCCGCAGGTCGCGCTGGAGCGGATGTACCAGGTGCAGGCCGTCGCCGGCCGCTACGACGTGGTGAGCTTCCAGGGCCGTGAGCTGCGGCTGCTGCTCGCGAAGAACCCGGCGGGCTGGCTCGAAACGTTTTCCCTGATCGATCCCCCGCCGACCCCGGTGATCCTCTCGGTGAACGCGCGCGGTGCCGACGGCACCGACACCTCCTGGCTGTGGGACGTGGACTACCCGCGGCTGGCCGGTCACCCGATCTTCGTGATCGGTGACCGCAAGCTGGACCTCGCGGTCCGCCTGGAGGTCGCGGGCCTGGACTTCCGGGTGTGCGACACCCTCGACGAGGCCGTGCAGCTCGCGCCGCCCGGACAGATCGAGCTGATCGCCAACTACACCGCCTTCCAGGACGTGCGCCGCCGCGTCGGCAACTAGTACCCATAAAGGACAAGAGCATGAGCGACAACAGCCTGCGTCTGGTGTGGGTCTACCCGGACCTGCTGAGCACGTACGGAGACCAGGGCAACGCCCTCGTGGTGGAGCGCCGGGCGCGCCAGCGCGGCCTGGACGTGCAGCGCGTGGACGTGCGCAGCGACCAGCCGATCCCCACCTCGGGCGACATCTACCTGATCGGCGGTGGCGAGGACCGGCCGCAGCGTCTGGCCGCGGAGCGCCTGCTGCGCGACGGCGGCCTGGAGCGGGCCGTCTCGAACGGGGCGATCGTCTTCTCCGTCTGCGCCGGGTACCAGATCCTCGGCAAGGAATTCGTCAACGACCAGGGGCAGCGTCAGGAGGGCCTCGGCCTGCTGGACGTCGTCACCCTGCGCGGTGAGGGCGAGCGGTGCGTCGGCGACGTCCTCGCGGACATCGACCCGCGCCTGGGCCTGCCGCAGCTGACGGGCTTCGAGAACCACCAGGGCGTGACCCACCTCGGCCCGACGGCCAAGGCGTTCGCCCGGGTGACCATGGGCCGCGGCAACGGCACCGGTGACGGCACCGAAGGCGCGTACAACGACACGGTGTTCGGCACGTACATGCACGGTCCCGTGATGGCCCGCAACCCGCAGATCGCGGACCTGCTGCTGAAGCTGGCCCTCGATGTGAACGCGCTGCCGGCCATAGACGACCGGTGGTACGAGGCGCTGCGCGCGGAGCGCATCGCCGCCGCGACGCAGCCTGCGTAGCGCCCTGCGGACCGCTCATCGGGGCGGCCCCTCCATCATGTGTTCGGCCCGGTTTTCCCTAGGGGGAACCGGGCCGACGTCGTTTCGTACGACGAGTACGACCAGCATGTGGAGGATGGTTCAGTCCACCTCTCCACCGCTTGTAGGGTGGCCGTAGTTCCAACCGGACGACGTGGTCCGGTCGTCGGCCCACGTTGCAAAGGTCCGTTCCTGCCATGCGCATAGGTGTGCTCACTTCCGGTGGCGACTGCCCCGGTCTCAACGCCGTCATCCGCTCCGTCGTGCACCGTGCCGTGGTCGACCACGGCGATGAGGTGATCGGCTTCCTCGACGGCTGGAAGGGCCTGCTGGAGGCGGACTACCGCAAGCTCGACCTCGACGCCGTCGGCGGCATCCTCGCCCGCGGCGGCACCATCCTCGGCTCCTCCCGGGTCCAGCCCGCGCACCTGCGCGACGGCGTGGAGCGCGCCCGCGGCCACGTC
This sequence comes from Streptomyces sp. NPDC030021, assembly GCF_055574035.1. Lineage (NCBI taxonomy): Bacteria > Bacillati > Actinomycetota > Actinomycetes > Kitasatosporales > Streptomycetaceae > Streptomyces > Streptomyces sp. NPDC030021. The sequence continues at coordinate 98,914 of NZ_JBVIAH010000015.1, forward strand.
GCGGACCTCGGCATCGACGCGATCATCCCGATCGGCGGCGAGGGCACGCTGAAGGCCGCGAACCTGCTCTCGCAGGCCGGTCTGCCCATCGTCGGTGTCCCGAAGACCATCGACAACGACATCGCCTCGACGGACGTCACCTTCGGCTTCGACACCGCCGTCGGGGTGGCCACGGAGGCGCTGGACCGGCTGAAGACCACCGCCGAGTCCCACCAGCGCGTGATGGTCGTGGAGGTCATGGGCCGCCACACGGGCTGGATCGCCCTGCACTCCGGCATGGCGGCCGGCGCGCACGCGATCGTGGTGCCGGAGCGCCCCTTCGACATCGAGCAGCTGACGGAGATCGTCGGCGAGCGCTTCTCCGCGGGCAAGCGGTTCGCGATCGTCGTGGTCGCCGAGGGTGCCAAGCCGAAGCCGGGCTCGATGGACTTCGAGGAGGGCGGCACCGACATGTACGGGCACGAGCGGTTCGCCGGCATCGGCAACCGGCTCGCCGTGGAGCTGGAGCACCGCCTGGGCAAGGAGGCCCGGCCGGTGATCCTGGGCCACGTCCAGCGCGGCGGCACGCCGACCGCGTACGACCGGGTCCTCGCCACCCGCTTCGGCTGGCACGCGGTGGAGGCGGCGCACCGGGGCGAGTTCGGCATGCTGACCGCGCTGCGCGGGACGGACATCGTGATGGTGCCGCTCTCCGAGGCGACCTCGACCCTCAAGACGGTTCCGGCCGACCGGTACGACGAGGCGCAGACCGTTCTCTGACGTCCCTTTTGTGCGCCTCTCTATCCTGGGCCGCCCCCGCGCGCAAGAGCGTGCGGGGGCGGCACTACTGTGGTGGGGCACCACAGTCAAGGGAGTGAACAGATGGATCACAGCGGGCACGGCATGGACATGCACATGGACATGGACCTGCCGCCGTTCACTCTCGGGCGCGGACTGGAGTTCTCCTTCGACGCCTTCTTCCTGATCGGCTCGCTGGTCGGGCTCGCCCTGTACGGGTGGGGCGTGCTGCGGCTGCGCCGGCGCGGGGACTCCTGGCCGCTGGGCCGGACCATCGCCTTCACCGTGGGCGTGCTGACCGTGATCCTCGTGATGTGCACCAAGCTGAACGACTACGGCATGGTCATGTTCAGCGTGCACATGGTCCAGCACATGGTGATCAGCATGGTCACCCCGATCCTGGTGCTGCTGGGCGCCCCGGTGACGCTGGCGCTGCGTGCGCTGCCGCCCGCCGCCCGCGGTCACAAGGGGCCGCGCGAGCTGCTGCTGATGCTGCTGCACAGCCGGTACATGAAGGTCATCACCCACCCGGCCTTCACGATCCCGATGTTCATCGCGAGCCTCTACGCCCTGTACTTCACCCCGCTCTTCGACTTCCTGATGGAGAGCCGGACCGGGCACATCGCGATGATGGTCCACTTCCTCGCGGTCGGCCTCATCTTCTTCTGGCCGATCATGGGCATCGACCCGGGTCCGCACCGGCCGGGCTACGTGATGCGGATGCTGGAACTGTTCGCGGGCATGCCCTTCCACGCCTTCTTCGGCATCGCCCTGATGATGGCGAGCCAGCCGATGATCAAGACGTACGCGAACCCGCCGGCGTCCCTCGGCATCGACCCCCTGCTCGACCAGCAGTGGGGCGGCGGCATCGCCTGGGCCTTCAGCGAGATCCCCTCGGTGCTGGTCCTGATCGCCCTCGTCTACCAGTGGTACCACTCCGAGCAGCGGGCCGCGCGGCGTTCCGACCGGGCCGAGGACCGCAGTGGTGACAAGGAGCTGGCGGCGTACAACGCGTATCTCGCCTCGCTCCAAGCGCGTGGCCAGTAGCGCGACACCGCCTTCGCGCGCGACCATGGGGCATGACCGGATCCGTTAAGGCGATGGCTGTCATGACCTTCGCCGCTCTGGTGGCCGTCGCCACGTATTCCGTGGCCCTGGGCAGCAACGGCTGGCTGTGGTTCGGCTGGGTGGTGCTGGGGCTGCTGACCGCCGGGATGGCCGCCACACGCAATGTCTGAGTAAGGTCCCCTCCGCCCCCTGCATCCCGTGGCTCACCGTCCGTAAAATGGCTGTGACAACGGGATATCGACAGGAGCGGCCTGGTGTTCTACCACTTGCTCAAGCACGTGTTGCTCGGCCCCCTGCTGCGGCTGCTGTTCAGACCTCGGATCGAGGGTCTGGAGAACATCCCCGCGGAGGGTGCCGCGATCGTCGCGGGCAATCACCTGTCCTTCTCCGACCACTTCCTGATGCCCGCCATCCTCAAGCGGCGGATCACCTTCCTGGCGAAGGCCGAGTACTTCACCGGTCCCGGGGTCAAGGGCCGGCTCACGGCCGCCTTCTTCCGCAGCGCAGGGCAGATCCCCGTGGACCGGTCGGGCAAGGACGCCGGGCAGGCCGCCCTGCGCGAGGGGCTGGCGGTCCTGGCCAAGGACGAGCTGCTGGGCATCTACCCGGAGGGGACGCGCTCGCACGACGGCCGGCTCTACAAGGGCAAGGTGGGTGTGGCGGCGATGGCCCTGGGCGCCGGGGTGCCCGTGGTGCCCTGCGCGATGGTCGGCACCTTCGAGATCCAGCCGCCCGGGAAGAAGATCCCGAAGATCCGGCGGGTGACGATCCGCTTCGGCGAGCCGCTGGAGTTCTCCCGGTACGCCGGGATGGAGGGCGAGCGGGCGGTCCTGCGGGCGGTCACCGACGAGATCATGTACGCGATCCTCGGACTGTCCGGCCAGGAGTACGTCGACCGGTACGCGGCCGAGGTCAAGGCCGAGGAGGAGGAACAGCGGAAGAAGGCCCGGCGCACCGCGCGCTGAGCCTTCTCCCGCTCGTCCTGGCCGGTCCCGCCCGTCCTTAACGGACGGCGGGGAGCTCCTCCGGCGCCGGGAGGACCGAGGACTCGGCCGGGGCGTCGGACGACAGGGACTTCGCCGCGGCCGGGGCCGGAGCCACGGGGGTGGCGTGCGGGGCGCACGTCACGTCCTTGGCGTCGACCTTGCCGGTGAGCAGGTAGCTGTCCACCCGGGTGTTGATGCAGGGGTTCAGCAGGCTGGTGACGCCGTGCGAGCCCGCGCTCTTCTCGGTGATCAGCCGCGAGCCGGCGAGGCGGCGGTGCAGCTCGACCGCGCCCTTGTACGGGGTGGCGGCGTCGCGCTCGGACTGGACGATCAGTACGGGCGGCAGCCCGTGCTTGGCGCCGACCGCGATCGGGGTGCTCTGCTTGGCCTTCCAGGTCGCGCAGGGGAGGTTCATCCACGCGTTGGACCAGGTCAGGAACGGGTACTTCTCGTGCAGCTTGCTGTTGTCCCGGTCCCACTTGGACCAGCTGGTGGGCCACTTCGCGTCGGCGCACTCGACGGCGGTGTAGACGGCGTTGCCGTTCTCCGACGCCGCGTTGCCCTTGGTGTCCGTCATGTCCGGGGCGATGGCGTCGACGAGCGCCTGCTCGTCACCCGCCTCGTACGCGGCCCAGGTCTGGGCGACCGGCACCCAGGAGGAGTCGTAGTACGGGGCGCCCTGGAAGAAGCCGATGAGTTCGGCCGGGCCGACGATCCCGCCGAGCGGGTTGGCCTTGGCCTTGGCGCGCAGCTTCTGGTAGCGGGCCTCGACCTTGGCGCGGGTGTCGCCGAGGTGGAAGACGGCGTCGTTCTTGGCGACCCAGTCCTGCCAGTCGTTCCAGCGCATCTGGAAGGCGACGTCCTGGCCGAGGTTGGCCTCGTACCAGATGTTGTCCTGCGACGGGTCCACCACGCTGTCGACGATCATGCGGCGCACGTGGGTCGGGAAGAGGGTCGCGTAGACCCCGCCCAGGTAGGTGCCGTAGGAGACGCCGAGGTAGTTCAGCTTCTTCTCGCCGAGGCCGGCCCGGATCACGTCGAGGTCGCGCGCGGTGTTCGGCGTGGTCATGTGCGGCAGCATCTCGCCGCTGCGCTCCTTGCAGCCGTCCGCGTACTCGGCGGCGAGCTTGCGCTGGGCGCGCTTGTCGGCCTCGGAGTCCGGGACCGGGTCCGCCTTGGGGGCCTTGACGAACTCCTGCGGGTCGATGCAGGAGATCGGCGCCGAGTGGCCGACGCCGCGGGGGTCGAAGCCCACGAAGTCGTAGGCCTTGGAGGTGTTGACCCACAGCGGGCTCTTGGTGGTGACGCGGCGCGGGAAGCGCATGCCGGAGCCACCGGGGCCGCCGGGGTTGTAGACGAGCGCGCCCTGGCGCTCCTCCTTGGTCCCCGTGCTGCCGATCCGGTCGACGGCGATGTCGATGGTCTTGCCGTACGGCTTCGCGTAGTCGAGCGGGACCTTCACCCAGCCGCACTGGATGGGCTTCTCGAAGCCCCAGTCCGCCGGGCAGTCCTTCCAGTCGATCCCGGTGCGGGCGGCCCGGGCGGCGGCGATCTGAACGCCCAGCGCCTCCGGCAGCCTGCCGTCGCTGCCGGCCGAGGCCGCCGCGGCCGGCGGAGCCAGCAGCAGGCTCGCCGCGAGTGTGCCGGTGATCAGTGTGGCGGCGCTCCCCAGCGCCGCGTTGCGTATCACGTGGTTGTTCCCCCTGCGTCAGGTGCCGCCGTGGGCGGCCGGGTTGGTCGGGTTCGGTCGTCGGCGTGCAGGGGGATCCTGTCGTCTGACCGGGACCCGGCGACAGGGCCGGATCGACTTCTTTGCCAACCCGATAACCGGAAAGGCGTGTACCGCTGAGCGGTGCCGGTTGCGTCCCGCTTTCACCACCCGTAGGTACGGCAGGCCTCGTCGAGGAGCTCGCGCACCAGCAGGGCGTCCGCGGCCAGGACGGTCACCAGGACGGCCGGGCCGGCCAGCGGCGTCACCGCGGCGAACTCCCCCAGGACCGCCGCGTCGGGCGGATCCGCGGCGAACGCGGGGTCCACGACGAGGAGTTGACCGAGCGCCCGGTACCCGGCCAGGCCCGCCGGGCCGTCCCAGCCGCCGGGAGCGCCGGGGCCGCAGGCGACCTCCTGGTCCAGCAGCGGACGGCCCCCGCGGTCGACGGTGAGGCGGCTGCTCAGCAGGCCCGGAACCTCCCCGGTGCGGCCCAGCACCTGCTCCTCGCGCAGCACCAGCCGTGCCGTGGGGGCGAGTCGGACCCGGGTGCGCACCCTCAGGTCGCTGCCGCGCACCGAGACCAGCGGCTCGGGCAGCCACCGTACCGACGCCCCCTCCCCCAGGGTGAGGTGTACGTCGTAGCGCGCGGGCTCGCCGGACCGCCCGGGCAGGGCCAGGGTGGCCGCGGCCGAGGCGAGGGCGAGGCGCGCCCCGGGCCCGGCGGTGGCCTCGACGGTGAGGTGGTCCCCGCCGAGCGGGGCGCTCATCGCGCCGACCAGCATGACCCCGGCCTCGGCGGCCGACGGCGAGCGGGTGCGGCGCAGCGCGAGCGGTCCCTCCCCGGCGAGCAGCGGCAGGGCGGTGCCGCCCCGCCCGTCGGCGACGGCGTGGATGCGGGCGGTGGCCCGCAGGCCCGCCGGGGACGCCGGGGGTGCCGGGGGCGCCGGCGCCGTGCCGGTGGTGGTCGCGGCGCTCACCGCGAGGACCAGGCGGCGATCCGCTCGCGCACCCAGGCGGCCACCGGGGCGATCCCCTCGGGGCCGCGCAGCGACTGGAAGGCGACCGGGAGTTCGCCGCGCTGTGCGGCGGCGTCGCGGGCCATCCGGTCGAGGTCGGAGCCGACGTGGGGGGCGAGGTCGGTCTTGTTGACGACGAGCAGGTCGGCGGTGGTGACGCCGGGGCCGCCCTTGCGGGGGATGTCGTCCCCGCCGGCCACGTCGATGACGAAGATCTGGGCGTCGACGAGTCCGCGGGAGAAGGTGGCGGTGAGGTTGTCCCCGCCGGATTCGACGAGGATCAGGTCCAGTCGGCCGTTCTCCCGGAAGGCGTCCTCCAGTTCCTCCACGGCCTCCAGGTTGGCGGAGATGTCGTCGCGGATGGCGGTGTGCGGGCAGGCCCCAGTCTCAACAGCGGTGATCCGCTCCGGCGGCAGGACGGCCTCGCGGAGCAGGAACTCGGCGTCCTCGCGGGTGTAGATGTCGTTGGTGACGACGGCCATGGACAGTTCGGTGCGCAGCGCGCGGCACAGGGCGGCGACGGTGGCGGTCTTGCCGGAGCCGACGGGTCCGCCGAGTCCGATGCGCAGGGCCCGCCGGGTGCCGTCGGGCCGCAGGGGATCGGCGCTGTGGGTGTGCCGGTGGGGGTAGGCCACGGCGTGGTCGAGGTGCATGGGGGGTCTCCTTCAGGGGATTCAGGAAGCGAAGAGGCGTACCGGCCAGTCGGCATGGACCTCCGCCGAGATGTCCAGCAGCGGCGAGGAGGCCGCGGGCAGCGCGTCCGGGCCCTGCGAGCGGGCCCGCAGCGCGGCCCGCTCCGCCCGGGCCGCGACGGCGTCGAGTTCGGGGGCGAGCCGGGCCAGCACCCCGCTCGCCTCGAAGGGGTCCAGGCCCAGCAGCCGTACGGTCGCGGTGGCGGGTCCGCCGACGCTCTCGTACGCCGCCACGTGCGCGGCGTCCCCGGGCCCGAGCCCGGCCGCCCGGGCGGTGACGCCGAGCACCACGGGCTGGTGGGCGCCGCGCGGGAACGCCGCGGCCAGGGCTTCCAGTTCGGCGGCGGGCCAGGTGGCCCGGGCGGCGCGCAGCAGCTGCCGCCCGAGCCGCCGGGCCGCGGTGCGCAGCGCCGGCGAGGGGGTACGGGCGTCGGCGGCGGCGTCGAGCACGGCCGGGTCGAGCCCGAGGGCGGCGGCCGCGGCGAGCGCGGCGGCGGTGAGGCCGGTGGTGTGCAGCCGGCCCCGGCAGAAGTCCTCCAGGGTGGCGGCGTCATGGATCCGGCCCGCCTTGCAGGCGGCCTCGGCCCCGCCGGAGTGGGCGTGACCCCCGGCGGGGAAGCGGCCGTCGGCGAGGACGAGCAGCGCGGCGCGGCTCATCGGCAGGTACCTCGTCTCAGAACAGGAAGTAGCGCTGGGCCATGGGCAGTTCCGCGGCGGGCGCCGGTTCCACGGCCTCCCCGTCGATGGTGACCGTGAAGGTGTCGGCGTCGACCTCGACCCTCGGCATGGCGTCGTTGTTGCGCATGTCGGCCTTGCTCAGCTTGCGGGTGCCCTCGATTGCCACGAACTGCTTGCCCAGTCCCAGCCGTTCGGGCAGTCCGTCGTCGAGCGCGGCCTGCGCGGTGAAGTTCAGGGAGTTGAGGCCGGGGGCGCGGCCGTGGCTGCCGAACATGGGCCGGGGCAGGACGGGCTGCGGGGTGGGGATGGACGCGTTGGCGTCGCCCATCTGCGCATAGGCGATCTGGCCACCCTTGATGACGAGTTCGGGCTTGACCCCGAAGAAGGCCGGGTTCCACAGCACCAGGTCCGCGAGTTTGCCGGTCTCGACCGAGCCGATCTCGCGGGAGAGCCCCTGGGCCACCGCGGGGTTGATCGTGTACTTGGCGACGTAGCGGCGGGCCCGGTGGTTGTCGGCGGGTCCGTCGCCGGGGAGGAAGCCGCGCCGCTTCTTCATCACGTGGGCGGTCTGCCAGGTGCGCAGCACGACCTCGCCGACCCGGCCCATGGCCTGGGAGTCGGAGGAGATGATGGAGATGGCTCCGAGGTCGTGGAGGACGTCCTCGGCCGCTATGGTCGAGGGCCGGATCCGCGATTCGGCGAAGGCGAGGTCTTCGGGGACGGCCGGGTTGAGGTGGTGGCAGACCATCAGCATGTCGAGGTGTTCCTCGACGGTGTTGACGGTGTGCGGCCGGGTGGGGTTCGTGGAGCTGGGCAGGATGTTCGGCTCGGAGACCACGGTGATGATGTCGGGCGCGTGCCCGCCGCCCGCACCCTCGGTGTGGTAGGAGTGAATGGTCCGCCCGGCGATGGCGGCGAGGGTGTCGGCGACGAATCCGGCCTCGTTGAGCGTGTCGGTGTGGATGGCGACCTGGGCGCCGGTCTCCTCGCACACCGAGAGGCAGGCGTCGATGACGGCGGGGGTCGCCCCCCAGTCCTCGTGGATCTTGAATCCGAGGGCGCCGCCGCGCAGTTGGGAGTGCATCCCCTCGCGGGACATGGTGTTGCCCTTGCCGAGCAGGCCGATGTTGACCGGGTAGGCCTCCAGGGCCGCGAACATCCGGGCCAGGTGCCAGGGCCCGGGGGTGACGGTGGTGGCCTTGCTCCCTTCGGCCGGTCCGGTGCCGCCGCCGACGAGGGTGGTGATCCCGGAGGCCAGCGCCTCCTCTATGACCGTCGGGGAGATGAAGTGCACGTGGGCGTCGATGGCGCCGGCGGTGACGATCTTCCCGTTGCCGGCGATGATCTCGGTCTCGGGGCCGATGACCAGGGCGGGGTCGACCCCGTCCATGATGTCGGGGTTGCCGGCCTTGCCGATGCCGCAGATCCGGCCGTCGCGGATGCCGAGGTCGGCCTTGACGATGCCCCAGTGGTCGAGGACGACGACCCCGGTGATCACGGTATCGGGGGCGCCCTCGGCGCGGGTGGTGCGGGCCTGCCCCATGGATTCGCGGATCACCTTGCCGCCGCCGAAGACGGCCTCGTCACCGGCCCGCCCGGGGCCGCCGCCGAGGTCCTGCTCGATCTCCACGAAGAGGTCGGTGTCGGCGAGCCGGATCCGGTCACCGGCGGTCGGCCCGAAGAGGTCGGCGTACACCTGGCGGGAGAGCTCAGCCATCGAGCTGCCCTCCGGTCTCGCCGCGCAGCCCGGGTACGGTGCGCAGGCCCGCCAGCGGTACGAGTTCCACCGCGACCGGGATGCCCGGCTCGAAGCGGACGGCCGTACCGGCGGCGACGTTGAGCCGGAGCCCGCGGGCGGCGGAGCGGTCGAAGTCGAGGCCGGGGTTGGCCTCGGCGAAGTGGTAGTGGGATCCGACCTGGACCGGCCGGTCGGCCACGTTGAGCACGGTGAGACGGGTGACGGGACGGCCCTCGTTGAGGGGTACCGGGCCGTCCCCGTAGGCGATTTCGCCGGGGATCATGCGGGGGTACTCCGTTTCAGACGATCGGGTCGTGGACCGTGACGAGTTTGGTGCCGTCCGGGAAGGTCGCTTCGACCTGGACGTCGTGGATCATCTCGGGGATCCCCTCCATGACCTCCTCGCGGGTCAGGACGGTGCGGCCCGAAGCCATCAGCTCGGCCACGGTCCGGCCGTCGCGGGCTCCCTCCAGGAGGTGCGACGTGATCAGCGCGATCGCCTCCGGATGGTTGAGGCGGACCCCGCGCGCCCTTCGCTTCTCGGCCACGTCGGCGGCCACGTGGATGAGCAGTCTTTCCTGCTCGTGCGGTGTCAGTTGCACTCGTATCACCAAGCTTCCGGGACAAGATCAACAAGGGGCGGGGCGACCCTACCGCCCTTCAACACTTCGTTGACCTGCGCATATCCGAACCAAGCGTCTCTTGCCCAACACAAGGAAAGGCTTTCCGTCCCGACCACCACCGCTTTACCGGATCATGGATGATCATTGGCGGTCGAACGTGGCCGCCACGCTAAGCGCTGCGCTTTTCCGCTGAGTTAACCCACGTTTCAGGCAGGTACCCGGTTCAACTCCGGTGCCCCGCGGGCCCGATTCCGTATACGGCTCCGCACACGGATCCCCATCGAGGAGACAGATGTTCGTCAACCCCGTCCGGCACATCACCTTCGACGCCCTCGACCCCTACCGGGTCGCCGAGTTCTGGTCCGCGGTGACCGGCTTCACGATGCATCCCGACGACGTGGAGGGTGACGACGAGATCATGCTGGAGCCCGGCCTGCCCGGGGTTCCGGGCCTGCTGTTCATCCGGGTCCCGGACGGCAAGTCCGTCAAGAACCGGGTCCACCTGGACATCCAGCCGCCCACCGGCACCCGGGACGAGACCGTCGAGCGCCTGATCGGGCTCGGTGCGAAGCTCGTGGACGACCGCCGCGACGCGGACGGCGTCGCGGGCTGGGTCGTGCTCGCCGACCCCGAGGGCAATGAGCTGTGCATCGAGCGCAGCGCGGTCGAACGCGGCCTCGCCTGAGCGGGTCCCGGTCCGGGTCCGGCAGGCCGCCGGCAGGTCAGTAGCCGGTGGCGCTCCGCGCCGGGGCCCCGACGCTCCAGGGCAGCGCGATCCACACCGTCTTGCCGCCGTCCTCGGTCGGGGTGACCGAGAGCCGGCCGCCCGCCTCCGCCGTCAGCCAGCGGATGATGACCATGCCCCGGCCGTTGTCCTGCTGGACGGCGGCCGGGAGCCGCTTGGGCCAGCGCGGGTGGCTGTCGGTCACCCCGACGCGCAGCCACTCCTGGCGCTCCAGCCGGACGTCGACGGTGAAGGTGGGCGACTGGCCGAAAGTGTGCTGTACGGCGTTGGTGGCGAGCTCCGAGACGATCAGCCGGACACTGTCGGCGGCATCGGCGTCATCGGGGAGTCCCCATTCGCTCAGCACCTCCGCGACGTAGCGTCGGGCAGTGGCGACCGAGGCGGGATCGCTCGGCAGAGTGACGGATGCTTCCTGGTGATCTGCCATGGCGACGGTCCCTTTCCCACCGGGGCGAAAAGCCCCGGATCTGTGCTGGACGCCAGAGTGCCACCCATCGTGCCGTCACATCTGCCTTTCCCCCAAGATATGCATATATCTGTCGCTCGATGCGGTGAACTCTGCTACGGAAGAGCGTATTTGGACGGCAGACTGGTGCGAGCTGTGCCGGTGGAAGGAGGCGGGTGTGCAGCACGGTCCCGCGGTGCGCCGACGCAAGCTCGGCGAGGAACTGCGTGCCCTGCGCGACCGGTCCGGACTCACCAGTGGTGAGGCGGCCCGGATCATGGGATGGCACCAGTCGAAAATCAGCCGCATCGAGACAGGCCGCAGCGGTGTGAAGCCGGAGGACATCCGGCTCCTCCTCGACGCCTACGGGGAGATCGTGAGCCCCGAGCAGCGCGCGCTGCTGGAGGCACTGTCGGCCTCGGCCGCCGGCCCCGGTCCGGCGGGCGACACCGGGCGTGGCCGCCAGTGGTGGCACGACTACCGGGGGCTGCTGCCGCAGGAGTACCGGGACTTCATCAGCCTGGAGGCGGGGGCCAGGTCGGCCCGCACCGTGGAGCTGTCCGTGGTGCCGGGGCTGCTGCAGACCCCCGGGTACGCGCGGGCCGTGACCCGGGCCGCGCTGGGCGGGCTGCCGGAGCCGAAGGTGGACGCGCTGGTCGACGTACGGCTGGCCCGGCAGTCGGTGCTGCGGGCCGATCCCCCGCTGGAACTGAGCGCCGTACTGGACGAGGCGGTCCTGCGCCGGCAGATCGGCGGGCCCGGGGTGATGGCCGGGCAATTGCGGCACCTGGCGGAGGTGTCGAAGCTGCCTCAAGTACGCCTGCAGGTGCTTCCGTTCAGCGTCGGAGGGCATCTCGGCCTGACCGGACCGTTCGTTATTTTTTCATTTCCGGACATCGCTGATCTGGATGTGGTGGTACTCGACCATTTGACGAGTAGCCTCTATCTGGAGCGGAAGGAAGACCTTGAGGCGTACGGCGCCGCGTTCCGCACCATCCAGGCGCACGCCCTCCCGCCCCAGGACTCGTCGGATCTCATCAGCTCACTCGCTGACGACGCGTAAGGAGGCACCCCCCGTGTCCGCAACCCCCTTATCCAGCAGCGGACTTCTGATCAGCGCGCGGTGGCGGCGGAGCAGCCGTAGCACCGGAATGAACAACTGCGTGGAAGCGGCCGTCCTGGACGGCGGCCTGCTGGCCGTCCGTGACTCCAAGCGGACGGACGGCCCGGCCGTGCTCTTCACCGGGCCAGCCTGGACCGGCTTCCTCGCCTCGGTACGGGCCGACGCGCACGCGTAGCCCCGTCCGGGACCACCCGGGAACGCCCTGGACCCGGGAACACCCAGCACACGGGAAACGCCCAGGACCCCGGCCGATACGGCCTACAGGCCCTGGCCGTCCGTGGCTCCCGCGGGTGCGGTCGCCAGGATCGTCGCGACCGCCCGATCGATCTCGTCCCCCGTGAGATCGGCCCGGGCGGTCAGCCGCAGCCGGGAGATGCTGTCCGGCACCGACGGCGGACGGAAACATCCCACGGACAGACCCGCCTCGCGGCAGTCGGCGGCCCAGCGCAGTGCCGCCGACGCCGACGGGGCCCGTACCGACACCACGGCCGCGTCCGGCCGGGCCGCGGTCAGGCCCGACGCGGTGAGTCGCCCGTACAGCTGGGCGGCCACCTCGCGGGCCCGGTCCGCGCGCTCAGGTTCCCGCTGCAGCAGGCGCAGGCTCGCCAGCGCCGCCCCGGCGGCGGCCGGGGCCAGTCCGGTGTCGAAGATGAAGGTGCGCGCGGTGTTGACCAGGTGCCTGATCACCCGGGCCGGGCCGAGCACGGCTCCGCCCTGGCTGCCCAGGGACTTCGAGAGGGTCAGGGTCGCGACCACGTACGGTGCGCCCGCGAGGCCGGCCGCGTGCAGCGCGCCGCGACCGCCCGCGCCCAGCACGCCCAGCCCGTGGGCGTCGTCGACGAGCAGGGCGGCGCCCTCGTCCCGGCAGGCGGCGGCGTACTCGGCCAGCGGGGCGGCGTCCCCGTCCACGGAGAACACCGAGTCGCTGACCAGCAGCGCGCGGCCCTCGTGCGCGGCGAGCGTCTTGCGTGCGGTGTCCGGGTCGGCGTGCGGGACCACGGCCGTCTCGGCGCGCGAGAGCCGGCAGCCGTCGACGATCGAGGCATGGTTCCCGGCGTCGGACACGACCAGCGTGCCCCGGCCGCTGAGCGCGGTGACGGCGGCGAGATTGGCCGCGTAGCCGGAGGACAGGACGAGCGCGGCCTCGAAACCGCAGAAGGCGGCGAGCTCCCGCTCCAGCTCGGTGTGCAGCTCGGTCGTACCCGTCACCAGCCGCGAACCGGTGGCTCCGGCGCCCCAGCGCTCAGCCGCCTCCTGCGCTCCCCGGACGGTCCCGGGGTGCCGGGACAGGCCGAGGTAGTCGTTGCTCGCGAGGTCCAGCAGCGGTGACACCGGCGGCCGGGGGCGCAGCGTGCGGACGAGGCCGGCCTCCTCCCGCGCGCGCTCCGCGTCATCGATCCACGCGAAGACGTCCACCGGGTCGGGAGTGAGCTCGGGCATCGGCACGTCCTCGTGTTTTGTCGGCAGTCCACAGACCTGCCCCGACCCTAGCTCGCGTGACCGCTGCGCCAGGTGTGGTGATACACACACACCCATCCGGCCATGTTGTGCGATCTCTCCTTGGCCGGGAGCGGGGGTGTGGTCCAGGATCGGGTTCATGGACCTGCTGAACACCCTGGTGGACAAGGGGCTGCGGCGAGAGCTGCCGACCCGCGAAGAAGCACTCGCCGTACTGGCGACTTCTGACGACGAACTGCTCGACGTGGTGGCCGCGGCCGGCAAGGTGCGCCGCCAGTGGTTCGGCCGTCGGGTCAAGCTGAACTACCTGGTCAACCTGAAGTCGGGCCTGTGCCCGGAGGACTGCTCCTACTGTTCCCAGCGCCTGGGGTCGACGGCCGGCATCCTCAAGTACACGTGGCTGAAGCCCGAAGAGGCCTCCCAGGCCGCCGCCGCCGGTGTCGCGGGCGGCGCCAAGCGGGTCTGCCTGGTCGCGAGCGGCCGCGGGCCGACGGACCGGGACGTGGACCGCGTCGGCAAGACGATCGCGGCAATCAAGGAGCAGAACGAGGGCGTCGAGGTCTGCGCGTGCCTGGGCCTGCTCTCGGACGGCCAGGCGGAGCGGCTGCGGGACGCGGGCGCGGATGCCTACAACCACAACCTGAACACGTCCGAGGCGACGTACGGGCAGATCACCAAGACCCACACCTACGCCGACCGCGTCGACACGGTGCAGAAGGCGCACGGCGCCGGTCTGTCCGCGTGCTCCGGTCTGATCGCCGGTATGGGCGAGAGCGACGAGGACCTGGTCGACGTCGTCTTCTCGCTGCGCGAGCTGGACGCGGACTCGGTGCCGGTCAACTTCCTGATCCCGTTCGAGGGCACGCCGCTGGCCAAGGAGTGGAACCTCACCCCGCAGCGCTGCCTGCGCATCCTGGCGATGGCGCGGTTCGTCTGCCCCGACGTCGAGGTCCGCCTCGCCGGCGGCCGCGAGGTCCACCTGCGCTCGATGCAGCCGCTGGCCCTGCACATCGTCAACTCGATCTTCCTCGGCGACTACCTGACCAGTGAGGGCCAGGCCGGTCAGGCCGACCTCGACATGATCGCGGACGCCGGTTTCGAGGTGGAGGGCGCCGGTACGTCGACCCTTCCCGCGCACCGCTCCGACGTCGCGGCCGCCGCCACCGGCGGGGGCTGCGGTTCGAACGGCGGCGCCTCGCTCTGCGGTTCGGGCGCGCCCGCCGAGGGTGAAGCCGCGGGCTGCGGCTCTGCCTGCGGCGGCTGCTCCGGCCACGCGCCGGCGGACCGGACGCCCGTACCGGTCCAGGCCGAGGCCGGCGAGGTCCGCCCGGAGCTGGTGGCGGTCCGCCGACGCGGCGCGGGGACGGACGTCGCCCCCAATGCCTGATCAGCGTGGACCGCTGGCCGCCGGCGCGGAACTGCTCGCACTGGACCGGCAGCACGTCTGGCACCCGTACGGCCCGATGCCCGGGCGGCAGGAACCGCTGATCATCGCCTCCGCCTCGGGAGTGCGGCTGCGGCTCGCCGACCCGTCCCAGGGACACGGTCACGAAGAGCTGGTCGACGGCATGTCCTCCTGGTGGTCGGCGATCCACGGCTACAACCACCCGGTGCTCAACGAGGCCGCCACCGCGCAGCTGGGCCTGATGTCGCACGTGATGTTCGGCGGGCTCACCCATGAGCCCGCCGTCCGGCTCGCCGCGAAGCTCGTCGAGATCACCCCGCCGGGGCTGGAGCACGTCTTCCTCTCCGACTCGGGCTCGGTGTCCGTCGAGGTCGCGGTCAAGATGTGCCTGCAGTACTGGCGTTCGCTGGGGCACACGGGCAAGACCCGGCTGCTGACCTGGCGCGGCGGCTACCACGGGGACACCTGGCAGCCGATGGCGGTCTGCGACCCCGACGGCGGGATGCACGAGCTGTGGCAGGGTCACCTGCCGCGGCAGGTCTTCGCGGACGCGCCGCCCGCCGGTTTCGACACGCCCGTGGACCCGGCGTACGCCGACCACCTGCGCGCGACGGTCTCCGCGCACGCGGACGAGCTGGCCGCGGTCATCGTGGAGCCGGTGGTGCAGGGCGCGGGCGGTATGCGCTTCCACCACCCCGGCTATCTGCGGGTGCTGCGCGAGCTGTGCGACGAGTACGGGGTCCTGCTGATCCTGGACGAGATCGCCACGGGCTTCGGCCGTACGGGCGCGCTCTTCGCGGCCGACCACGCGGGGATCACCCCGGATGTGATGTGCCTGGGCAAGTCGCTGACCGGTGGTTACCTCACTCTGGCGGCGACCCTGTGCACGGAGCGGGTGGCGAGCGGCATCTCCCAGGGCGAGGTCCCGGTGCTGGCGCACGGGCCGACCTTCATGGGCAACCCGCTGGCCACGGCCGTGGCCCTGGCCTCGGTCGAGCTGCTGCTCGGCCAGGACTGGGCGACCGACGTCAAGCGGATCGAGGCGGGGCTGCGAGAGGGCCTGTCGGCTGCGGCCGGCATCCCCGGGGTGAAGGACGTACGCGTCCTGGGCGCCATCGGCGTGGTGCAGCTCGACCACGAGATCGACGTGGTGGCGGCCACCCGGGCGGCGGTGCGGGAGGGCGTGTGGGTGCGCCCGTTCCGGGACCTGATCTATGTGATGCCGCCGTTCGTGACCGGTGACGAGGACGTGGACCGTATCTGCCGTGCGGTGTGCGCGGCGGCGCAGGAAGGCTGAGATGTCCGTACTGATGGTGTCCGGGACGGGTACCGAGATCGGCAAGACGGTGGTCACGTCGGCGATCGCGGCCGCCGCGGTGGCCGCCGGCCGATCGGTGGCGGTGCTCAAGCCCGCGCAGACGGGTGTCGGCCCGCAGGAGCCGGGGGACGCCGCGGAGGTGGTCCGGCTGGCCGGTCCCTCCGTCACGGCGGTGGAACTGGTCCGCTATCCGGAGCCCTTGGCCCCGGACACGGCGGCCCGCCGCTCGGGATTGCCGACGCTGTCCCCGGCACAGATCGCGGAGGCCGCGGAACGGCTGTCGCTGGACCACGATCTGGTCCTGGTGGAGGGTGCGGGCGGGCTGCTCGTCCGCTTCGACGAGTCGGGCCACACGCTGGCCGACGCGGCCCGCCTGCTCGGCGCGCCGACGCTGATCGTCGCCCAGGCGGGTCTCGGCACGCTCAACTCCACCACCCTCACGGCGGAGGCCCTGCGGGCCCGGGAACTGACCCCGCGGGGTGTGGTGGTGGGCAGCTGGCCGAAGGACCCGGACCTGGCGGCCCGCTGCAACCTGGCGGACCTCACGAAGTCCTCGGGCCTGCCGCTGCTGGGCGCGGTCCCGGAGGCCTCGGGAACCCTCGCGCCTGACCGTTTCCGCGCGTCGGCCCCGTCCTGGCTGGCCCCGTCCCTGTCGGGCACCTGGTCGGCGGAGTCCTTCCTGTCCGCCTGGCCCCCACCACCCTTCACCCCCGCCGGCGCACATTCCAGCCCCGCCGGCGTTTGAGGCGCGGGGTCCGGGGCGGAGCCCCGAGTCCTTGGGGCGGGGGGGGGGGGGGGGGGGGGGGGGCAACCACCCCACCCCCCCCAAAGAAGGAGGGAACAACCAATCGTGCCCACGATCACCCCCCCCCCCTAGAGGGGAGGAAAACCCACCCCCCCCCCCCTCCCCACCCCTTTCCCCCCCCCCCCCTCCTCTTTTTTTTTTGTTTTGTTTCCCGCGGCCCCTCCCCCCTTTTTTTTGGGCCCCCCCCCCCCCCCCCCCCCCCCCCCGCACCCGCCGGCCCAGTCCCAGGCACGGGCGGCTAGCCCAGCGGCTTGACCCAGCGCGTCCACTGCTCCTGGGGCCGGTAGCCCACCGCATCCCACACCCGGTGCGCCCGCTCGTTGCGATCGAGCACCATCGCGTCCCCGCGCCGCCCGCCCAGCGCCACGAACCGCTCCTCGGCGGCGGCCAGCAGCGCGGCCCCGATGCCCTGCCTCCGGTACCCGGGGTGCACGGCGAGCCGGTAGAGGTGACAGCGCCACCCGTCGAACCCGGCGATCACCGTGCCGACGATCTCCCCGTCGCGCCGGGCGAGCAGCAGCGCCCCGGGGTCGCGGTCGTGCAGCCGCTCGACCCCGGCGAGATCGTCGCTGATACTCGTTCCCTCCGCGGCGGTCTTCCAGAAGGCCAGGACTGCACCCAGGTCTGCGGCCGACGCGGAGCCGATATGAAGATCAGTCATGGCCGAATCCCATCATCCGCGCGCGCTCCGCCAAAAGAATGATCCGTTCCCTTTGCTCCTCCTTTACCATGTGGTGAAAGGTCCCTCTTGAGTGAAAGGTGTGAGCGTCCGCCCATGGGCGAGCCTCCCGGTCCACGACATACGCGTTCGCGACATCGCGCGGCACCCCTCCTCCTGGCCGATCATGGGACGGAGGTGATCGACCGATGACCGAGGTGCTCCTGCTCGTCGTGGCACTGCTGCTCTGCCTTGCCTGCGGAGTCTTCGTCGCGGCCGAGTTCTCGCTCACGACCGTCGAGCGCAGCGAACTCGAACGGGCCGTCGAACGCGGCGACCGCGGTGCCGACAGCGCCCTGGCCGCCGTCCGCACCCTGACGTTCCAGCTCTCCGGCGCCCAGCTCGGCATCACCGTCACCGGCCTGGTCATCGGCATGATCTCCAAGCCGTCGATCTCCGCCCTGCTCCAGGGCCCCTTCGAGGCCATGGGCCTGTCGGCCGCCACCGCCTCCTCCGCCGCCCTGATCCTCGGCACCTCGATCTCGACCGTCGTCCTGATGGTCGTCGGCGAGCTGGTGCCCAAGAACTGGGCGATCTCCTCCCCACTGGCGGTCGCCAAGCGCGTGGCGACCACTCAGCGGGTCTTCAGCCGGGCCTTCAGGCCCCTGATCAGCCACCTCAACACCACCGCGAACCACCTGGTGCGCCGCTTCGGCATGGAGCCGGCCGAGGAGCTGGCCTCCGCGCGCACCCCGCAGGAGCTGGTCGCCCTCGCGCGTCACTCCGCGAAGGCGGGCGCACTGGAGGAGGACACGGCCGAACTCTTCGTCCGGACCCTGAACCTCGCCGACCTGACCGCGGAGAACGTGATGACCCCGCGCGTGCAGGTGACCGCCCTCGACGTGCAGACCACCGCCGAGGACGTGGCGAACGCGACGCTGGCCACCGGCCTGTCCCGCTTCCCGGTGTACCGGGGCAGCCTCGACACGGTCGTCGGCATCGTCCACATCAAGGACGTCCTGGCCCTGCCGGCGGCGGAGCGCCGCCGCCGCCCCGTGTCGCAGCTGCTGCGCGAGCCCCTCCTCGTACCGGAGTCGCTGACCGTGGACCGGCTGCTGGACCGGCTGTCCGGCAAGCAGACGATGGCCGTGGTCATCGACGAGTACGGCGGCACGGCAGGGGTGGCCACGCTGGAGGACATCGTCGAGGAGGTCGTCGGCGAGGTCCGCGACGAGCACGACCCGCACGAGACCCCGGACCTGGCCCCGGCCGGTACGGACGACTCCGGGCGCCAGCTCTATTCCGCCGACGGCGCGGCGCGCACCGACCAGCTGCAGCGGATCGGACTGCGCGTGCCGGACGGTCCGTACGAGACCCTGGCCGGCCTGATAGCGACCGAGCTCGGCCGGATCCCGGCGGTCGGCGACCGCATGGAACTGAACGGCTGGCAGCTGGACGTGGTGGACGCCGGCGGGCGACGGGCCGCGCGCGTGCTGCTGCACGCCCCGGCCGGGCCCGCCGCGGGAACGGAGGAGGCCCGATGACCGTCATCCAGCTGCTGATCGGCCTGTTGACCCTGGTCGTCAACGCCTTCTTCGTCGGCGCGGAGTTCGCGCTGATCTCGGTCCGGCGCAGCCAGATCGAACCGTACGCCGAGCAGGGCGACCGGCGGGCCCGCGCCGTCCTGTGGGGACTGGAGCACGTGTCGGCGCTGATGGCGGCGGCCCAGCTGGGCATCACGCTGTGCACCCTGGTGCTGGGCGTGGTGGCCGAGCCGGCCATCGCCCATCTGCTGACCCCGCTGTTCGACCTCGTCGGGGTACCGGCGGGCGTGACCCACGCGATCTCCTTCGTGGTGGCGCTGACGCTGGCGACGTACCTGCACATGCTCTTCGGCGAGATGCTGCCGAAGAACGTGGCGCTGTCCGAGCCGGTGCGCACCGCCCTGCTGCTGGGGCCGCCGCTGGTGACCCTCACGCGGGCGCTGCGACCGGTGATCTTCGCGATCAACGCCTTCGCCAACGTCCTGCTGCGGCTGCTGCGGGTGGAGGTCAAGGACGAGGTCGCGGCGACCTTCTCGGACGACGAGCTGGCGCGGATGGTCAAGGACTCCAGTGACGCGGGGCTCCTCGACGACCGGGCGAGCGAGCGCCTGCACGACGCGCTGGAACTGGGCCGGCGGCCCGTGACCGATGTGGTGCTGCCCGCGGACCGGGTGGTCCCGGCCCGGGAGGGCATCACTCCGGGCGGCCTGGAACTGCTGTCGGCCGAGTCCGGGTACTCCCGGTTCCCGGTGATCGACGCGCAGCACAAGATCCTGGGCTACCTGCACGTGAAGGACGCCCTGGACGCGGACGACGAGGAGCGGGACGAGCCCTTCCCGGTGTCGGCGCTGCGGCCGATCGCCCAGGTGCGGGCGGAGACCCCGCTGGACGACGTGCTGACCGCCATGCGGCGCAGCCGTACGCACCTGGCGGCGGTACTCGGGACGGACGGCGCCATGACGGGCCTGGTGACGATGGAGGACGTCCTGCGGGAGCTGTTCGGCAGGCCCGCGTCCACGTGATCCTTCGAGGCGTGTGGTCCCCGGCCCTGCGGGGCCGGGGTACCGCGCGGTAACATCACTCCGCCATGGAGATGAATGCCTCTTACACCAGTTTTGTCGCGATCGGTGACTCCTTCACCGAGGGCATGTCCGACCTGCTTCCGGACGGCTCCTACCGCGGCTGGGCCGATCTGCTGGCCGCCCGCCTCGCCGCCCGGGAACCGGGCTTCCGCTACGCGAACCTCGCGGTCCGCGGCAAGCTGATCGGCCAGATCACCGGGGACCAGGTACCGGTCGCGGCGGCGATGGGGGCGCCGACGTGGTGACCTTGGTGGGCGGGCTCAACGACGCCCTGCGCCCCAAGGTGGACATGAGCCGGGTCCGCGACCACCTGGAGTCGGCGGTGGAACTCCTCGCCCCCTCCTGCAAGCGCCTCGTCCTGATGCGCTCCCCCGGTCGCAACGGGCCGGTGATGGAACGCTTCCGGCCGCGCATGGAGGAGCTCTTCGCCGTCATCGAGGAGCTCGCCGCCCGGCACGGCGCCGTGGTGGTGGACCTGTACGGGGCCTCCGTGCTCGCGGACCCCCGGATGTGGGACGTCGACCGGCTGCACCTGACCGCCGAAGGCCACCGCCGGGTGGCGGAGGCCGTCTGGCAGGCACTGGGCCTGCCCGCCGAACTGGACTGGCGCACCGAACTGCCGCTCTCCGCTCCCCCGGGCTGGACCGTACGCCGGACCCAGGACCTGAGCTTCGCCCGGCAGCACCTGCTCCCCTGGATCGGCCGCCGCCTGACGGGCCGCTCCTCCGGGGACGGCCGCCCGGCCAAGCGGCCCGAGCTGCTGCCGTACGGGGACTCGCCGCTCTCGTAGCAAGGCACAATCCCGAGTGGTGGCCCTACCTGCGTAAACACACAGCGGTGGCCCAAGTAGAATCCCTCCACGTGACTGCCAAGCCCCGCATCCCCAATGTCCTGGCCGGCCGCTACGCCTCCGCGGAGCTCGCCGTCCTGTGGTCCCCCGAGTACAAGGTGACGCTGGAGCGGCGGCTGTGGCTCGCCGTGCTGCGCGCCCAGAAGGACCTCGGTATCGAGGTCCCGGACGAGGCCCTCGCCGACTACGAGCGCGTCCTCGAGACCGTCGACCTCGCCTCCATCGCCGAGCGCGAGAAGGTCACCCGGCACGACGTGAAGGCCCGCATCGAGGAGTTCAACGCCCTCGCCGGTCACGAGCACGTCCACAAGGGCATGACCTCCCGCGACCTGACCGAGAACGTCGAGCAGCTGCAGATCCGGCTCTCGCTGGAGCTCGCCCGGGACCGCACGGTCGCGGTGCTCGCCCGCCTCGGCAAGCTGGCCGGCGAGCACGCCGAGCTGGTCATGGCCGGCCGCTCCCACAACGTGGCTGCGCAGGCCACCACCCTGGGCAAGCGCTTCGCGACCGCGGCCGACGAGCTGCTGGTGGCCTACGACCGCCTGGAGGACCTGCTGGGCCGCTACCCGCTGCGCGGGATCAAGGGCCCGGTCGGCACCGCCCAGGACATGCTCGACCTGCTGGGCGGCGACGCCGCCAAGCTGGCCGACCTGGAGCAGCGGATCGCCGCCCACCTCGGCTTCGCCCAGGCCTTCACCTCGGTCGGCCAGGTCTACCCGCGCTCGCTCGACTACGACGTGGTCACCGCGCTGGTGCAGCTGGCCGCCGCCCCGTCGTCGATCGCCAAGACCATCCGCCTGATGGCCGGCCACGAGCTGGTGACCGAGGGCTTCAAGCCCGGCCAGGTCGGTTCCTCGGCGATGCCGCACAAGATGAACACCCGCTCCTGCGAGCGCGTGAACGGCCTGATGGTCATCCTGCGCGGCTACGCCTCGATGACCGGCGAGCTGGCCGGCGACCAGTGGAACGAGGGCGACGTCTCCTGCTCCGTGGTCCGCCGCGTGGCCCTGCCGGACGCCTTCTTCGCCTTCGACGGCCTGCTGGAGACCTTCCTGACGGTCCTCGACGAGTTCGGCGCCTTCCCGGCGGTCGTCGCCCGCGAGCTGGACCGCTACCTGCCCTTCCTCGCGACCACCAAGGTCCTGATGGGCGCGGTACGGGCCGGCGTGGGCCGCGAGGCCGCCCACGAGGTCATCAAGGAGCACGCCGTGGCCTCCGCGCTCGCCATGCGCGAGCAGGGCGCCGAGCGCAACGAGCTGCTGGACAAGCTGGCCGCGGACGAGCGGATGCCGCTGGACCGGGCCCAGCTCGACGCCCTGATGGCCGACAAGCTGTCGTTCACGGGCGCCGCGGGCGACCAGGTCGCGGTGGTGGTCTCCCGTATCGAGACGATCGCCAAGCAGCACCCGGAGGCCGCCGGGTACGCGCCGGGGTCGATCCTCTGACCCCCGACGAGCTGAACGCCGCCCGCGACCGCGTCCTCCCGGACGTGGTCGCGGGCGGTCTGCGTGTGCTCTTCTGCGGAATCAACCCCGGACTCCTCTCCGCCGCGACGGGCCACCACTTCGCCCGCCCCGGCAACCGGTTCTGGCCCGTCCTGCACCTCTCGGGCTTCACCCCGCGCCGCCTCGCCCCCGCGGAGCAGGAAGAGCTGCTGACCTACCGTCTCGGCATCACCAACGTCGTGGCCCGGGCCACGGCCCGCGCCGACGAGCTGAGCGCCGAGGAGTTCCGCGAGGGGGGCCGCATCCTGACGGCCAAGGTGGAACTCCTGCGCCCCCAGTGGCTGGCGGTCGTCGGCGTCACTGCCTACCGCACCGCCTTCGGCGAGAAGAAGGCACAGATCGGCCCCCAGGAGCGGACCATCGGCTCCACGCGCATCTGGGCCCTCCCCAACCCGAGCGGTCTCAACGCCCACTGGACCGCCGATTCCATGGCCCAGGAGTACGCCCGCCTCCGCAGCGCCGCCGAGGCCGACGAGCCCCAGCCCGACTAGACCTACCGGCCAACAGATCGTCTAGGGCGGGTCGGTGACCGTGACCCCTGCCATCAGCTGGTAGGGGTCCTCATCGGCCCACTGCGCCACGTAGACCACCAGCCAGTGGGCGCCGATCCGCCACAGGTGCACGTGGTCGGTGCTGCTGCCCAGCTCGTCCCACGGCTGCGGTATCTCCTCCCCGGCGAATCCGCGGTCCCTCAGCGTCCCCAGGCCGAAGACCTGCGGCTCCCCCCACCGGTCGGTCGCGGCCTGGACGAACGCCCCGTACTCGGCTCCGATCTGGTCGGCTGCCTCGATCCGGTCCGAACCGTCGTCGTCCCAGAAGCCCCGCGTCCGGGCGAGCTGAACCAGGTGGAATCCCGGGCCGCTGCTGTTTCCTCCGGTCCGGACCGGCTCGGGCGGGAACTCCCTCGCCCGGAGCCGGTCGATCGTGTCGAGGTGCTCTGCCGTGGTCATACCGTCAGTATCCCGAGGGCCACTGACAACTGGCCCGGCGTCACGCGTCCCGGCGGCGCATCGCCAGCCAGCCCCCCAGCACCGCGGTCAGCGCCCACAGCGCCAGCACCCCGAGCCCGGCCCACGGACCGAGGTCGCCGGACTGCTGGCTGCGCATCATCGCCTGCCCGGCCCGGTCCGGCATGAACTGCCCCACCCCGGTCGCCGCCGCGCCCACGATGAAGGACACCATGACGACGAAGGGTATGAGAATGCTCAGGACGGCCAACCCGCTGCGCAGCACCGCCGTGAGTCCGGCCGCGAACAGCGTCATGAGCGTCAGGTAGAGACCGCAGCCGACGACGGCCCGCACGGTGCCGGGGTCGCCCAGCTCAAGGGCGTCGTGGCCCATGAACGACTGTCCGGCCACGAAGGTCAGCAAGCCCGCGAGCTGGCCGGCCACGAGAGCGAGCGCGCCCAGCATCGAGATCTTCGACAAGTAGAACCGCGTACGGTCGGGCACAGCGGTGAGGCTGGTGCGCAGTGCTCCGTTGTGGAACTCGGCGGAGAAGGCGGTGGCCCCGAAGGCGATGGCCGCTATCTGGCCGAAGTTGAGTCCGTAGAAGGCCGCGAGGAGCGGGTCGTCACCCATGCTGCCCTCCTCGGCCCGGCCCAGGGCCGCAGCCACCAGCGCCTGGATGCCGACGGTGAGGACGAGCACGGATATCAGCGACCAGAAGGTGCCCCTGAGAGACCTGATCTTGATCCATTCCGAGTGCAGTACGGGGGTCGTGGGCAGTGCGACGCTCATGGCGAAGCCTCCAGAGGGTACGGGAGCGGGTGGACGGTCAGTGGGCCGCGCTGAACTGCGCGTGATCGGCGGTGAGGTCGAGGTAGGCCTGCTCCAGCGAGGCGCGCTCGTCGGAGAGTTCCAGCAGGGGAACCCCCTCACGGGCGGCCAGGCCGCCGAGCTGCTCGGCCCGTATGCCTTCGACGTTCCACCGCCCGTCGTCCGCGGCCGCCAGCTCGAAGCCGTCGCGGGCCAGTGCGGCCCGCAGCCGGGCGGGGTCGGAGGTCCGCAGGCGCGCTCTCGGGGTGCTGCGGGCGTCGATGAACGCCTCCATCGAGGTGTCGGCCAGGAGCTTGCCCTTGCCGAGCACGACCAGGTGGTCGGCCAGCGCCGAAGTCTCCGACATCAGATGGCTGGAGACCAGGACGGCGCGTCCGTCGGCGGCGAGGGAGCGCATCAGCTCGCGGATCCAGATGATGCCCTCGGGGTCCAGGCCGTTGGTGGGCTCGTCCAGCAGGAGCACTCCCGGGTCGCCGATGAGAGCGGCGGCGATACCGAGGCGCTGGCGCATGCCGAGCGAGAAGGATTTGATCCGCCGCTTCGCGACGGAGGCTATGCCGGTCTGCTCCAGGACCTCTTCCACCCGGCGCATCGGGATCCGGCCGGCCGCGGCGAGCAGGCGGAGGTGGTCGTGGGCGGTGCGGCCGCCGTGGGCCGCCTGGGCGTCGAGGAGCGCCCCCACCCGGTGCAGCGGGTCCGTCAGGTCCAGGTAGCGCACGCCACCGATCGTGGCCGTGCCGGACGTGGGCCGGTCCAGACCCAGGAGCAGACGCATCGTGGTGGACTTACCCGCGCCGTTGGGGCCCAGGAATCCGGTCACCCGCCCGGGCAGGACATCGAAGGTGAGGCCGTCCACCGCACGGTGGGTGCCGTATCGCTTGGTGAGTTCTCGGATCTCGATGCTGTTCATGGCTCAAGACTCGCCGCCGGCCCCACCCCCTCCCCTCCCCCATGCGAGGGTGCCGTCTCCCCCACGTGGGGGAGACGGCCGTGAACAGGGCGCTGCCACCATGGAGTCATGAACCGACTGCTGCGCGCCCCGTTCCAACCGGTGACCTATTCACGCTGGTTGCACCTGTGCGTGCCGCTGCTTCTGCTGGCGGTATGGATGTTCATCATGCCCCGGTGGCCCTGGGTGCCGCTGCTGCTCGTCCTGCCGTTCGGGCTGGTCCCCTGGGTGCGACTGGCGGAAGGTCTTCAGGCACAGTTCCTGCTCACACCGTACGACCGCGACTCCTCCGACAGCGCCATAAGCCTCGCTCCGTCGGCCCGCTGGGGGGACCGCTGGCGAACCGTGCTGTGGCTGGAGACGCGGTTGGTCATCGCCGTAGGTGCGTTCGGCGCCACGGTCTGGCTGTCGGCGATGGCCGTGGAGCTCGTCGCGATAGCGATCGGGCATCCCATGGGGCCGGATCACTTCCTGCCGTTCGTGCCCGGGCGGTGGGCCGCCGCACTGCTCGTGCCCGTGCCGTTGGTCGTACTCATCGCCGTCGTGGCCGTGCTCGGCGAGTTGATCACCGCGGCCGCCACCCGCCTGCTCAGCCCGTCCGCCGCCGAACGGCTGACCGCGCTGGAGGCACGCACGGAGCAGCTGCTGGAACGCACCCGCATCGCGCGGGAACTGCACGACTCCATCGGGCACGCGCTCACCGTGGCCGTCGTGCAGGCGGGTGCGGCGCGCGCCGCGGGTGATCCCGCCTTCACCGACCGGGCACTGTGCGCGATCGAGGAGACGGGCCGGGCCGCGCTGGAGGATCTGGAGCGGGTGCTGGGGGTGCTGCGGGAGTCGGGACAGCCGCCGTCGCAGTGGCCGACGCTGGCGGAGGCCGACCGGCTCCTGGAGTCGGCCCGGGCCTCCGGCTCCGTGGTGGACGCGCAACTGACAGGGCCGCTGGAGAAGTTGCCGGAACCGGTCACCCGGGAGGGCTACCGGATCCTGCAGGAGGCGCTGACCAACGTACTGCGTCATTGCGGCCCGGTGCCGGTGCGCATTCGGGTGGACATGGCCGCGGGCCGGCTGGACCTGGAGGTGACGAACCCGCTGCCGGAACGCCCCGGGGTCACGGTCGGCGGTGGCAGCGGCCTGCGCGGGATCCGGGAGCGGGCCGCGCTGCTCGGCGGAGAGGCCGAAACCGGGCTGTACGAGGGTGGTTGGAGAGTGCGCGCCCGGCTGCCGCTGGAGCGAATACGCTGACCGGATGCCGGTTACCGTACTGCTCGTCGACGACGAACCCCTGGTGCGTGCGGGTCTGCGCGCCGTCCTGGATGCCCAGCCCGACATCGAGGTGGTGGGTGAGGCTGCCGACGGGGCCTCCGTGATCCCGCTGGTCCGGCAGTTGCGGCCGGATGTGGTGGCGATGGACGTGCGGATGCCGCTCCTCGACGGGATCGAGGCGACCCGTGCGGTGCTGCGGACGGTGGACTCCCCGCCGAAGATCCTCGTGGTCACCACCTTCGAGAACGACGAGTACGTCTACCAGGCGCTGCGGGCGGGAGCGGACGGGTTCCTGCTGAAGCGGGCCAGGCCTTCGGAGATCGTGCACGCGGTACGGCTGGTGGCGGAGGGCGAGACGCTGCTCTTCCCGGCGGCCGTGCGGGCCCTGGCCGCAGAGTACGGGAACCGGCAGGCCCGGGCGGCGCTGGAGCGGGCCGCCCTGACCGAGCGGGAGGAGGCGGTCCTGCGGCTGATGGCGCGGGGGCTCACCAACGTGGAGATCGCCGCCGAGCTGATCATCGGCACGGAGACGGTCAAGTCCCACGTCAGCGCGATCCTGGCGAAGCTGGGGGCGCGGGACCGGACTCAGGCGGTGATCACGGCGTACGAGTCGGGGTTCGTCTCCCCCGCATGAGGGAAGGTCTGCTTCCGGCCGATGGGGGGCTGCTTCTCGCCGACGCACCGGGCGGGCAGTACGATCCGGCTGACAAGCTCGCTACCTGGGAGGACACACGTTGGGGCAGCTGACCGGCGGGGACCCCTCTCTGCTCCGGCGGATCAATTCCGCCGTGGTGCTGCGCGCCCTGCGGACGGCCGGATCGCCGACCCTCACCGATCTCACACGGCTGACGGGGCTCTCCCGGCCGACCGTCGAGGGCGTCGTGGAGGGGCTGATCGGGACCGGGCTCGTCGTCGAGGCGGACGCGGAGGAGGGCGCGCGGCGGCAGGGCCGCCCGGCCAGGCGGTTCCGCTTCCGGACCGAGGCGGGGTACCTGCTGGGCATCGAGATCGGCTCGCACCGGATCGCGGTGCTGCTGTCCGGGCTGGACGGCCGCGTCATCGGGGCCGGTACCAAGGACGTCTCGGAGACGGCGTCCGCCGATGAGCGGCTGGAGCGGGTACGGGCGGCCGTCGCCGATCTGCTGCGCCGCGCCGGCGTGCCACGGGACTCGCTGCGGGCGGTAGGTGTCGGCAGCCCCGGGATCGTGGAGGCGGACGGCACGGTCCGCCTCGGCACCGCGCTGCCCGGCTGGACCGGACTGCCCCTGGGGGAACGGCTGCGGCGCTCCTTCCGCTGCCCGGTCCAGGTCGAGAACGACGCCAATGCGGCGGCGGTCGCCGAGCACTGGAAGGGCGCCGCGCGGGACACCGGCGACATGGTGTTCGTGATGGCCGGGCTCAGCCCCGGCGCCGGCTCGCTGATCGGCGGCAGGCTGCACCGCGGCTTCGGCGGGGCGGCCGGCGAGATCGGCGCCCTGCACCTGCTGGGCCGTGAGGTCACGCCCGAGCGGTTGCTGTCGACCACCGGTGAGCCGCTGCATCCGCTGGACGAGGCTGCCGTCGCCGAGGTCTTCGCGATGGCCAAGCGGGGCGACGAGCGGGCGGTGGCCGCCGTGGAAAGGTTCCTGCAGCGGCTGGTGCACGACGTGGCGGCGCTGGTCCTGGCGATGGATCCGGAGCTCGTGGTCGTCGGCGGCTGGGCGGCCGGTCTGGACGGGGTCCTGGAGCCCCTCCGCCAGGAGCTGGAGCGCTACTGTCTGCGCCCGCCGAGGGTGGCCCAGTCCATGCTCGGCGAGGCCGCGGTGGCGACCGGCGCCCTCCGGCTCGCGCTGGACCACGTCGAGGAGGAGCTCTTCGCGGTGGAGAAGACGGTCACGGCCCGCCGCTGACCCCGCTCCGCGCCCTCCCGCACACGCGGCAACGGCCCGGCCCCAGCAGTGGCTGGGGCCGGGCCGTGACCGCGTCCGTGTCCGCGTACTCGGAAGGACCGGGGACCGAAGAGTCGCCCCGGACGGCGTCAGGAGGCGACGCGCGGCTCGTGGGTGATCTCGACGTTGCCCGAGTCGCCGAAGGTGAGACGGCAGGTGTCCGCGCGGTAGGTGGCCACCGAGACCGCCGCCGTGCCCGCGGTGGTGAAGTAGCGCGTGGTGACCAGGAGCACCGGGGCGCCGGGCAGGCGGTCCAGTTCCTTGGCGTCGTCGGCGCGGGCGGAGCCGAGTTCCACCGAGCGGTCCTGGCCTTCGAGTACCAGCCGCTGCAGTTCGCGCAGGACGGCGCGGGCGCGGGCCGGTCCGGCCGGGGCCTCGATGGCGGGGAGTCCGGGCACGGACGCGGCGGGGACGTAGAGCAGTTCGGCGGCGACGGCCTGGCCGTGGGTGACCCGGGTCCGGCGCACCGTGTGCACCGGCTGGTCGGCGGCGAAGGCGCCCCCGGTACCGAGGAGTTTCAGCACCGCGGCCGTCGGCAGGGTCTCGGCCGCGTCGACCGGCTCCCAGCCGTCGACGCTCTCGCCGGGCCAACTGTGCTGCGCGGTGCCCACGGCGACACCGACACGCGGCGGGGCGACGGTGGTGCCCACGCCACGGCGGCGCTGCAGCCGGCCTTCGAGCTCCAGCTGCTCCAGCGCCTGACGCAGCGTCGCGCGGGCGACTCCGAAACGGGCCGCGAGCTCACGCTCGTTGGGCAGCACCTCGCCGACGGCGAAGTCCTGGTCGAGCGCCTCGCTGAGGACGGTCTTGAGGTGCCAGTACTTCGGCTCCGGTGCCGTTTCGAGCTGCGTGGTCCCCACCCTGACTCCTCCTGCCATCGCTGCACTCGCCGTGTGTTCCAGCGGCAGTTCCGCGCCTTTGTTTATTAAAGGTTCCTGCACTATCCCTGCGACGATAGGACGGCACACCCCCTTGGTCAAGACCAATGCTCATACCTTTGCCGGGCAGAACGGGCATACGTATCAAGCCGTTCATAGGATGTTCTCGTCGGCGCGGAAGGCTTGTAGTCAAGGGCTACCGGACGGTAATCATGGCGGTAGGCACTACTGACATCCTGTCTCGCACGCGTCCAACCGACGAGGAGCAGCATGACCGCCACGGTCTCCTTCACGATCGATTCGCCGCTCGGCCCCCGCCCCACCACCGTCGCCTACGAGCGCAAAGGCGCCGGCGAACCGCTCCTCCTGCTGCACGGCATAGGCCATCACCTCCAGGCCTGGCACCCGGTGATCGACATCCTGGCCGCCGAGCACGACGTGATCGCCGTCGACCTGCCCGGCTTCGGCGCCTCGGAGCCCCTGCCCAAGGGCGTTCCGTACTCCCTGGGGACCGTGGCTCCGGCACTCGGGGCGCTCTGCGCGGCCCTCGGCGTCGAGCGCCCGCACGTCGCGGGCAACTCGCTCGGCGGTCTGCTCGCGCTCGAGATGGGCCGGAGCAACCTCGTCCGCTCCGTCACCGCCCTCTCCCCCGCCGGGTTCTGGACCGAGGCCGAGCGCCGCTACGCCTTCGCCACCCTCCTCGCGATGCGCGCCGGCGCCAAGGCGCTGCCCCTGCCCGCCGTACGGCGGCTCTCGCGCACCGCCGCCGGCCGCGCCGCGCTCACCGGCACCATCTACGCCCGCCCGTCCCGCCGTCCGGCCGAGGCGGTCGTCGCCGAGACCCTCGCCCTGCGCGATGCCACCGGCTTCGAGGACACCCTGGCCGCGGGCGGCTCCGTGCGGTTCACCGACGACGTGCCCGGCCTGCCGGTCACCATCGCCTGGGGCACCCGCGACCGGCTGCTGCTGCGCCGCCAAGGCATCCGCGCCAAGCACACCGTCCCCGGCGCCCGGCTGGTCCGGCTCCCGGGCTGCGGCCACGTCCCTATGAACGACGATCCGGCGCTCGTGTCCCGGGTGGTGCTGGACACGGTCCGCAGCGTGCGGCTCGTCGCCGCCTGAAGGGCCGGACCGGGCAGCCGGACCGGTCGGGCGGGCCAGTCGGTCGGTCGGTCGGTCGGGCCAGTCGGTCGGTCGGGCCGATCGGCCCGGATCCCGGACCGACCGATTCCGCCGAGTTGGCTGAATCGGCCAAACACCTGAACAGATGAACGAATGAGCGGCTGACGGCTGTTCATCCGCGGTTCGCGTGGGCGACGCGGCCGGGCCGGTGTGCGACGGCACGCTGGTCCGACCCGTCCTCGCCGGCCCCAGGAGACGTACCGATGGCATCGATCCCGCACACCCGACGGTCCCTCATCGGCGGTTCCCTCGCCCTGTCCTCCGCGCTGATCGCCGCCCCGGCGCTCGCCGTCCCCGCCTTCGCCCGCTCCGGCCGGCCGGGCGCGCTCTGGGGCGTCCAGTCCGGCGAGATCACCGCCCACTCGGCCACCGTGTGGACCCGTTCCGACCGCCTGGCGCGGATGTACGTCGAGACCTCCCCGAGCGAGGCGTTCCGCTACGCCGTACGCCGCCACCGCGGCCCGCTGCTCGGCCCGTCGAGCGATTTCACCGGAACCACCGTGCTGCGCGACCTGCCGCCCGGCCGGCAGATCCACTACCGGGTCGTCCTGACCGACCCCGACGACCCCCGCCGCAGCTCCGCGCCGGTCCACGGCACCTTCCGCACCACCCCCGTCTCCCGCCGCCACGACGTGCGCTTCCTGTGGTCCGGCGACCTGGCGGGCCAGGGCTGGGGCATCAACCCCGATCTCGGCGGCTACCGCGTCTTCGAGGAGATGCGGCTGCGCAACCCCGACTTCTTCCTCTTCAGCGGAGACACGATCTACGCCGACGGGCCGATCAAGGCCACCGCCCCGCTCCGCGACGGCAGCCTCTGGCGGAACGTCACCACCGAGGAGAAGGCGAAGGTCGCCGAGACGCTCGCCGAGTTCCGCGGGAACTTCCGCTACAACCTGCTCGATCGCAATCTGCTCGGCTTCAACGCCCAGGTCCCGGTCCTCGCCCAGTGGGACGACCACGAGGTGCGCAACAACTGGTACCCCGGCCAGCTCATCGACGACCCCCGCTACACCGTCAAGGAGGCCGACACCCTCGCCGCCCGCGCCCGCCAGGCCTTCGGCGAGTACTTCCCCGTCACCGACCTGCGCGGAGGCCGCGCCGAGGGCCGGATGTACCGGGTGATGCGGTACGGCCCGCTGCTCGACGTCTTCGTGCTCGACATGCGGACCTACCGCAACGCCAACTCCCCCGGCACCCAGACCGAGGACCCCATCGGCATCCTCGGCCCCGAGCAGCTGGCCTGGGTCAAGCGCGAGCTCTCCCGCTCCCGCGCCACCTGGAAGGTCATCGCCGCCGACATGCCGCTCGGCATCGTCGTCCCCGACGGGGCCGCGAACTTCGAGGCCGTCGCCCAGGGCGACCCGGGCGCTCCGCTGGGCCGCGAGCTCCAGATCGCCGAACTCCTGCGACACATCAAGCACCAGCGCATCACGGGCACCGTCTGGGTCACGGCCGACGTCCACTACACCGCCGCGAACCACTACGCGCCCGAGCGGGCGGCCTTCACCGACTTCGCACCGTTCTGGGAGTTCGTGTCCGGCCCGATCGGCGCCGGCGGCTTCCCGGCCGGGCGGCTCGATACCACCTTCGGCCCGGAGACGGCCTTCGTACAGTCGGCTCCCTTCGCCAACATGTCACCGTCCGAGAACCCTCCGTACTACGGCGAGGTCGACATCGACGGCGGCAGCGGGGAACTCACCGTCCGCCTGCGCCGTCAGGGAGGGGACGTACTCTTCACCCGGACGCTCCAGCCCGGGCGTGTGGGTCAGTGACGCCCAGATGCCGCCGGCACCGCCGGCCCCTCCGACCCGCGATCCGGAAATGGCCCCGAAAACTGGGTGAAATCGGCCAGATGGACACTTAACCAGTCGGTCACAGATCGTTCGTGATCACGCAACACCCCTGCGCCACAGTGGTGTGCATGACTGACCGTAACCCCGCCTCCGCCCACCGTTCCCACCGTCACCACTGGCGCCGCGACGTCGTCGAACTCGCCGCAATGTTCTGCGCCGTCGCGGTGGCCGACGCCATCGCCAATCTCGTCGTGCACGGCCCGAGGGGCCCGGTCCTGCTGGTGGCCTCGGCCGTCGTACTCCTGGTGACGGCGGCCTTCCACACCTGGTGGGCACGGCGCCACAGCCATGCGCCCCCGCCGCGGAGCACAGCCCCCACCGATCCGGAGCCGCTCCCGTCGACGACCTCCGGCGCGACCGCGACAGCAACGGCAACCGCGACCGCGACCGCCAGCAGCACCACGCTCTGGCGGATGCGCACGACCGTACGGGACGAGCCCGGCTCCCTGGCCGCCCTGTGCACCGCCCTCGCCCGCAACGGCGTCGACATCCTGACCCTCCAGACACACCCGCTCCCCGAGGGCGGCACGGTCGACGAGTTCCTGCTGCGCGCCCCGCAGGAGCTGCCCTCCGCCGACCTCGCCCGGGCGATCTCCCGGGCCGGCGGCCACAGCACCTGGACCGAGCGCGCCGACGCCCACGACCTGGTCGACACCCCGACGCGGGTCCTCGGTCTCGCCACCCGCACCGCCCTGGACGCCGCCGAGCTGCCCCTCGCCCTGCGCCAGCTGCTCGGCCGCTGCACGATCCACTCGATCCCGGCGACCACCCTCTCCGGCCGCCCCAACGCCGGCGCGGACTCCCCGGTCGAGGGGGTGCTGGAGGCCACGGTCATGCGGCTGCGCGACCCCTCCGGCGGTGCGATCACCGTGGAGCGGCCCTACCTTCCCTTCACCCCGACCGAGTTCGCCCGGGCCCGCGCGCTCGTCGAGCTCGACGCCCGGCTCGGCCCCCGCGTCCCGCGCAGTCAGGACGTACTGACCCTGCCCGAGGGCAACGAGATCACCGTGCGCCGCGCCGACGGCTCCGACCGGCCGGCGGCCCGCGCCATGCACGACCGCTGCTCCGAGCGCACCCTGTCGCTGCGCTACCACGGCCCCGTCCACGACGCCGACCGCTACCTCGGCCACCTGCTGAGCCCCCGCTTCGGCCGCACCCTCGCCGCGACCACCGCCTCCGGGAAGCTCGTCGCCCTCGGCCACCTGCTGTGGGACGGCGACGAGACCGAGGTCGCCCTGCTCATCGAGGACGACTGGCAGCGCCGCGGCATCGGCTCCGAGCTGCTGCGCCGGCTCATCTCGATGGCCGTCGAGGCCGGGTGCGACAGCGTGTACGCCGTCACCCAGGCCTCCAACACCGGCATGGTCGCCGCCATGCGCGGCCTCGGCCTCCCCCTCGACTACCAGATCGAGGAGGGCACCCTGGTGATCACCGCCCGGCTGGACGCGACCCCGGTCAGCTCCCGGCCGCCCTACGAACTTCCCTACGAGCATCCCCGCGAGCTCCCGCACGAGCAGTCGGCTCCGCGCCGCCGCCGTTGACGATCCGTCCGGACCGGGGCCCTGACCGGGCACCGGCTCCGGCGGAATCCGGCCAAGCTACGCGCGCCACGTCCCCGGCGGCCACCGCACCGGGGACGTGAAGTCGCTTGTCCGGCACGGTGGTTGAAGATTTCTCGCACGCATTACCGACCCTGCTCCGGCCCACGTCAGCAGTCCGACGGCAATCGGTGATGACGGGAACCCGTCCCGCATACGAAGATGTCCGCATGTCAGAGACCCTCCACAACGGCAGTGCACCGCGGCTGCCCCGCCAGGTGGCCGACGCGTACGTCGACGACCTCATCGCCCTCGACCCGATCACGGGCACCTACCTCGGTGTCGCCGCGAGTTCGAGCAAGCTCCCGGACTTCTCCCCGGCGGGCCGTGCGGCCGTAGCCGAGCTCATCCGCGAGACCCTCACGCGCCTCGACGCCGCCGAGTCGGCGCCCGGCGCCGACAGCGACGCCGAACGCCGCTGCGCCCGGCTGCTGCGCGAGCGCCTCACTGCCGAGCTCGCCGTACTCGAGGCCGACGAGGACCTGTGCGCGGTCAGCAACATCCACAGCCCCGCGCACTCCGTCCGTGAGATCTTCTCCCTGACCCCCGCCGACACCGACGAGGACTGGGCGGCGATCGCCGCGCGCCTGCGCGCCGTCCCCGCCGCCTTCGACGGCTACCGCGAGAGCCTCGGACTCGGCCTGGAGCGCGGCCTGTACGGTAGCCCCCGCGCCACCACCACCATGATCGGCCAGCTCACGACCTGGGTCGGCCAGGACGGCTCCGAGGCGCCCTTCTTCGAGGGCTTCGTCTCCGCCGGTCCGGACTCCCTGCGCGCCGAACTGGACGCCGCGGCCGCCGGCGCGACCGCCGCCGTCGCCGAACTGCGCGACTGGATGAGCTCGGTGTACGCCCCTGCCGTCGAGGGCAAGCCCGACACCGTGGGCCGCGAGCGCTACGCCCGCTGGGCCCGTTTCTTCAACGGCACCGACCTGGACCTGGAAGAGGCGTACGCCTACGGCTGGTCGGAGTACCACCGGCTGCTCGCCGAGATGAAGTCCGAGGCCGCCAAGATCCTCCCGGGCGCCGGCCCCTGGGAGGCGCTCAAGCACCTGGACCAGCACGGCACCCACATCGAGGGCGTGGACGAGGTCCAGGCCTGGCTGCAGGGCCTGATGGACGAGGCCATCGAGAACCTCGACGGCACGCACTTCGAACTCGCCGAGCGCGTCCGCAAGGTGGAGTCCCGCATCGCCCCGCCGGGCGGCCCCGCGGCCCCGTACTACACGTCCCCTTCCGAGGACTTCTCCCGCCCGGGCCGCACCTGGCTGCCCACCATGGGCCTGACCCGCTTCCCCGTGTACGACCTGGTGTCCACCTGGTACCACGAGGGCGTGCCGGGCCACCACCTGCAGCTCGCGCAGTGGACGCACGTGGCGGACCAGCTCTCGCGCTACCAGGCCACCGTCGGCATGGTCAGCGCCAACGCCGAGGGCTGGGCGCTGTACGCGGAGCGGCTGATGGACGAGCTGGGCTACCTCAAGGACGCCGAGCAGCGCCTGGGTTACCTGGACTGCCAGATGATGCGCGCGGCCCGGGTCATCGTGGACATCGGCATGCACGTGGGTCTGGAGATCCCTGCGGACTCGCCGTTCCACCCGGGCGAGAAGTGGACGGTGGACCTGGCGCAGGAGTTCTTCGGCCTGCACAGCGGCCGGCCGGCGGACTTCGTCGAGAGCGAGCTGACCCGCTACCTGTCGATGCCGGGACAGGCGATCGGCTACAAGCTGGGTGAGCGCGCCTGGCTCCTGGGCCGGGACAACGCGCGTGCCGCGCACGGCGATTCCTTCGACCTGAAGGCCTGGCACATGGCGGCGCTGTCGCAGGGTTCGCTGGGACTGGACGACCTGGTGGACGAGCTGTCGAAGCTCTGACAGCCCGGACCGGGCCGGCTGGGCCCGGCCCGGCCGCCCGGCGGCGAACGACGGACGGGCCGCTCATCCCCGGGGGATGGGCGGCCCGTCCGCATGGGCCCGGTACAGGCGCTCGGCCCGGCACCGGCACTCGGGCCCGGTGCCGGCCCTCGGCCCCGTAAGGCGCTCACCTCAGCAGCCGCAGTCGTCCGAGTCGGTCGGCGCGGTCAGCGGGTCGGCCTCGGCGCGCTGCTGGCTGCCCTGCCAGGTCTCGACCTCGAAGCCCTCGCGGATCCAGTACTCGATGCCGCCGAGCATCTCCTTGACCTGGAAGCCGAGTTCGGCCAGGGCGAGGGCGGAGCGGGTGCCTCCGTTGCAGCCGGGGCCCCAGCAGTACGTGACCACGGGGACGTTCTTGTCCAGGAGCCGCTCGGCCTGCTCGGGGATGAGGGCGGTGGGCAGGTGGACGGCGCCGGGCACGTGGGCCTGGTCCCAGGACGGGGTGGAGCGGGAGTCGACGAGCTGGAAGCCGAGCTCGGCGCCCTGCTCGCGGTGGGCCTTGAAGGCGGCGGCCACGTCCGACACGTCCGCGTGGAAGGCCAGGCTCGCGGAGAAGTACGCGGCGGCCGCGGCCGGGGAGGCCGGGGGCACCCGGAGCACGGGGTTGGTGGGGGCGGGGGCGGCGGAGCCCGACTGATCCGTGTGCGTCTGCGTCGTCGTCATGGCAAGAAATCTACGATCTGTTGATCATCGCCGGAAGTGGGTTTCCCCGGGCTTTTCCTTGTCCGACCGGGGAATCCCCTGCTAGACCTGCATCATGACCGACTATTCCCCTGACGCCACTGACTGGCGGATCCTCGAAGCGCTCCAGCGGGACGGCCGCGCCAGTTTCACCGAGCTCGCCCGCTCCGTGTCCATGTCCGCGAGCGCCGTCACCGAGCGGGTCCGCCGGCTGGAGGAGACCGGCATCATCACCGGCTACACGGCGGTGGTGGATCCGGAAAGGCTCGGCAAGTCGATCCTCGCCCTGGTGCGGCTGCGCTACCCGCACGGCAACTACAAGCCCTTCCACGACTTCCTGGAGGCCACCCCGGAGATCCTGGAGGCCCACCACGTCACGGGCGACGACTGCTTCGTCCTCAAGGTCGCGACCCGCTCGATGTCGCACCTGGAGGAGGTCACGGGCCGGATCGCGGGGCTCGGTTCGGTGACGACGAGCATCGTCTACTCCTCTCCGCTGCCCCGCAGGCCGCTCAGTCCGTGAGCGCAGCAGTCCGGTGGCGCACCACGGAGCCGCCGCGCTGCTTGACGATCTCCAGCTGGGCCTGGACCCGCGTCCGCAGGTCGGCGACGTGGCTGACGATGCCGACACTCCGGTCCCGCTCGCGCAGCGAGTCCAGGACGTCGAGCACCTCGTCCAGCGCCTGGTCGTCGAGGCTGCCGAAACCCTCGTCGATGAAGAGGGTGTCGAGGCGCATCCCGCCCGCCTCGTCGGTGACCACGTCCGCGAGGCCGAGCGCCAGGGCGAGCGAGGCGAAAAAGGTCTCGCCGCCCGACAGGGTGGCGGTGTCCCGCTCACTGCCGGTCCACGCGTCGACCACGTGCAGTCCGAGGCCGGAGCGCCCCCGTCCGCTCGCCCGCGCGTCGGAGTGGAGCAGGGTGTAGCGGCCGCCGGACATGCGCAGCAGCCGTACCGTCGCGGCGGCGGCCACCTGTTCCAGGCGGGCGGCCAGTACGTAGGCCTCCAGGCGCATCTTGCGCTCGTTGTCGGCGGAGGTGCCGGCGGTGAGTCCGGCCAGCCGGGCGACCCGCTCGTAGGCCTCGCGCAGCGGGCCGAGCGCGCGCAGTTCCTGCTCGGCCTGCCGGGAGAGCCGGTCGAGCTCCGCGCAGCGCACCCGGGCCGCGTCGGCCGCCGACCCTGCCGTACGAAGCTTCGCCGCGGCCTTGGCCTCGTACGCCTCGGCCGCATCCGGTGCGGCCGGAGGCAGGGCTGCCGCTTCGGCGGCGCCGGTCTCGCGACGGCGGTCCGCCAGCAGGGCCTCCTCCGTCTGCCAGGCGTCCAGCCGGTGCTGGAGCGCGGTGCGCTCGTACTCGGGGAGCACCGCGTCGGCGGCGGCCTCGATGGTGTCGAAGCCGGCCTTGAACGCGGCGTCGGCGAGCTGGTCGTCGGCCTCCTTCAGCCGGGCCGCGGTGGTCTCGGCCCGGCGCAGCGAGCCGGCCGCGCCGGAGACCATCCGGACCCGGTCCTCCAGGGTGCGGGCGCGGGCCGCGACGCTGGGCGCGCCGTCCCGTACGAGGGCGAGTTCGGCCTCCAGTCCGGCCTGCTCGCGGTCCAGGGCCTCGCGCCGGGAGGCCCTGGCGGCGGCCCGGGTCTCGGCGCCCTGCCGGTCGGCGCTGCGCGCGTCGTGCTCCCGCTCGGCCCGGGCGAGCTGCTCACGGGCGGCGTGCAGGCCGGCGGCCGCGGCGTGGGCGGCGGCATGGCGGGCACTCAGGTCGGCGGTCAGGTCCAGGAGTTCGGCGGTGGTGGCCTCGCCGGCGGCGGCCGCGGCCTCGGCGCGGGCCTCCTGCGCGGCGGCGAGCCGGCGCTCGACGGCGGCCCGGGTCTGCTCGGCCCGTTCGAAGTGGGTGTGGGCCGCGTCCTCGGCCGCCCGGTCCACGTGACCGGGGGCCGGGCGGGCCGGATCGGGGTGTTCCGCGGACCCGCACACGGTGCAGGCCTCCCCGGCCACCAGTGCCTCGGCGAGCTCGGCGGCGATCCCGCGCAGGCGGGCCTCCTTGAGCTCCAGCCAGCGCTCCCGGGCGGCGGCCGACTCCTCGCGCAGGGTGAGCAGTTCGGCCGAGGCGCGCGCCGCGTCGGCGTCGAGCTCGTCCCGTCGGCGGGCGGCGTTCAGCTGCATGCGGGCGGGTTCCAGCCGGCCCGCGAGCTGCTCGGCCAGGGTGGCGGCCTGCTGGGCGGCGTCCGCGCGCTCCTGCAGCGCCGTCCGGGTCGCCTCCCAGCGCTCCAGCCATTCGGCGGACTCCTGGTGCTGCTCCTCGGCGGCCCGGGACTCCCGTTCCAGGTCGGCCCGTTCACGGCCGATCTCGGCGCTGCGCTGTTCGGTCCGCTGCGCCGCGCCGAGCGCGCCGAGGGCCTCGCGCAGCCGCTGCTCGATGTCGGCCAGCTGCTCGGCTCCCGCCTCCTTCAGCGTGGGCGGGAGCTGCGCGCGGGCGGAGGTCTCGGCGTGCGCGGCGGCGAGGTGCGCGGCGGAGGCGGCGCCGCGCAGTTCCAGGGCGGGGGCCACCAGGGCGCCGCGCCGGGCCCGGTCCAGCAGGCCGCGTACCCGGTCCCGCTCGGGGGCCGCCTCGGCGAGCAGGGCGGCCCGGCGGAGGGTCTCCGCGTGCCGGCGCTGGAGCCGGTCGAGCTCCCGTGCGTCCTCGGCCGCGTGCCGGGCGGCGGCGTGCCGGCTCTCGACGGCGGCCAGTGCGTACTCGGCGACGTCGAGGCGCTCGCGGGCCGCACACCGGGCGACGGCCGCCCAGGCCCGGACGGCCTCGGCGAGCCCGGGGTCGCCCGGCTGGTGTCGGGGCATGGGCCAGGCCCGCAGGTCGGCACTGTCCCCGGCGGCCTGGGCGAGCCGCTGGGCGGTGTGGAGCACCTTCTCGTCGCCGGCCCGGACCTTGGCCTCGGCGGCCCGGCGGCGCTCGCCGAGCAGGGCCTCGACGGCGGCGAAGCGGCGGGTGTCGAAGAGCCGGCCGAGCAGCCGGCCGCGGGCCGCCTCGTCGGCGCGCAGGAAGCGTGCGAACTCCCCTTGCGGCAGCAGTACGACCTGGCAGAACTGCTCGCGGCTCATGCCGAGCAGCTGCTCGATCTCCTCGCCGATCTCCTGGTGGGAGCGGCTGAGCGGCTCCCAGCCCGCGCCGGTGTGCTCGCGCAGCCGGCTCTGGGCCTTGTCCTTGGTGGTGCCCGTGCCGCGCTTCTTCGGGCGCTCCTGTTCGGGCCGCCGGGTGATCTCCAGGCGGCGGCCGCCCGCGGTGAGTTCGAGGGTGACCTCGGTCGGGGTGTGGGCGGCGGCATGGTCGCTGCGCAGGCTCGTGCCGGGGGCCTGGCGGGGGCCGGGCACGGAACCGTAGAGCGCGTAGCAGACGGCGTCGAGCACGGAGGTCTTCCCGGCGCCGGTGGGTCCGTGCAACAGGAAGATGCCGGCGCCGGACAGGGCGTCGAAATCGATCTCCTGGGGCTCGGCGAACGGTCCGAAGGCGGTCACGGCCAGCCGGTGCAGCCTCATCGGTGGATCTCCCGGTGGCTGTCGTCGGCGCGTACGTCGTCGAAGGCGCCCTGGAGAACGGCCCGTTCGGCCTCGTCGGCGTGGCCGCCGCCGCGCACGTGGGCGACGAAGTCCTCGGCGATCTCCTGGTCGCTGCGGCCCTTGAGCCGCTGGGCGTAGGAGGCGCCGGTCTCCTCCGGGCGGCCCTCGGGGTCGAAGGCGAGGGTGAGGGTGTGCGGGAAGCGTGCGGCGAGGCGGGCCATGGGGTCGTCGGGGCGGACCGGGTCGGTGAGGGTGGCCTCGACCCAGGCGTCCTCGTGGACCTGGTGCGCCGGATCCTGCAGCAGGTCCTCCAGCCGTCCGCGGAGCCGGGCGAGGGTGCGCGGGACGGGGGTGTTGATGCGCTCGGCGGCGGCGATCTCGCCCTGCGCGCCGAGTTCGATCAGCCACATGGTCTTGCGGTGGTCGGCCTCGGAGAAGGAGTAGGCGAGCGGGGAACCGGAGTAGCGGACCCGTTCGCCGATCGTCTGGCAGCCGTGGAGGTGGCCGAGGGCGGCGTAGTCCACGCCGTCGAAGACGGAGGCGGGTACGGCCTCGACGCCGCCGACGGTGATGTCGCGTTCGCTGTCGCTGGCCTGTCCGCCCGTGACGAAGGCGTGTGCGAGGACGATCGAGCGGGTGCCGGGCGTGCGGGTGGCCAGGTCGGCCCGGATCCGGTCCATGGCGGCGCCGAGGACCGCCTCGTGGCTCACCTTCTCCGCGCCGAACTGGTCCTTGACCAGGGCGGGCTCCAGGTACGGCAGGCCGTACAGCGCCACGTCACCGTGTACGTCGGCCAGGACGACGGGGTCGGCGCAGCCGGCCGGGTCGGTCCGCAGGTGGATCCCGGCCCGGTCGATCAGCCCGGCGCCGACGCCGAGGCGGCGCGCGGAGTCGTGGTTGCCGGAGATCATCACGGTGGGTACGCCGAGGTCTGCGAGGCGGTGCAGGGCCCGGTCGTACAGCTCGACGGCGGGCAGCGGGGGCACGGCCCGGTCGTAGATGTCACCGGCGACGAGGACGGCGTCGACCTCGCGCTCGCGCACGGTCTCGACGAGGTGGTCGATGAAGACCGCCTGGGCGCCCAGCAGGTTGACCCGGTGGAAGGCCCGGCCGAGGTGCCAGTCGGAGGTGTGCAGGAACTTCACTCGCCGGCCCCGCCGCGCATGCCGTCTCCCCCTGGTCGTCTCCCGCTCGCTGAACCCCTCTACGCTAACCCGTCCCCGGGGGCGCTCAGGGCGCGTACGTCTCTCCGCCGAGGGTGAGACCGGCGCTGCCCGCGGTGGTGTCGGCGAGCCAGGCCTCGAAGGCGGGCAGGTCCGCCTCCGGGAGGGCCACCTCGATCTCCACCTCGGCCCCGTAGCGCAGGTCCACCACGGTC
Organism: Streptomyces sp. NPDC030021; assembly: GCF_055574035.1. Lineage (NCBI taxonomy): Bacteria > Bacillati > Actinomycetota > Actinomycetes > Kitasatosporales > Streptomycetaceae > Streptomyces > Streptomyces sp. NPDC030021. The sequence continues at coordinate 140,091 of NZ_JBVIAH010000015.1, forward strand.
CGGCCGGTGGAGCGCAGATCGTTCTGGGTCTTGCCGGCCCGCTGGTGGTCGACGGTGACGGTGGCCAGCCGGTAGCGGCGCCGGGTGACGGTGCCGAGCTCGTCGAGGGCCTCGCCGACGACCCCGCCGTAGGCCCTGATCAGGCCGCCGGCGCCGAGCTTCACGCCGCCGTAGTAGCGGGTGACGACGGCGACCGCGTAGCGGATGTCGCGGCGCATGAGCATCTGCAGCATGGGCACCCCGGCGGTGCCGCCGGGCTCGCCGTCGTCGCTGGCCTTCTGGACGGAGGCGTCCGCGCCGACGACGTAGGCGAAGCAGTTGTGCGTGGCGGTGGGGTGCTCCTTGCGGATGCGCGCGACGAAGTCCTGGGCCTCCTGCTCGGTCGCGGCGGGCGCGAGCGAGCACAGGAAGCGCGAGCGGTTGATCTCGGACTCGTGCACGCCCTCACGGGCCACCGTCACGTACTGGTCTGCCTTCACCTCACCACCCTAAGCGGTGCAGAACGGGCTCCCGCCCGTCCGTGGCAGGGCCGGGGGTAGGTTGGCGGACATGGAGCTGCGGGGGCGGAACTACCGGTACGTGGGACCGGCCGAGCTGAGGGCGCTCGTCCGGCCGGAGGGCGAGGGCCGGAGCATCCGCTCGGCCGCGGAGTTCGAGGACTGGGCCTCCGGCCCGGCGGCGGCCGAGCTCTCCGAGCCCGTCACGTTCATCGTGGACCGCGCCGGCGTGCTGCGGCTCGCGCCGCGGCGGAGCGAGCACGTGGTCTGCGCCGGCGGCGGCACGGTGCTGAGCGCCGGGGAGATCACCTTCGGGCGGGAGTCCGGGCGGTGGATGGTCCGAGCGGTGAGCAACCAGTCGACCGGATACTGCCCGGACACCGGCTCGTGGCCGGCCGTCGCGGACGCCCTGGACGCGGCCGGACTCGGCCTGCGCCCGGACGGCTTCACCCACGAGGTGGCCTTCCGCCGCTGCCCGGCCTGCGCGCAGCTGAACATCGTCCGGGAGGAGCACTTCGTCTGCGTCTTCTGCGACGCATCCCTGCCACCGGCCTGGAACGTGGACCCGTCAGCGGGGTGGGCAGCCCAGCACGGCCCGGAACCTCTCGCGCACGATCCGGCATGCCCGCCCGCATGCCGATGAACAGGGGCGCCGTGGGAATGGCGCCCGGGAGTTTTCGGTTGACGCCGCTGAGCGCCGGCCGGTCCGACGCGGTGGAGAAGCAGCGGACAGGGCCGGCGGGGACAAAGGGCATCAGGAGGCGGCACACGTGTACGGCGATCCGGCAACCATCCGCAAGATCCTCACCGAGCTCGGCGACACCTGGGCCGTGGTGGGGCTCTCGAACAACCAGGACCGCGCGGCCTACGGGGTTGCCCGGGTGCTCCAGCGGTTCGGCAAGCGCGTGATCCCCGTGCACCCCAAGGCCGAGACCGTGCACGGTGAGCCCGGGTACGCCTCGCTGGCGGACATCCCGTTCAAGGTGGACGTGGTGGACGTCTTCGTGAACAGCGAGCTGGCCGGCCCCGTCGCCGACCAGGCGGCGTCCGTCGGCGCCGAGGCGGTCTGGTTCCAGCTCGGCGTGATCGACGAAGCCGCGTACGCCCGCACCCGCGAGGCGGGGCTGACGATGGTCATGGACCGCTGCCCCGCGATCGAGATCCCGGCGCTCTAGCCGGCGGACGCGCCGGCACCGGTGCCCTTGCCGTTGCCCCCGTGCGCGTGCGCGGGGGCATGCGCGGGCACCGGGGCCGAGACCGGCGGGACCGACACCGCGAGGGTCATCTCCATCGGTACGGAGCCGTCGTTGCGGTAGGAGTGCGCGAGGTTCGCCTCGAAGGCGGCCGCGGCCCCGGCCGGAACGCGGAATTCCTCCTCGCCGACCACCAGGGTCAGCTCCCCGGCCGTGACGTGCAGCATCTCGATGGTGCCGGACGGGTGCGGGACGGAGTCCGTCCCCTCGCCCGGCACCAGGTGCCAGGTCCACAGCTCCATCGGCCCGCGCTCGTCGGTGCCGATCAGCATCGTCGTCGAACTGCCCGCCTCGCTGGACCAGATCCGCACGACCTGGTCCGGCGGGACGACGCGGACCTGCGGGCCCCGGTCGTGGTCGAGCAGCGCGGAGATGCTGACGCCCAGCGCGTCGGCCAGCCTGACCGTGGTGCCCACGCTGGGGTTCGTACGGGCCTGCTCGATCTGGATGATCATCCCGCGGCTCACTCCCGCGCGGGCCGCCAGGGAGTCCAGGGTGAAACCGCGCTCGCCGCGCCACCGCTTGAGGTTCCTTGCGAGCGCCTGGGTGAGCTGTTCGAGATCCGACACCATTCCGTCCAATATTTTGGATGACACAGTCCAACAGAGTGCACTAACGTGTTCTGTATTCGATGCTGCACTCCAGCGTTCACTGCACTGTACTGCGAGGCTCCATGACCGCCCTCTTCGCCCTGGCCACAGCCGTGCTGTGGGGGCTCGCCGACTTCGGCGGCGGGCTGCTGACCCGCCGGATCCCGGCACTCACGGTGGTCGTCGTCTCGCAGGTCGTCGCCGTGGTCGTGCTCGGCGCGGTGGTCCTCGGCACCGGCGCCTGGCGGGAGGCCAGTCCGCAGCTGTGGTTCGCGGTCGGCGCGGGCCTGGTCGGCCCGGTCGCCATGCTCAGCTTCTACAAGGCGCTGGCCCTCGGCCCGATGGGCGTGGTCTCGCCGCTGGGCTCCCTCGGCGTGGTCGTGCCCGTCGCCGCGGGGCTGCTCCTGGGCGAGCGGCCCGGCCTCGGCCAGTTCGCGGGGATCGCGGTGGCCGTCGTCGGCATCGTCCTCGCGGGCGGCCCGGAGCTGCGCGGCGCGCCGGTCCAGCGGCAGGCCGTCATCCTCACCCTGGTCGCGGCCTTCGGCTTCGGCGCGGTGATGGCCCTGATCTCGGAGGCGTCCAGCAGCGTCACCGGACTGTTCCTCGCACTGTTCGTACAGCGGGTCACCAATGTCGCCGTGGGTGGCGCCGCCCTGTGGACGCAGACCCGGCGCGGCATCCCCGCCCTTCCGGCTGGCACCGGCCCGAAGCTCCTGTGGGGGCTGCTGCCCGCCCTGGCGTTCGTCGGCCTCGCGGATGTCGCGGCGAACGGCACGTACTCCATAGCCGCCCAGAACGGCCCGGTCACCATGGCCGCCGTACTGTCCTCGCTCTACCCGGTGATCACCGCGCTCGCCGCCTTCGCCGTACTCAAGGAACGGCTGCGCACGGTGCAGGCCGCGGGCGCCGGGCTGGCCCTCGCCGGAACGGTTCTCCTGGCCGCGGGCTGACCGGCACGACCTAGGAGTGCTCGGCCTCCGCGAGCTCGGCCTCCGACAGCTCGGCCAGACCGCGCAGCTGCTCCGGGGTCATCCCGTCGGGGATCGGCACCGGCGTCGGCGTGCGCAGCGGCGGCTGCCAGCCCGTCTCCGGCTCCCAGCGCCGTACGATGCGCGCCGGCGCCCCCGCCACCACGGCGTGGTCCGGAACCTCGCCCCGTACGACGGCGCCCGCGGCCACGACCACGTTGCGGCCGAGGCGCGCGCCCGGCAGGATCACCGCGCCGGTGCCGAGCCAGCACCCCGGGCCGATCTCGACGGGTGCGCTGCGCGGCCACTGCCGGCCGACGGGCTCGTGCGGGTCGTCGTAGCTGTGGTTGGTGGACGTGATGTAGACACCGGGGCCGCAGAAGGTGTTCGAGCCGATGGTGATCCGGGCGTCGGCGATGACATGGCTGTTGCGGCCTATGACCACCCCGTCGCCGAGCACCAGCATCGGCTCGGCGCCCAGGTCGAGGTCCGGCATCATCCCGGCGGTGAGGGTGACCTGCTCGCCGATGATGCAGTGCCCGCCGAGCCGGATCCACCGCTCGCCGAAGACGGTGCCCTGTGGGAAGGCGAGCCGGGTGCCGTCCCCGATCGCGCCGAACCTGAGCCGCCCCGGGGTCTGCGCGGTGACCGCACCGGCCTGCTGCATCCAGCGCCAGCCGGTGTGGACCACGCGGCTCGCCAGCCGGCGGCGCGCGGCCGTCAGAGATGAGAACGTGTTCTGTTTCTTCGGCACCCGGCCACGGTAGTGCGCCGGGCCCCGCTCGCCCCGGCCACACTCCTGTGATCTTCACCCCATCGCCGGTGCGGCGGCACGCGTGGCCTACGGTGCCGTTAGCGCGGCAACCGGACGACGGACGCAGAGGAAGAGAACATGACGCACCAGGCGGCCCAGGCACTCGTGGCGGGTGTCGGCGGCAAGAACCCGGACATCGACCCGACGGCCTTCACGGCTCCGACCTCGGTCGTGGTCGGCGACGTCACCCTCGCCGCGGGCGCGAGCATCTGGTACTCGGCGGTGCTGCGCGCCGACTGCGGCCCGATCACGCTCGGCGCGGACAGCAACCTGCAGGACAACTGCACGGTGCACGTGGACCCCGGCTTCCCGGTCTCGATCGGCGAGCGCGTCTCCATCGGCCACAACGCCGTCGTGCACGGCTGCACCGTCGAGGACGACTGCCTGATCGGCATGGGTGCGACCGTGCTGAACGGCGCGGTGATCGGCGCCGGTTCGCTGGTGGCCGCGCAGGCCCTGGTCCCGCAGGGCATGGTCGTCCCGCCCGGCTCACTGGTGGCGGGCGTGCCCGCCAAGGTGCGCCGTGAGCTGACCGACGAGGAGCGCGAGGGCATCAAGGTCAACGCCCTGATGTACGTGGAGCTGGCCAAGCAGCACCGCGCGTCGGTGACCCCGGAGGGCTAGGCCGTCTCTTCCGGATCTTGCCGGGCCGCCCACGCGGCTGCGAGCAGGGTCCTGACGGCCTTGTGGTCCCGGTCGTGCGAGAAGGGTCCCCGGCGGGCGGTGATCCACTGCCCCGCCGTCCCCTCCCGGAAGGTCCGCTCGGTGGGGACGGCGCCCCGGTCCAGCAGCAGGTCCACGCGCTCCGTGTGCTTGCGGTCCCTGCGCGTGGCCGCCAGGACCAGCGGCACGTAGCGTATCCGTCCGGCGGGACCGCCGGGCGGGGCTCCCGCGTCGAGGGGGCCCGGGCGATGTACGTGTCGCCGCTGTCGGCCGCTCACCCCTGCCCGTTGACCAGCGGGTTGTAGTGGTCCGACCGGCCCTCGTCGGACCAGTCCCCTTCCGGTCCCGCCACTGCCGTCACTCGCCTACGGTGGCCCGGGCCGCCGCCTGCGAGGGGATCTCCGCTTCGGCAGCCCCGGCGGCCGCGGCCGCCTTCTTCATCCGGCTGCGCACCACGAGCGTCACCGCGAGCCCGAACAGCACGGCGAGCGCCAGGGCCAGCCAGGAGAACCGCTTCAGCCACGGCTCGGCGACGATTCCGACCGAGTAGATGACGGCCGTGGTGCCGCCGGCCCAGAGGATGCCACCGAGGACGTTGGCGACCAGGAAGCGCCAGTAGGGCATGTGCAGCACGCCCGCCAGCGGCCCGGCAAAGATCCGCAGCAGGGCCACGAACCGTCCGAAGAAGACGGCCCACATGCCCCACTTCTCGAAGGAGCGTTCCGCCAGCGCCACCTGCTGGGGGCCGAAGTGCTTCGGGAAGCGCCGGCCCAGCCGCTCCAGAAGCGGCTTGCCGCCCCGGCGGCCGATCGCGTAGCCGATCGAGTCGCCCACGATCGCCCCGGTGATCGCGCAGAGCCCCAGGATCACGGGGTCGATCTCCCCGTGCTGCGAGGCCAGCAGCGCCGAGCTGACCAGGATGATCTCTCCCGGCAGCGGGATGCCGAGGCTCTCCAGCCCGATGACCAGACCCACCAGGAGATAGATGCTGACCGCCGGAATCGTCTCCAGCCATTCCTGGATGTGCACCGGTACGTCCTCCCGTGTCGTCCCCGGCGCGCCCCCTGTGACACGCCGAACGGGCAGCCTATCGGCTCGTCACGACCGCCTTGGACCTCAGTGGCAGTTCACGCGACGAACGGCCCACGAACACCTGCCGTCGGCCGGAACCCAGCACCCAGGCATGCCGCTCCGGGTCCCACGACGACAGCGCCCGCGCGGTGATGTCCAGGGTGACCCGCTCCGCCTCGCCCGGTGCCAGGACCAGTCGCCGGTAGCCGGCCAGCGCGCGCACCGGCTGGTCGAGCTCCAGCTCCGCGGACGGGCCGACATACACCTGGGCCACCTCGGTGCCCTTGCGGCGACCGGTGTTGCGGACGGTGAACTCCACGCGCAGCCCTCCCCGCTCCGGCCGGACGGTGAGCTTCTCGTACTGCCAGGTGGTGTACGAGAGCCCGTGCCCGAAGGGGAACAGCGGGGCCACCAGCTGGGCGTCGTACCAGCGGTGGCCGACGTGGATGCCCTCGGAGTACTCCTGCCGGCCGCCCACGCCCGGGTAACGCAGCGGGTCGCCGCCGACCGGGGTGGCCTGCTCGTCGGCCGGGAAGGTCTGGGTGAGGCGGCCTCCGGGGTCCACGTCCCCGAAGAGGAGGTCGGCGGCGGCTCCCGCGCCCTCCTGGCCCGGGTAGTACATCTGGAGGACCGCCCCGGTACGGGAGAGCCACGGCATCGTCGTACTGGAGGAAGTGTTGAGCACGACGGTCGTACGGGGGTTCGCGGCGGCCACCGCCTCGATCAGCCGCTCCTGCCCGCCCGGGAGCGCCAGGGAGGTCCGGTCCCGGCCCTCGGTGGCGTCCTCGTAGGCGAACAGCACCACACTGCGGGCCGACTTCGCGGTCTTCACGGCCTCGGCGAGGTCCGCGGCGCGGATCTCCCCGGTGGTGTGCCGGAGCCGGAAGCGCTGGCCCTTGTCCCCGCCCTCGGCGGTCACGGCGAGCCGGTGGGCGCCCGCCTTGAGGGCGAGGGTGGTGCGGCGGACGCTCATCCCGTCGGGTGCGGAGCCGAGCAGGCCGCCGGCGAAGCACTCGGCCACGCCCTGCCGGACGGGGAACAGCTCCTCCCCGTCGAGGCGTACGACGGGCCGCTTCCCGGTGTAGTGGACGAGCAGGGTCCACTCGTCGTCGTCCGCGAGGCGGAACTCCCCCTCGTGGCTCCAGACGCGCCCGGGGTCCACGGCCCGCGCGTCCAGGTCGGCGGCCGGGATCAGCAGCTTCGCCGGGAGCGGCCGCCCGTACAGGTCCTCACCGAGGGCGTAGCGGACGGTCGAACCGTTCCCGGCCCGTCGCCGGATGGCCGTGAGCGGGGCGGCCGCCCCGTCGGGGACCACGTGCGCGCTGCCGCCGCCGCCGACGAAGGGCACCTGGCCGGTCGGTCCGATCACCGCGATCGAGCGGGCGGCGGCGCCGGTCAGCGGCAGGGTGCCGTGTTCGTTGCGCAGCAGCACCGCTCCCGCGGTGGCCACCTTGCGGGCGGTCCGCGCCCCGGCGGCGGCGTCGCGCGGGGGCCGGGCGGCGGACGGGGCCGCGAGCAGTCCGAAGCGGTCCATGGTGGTCAGGATCCGGTGGACGGCGAGGTCGACGGCGTCCACCGGTACGGAGCCGCCGCGCACCGCCTCGCGCAGCGGTCCGCCGAAGTGGGTGCCCCCGGGCATCTCCATGTCGAGGCCGGCGCCGATGGCGGCGACGGTGCTGTGGGTGGCGTCCCAGTCGGACATCACCCAGCCGTCGAACCCCCAGCTGCCGCGCAGCAGTTCGTCGAGCAGCGCCTTGCTCTCGCAGGCGTGGACGCCGTTGACCTTGTTGTAGGCGCCCATGACGGCGCCCGCGCCGGCTGCCACGGCGGCCTCGAAGCCCCGTAGCTCGGTCTCGTGCAGGGTCTGCTCGGCGGCGATCACGTCGACGGTGTCGCGGCCGTGCTCCTGGTTGTTGAGGGCGAAGTGCTTGACGGTGGCGATGAGGCCCTCGTCCTGGATGCCGCGGATCATCTCGCCCACCAGGTCGGCGGTCAGGTGCGGGTCCTCGGCGAAGGTCTCGAAGTTCCGGCCCGCGTACGGGGTGCGGATGAGGTTGACCATGGGTGACAGCAGGACGTCCTGGCCGAGCGCCCGGCCCTCGCGGCCGATGACGCGGCCGTACTCGCGGGCCAGCGCCGGGTCGAAGGCGGAGGCGAGCAGGACCGGCGCGGGCAGTGCGGTGGCGGGTCGGGCGACCCGTACCCCGGCGGGCCCGTCGGCGAGGCGCAGCGCCGGGATGCCCAGGCGCGGTACGCCGGGCACGTAGCCGGCCTGGCCGAGGGAGGCGGGATCGGGGGCTCCGTGCAGCAGGCTGGTCTTCTCGTCGAGGGTGAGGCGCTCCAGCAGCGCGTCGATGCGCGCGGCGCCCTTGGCCTCGGCGGCGGCCGGTGCGGCGGGCGGCGCCTTGCGGGCTCCCGCGCCCGGCGGCACCCCGGGCGCGCAGGCGCCCGCTCCGAGGGCCGTGCCCGCCGTGCCCGCCGCCGCGAGCAGTCGCATCGCGGAACGTCTGGACACGGCCTCGCTCATGGGCGCTCCCTGCGGCGTGGGTCGGCGGGAGCGGCCCGCGCCGGACCGCTCCCGCGCCCACTGTGCGCCGCGCGCCCGCCGGGTCGGCCGAGACGCGCCACCGCGGCGCCGAGGTTCAGCCCTCCGGCAGCGGCGGCGCACTGCCGGCGCCGCGCCGGGTCTCGTCCTGGCGCTGCACCCGTGCCTCGGTGCGGTGGCCGCGGGCGATGTAGTCCCGTACGACGGCCTCCACCGCGTCCTGCGGCGAGCCGACTCCGGCGAGCACCATCACCTCCACCACGAGCTCGGCGTCGAGGCTGATGTCCACCTTGGCCACGGGCGTTCCCTCCGTCGTCGTGCGATGGAGCTCAGGGGGTGTCTTGCCGGTCGGGCCGGATCAGGGAGCGGTGCCTGGTGCGTGCGATCGCAAGGCCGAGGAGGGAGTCGACTCGGAGCGTCGGTGACCGACGAGAACGCGGCGAGCGTGCGTGCCGGACACCGCGAGCCCGGCCTTACCGGCAAGACACCCCCCAGGACGTGGCGGACCGTGGCCGCAGCGGTTGCCGTCGGCCGGTCGTCAGGCGTTGGGACGCAGGGTCCAGACGACCGTCATCTCGCCGGTCACGGCCTCGTCCTCGCGCTGGATGGCGATGGTGACCGGGAACTCGGGGCGGCCGCCGGCGTCGAGTTCGGCGATGACCTCCGCGGCAGGGCGGCCGAGCGTGGCGGTGGCGGTCACGACGCCCTTGGCGAGCTTCTTGTAGCCGATCTCGGCCTTCACGGCGAGCGGGACGGCGCGCGAGAGCTGGTCACCGAAGGCGGCCAGGACGATCGCGCCGCTCGCGGACTCGGCGAGGGTGAACATCGCGCCGGCGTGCGGGCCGCCGACGTGGTTGTGGTAATCGGGCTGGTCCGGAAGCCGGACGACCGCGCGCTCGGGGGTGGTCTCCAGGAACTGGAGGTTCAGGGTCCGGGCCATCGGTACGGTCGCGGCGAGCAGTTCGCCCACGTTCATCTGATCTGCGCTCATGGAACGCGATGTTACCCACGAGTAGTCCTGATTGACCAGAGCTCCCAAGGGGGCGGCCGTGGCTCCCCGCCGCCACGGCCACTATCGTTACCGGCCATGTGGCCAGGACAGCAGCAGCCGCCCGGGGGCGAACAGAACCCTCAGGACGCGCAACAGAACCCGTACCAGCAGCAGCCGGGACAGCCGGGGCAGCCGAACCCGTACCAGCAGCAGCCCGGTTACGGATACCCGCAGCAGCCGGGGTACCAGCAGCCCCAGGGCGTTCCCGGCCAGCAGTGGGGCCAGCCCCAGCTGCCTCAGCAGCCCCAGCCCGCCGCCGGCAGCGGCGGCGGGAGCCCGTACTCGACCAAGACCGTGGCGATCGTCGCCGCGGCCGCCGTCATCGTGGCGGCCGCCGCGACCGGCGCGTTCGTCCTGACCCGGGACGACAAGAAGACCGAGGCCGACGACAAGCCGGCGGCCAGCCCTTCGGCGCCGGCGTCCGAGGCACCCGCCCCGGCCGGCAGCAGCCCGAACCCGCGGGCCGGCGGCAGCGCCCAGCCCGTCATCCCGGGCTGGAAGGTCGTGGTGAACACGAAGTACGGCGTCAGCTACGACGTGCCCCCCGAGTGGAACGTCAACGAATCCGGCGTGATCCTCTCCTTCCACGACGAGGTCAAGAACGACGGCACGCCCCTCATCACGATGAGCGGCACCGCCACCCTCAAGGAGGAGTGGTGCACGGTCGACAAGGACGCGGACGGCAGGGTCGAGAAGTTCTCCCTCGCGGACACCGGAATCAAGGGCGCCCAGGGCGCCAAGGACACCGCACAGGTGGCGACCGACAACACCAGTGCCTGGGCCTGGGCGGCCTTCGCCCAGAAGGAGCCCAAGGGAACGGTCAAGGTGGCCGCTCCCAAGGAGTACACGACCTCCTCCGGGGTCAAGGGCCACCTGGTGGTGGCGACCGCTCCGAACCTGAAGAAGGAGCACAAGTGCTCCACCGACGGCAAGACGGTCGGCTTCGGCTTCAAGAACGCCGTCGGTGACTTCGCCAGCTTCGTGCTCATCAGCGCGGCCGGCGTGAAGGACGAGGTTCCGACCGACGTCTCCGACAAGATCATCAGTTCCATCCGGCTCACCACCCCGTGATCCCCCCGTCCCGTGTCCCGGGCCGGCAATCCGTTTGGATTCCCGGCCCGGGGCGGGGATAGTCCCGGGGTGAGCTCTCCCCGCACCGCAGCACCCCGTACGCCCGCGAACCGCCGCCGGCCCGAGTGGGCCGGCCGCAACTACAGCCTGCTCACAGGTGCGGCGATCATCACGAACCTGGGGAGCCACGGAGCACACATCGCGGCCGCCTTCGCGGTCATGCAGGCCGGCGGGTCCGTCGGCGACGTGGGCCTGATCGCGGCCGCCCGCACGCTGCCGCTCGTCCTCTTCCTGCTCATCGGCGGCGCCATCGCCGACCGGCTGCCCCGCCATCGCGTGATGGTCGCGGCCAACGTCCTGAACTGCCTCTCGCAGGCCGCCTTCGCCGTCCTCGTCCTCGCGGGCGAACCCCAGCTGTGGCAGATGATGCTGCTGACCGCCCTGTGCGGCACCGGTACGGCCTTCTTCAATCCCGCGGCCGAGGGCATGCTGCTCTCCACCGTCTCCGGCGAACACTCCAACCGGGCGTTCGCACTCTTCCGCATGGCGATCAACGGCGCCGGCATCGGGGGCGCGGCCCTCGGCGGAGCGATGATCGCCGCGGTGGGCCCGGGCTGGGTCCTGGCCGCCGACGCGGCGGCCTTCGCCGTCGCCGGCGCCCTGCGGACCTTCCTCGACGTCAGCCACGTACCCGACCGGGCCCCCGGCGGCGGCCTGCTGGCCGATCTGCGCGAGGGCTGGGTGGAGGTCCGGACCCGCCCCTGGCTGTGGAGCATCGTGCTCCAGTTCTCCGTCGTGGTGGCCGTCGTCGGCGCCGCCGACGCGGTCTACGGACCGCTGGTCGCCCGGGACCAGCTGGGCGGGCCCGCGCCCTGGGGCGTGGCCCTGGCCTTCTTCGGCGTCGGCACCATCGCCGGGGCCGTCCTGATGATGACGTGGAAACCGCGCCGTCTGCTGCTCGTCGGCACCCTGTGCGTGTTCCCGCTGGCGCTGCCCTCGGCGGGACTCGCCGTGCCGCTGCCCGTATGGGGGCTGTGCGTGGTGATGTTCGTCAGCGGTGCCGCGATCGAGGTCTTCGGCGTGAACTGGATGACCGCGATGCACCAGGAGATCCCGGAGGAGAAGTTCTCCCGGGTCACCGCCTACGACTGGTTCGGCTCGGTGTCGATGCTTCCGCTGGCCACCGCCCTGGCCGGGCCCGCCGAATCGGCCTTCGGGCGTACCCAGGCCCTGTGGGGCTGCGCGGTCCTGGTCGTCGTGCCCACCGCCCTCGTCCTGCTGGTCCCGGACGTCCGCCGCATGACCCGCAAGGCCCACGTCAAGACGGTCACCGGGGCCGCCGCGGCCCCGGCCGAGCAGACCCCCGCCGACGCCGCCGGCCGCTGACGCACCGTCGGCCCAGGCCGCTCACCCCAGGCGCTCACCCCAGCCGCTCACCCCAGCCGCTCACCCCAGGCTGAACGCACCCTCCGGCGGCGCCGGGGAAGGGGCCGCGTCCGCGTCGGCCACCGGTGCCGCGCCCTTCCTGAACCGGACCAGCCCGTCCCCGTACTCCACCCTGGCGGCAAACGCGTCGGCCGCGCACCTGCGGGCCAGCGCGCCCACCTCCAGCGGGGTGTCGGAGGCCAGCAGTACGGCGTTCCCGAACCGCCTCCCCCGCAGCACCGCCGGCTCGGCGATCAGCGCCAGCTCCGCGAACGCCTCGGCGAAGTTCGCCACCTGCGCCCGCAGGAAGTCGAAGGGCGCCCCGTCGGCCAGGTTCGCCGCGTACAGCCCGCCGGGCCGCAGCACCCGCGCGGCCGCCCGGGCGTACTCCACCGACGTCAGCTGCGCCGGCACCCGCGAGCCGCCGAACACATCGGCCACCACCAGGTCCGCGCTCGCCGCGGGCGCCGCCTCCAGCCAGGCGCGGGCGTCGGCAGTGTGCACGGTGACACCGGAGCCCGCCGCGAGCGGCAGGTGCTCGGCCACCAGGTCGACCAGACCCGCGTCGAACTCGACGACCGTCTGCCGGGAGCCGGGCCGGGTGGCCGCGGCGTAGCGCGGCAGGGTGAGCGCTCCGCCGCCGAGGTGCAGGAGGTCCAGCGCGAGCCCCGGCTCGGCGGCGCAGTCCAGGACGTGCGCGAGGCGGCGTACGTACTCGAATTCCAGGTGCTGCGGATCGTCCAGGTCCACGTACGACTGCGGCGCCCCGTCGACGGTCAGCAGCCAGGCCCGGTCCCGGTCCACGTCCGGCATCAGCTTGGCGGTGCCCTGGCCCACGTCCCGGACGACCGGGATCTGTTCGTCGCTCACCGCTCCATTGTCCGGCAGCGGCCGGGCGGGCTTCGAACAGACCTCAGGCGGCCCCGGCCGACCAGACCGCCGCCGTCTCCCCCGCGTGCTCCTCGGCCTGCGCCAGGCCCGCGCGGGCGGCCGGGTCCCGCCGCGCCGGATCCAGCACGTTGCGCCCGAAGGCCTTGCGGGCGGCCGCCGACGGGGTGATCAGCAGGACCTGCGCGCCCGCCTCCCGGAGCCGCTCGGCCTGCGCCGACGGCGAGGGGACCAGCCCGGAGCCGAGCGACATCGGGGCGAGGATCACCACGCGCGCGTAGCCGGCGGCCAGGTCCGCATTGGTGGCGGAGCGGATTCCGCCGTCGATGAAGCGGCGGCCGCCGACCGTGACCGGCGGCCACACCCCGGGCACCGCGCAGCTCGCCGAGACCGCGTCGACGAGCCCGTCGCCGCTCCCCCGTTCGAACGCCTTGAGCTCACCGCTGAGCGCGTCCACCGCCGTGACGACGAGCCGCCGCTCGGGCCACTCGTGCGAGACCAGCCGGGCGGCCAGCACCTTGCGCCGCTCGGCCTCGGCGCCGGTGTCGGCGGCCAGCGCCATGGCGCCGACCCGCTGCCGGTAGGCCGTGGCGGTGCGCGAGCGCGCCATCGCGACGGCGTACCGGGCGAGGGCACCGGCTCCCAGTTTCGCCGTGGCCTCCCCGGCGGGGTCCCCGAGCTGACGCTCGTACAGCTCCTGCGCGCTGAGCAGTCCGGAGGTGAGCTGCGCCCCGACCACCGAACCGGCCGAGGTGCCGACGACCAGGTCCGCGGTGGTGAGGTCCACGCCCGCGCGGGCGAGGCCGTACAGGATTCCGCACTCCCAGCCGATGCCGGTCAGTCCCCCGCCGCCGAGCACCAGTGCCGTGTCCGCGCTCATCTCCGCCCGCCCCTCCGCTCATGCCTGTGGTGACGGCAGTCTGGCGCAGCCAGGCCACCGCCACCACAGAGGGGTCCGGATCAGGCCCGGATCACCCCGGTACGGCCGTCACCCCGATACGGCCGTCACCCCGATACGGCCGTCACCCCAGTACCGCCGTCACCGTCCCCGCGCCGACGGTCCGACCGCCCTCGCGGATCGCGAAGCCGAGCCCCGACTCCAGCGGGACGTCCCGGCCGAGCTCGACGGTCATCGTGACCGTCTCCCCGGGCCGGGCCACGGCGGCCTCACCCAGGTCGACGTCCCCCACCACGTCGGCGGTGCGGATGTAGAACTGCGGCCGGTAGCCGCTGGCGACCGGTGTCGTACGGCCGCCCTCGCGCCCGGAGAGCACGTACACCTGCGCGGTGAACCGGCGCTGCGGCGTCACGCTGCCGGGCGCGGCCACCACGTGCCCGCGGCGCACGCCGTCGCGCGGCACCCCGCGCAGCAGCAGCGCGACGTTGTCCCCGGCCTCGGCGGACTCCATCGGCTTCCCGAAGGTCTCCAGCCCGGTGACGACCGTCAGGGCCGGCTCGCCGTCGCCGCCGAGGACCGCCACGCGGTCCCCGAGCCGTACGGTGCCGCGCTCGACGGCGCCGGTCACGACGGTGCCGCGCCCGGTGATGGTCAGCACGTTCTCCACCGGCAGCAGGAACGGCGCGTCCGTGTAGCGCACCGGGGTCGGTACGTACGTGTCCACCGCGTCCAGCAGCGCCTGGATCGCCTCCGTCCACCGCGGGTCGCCCTCCAGCGCCCCGAGTCCGGAGACCCGTACGACCGGCGCGCTGTCACCGCCGTATCCGTGCGCGGTGAGCAGCTCGCGGACCTCCAGCTCGACCAGGTCGGTCAGCTCGGGGTCCCCGGCGTCGGCCTTGTTGAGCGCCACCACGATGTGGTCGACGCCGACCTGCCGGGCGAGGAGCACGTGCTCGGCGGTCTGCGGCATGACCCCGTCGAGCGCGGAGACGACGAGGATCGCGCCGTCGAGTTGGGCGGCGCCCGTGACCATGTTCTTGATGTAGTCGGCGTGACCTGGCATGTCCACGTGGGCGTAGTGCCGGGTGTCGGTCTCGTACTCGACGTGCGTGAGGTTGATGGTGATGCCGCGCCGGGACTCCTCGGGGGCCCGGTCGATGCGGTCGAAGGGCACGAAGGAGGCGCCGCCGTGCTCGGCGAGGACCTTGGTGATGGCGGCGGTGAGGGTGGTCTTGCCGTGGTCGACGTGACCCATGGTGCCGATGTTGAGGTGCGGCTTGGTGCGCACGAAGGCCGTCTTGGCCATGATTCATTCCCGTGTCTGGAAGCTGGAACGGGACCCCGAGGTCGAGCCGACCCTCCCCCTGCGGGGTCCGCCGGACGATCCGGGAAGGGTCAGCTTCGTGCGCCGTCGAATGCGGCGAAGACGGGTGCGTACGCAGGTGCGCCTGCCGGTGCGCCTGCGGTCGCGGCAGCCTTCGGCGCGTCCGCGACTGCGGACCGCGCTGCGAGGAAGGCATACCGGTTCATGCCCCTGATCCTGCCGGACGCTCCGGGGCACGTCGAACGAATTACGGCGTGGTCAGAGGTTCTTGAGCGCCTCGCGCACGGACAGCGGGGCCAGGGAGCCGCGTTCGGCCCCGACGAAGGCGCGTACCGCTCCGGGGTCCGTCTTCGCGTACTCGCGCAGGGCCCAGCCGATGGCCTTGCGCACGAAGAAGTCCGGGTGGCCGGCCCGGCGACGGCAGTAGGCGAAGAGCCGTCCGGTGTCGGTGGCGGACGTGAAGCGGAGCTGGTGGAGCAGCGCGGTGCGGGCGAGCCAGAGGTTCTCGTCCTCGATCCACTCGTCCATCACGGCCGCGAGTTCCGGGTCGGCGGCCACCAGCGGGCCGACCGTGTGCGCGGCCAGCAGGTCGACGGTGTCCCACCAGGGGACGGTGACGATCAGGTGCCGGACCACCGGCAGGAAGCCGGAGGAACAGCGGGCGGCGTGGCGGCGCAGGTAGTCCACCGCGAAGTACTGGTACTCGCGCTCCGGGAGCAGCCAGCAGCGCAGCGCGAGCGCCGCGCAGTCCGTCTCGGTCGGTTCCGGGGTGTTCTTGGTCACGGTCTTCGACAGTTCCCGGCGCAGCGGGGTGGGGATGCCGAGGAAGGGCGCGACGTCCTTCATGTACGCGGCCATGGCCCGGGCCCGTACCGGATCGGCGGCCGCCCCGTACGCTCCGGGCAGCCGCTCCAGCAGGGTGTCCGCGAGGGCGCTGCGGGGAACTCGCGGGGGTCGCCGGTCGTTCGACAGCATGAGGCCCAGATTACGGCGCCCCGCCGTATACGTGGGCTAGTCTCCCGGGATGTCCCTCCTCCTCGCGCCGTGGACCCGGCTGTCGGTGCTCGTCGTGCTGCTCGTCGCGGCCGGCGTGTGCGTGCTGCTGTACGAGCCCCAGCGCATCCTCTCGGAGGGCTGGCCCCCGGGGCTCCCGGTGGGCATGGCGGTCCTGCTGTTCGCTGCCGCGTACGGTGTGTGCACGGCCGCCTTCGTGCCGCGCCCCCTGCTCAATCTGGCCGCGGGAGCCGTCTTCGGCACCCAGTTCGGCCTCGTCGCGGCGGTCGGCGGCACGGTGCTCGGCGGCGCGATCTCCTTCGGACTGGGCCGGATCCTGGGCCAGGAGGCTTTGCGGCCGTTCCTGCGCGGGCGCTGGCTCCAGGCGGCCGACGGGCAGCTCAGCCGGCACGGTTTCCGCTCGATGCTCGCGGTCCGGCTCTTCCCCGGACTGCCGTTCGTGGTGGCCAACTACTGTGCTGCGGTGTCGCGGTGCGGCTGGGGCCCCTTCCTCCTCGCCACGTCGATCGGGGTCGTCCCGAACACCGCCGCGTACGTGATCGCGGGCGCCAGTGCCTCCTCGCCCGGATCGCCCGCGTTCCTCGTCTCGTTCGGCTTCATCGTCGTCTCCGTGGTGGGCGGCGCGGTCTTCGGATGGCGCAAGCGACACCGTCTGGCACCCCCTCGAACCGAGGATCGAGTGACCGAACTGGTGCCCCAGCACCCCCCTGTGTTCAGCGCCGCTTCGCACGGGCCCTAGCATCGGACGCGAACTGCCCGACGATCACAAGGACGAGCGCACCCCGACATGAGCTGGTTCGAATCCCTAATCCTCGGTCTCGTCCAGGGGCTTACGGAGTTCCTCCCGATCTCCTCCA
Source organism: Streptomyces sp. NPDC030021 (assembly GCF_055574035.1). Classification (NCBI taxonomy): domain Bacteria; kingdom Bacillati; phylum Actinomycetota; class Actinomycetes; order Kitasatosporales; family Streptomycetaceae; genus Streptomyces; species Streptomyces sp. NPDC030021. Next base: position 157,020 of record NZ_JBVIAH010000015.1, read on the forward strand.
GCGCCCACCTGCGGCTGACCGCGGCGTTCGCCGGCTGGCACGACCCAGGAGCGGCCTTCACCGCGATCACCCAGATCGGCACCGAGGCCGCCGTGCTGATCTACTTCCGCAAGGACATCGCGCGGATCGTCTCCACCTGGTTCCGCTCCCTGTACACGAAGGCCCTGCGCTCCGAGCAGGACGCCAAGATGGGCTGGCTGGTGATCGTCGGCTCGATCCCGATCGGCGTCCTCGGTCTGGTCTTCAAGGACGCGATCGTGGGCCCGGCCCGCGACCTGCGGCTGACGGCCACCACCCTGATCCTCATGGGCATCGTGCTCGGCGTCGCCGACCGGCTGGCCGCCCGCGACGAGGAAGGCGGCCGGCACCGCGCGATCCGTGAGCGCAAGACGCTGCAGCAGCTGGGCGTCAAGGACGGTCTGATCTTCGGCGTCTGCCAGGCGATGGCCCTGATCCCCGGCGTCTCCCGGTCCGGCGCGACGATCTCCGGTGGTCTGCTGCTCGGCTTCACCCGCGAGGCCGCGGCCCGTTACTCCTTCCTCCTCGCGATCCCGGCCGTGCTGGCCTCGGGGGCGTTCGAGATCAAGGACGTCATGGAGAACCCGGGTCACATCTCCTGGGGTCCGACGATCTTCGCGACGGTCATCGCCTTCTTCGTGGGCTACGCCGTGATCGCGTGGTTCATGAAATTCATCACTACGAAGAGCTTCATGCCGTTCGTGATCTACCGGATCCTGCTCGGAATCCTGCTGTTCGTGCTGGTGGGAGCAGGTGTCCTGAGCCCGCACGCGGGCGAATCCGGAGGCTGAACCAGGGCCGTACAGGTCGCGCTATCTAGCATTTCCTAGCGCCTGATTGCAGCACCACGCCATGATCATCTCCCACTTGTCTCCCACTCATCTCCCACCGGGGAGGCGGGATACACCCCACTAGGACGTGTGCGTCCGCAAAGTAGGGGATCACGCGGAAGGGCCCGCACGTCCGTGCGGGCCCTTCCGCGTGGCGGCCGGCCCAGGTCAGTCGAGGCTGAGGCGCGCCAGCAGGCCCTGGACACGGCCGGCGAGCGCCTTCTCCGGGTCCGGGCTGATGGTGGCAAGTGCCACTGCGGCCGTCACGATCACGGCGCTCAGCTCCTTCTCGACGAGCCGCCAGCGCGGGCGGTGAGGAAGTCGAGGGTGTAGCGGTCGGGGTTGCCGTAGTCGGCCAGGCCCATGAGCTTGCCGGAGCTGGTCCAGTTGCCGAGTCCGAGGTGTTCGGCGACGCTCATCGCCGCAGTTCGATCAGCCCGAGCCCAGCTGCCTTGGCGCTATGCGGTGGCGTAGGGGTTGATGATGCGGTGCGGTCGGCGGGAGGTCGCCATGACGTTCTGCGGGAAGCGGGGGCCGGCCACGTAGTGGCGTCCCTTCGTCTGCCCGATCGCGGTGAGGACGTCGGCCTTCGTGAGGGCCTGCAGGTCCCGGGTTGCCTGCTGGGTGTTGATCGCTTCCTGCCGCTCGTAGCGCGAGCGGCGCACCCGGCCCACCATCGCGACCTCGTGGAGGGCAGTCACTTGCCGCTCGCTGATCCCGTTGGCGTCGGCGTGCTCCATCAGCTCGATCCAGACCTGGTTCGAGCGGTCGACCCGGTGCTGCACCCGCTGCGCCTGCTCGTGGTAGGCCCGCAGGTTGAACTTGATCCAGGGCAGGGTGTCGCGTTCGGGCGAGTACACCGGACCGCCGACCTCGCGGAGCACCTTGTAGTACTCCCAGGTGTTGCCGGGCATCCCGAGCCATTCCTCGATCGAGGAGAACTCAGGTGCGAGTACACCGCCGCGGGCGATCAGCAGGGTCTGCAGGGAGCGGGACAGGCGGCCGTTCCCGTCAGACCACGGGTGGATCTTCACCAGGTTCAGGTGCGCCATCGCCGCCCGGATCAGGACGTGCGCTTCGGTGTCGCCGTCGTTGAGCCAGTCCACGAGCTCGGCCATCAGGCCAGGCACGAGCTCCTGGTCGGGGCCGTCGTAGTCGGTGGCGAGCTCGTCGCCGGGCGCGGTGATCCGGATCGAGGTCTTGCGCCACTGCCCGGCGGTGCGCAGCGGGTGATGGTGGCCCTGGAGCATCCAGTGCAGCGCGTTGAGTAGTTCCTTGCTGTACCGGGAGTCGGCGACGTCGTGGAGTGACTGGATGTACGTCATCGCCTGCTGGCAGGCGAGGGTCTCCGCCTTGTTCTCCTCGCTGGCGTCGACCTCGCGTTCGCCGTCCATCAGGTCGGCGACGTCCTTCGCGTCGACCTGGTAGCCCTCGATCGTGTTCGAGGCCGCGATCGCGCTCGCGGTCAGCGCCTTGCGCAGATCCTGTGTCCACTTCATCGGCGCCTGCTGCACCGCGTCACGCAGGCGCTCGCGCAGGCCGTCAACCTCGTGCAGAACCTTGAGGTCCGCGGCGTCGAGCGCGGGAGTCTTATACAGCATGACTCAATGATACCAGCTACCTATCATTCCGGTAGGGGTCGGGAGCGCTGACCACGCCAACCTGCAGAGACGCAGCCTGCTCAAGCGGGCGATCGCCCGGGAGGTCTTCCGCTACCTCACGACACCAGTCACAGTCCCGGACGTCTCCGACCTCCGCCCGGCACGCCAGTCCAAAAACCCTCACCACCGTCGCCGAACACTTCGGCGTCTGGCCAGCAGTGATCTCCTGCAGCGAACGCGGCACACGCCGCGACGACGACCTCGCAGACGCCTACCACGACTGGCTCACCGCCGCTTGACCTCGGCCAGCCTGCCCACCCGGCGCGCCGTACGTGGCGTTCCCCTGCCCGGTCAGACCGACCGTCGTGGCCACGGCCGCCGGCTCACCCTCCCCGCCGCCCAAGCCGAGGTACTGCGCCTGGTCGAGTACATCGACAAGGACGTCGCCGCGTGGCTCGGACAGAACAGCCGCGTCCCACAGCTGCTGTCCACACGGCCGTGAACACAGTCGACGCGTCAGGCTACTGAGGAGAAGGCGGTCAATCTGAGAGGGGCGACGGAACTGTCCGGAGGAGCCCCCGCCCGGGGCGAGAGGCGGGCGCCCACACGGCGAGGGTCCGGCCAGGCCCCGCGGGGAACCGTGCGAGGCCGCTGCGGAACGGGGCGCGTGTTTTGTCGCCTGTCCCTCCAAACTACGCCCGTCGCCGCGGCCAAGCGCGCCCTGCAGGTCGGCCGGCAGGTCGGCCGGCAGGTCGGCCGGCAGGTCGGCCGGCAGGTGCCGACTTATCAGACTGCTGTACAAACCTAGCTAGGAGCGGAAGAGACATCCGAGGCGCCGCGGACGGAGGGAGCGCATGGCGCGGTCGACGACGCCGAACGCGCCTCGGACAGAGGTGCGGCGGACGAGAGCCGGCATTCCGTGCCAGCCATATAGGCCTTCGGGAGCTCCCGTTGGCGGTGAAGGGCAACCGAAAAGGCGCGTCCTCGAGCGAGCTCGGCCGGGGTCCGGGCCGCGACCCGGTTCGCGGGCCGACTGGGGCTCACCAGGCCGCAAGGTTCGTGCCGTGATCTTCAGCCCCGCCTGTTTCACGGCGGTGAGCATCGACTCGACGGCACACCCGGTGACCTGCATCCGATCGGCGCAGGCCACGATCAGCGGTTTCGGGGGCGCGTTTCCCGGGCGAAGAGAATCGTCGCGGGCTTCAGGACCTCGTCGCCCCGACGCAGGCGCCCTTGCTCTCCGCCCTCCTCCTGTGCAGTTCTTCCCGCTCGTCCGTGTGTACGGCCGCCACCTGGGCCGCGTTCATCTCGTACTCTCACCCAGCGCCGCACGGACTCCCGGGACATGTGCAGTCCACGCTCGGATGAGTACTCCGCACGATGCTCGGTCAGCCTAACCGCCCGGTAACGACCGCCAGCGCCCCCATCTCGATGGGCACGAGGCCCGTCTGTCTGATGGCTCATACCAGAGCGGCACAGAAGTCAGAACGGTTCCGACCGTCTCGGAAAGGGGTCGAAGCAGAGCAGCGTCCCCGTTGGAGGCGCAAAGCAGCGATAGTCTGTTTCAGGCGGCTGTCTCGGTGTCCCTGCCTGTGTCCCGAGCCGGCGGTGCGCTGTTGAGGGAGTTGGTCCCATGTGGGTGGCACGTCTGCTCGCCATTGCGCTCGCCGTGATGCTGTCGGCCACGGCGTGCACGGGAAGTGACGTGCCGGATCGTCCGTCCGGTGGGATGGTTGTGGCCACTGGCAACCCGGGCGGGGTGTACGCGGAGTACGGGGCCGGCTACGCCGAGGTGATCGGGCGGCGTTTGCCGAGTGTCTCGGCCCAGGTTGTGCACACAGGTGGAAGCGTCGACAACCTGCGTAGGGTGGATGGCGGGCAGGCGCGGGTGGGCTTCGCCTTGGCGGATGCCGCGGCTGACGCCGTGGCCGGGCATCCGCCTTTCTCCCGGCCGCTGCCCGTCGTGGCGCTCGCTGCGTTGTACGACAACTATGTACAGCTCGTTGTTCGTGCGGACAGCCCGGTGCGCAGTGTGAAGGCGCTGCGGGGTCTGCGGGTGTCGGTGGGTTCTGACGGGTCGGGTACGGGGCTGATCGCCGAGCGCGTTTTGAAGGTTGCGGGGCTTTCGCCGGAGAAGGATGTGACGTCGCTGCGGCTGGATGTGCGCGAGTCCGCGGCAGCTCTGGCCGCGGGGCGGATTGATGCGTTCTTTTGGAGTGGGGGTCTGCCGACGGCTGCGATCACGGAGCTGCGGCGTGGCACCGAGATCAGGTTGGTGGACCTGGGTGATGTGGTCGGGGAGCTCACCCGGTCGTATGGGGAGCTTTACACCGAGACCACGGTTCCTTCTGTGGTCTATGGGGCGCAGAGCGCGGTGACGACTGTGAGCGTGCCCAACTTCCTGGTTGTGCGTCGTGACATGCCGGCGTCGGAGGCGTATTGGCTGACGCGGTTGTTGTTCGATGGGCAGTCGCAGTTGATACGGGCGCATCCGGAGGCTCGGCGGCTGGATCGGCGGTCGGCGATCGCCACTGATCCGTTGGAGCTGCATCCGGGTGCGGCCCGCTGGTATCAGGAGTCGCACCCTTGAGGGGTGGCCGGGTTCAGGCGGTGGTCGTGGGGGTGGGGGGCAGTTGGTAGTCGTACGGTTGCGGTGAGTCCGTGGGGTTGCGCCGAGGCCAGGTGAAGTTCGCCGCCTCCGGCTTCGACCAGGATTCGCGTGAGTGCGAGTCCGAGGCCGGTGCCGGGAATGTTCTGATGCCGTGTGCTGCGCCAGAATCTTCCGCCCGCCTGGGAGAGTTCCTCCGCGGTCAGTCCGGAGCCTTGGTCCCGTACGGTCACCTCTACCCGGTCGTATGCCTCGTCCGCGGTGCTGCGCCGGTTGGCGGTGTCGTCGTCGCGGGGGGCGGGGGTGCGGGTCACGGAGACGTCCACCGGTGAGCCGTCGCCGAACTTGAGGGCGTTGTCGAGGAGGGCGTCGAGTGTTTGATCGAGGCAGCCGGGCAGGGACAGTGCGTTGATGTTGGTGGGTATCCGTGTGGTGAGGGAGATGCCTTCGGCGTCGAAGGCGGCTCGCCAGGCGTCGGCGCGGTGGGTGACGACGGCTGATACGTCGATGGGGGTTCGTTCTGCTTCGGAGGCTTCTGCTCTGGCCATGCGCAGCAGTCCGTCGAGCATTTTGCCGAATCGGTCGGCCTCTTCGACCGCGCTGTGGAGTTCGTGAAGGCCCTGGGGGTCGTTCACATAGTCTTCTACGTTCTCCACCCGCAGCCGCAGCGCGGTCAGAGGGTTGCGTAGCTGGTGGGAGGCTTGTGCGACGAAGGCGCGTTGTTGTTCCTGGGAGGCGTGCATGCTGTCGGCCATCGCGTTGAAGCTGTTGGCGAGGCGGCGCAGTTCCGGGGCGCCGGCCCGGTCTGAGACGTGGGTTTGCAATCGGCCTTGGGCGACTTCGTGGGTGGCGCGGTCGAGTTCGTGGATGGGGCGTAGTACCCAGCGGACGATGGGGGTCGCGACGGCGATCAGGACGATGGTGAGGGCGGTGAGGCTGCCGAGTATGACGAAGGTGAGGTAGTCGGCGACCTCGGAGCGTGCTCGGTCGGTGGGGGAGATGATCAGTACGGCGCCGAGGATGTGGCCGTCTCGTTTGATGGCGTCGGCGTGGATGAAGGGGCGGTTGTCCCATGGCCAGACGACGGTGGGTTGTTCGGGGGGCCGGTCGGCGAGGGCCTGGAGGAGTGCGGAGCGTACGTGGGGTTCTTTCAGGTTGACGGGGGTTGGGGCGACGACGATTTCTCGGTCGGCGTCGACGATGGCGACTTGTGAGTCGTAGAGGTGGGTGTAGCGGGTGGCGGCGGCTTCGAGGCGGCTGGTGCGTCCTGTTTCGAGGGCGGTGGCGGCCATGTCGGCGAACCAGGCGGTGTCCTGGACACGGCCGGTGAAGGAGGTCTGGATCGTGTGTTCGGCAGTGGTGCGTACCAGGGGCACGCTGAGGGCAAGAATGAGGCCGGCGACGAGGGCGCAGACGATGGCGAGGAGGCGGCGGTGCATGGGGGGCTCAGGGGCCGGTCGCCGGGGGTGGCGGGGTGGGGTCGGGGATGGTGAGGCGGTAGCCGAAGCCGCGGACTGTCCGCACGAGGCTTCCGGTGCGACCCAGCTTGCCGCGGAGGGTGGCTAGGTGTACGTCGAGGGTGCGTGACATGCCGTCGTAGGTGGTTTGCCATACCTCGACCAGGATTTGATCGCGGGCTACGGCGGCGCCGCCGGCGCGTGCCAGTACGGCCAGGATGTCGTACTCCTTGCGCGTCAGGGGTACGGGTTGTCCGTCGAGGGTGACCGTGCGCTGTGCGAGGTCTATTTCGAGGCCGTCGAGGGTGAGGGGGCGGTCCTGGTGGGTGGGGTGGTTCATGCTGCGTCGCAGGACTGCTTCGATGCGGGCGAGGAGTTCGGCGGTGCCGAAGGGTTTCACCACGTAGTCGTCCGCGCCGCTGCGTAGTCCGCGGACGCGGTCGGGCTCGCCTCCTCGGGCGGTGACGGCGATGACGGGGACGCCGCCTCTGGCTCGCAGTTCCCGGCAGACCTCGATTCCGTCGCGGTCCGGCAGGCCCAGGTCGAGTAGGACGAGGTCGACGGGGGGTGCGTTGAGGGCTTGCGCGGCGTTGGCGGCGCGTTGCACGTCGTAGCCGTTGCGGCGCAGGGCGCCGGCGAGGGCTTCGGCGACTCGGTTGTCGTCTTCGACGACGAGTATGCGCAACGCGTCCTCCCGGTGCTTCCTGGCTGGTCCTGCGCCCGGGGGAATGTGTGCGGTCGGTGCAGGGTGCGGCCTTGGATACCAGCGTAGGAGTGATCCAGGTCACTGAATCCTAAACCTACGTTAAGAGGGCCGGCGTTCTCTGTCCCCTTCCGGTCACGGCTGCCACGGTCTGAGGTATCGCAGCGTTCAGTCCGAGGAGGCCGTCATGGGCATGGTGGAAGCGCCGTCTGAACCGCGACAGCGGACAGCCGAGGACCTGGTGGCCGAGTTCGACCAGGAGCGGCCCGCCCGCAAGCTCTCGCCCGCGGTGTCCGCGACTGTGTCCGCGATGTGTGCCGTGCTGTCGGCCTTCGTGCTGTATGCAGTGTTCTTCCCGGTCGCCAGGGGCGGCCAGTACTACCTGACGCTCTTCCTCGCCGCGACACTGCCACTGATCTTCTTGACACACCGCGGAACGGTGCGGGTGCCGGCTTTGGCGCTGCCGTGGCGTCGGGGCGCGGCAACGGATACCTCCACGGGGGCAGTGAAGGCGGTGAGAACGGCACGGCGTGACGACCCGGGCCTGTTCGACTGGATGCTGGCCGCCTGCGCCCTCGCGGTGTGCCTCTACCCGCTGCTGGAGTTCGACGCCTTCATCGAGCGGCGTCAGCTGCCCACCTCGCTCGACGTGACCATGGGCATCGCCATGATCATGCTGGTGCTGGAGGCGTGCCGGCGGACCACCGGCTGGGTACTCCCCGCGTTCTGTACGGCGTTCCTGCTGTACGCGTACTACGGCGGGCTGCTCCCCTACCAGTGGTCGCTGGCGCACGGCGGCTTCGACGTCAACGCGATCTCCGCCCACTTCTTCATGAGCACCGACGGGGTCTACGGCGTACCGCTGAATGTGGCCGCCACCTACATCGTGCTGTTCACCATCTTCGGCGCCGTGCTCGACATGTCAGGGGCCGGCAAGTTCTTCATCGACCTGTCGTTCGCGGCGTTCCGCGGCTCCCGCAGCGCCCCCGGACGCACCGTGACGGCGGCCGGTTTCCTCCTCGGCACCGTCTCGGGTTCCGGTACCGCCACCGCCGTCAGCCTGGGATCGGTCGCCTGGCCCCTACTGCGCAGGGCCGGCTACAGCAAGGAGGCGGGCGGTGGAGTCCTGGCCGCCGCGGGCATCGGAGCGATCCTCTCCCCGCCGACGCTGGGAGCCGCGGCGTTCATCATCGCCGAGTACCTCAAGACCGGCTACCTCACCGTCCTGCTGTACGCCCTGGTGCCCACGCTGCTGTACTACCTGGGCATCCTCCTGGCTGTGGAGATCGACGCCCGCAAACACCAGGCGCGGCCCGTGATCGACGAGGAAGCCGTCTCGGCGTGGAGGCTGCTGGGCCGGTTCGGCTACCACTTCCTGTCCCTCTTCATGATCATCGGTTTCATGGCGATGGGGCTGCCCCCCTTCCGGGCGGTGGTCTACGCCACCGCCCTGCAGTTCCTGCTGTCCTTCCTCGACTCCCGACACCGGATGACCCCGCGCCGGCTGTACACGGCGCTCGCCGAGGGCAGCAGGTCCGTACTCCCGGTGGTCGCCACCTGCGCCGCGGCGGGCATCATCGTCGCCGTCGTCACCCAGACCGGCCTCGGCCTGAACCTGGCCTCCGTCATCGTCGACGCCGCCGGCATGTTCGGTGACAACCCGACGGTGGAACTGGTCATGACCGTCATCTTCGCGGCCCTGGCCGTGTCGGTCCTCGGGCTCGCGGTCCCGGTCACCGCCTCGTTCATCATCTCCGCGGTCATCATCGCGCCCGCGCTGCTCGCCTTGGGCGTGAGCATGCCCGAGGCGTACATGTTCATCTTCTACTACGCCGTACTGTCCGAGGTCAGCCCGCCCACGGCGCTTGCTGCGGCCGCCGCGGCCGCCATCACCGGCGGCAACCCGATGCGCACCATGGTGGCGACCTGGAAATACTCGCTGCCCGCGTTCCTCGTACCGTTCGCGTTCGTCCTCACCGACAACGGCTCCCGACTCCTGGGCACCGGAAGCCTGACAGGCGTCCTGTGGACGACAGCGGTCTCCGCCCTCGCGGTCGCCGCGCTCGCCGTCGCCACTGGAGGCCGCCTGCTCGGCCCGGCAGGCCCCTTGGAGCGTGGGCTGTGCGTCATCGCCGCCCTGTGCCTGCTCTACCTCGAACCCGCCGCGATCACCACCGGCCTCATCGCCCTGGCTCTCGCCGTCGGTATCCGCCTGGTACGGCGCGGGCAGCGCTCCCCCACACCCCACACCACAGATCCGACAGGTCCCGGCCTTCAAACCGAAGCCGTCACGGAAGGACACCTCCCCTCATGAAGCACCACACGCGAACCACACGCCTGGCCGTCCCCGCCCTGGCCTTCGCGCTCGCGCTCGCCGCGACCGCCTGCGCGGGAGGCAAACAGGACGACAAGGGGGCCGCGAACAGTGGAAAGGGAGGGCGGCTCACCATCGCCACCGGACCCACCACCGGCGTCTACTACCAGATCGGCGGCGGACTGGCCGAACTGATCTCCGACAACCTCGACGGCTACCGAGCCACCGCCGCCACCACGGGCGCGTCCGTGCAGAACATCCAAGGCCTCCAGGCCGGAAGCTACGACATCGCCTTCTCCCTGCTCGACACCGCGCAAGACGCCGTCGAAGGCAAGGGGAGCTTCGACAAACCACAAACCGTCGAAGCCCTCACCCGCCTGTACCCCAACTACACCCAGATCCTGGTCCGAGCAGACTCCGGGATCGCCTCCCTCCAGGACATGAGAGGTAAACGAATCTCCACCGGGGCGCCCAACTCCGGCACCGAGGTCATCGCCAGACGGCTGCTGAGCGCCGCCGGCCTGGATCCCGTCAAGGACGTCTCGGCGCAACGACTGGCCCTGCCCGAATCGGTGGACGCCATGAAGGACAACACGATCGACGCGCTCATCTGGTCCGGCGGCCTGCCCACCGGCGGCATCACCGACCTCGTCACCAGCCTCAAGGACAAAGTCCGCTTCCTCGACGTCACCGCGCAACTCCCGGCACTGAGCAACACCCACGGCGGCGTCTACCAAAAGGGGACCATCCCCGCGGCCGTATACCACCAGCCGGCGGACGTGCCCACGATCGTGGTGCCCAACGTTCTGCTCGTCAAGAAGGGCTTCGACCCCCGACTCGCGGGAAAGATCGCCGACCTCGTCTACGCCAAGAAGAACGCCCTTGAGAAAGTCAACGCCGCCGCCACCGAAATCGACCCCGCCCAGGCCGGCAACACCGCCCCCGTCCCCCTCAACCCCGGCGCCGCAAACGCGCTCAAGGCCCTCACCCAAAGGCCCTGAAAACCCACACCCCAACCCACGACCCAGACCTCGACCCCGACCGGCGGCCTCCAGACCACCAGCAATCTTTCCGCCCACTCCCCCGCGATCCGCTGCCCAGGGCGCCCGCGTTCCCCGGCCCACGTGCCCGACCGCCGCCCTCCCCCAAGGGTGATCACGATGTGCGCCACCAGACCGTCACACTCCCGCAGCTTCCCGATAGCCGCGGACATACAGGCAGTACCGAAAACCCGCCGGCTCGTACTCGCCGTCGTCCGCGGATGGAACCTGCGACTGACCGGCGAAACACTCGACGAACTCGCCCTGCTGTGCAGCGAGATCATCGCCAACGCCGTACGGCACACCACCGGACCATCCACCGTCACCGTCCTGTGGACCGGCACACGACTACGCGTCGAGGTCACCGACACCGCACCCGAGTTGCCCTTCCCACGAGGATGCACACACCACGCCGAGAGCGGCCGCGGCCTCATGCTGATCGCCGCCATCGCCACCGACTGGGGCACCACACCCACCCCGACGGGAAAAGCCGTCTGGTTCGAGATGACACCACCGCCCCCACCCCCCACGGAAACAGCCACGACCTCTTTCCAGACAAGCCCCAAAAAACCGACGACGCCCACACCCAAACTGCCATACCCCGCCCGCGACGCCGCCCTTGAAACATACGGGGCGGCATGACCGCCTCGACACCCATGCCTCTCGGCGGACGTGGAGGAAAGAGGCGGGCGCGGAACCCGGCGCGGCGTCTCCTTCGGGGCCGGCTGCGGAGGAGGGTGTGCCCTGCACGGTATGCAGCGTGCCGTCCTCCAGCCGGACAAGGTCCCCGTCCCGTACGGTCACCGCGACGCGTGGAGTGCCGGCCAGGCTGCTGGCGCTCACGGGCTGCCCCGGAGCTCGGGCAGGGCGTCCGCGGCCGTGTTGAGGACTTCGGCCAACCGAGTGGCCAGCCCCGCGTTGCAGCCTCCCAGCTCGACCCTTCCGGTGCCGTTGACCGAGTATCCGGCCCCGGGGCTTGGGACGATAATGCCTACGCGGGCGAGCGCCTCCTTCATGCCTGCCGCGGCGGCTTCCCCGGCGCGCATCGCGTCGTCCTGCCGGGCGGATCGCTCCGCACGGTCCTTGAACGTCATCGTCATCGGTCTACCTCCGCCGTCTCGTGCAGGGTGGCCAGTGGGATCTCGCACTCTCGGCCGCCGCTGGCATCCACGCGACGCAGGTACGCCATCCGCTTGAGTTCCTTGCCCGACTCGGGGTGGCGGTGCACCACCAACGCCGTCACCCGCCGCCCTTACCGAGACAGATCAGTGAAGACCGTTCTGAGCAGGTTGGCGGGGAACTCGAAAGTATCGCGGTACTCCGGCTGCGCCATGATGTCGACCGTAGGGTGACATGACGCCCGGTCAGGGGACAGGGTGTCCCCCCTCGCGAGGGGGGACACCCTGTCGCCCTTGTTGTCGCTCGCGCGGGGGACGGACCGTCAGGCAGTCGCCGCCAAGCAGCAGGCTCCAGCACAGACTCGAGCCCTCCAAGATCCCCGACAGAGTCAAGCTAAGGAGCGGGTGCGACCGATGTGTTTGAGGCCGGACCGCAGCTGGGCGAGGGTGATCCGGGCGGCCCTGGCCGGGGTGGAGCCTCCACCGATCCCGGAGCGGTCATCTTCGTGGTCGCCTGACACTTGGCGAGTGTCAGGCGACCGGTGATCAGGGAGAATCCTCAAAGAGCCGCGCAACCGGAGGCGGGCGTGGCCGTGCTCATCGGGCTGTAGAACACGGGGTCGTTGGAGCCGCCCTTGAGGGGGACGGTGATCTTGTCGTTGGCTTCCCACGGGAATCCGTCGGCATCGAAGGTGAACGTGCCGGTCACCGTCTTCGCCTGCACCGCTCGGGCCACCCAGTTGTACTTGTGAGGCTGGGCCGACAGGGTGACGCTGTTGGCTGTGGTTGTGGAGCTGGTCCACGTGAATTCGTTCGACACGCTCAGCGAGGACGTTACCTTCGCGACGACGGACGAGAGCGCGCCGGTCTCGAATCCCGCCGTGACAGTGACGCCGAGAGTGGAATTGAAGCCCTTCGCCGTCGACACCGTGAAGGTGTAGTTGTACGGATTGTCATACGGGTTGTACCACTGCGTTGAGATGCACTTGGTCGGCAGCGGGGCCGCCTCCGATTCGCTCTCCTCCGTCCAGTAACACGACCACGTCTGGGTCTGGCACCTGTCCGCGGCGTACTTCACGGCCACGGCCTTGGCCTGGTCGGCAGGGTTGCTGCCGACGAAGAAGAACATTTGGTTGTCGCCGCTGTGGCAGTTGTAGAGGCCGACCCAGGCGTTGTCATGGTCGCTGCGGTTTAGCAGGTCCATGCATTTGCCGGAGTTGATGTGGCGCATTCTCCAGCCGATGGATGTCGGCTGGATCGCCCACCTCTGGGTGGCCTGCCCTTGGCAGGTCCACTGGCGCAGACCGTCGTCCCCCCACCCGACGTCGATGCACTTGCCCGTCCCCGAGTTCACAATCTGGAACGTGTTGTCCTGGTTGACGTTGAAGCGCCACTTCGCCGTGTTTCTCGTGGCCGGACGTCCTGAGTCGATCGTGACGATTCGGGCTCCGTCGCTGGTGGAGGCGCCCTCCACGTCGATGTTCCTTCCGTTGATGGCGACGAAGCTCAGACAGTCCAGGTTCGAGGAGGTAAATGTGCACGTCGCGGCATGAGCCTGGCCTGCAGGCAGCGGCGACAGGGAAATTGCCAGGGCCAGGAAGGCGGCGGCCAGCAGGGTGATCAGGCGAGGTGAAGGCGCTGACGGCACGCCCGAACTCGCGGTCATAGTCGGTGCCACGGGGGCTTGTCCCTTTCTTCTCACGCCCCTCCCGCGATCGGCCGAGCGCCGGCCGCAGGAGGGGGCGGAAGAAGCATCGGCCCTCATGCCGGGCAGGCGCCTGCGCACAATTACCCGTTCGCTTACCTGCCTTGCGCCTCGGGAGAGCGCTCCCGGATCGAGCTCACCCGGGCGAAGGTGCTGAGCCCCCGTGGATGGCCGAGCCCTGGCCTGTGCTTCGCCCCTGACCAGGGCGCGCCACGTGCCCTGCGTGCTGCAGCGCCTGGCGCTTCGTCAGGGCGCGGATGAAGATTGGCGGTCAGCCCATTTCGCTACCTGTGTGCGGGATGTGAAGCCGAGCTTGACGAGGATCCGCTGGACGTGACCTTGAACCGTGCGGGGCGACAGGACCAGAAGGGCAGCGATCTGCTTGTCGGCCAGTCCCTGAGAGACCAACTCGGCAACCTGCCGTTCGCGGGCCGTCAGCGATGCCGCAGGCGCCTCCTGCGGCTGCCTGAGGCTCTTCGGAACACCGATAGCCTGTTCGACAGCCTGATGGGGCATCACAGCCTCGCCCGCCTGCAGCACGGACAGGAAGCGGTCCTCCCCCAGCTCCCGGCGCAGCCGAGCCTCGCACTCGGTGCGGTGGTGGAGCAGGCACCCCACGCCGGGCAACGTGCTTCCGATCTGCCGCCACAAACGCTGTGCCGAGCCCAGCAGCTGGGCCCCTTCCAGGGCTCGGCCCTGCAGCGTCCTGGTCCAGGCGAGGACTTCCAGGCATTGGGCGACACCCAGGCGATTGTGGGCGGGCCAGCCAAGGCGCAGGCTCTCCTGGAGCAGATCAGCGGCCTGTTCGTATTCTGCATGCAACAGGTGCAACAGGCCGCTCAGCCACAGCGACCAGGAGCGGGACCACCGGGCGTCGTGTCTCTCGCATAGTTCAAGGCCTTCACGACTGAGGTCGGCGGCACGCGGGTCGCCGGCCAGACAGCAGGCGAGTCCCAGGAGGAAGAGCGTGGACCAGGTCTCACCGAGCGCGCCCTGTACCCGGTACCGGGAGAGGACGTTCTCGAGCAGCGGTATGGCTGTTGTGAAGTCGTCCTGGAAGAGCGCGGCCAGGGCGGCGAGCTGCTCTGCGTCTGTGCTGGCACGTTCATCGCCCAGGGTTTCGGCGAGAGCACGGCATTGAGCCACTCGTGAGGCGGCGGCATCGTGGTCACCGCGTAGGAGGGCGAGCCAGCCGTCTGACCACACTGCAGATGCCTTGGCACGGTTGGGCTCTGGAGACATGGTGAGGGTTTGCGCAAGCCAGTGACGTTCCTCCTCCAGGCCGCCCGCCCCCAGCCGGTGACTCCACAGGGCGGCGGCCATGTCCAGGCCGGGCTCACTTTCACCCGGTTCTTCGAGACAGAAGGACAGGGCAGCGCGCAGATTGGACCGCTCTTCGTGCAGACGTGCCATCCATATGGTCTGCCGTTGGGTGAACCACTCCTGGTCGGCGCGCAGGACCAGCTGGTGGTAGTGGTCGCGGTGGCGGCGGCGCCAGGTGGCAAGCTCGCTGCGTGTCTCCAGGTGTCGGCGGGCGTAAGCACGGACGGTCTCCAGCATGCGGAAGCGCACACCGGCGATACCGTCCTCGCGGATGAGAACCGACTTGTCGACCAGGCCGGCCACCAGGTCAAGTAGCTCGGCAGCACCCACCACGCTGTCGGTGCACACTGCTTCGACAGCGTCGCGATCAGCGCTGCCGGCGAATACGGACATGCGCGCCCACAGCAGTTGTTCCGCAGGGGTGCAGTGGTCGAAGCTCCAGTCCAATGCAGCGAGCAGCGTATGGTGGCGGGGCAAGGCGGTCCGACTGCCTCGGGAGAGTAGGTAGAAACGGTCGTCCAGATGCTGCAGGATCTCCTGGCAGGTCATCGTCCGAAGGCGAGCAGCGGCGAGTTCGACGGCCAAGGGGATTCCGTCGAGACGGTGACAGATGAGCGCGGCGGCGTGGGCGTCCGACTCTGTGGGCGCGAACGCGCCGATCGCGGCGGCGCCGCGCAGGGTGAACAGCTCAAGCGCGTCGTTCACCACCGTTGCATCGGCTGGTACGAGGGCATCGGGGTGCGGCGCTCGAAGGGGCGGCACGGTCAGCAGGTGCTCCCCCTCGACCGCGAGGGCCTGTCGGCTGGTAGCGATCACCTGCAGGTCGGGCAGCGCAGCCAGCAGCGTGGCGATCGCTGTTGCGGAGGCCTCCAGCAAGTGCTCGCAGTTGTCGACGACCAACAGCATCCGTCGGCCCTGCAACTGACGGGCCAGAGCGGCCGTGATCGGCCGTCCCGCCTCGTGGTCAAGGCCAAGGCTCTCCAGCACGGCGTGTCCGACCAGGTCCGGCTGTTCCACAGCCGCAAGGTCCACCCTCCAGACCCCGAAGGCGTAAGCACGTGCAACCTGGGCAGCAAGGCGCAGAGCCAAGCGCGTCTTCCCGATACCACCGGCACCGGTCAACGTCAGCAACCTGGTCCGCGACAGCACCGCACGCCCAGCGGCAAGTTCCTCACGACGGCCCACGAAACTCGTCATATCGGCAGGAAGGTTCCCCTGGCATCGCGGACTGGTCCGCATCAGCAAATTGCTCCTTGCTGCCCCCTCAAGAAACGGCCGACACAGACGCCGGGCACGGCAGGCGAGGCACTAGTGCCGCCGCAAGGTGGCCATTCCAGCATCTGAAGGGCATTGTGAGTATTCACCCCGACGGGTGAGGGTAGAGAGACACCTCAACATGCCTGCTGCACGTCCGCATAGTGGACACCGTTGCCGCGATTACGCGTGCGCCCCCTTACTGTCCGCAATGTGATTGCCCCGGCGCAGCCGTATGATGCGCTGACCCGCGTGGCGTAGACCAGCGAACGGACAGCCTGTGCCGATGAGTGCGCTCGGCAAGTGCGCGGCCTCCCCAAGCTGCTGCAGCACGTCCTCGGTGGCCCAGCGACCCCGCCGACCACCAGCATCCCAACCACGCGAGACCGCGGCGGCGCCCGAGCCCCTTGGGCGGCTCGGTGCCTGGCTCCTCCGCGGTGGCCGGCTCCGCCGGGACGCTCCGCGTGATCACCGCCGCCATCTCCGTGGCGAACTTCTGCTTCTGGCAGACGCGCACAGGGTGCCGTCGTCGCCCCAGTGGGCCGCCGGTACCACCCGCACTTCCGGGCCCCCGCCTACCACTCGGTCATCCCCGTCGTGGTGACCACGCTCATCCACCTGCAGGAGCACGGCGCGGACGCGGTGGTCTGGCGGCGTGGGAGCCGCCAGCGAACACGAATGCGACGACGGCGCCCGGAAGGCCACATCCATGGCCAGCCACGACGAGCGCTCCTTGGCCTTCTCGGTGGCCGGCGACTGGTTGTGCTCGATGGGCCTGCCCAGCACGGTCGCACGCCGCGCCTGCGCGTTCCTCGATCAAGGGTTACACCATTCGTTTCGTTCTACACTCCCAGTTGACGCATGACAGTGCGGTGCCACCGCGTGATGACAGTCGCGGGATCGCCAAAATAGGACCAGGGCACCACCGTTGCCTGGCCGGCGAGTAGCTTGAAGAGGTAACCCGCTTCGTTGTACAGCCCGCCGGCGCACGTCGCGTGCAGCAAGTAGTTGAAGTCGGCGACGTCCTGCGCCCGGTAGATGCCGTCCCACTTGACGACCCATGTATCCCAGGTGCGACGGGTGTCGGCGAGTGCTACGTCGGAACTCCAATGCCGACGTAGGAAGAGTGCCATGTCACCCTCACGTTCAAGGCGGTAGCGGTACTCCTCCAGCCGCGAGACCTGCAGGAGTACGGCGAGTGGCGAGCCCGGCGCAGTGCTGTCCACCACGTCCCGGGCGAAGTCGTACATGGTCCCGTGCGTGCCGTGCCAGCGAGCGGACACGTGGCGCAGCGCCTGGTTGTGCGCTTCGCGGTTGTCCCGGTGCCGAAGTATCAGCTCCTTCCACCAGCGGTTGAATTGGCGGTGCCCACCCGGGTAAAGCCGGGCGAGGGTGAGGAGCGATACCCAGGGCACAGGGTCGTAAGGATGTGCGTCGGCCGCGCGGAGGCAGGTCCGTACGGCCATGTCCAGCCGGTCCTGGCCGGCGGCGCCAGGGTCCCCCGCGGCCACGGCGAGGTTGAAGCAGCGCAGCACCTCTGTATCCGCGCGCAGCACCAGCGCGTCCGGATCACCCGGCCGGGCGGTGTACCACTCCTCGGCGATGGTCGTGCCGGCCGTGGACTGGGCGAGCAGGCGCACCCGGTGGGTGCGGCGGTCCCAGTCGCGCCCGGTGGAGTGGAGCAGCTCGGGAAGACCCTGCCACCGGCCGATGGCGATGTCTTGGCGCGCCTTCGCAAGGTCCCGGTCCCTGAGCGTCGCGTCGAATTCGGGAGTGAAGGGCTTGCTTCCCGGTGTCATGGCTGCGCCCTTCAGAAGTCCGTGGCTATGGTGTTGTCAGCGGACGAGGCAGACACGGGTTCCAGGCCTTCGTATTCTTGTTTGATTCGCTCGGTCTTTGCGGCGTCGAGCCGATCCGGGCGGTAGTAGGGGCTCTGCCGGTACACGAACATCGGCACCAGGCCCACGGCGAGACCGCCGATGCCGATCCAGATGGCGGTGGCATCGAGTGCGCCCAGCGACTCGACGAACACCCAGAACAGGAACAGCGCCCCGGTCAGCGGCCACAGCCCGCCGAAGATGAAGTTCGCCGGGGTCTTCAGCAGCACTTTGCGGTAGGCGACGACGACCGCAACTCCGGACAGCCCGTAGTAGACGGCGATCTGGAGTCCGATGGCGGCCACAGCGCTCTCCAGGATGTCGCCGACCGAGCCCAGCGCATTGGACGCCACGAAGAGCCCGAGGGCGACCGCACCGACAACCACCAGCGCAACCCAGGGTGTCCGGTAGCGGGGGTGAGAGGCGCCGAGGGCGGTCGGCATGGTGCGGTCGCGGCCCATCGCGAACAGGGAGCGGGTCACCTGGATGAGGGTGGTCTCCAGGGTGGCAATCGTGGACAGCATGACGGCGACGATCAACAGTTTGCCGCCCCAGCCGGGCCAGAGACGCTCGCCGAGCAGCGCCAGGACGTTGGCGCTGTTGGCCTCGATCTCCTCGGCGGTGAGCAGCAGGTTCACAGAGATCGTGAAGACCTCGAACAGGACGAAGACGACGGCGAGGCCAACCAAGCCGGCCAGCCCTGACGTCTTGCGGCTGTTGCGAGTCTCCTCGCTGAGGTTGCTGGTGACGTCCCAGCCCCAGTAGTAGAACGCCGCGATCAACGCTCCGGCTGCGAAGCCCTGGACGCCATCGAAGTGGCTGAAGCCCAGCCAGGACCAGGAGAAGTGCTGAACCGCATTGTCATGGAACAAGGCCGCCACGGCGAAGGCGAGCAGTATGAGCAGCTCGATGCCAGACATGATCAGCTGGGCGTGGACCGTCAGTCGCGCTCCCTTGAGCACGACGACGAGCATCACCAGGAACCACATCGCGCCGACCACGGTGGCCAGCGCGGTGTTCTCGGCCAGGTCCGGGGCGAACAGGGACAGCGTCATGCTGCCGGCCGGCAGAGAGCCCGCGACCATGAAGATCGTGGCCGAGACCACCAGCGCCCAGCCGCTGAGGAAGCCGAGGGAGGGATGGAGGGCACGGGCCACCCATGAGTAGCTGGCGCCGGCATTGATGTCGAGCCTGCCGAGGTAGTTGAACGCCCAGGCGATGCCGAACATGGGTATCGCACAGTAGAGCAGCGCGGCAGGGGCGGCGAAACCGACCGTGCCGACGAGTACGGCTGTGGTCGCCGCCAGGGAATAGGCGGGGGCGCTGCCGGCTACCGCCATGACGATGCTGTCGAAAGTGCCCAGGACGTTCGCCTGGAGCCCTTTGGGTGTACTCATGAGAATCTACGGTGCCCTTCGGATACAGCTGCTGTCGGATGACGTCCCGGCAAGAGGGCGCACTGCCACCGGCGGACAGCAAGGTGGCTGGTGCCGTCGTGCGCGGCCGGAAATTTCGCAACCAGCAGGCACGGTTATGGACGGCCTGCGAGAAAGAAATGCCCGGGGCGCGTCGTGGCAGCGTGAGGCTTCTGGTCAACACTCATCCACCATGGCGGGCCGCGTACGCGGGTCCACTCGCCTCGGGGGCGGGACCAGACGCGGCTCAGAAGTTCACACACGTTTCCTCGTTCATGCCAGGGTGGTTGTCCGGTGGGAGGGCGACAAGCACCGAGGACGGCCGAGTCGTCAGCCCTCGTGACTGCGAGGTGGGTGAGACCTTCGTACCGCCTTCCGAGTGCTCGCATGCTCACGATCCCGCAGCTTCGCCTCGCTTCTGCCGTCGGACGCGTAGTGGCAGGGCGCGGTGGCCTATCGCAACTCCGGATGGAGGGGATCTTTCGGATTGTTCGACGCACCTGAGACGCGCTGCGAGAAATTGTCAGATTTAGCTAAATCCTATGGAGATGCTGCATGTCTGCACGATGCCGCTCCGCACCCAAGTAGCCGAACCGGCCCAGCAGCCGCAGGGCCGAGGTACTCCCCTCGTCGACCATGGGAGCCGCCTGGTGGTTGCGGGCGTCGATCTCCACCGCGAGGAGGATGCCCAGGCAGTACAGCAGCGTGGGAATCAGCGCATACAGGACGGTGAGGTAGCTCTCCTTGAGGTACTCGGCGATGATGAACGCCGCCGCACCCAGCCTGGGCGGGGAGAGGATCGCTCCGATGCCGGCCGCCGCGAGCACTCCGCCGCCCGGCTCCTTGCTGTATCCGGCCCGGCGCAGCACGGGCCATGCGACCGATCCCAGGCTGACTGCGGTAGCGGTGCCGGAACCCGAGACCGTGCCGAGCAGAAATCCGGCAGCTGTCACCGTGCGCCCGGGGGCGCTGCGCGAGCCGCGGAAGGCCGCGAATGACAGGTCGATGAAAAACTTGCTGGCCCCGTCGAGCACGGCGCCAGGATGGTGAACACCGCCCTCGGCCAGCGGAAAGAAGACCGTGTACAGGGCGAAGACCGACAACGCTGCACACATCCTGGAGACGGCCGCGGACACCGTGAGGGAGAGCTTGCGGGCCGGCCGCTCCTGGTCGAACTCGGCCACCAGTTCCTCGGCTGTCCGCTGCACCGGCTCGGACGGCACTTCCATCATGCCCATGGCGGCCTTCTCGGGCTGAACGGTGCGATTCCTCAGACCGTGACAGCCGTGACACGAAGGCGACAGGGAGAAGGCCCGCATTCTTAACGTAGGTTTAGGATTCAGTGACCTGGATCACTTCTACGCTGGCCCCCAGGCCCTGCGCCTCTTGCACCGCACCGACCACTCCGCGGGCGTGAGGCAAGCGGGGAAACACTGGACGGGGGTGGTTGCCATGCGCGTCGGAGATGACAGGGACCGAGTCGCCGAAGCTCTCGCCGGCGGCCTTCCGCTGGCTGCGCATGCCTTAGCCAGGTCCTGGCACGGCACGCCCGTCCGATGCCGTCGACCGCCGAAGGCCGGTCTTACGGCGGCCTGACGCGCAGACGGGCAGGCAAGCCGAGCGGCATGACCGCCGTGTCGATCCACCGCCCCGCGCGCGGCGCCTACGTGCGCAGGTCGTCTGGCCGGTGCACCGGCGGCCCGGCTCCGAGCACCATGGGCGCGGACCCGGAGAGCCCGACCTTCGAGCCGTATTACGCGGAGGTGCTAGGAGGTCTCGGGCGCTGAGCAGACAGGCCGCGCGGCCGGTGCCCGGCGCACGGGTATGAGCCGGCGGCGAGGAGACGCGAATTCTTCGGCTCCACCGATCTGCCGCTCTGGCACACTGCCCCGACGCAGCGGCTGCGCCGACTGTTGGCCTTCTAAGGCATCGGCGTGACGAGGCAGGAGCGACAGGATCGGGGAACCATACCGCACCTCCGACAAATTTATCGAAAGGTGACAATCGTCGCGTATGCGTCGGTGCGTCGAACAATCCTGCACCAAGGTCACGGCAGCCACCGCTCTACCCAACCCCACCCCGCCTCGCGGAACCGCACAGCAGTGAAAGCATCTGACGCCGGAGCAGACCACCGGTTGGCTGGCTCGTCACCCTCCCCCCTTCCGGCAGGAACGAGATAACGATGTGTGAACTCCAGGACCGCATCCGGTCCCGCCACCCAGGCGGGTCGACCGGTGTCCTTGGCGCGGAGCTCGACGTACTGGCAGACGAGGTCGCACAACAGCTCCTGCAGAAGACTCCGGGACTGTCCGCGTGCCTCGACGATGAGGCTGACATCGACGAGAGATCTCTCAGGCAGTCACTGGAAACGGCCCTCCTCGACGTCCTCAGCAGCAGGCAGCCGGGTGCCCCCGATACCGGGGGGCCCGTCTGCCATTCCGGCCTCGAAGCCCCGCACCAGGACGGACTCCCACCCTCAGGCACCACCGCAAGTGAGGAGCAAGCCACACCACCCGTCCAGAGGCGGCAGGATCTGTTCAACGCGCTCGCCGACGCAAGGGCAACCCTGCCGCAGTCCCTGCCCGATCTGGCGGAGGCGGCCGGCTGGCCTCTCCCGCCGGTCGTGCGGGGGGTCGTCATGGCCACACCCGGCGAGACGCAGCAGCTGGCAGCCCTACTCGGCGACTCCCTCACGGGAATGTTCGCGGGCCGGCCCTGCCTGCTCGTTCCCAGCCATGTCGAGGACGCCCGGGCTCGGCTGGAACTTCCCATGGGCGGCCGGCTCGCAGCCGTGGGCCACGAGGTCTCGTTGAAGGACACCCCATCCTCCCTGCGCTGGGCCCACCGCCTGCTCACACTCACCCCCGACCGCGGGGTCGAGACGCGCCCCGTTTTCGTCGAGGACCATTTCTCCACTCTGCTCCTCCTCCAGGACGAGCCACTGACACAGGCGCTGGCCGCCCATTGGCTGCGCCCGTTGGGCGACCTGACGTCACGCCAGAGCGAGCGGCTCGAAGCGACTCTGCTGGCCTGGTTCGAAGGCGGCGGCGCCCCGGAAGCCGCGAAGAGCCTGAGCGTGCATCCCCAGACCATCCGATACCGCATGCGGCAACTGGAGAAACTCTTCGGGCCGCAGCTGCGCGACCCTCGTATCCGATTCGAACTGGAGTTGATTCTGCGCAGCCGACGGCTGATGGCCCAGGCTCGGATAGTCCAGGCTCGAATGGCCTACGTGCGGCAGGGCGGCCGGCGCAGCCGTGCCTTTACGGCGAACCCCGCCCCGGAGACTGCGGTGGCGATCGCCCGTGTCAATGGTCTGTGACCTCGGCAGCTCCGAGCGGCTCCGCCCTCGGGGCAGAGTTCCGAAGACGCCGCCTCCGACCAGCAACTGGACATGCGCCGCGAGGGCATGGGCGGTGAGGCCCTGGTTCACCGGCGTTGTGCTGCGAGCGTGCTGGCTGCCCTCCGGCTCCAGCCGCGACCTCACCGGCGCGGGCACCCACATGCTTCCCGCGCCGGGGGCCAACCGCGCATCCGGACCGCGCTGCTGCAAGCCCTGGCCGACCGACCCGCCCAGCAGCCCCACATCGTGTGGCCGTGGGACAACCGGCCCTTCATCCAGGCCCAGACCGTCAAACGTGACGGCCGGATCCTCGGCGCCGTACTGATCATCTCGCCCGCCGATCGGACGCGCAGCGAAGTCACCGGCCACCTGACACTCGTATCCCTCGGCAGCCTCGCAGCCCTCGTCATCGTCATGATCGCAGTGGGAGTCCCTGTGGTCCGCTGGGTACTGCGCCCCGTCCACGAACTGGACCGCGCCACCCTCGAGGTGTCCCTGGGGCGCCTGAAGACCCACGTCTCCGACCGTATCGGCGCCCCCGAGCTGCGCCGCCTCGCCCACAGCTTCAACGTGATGGCGGACAGCATGTACTCCTCCCAAGAGCAGCAGCGGGCGTTCGTGGCACAGGCCTCCCACCAGCTCCGCAACCCACTGACCGTGCTCCGGCTGAGGGGGGAGAACCTGGAAGACTTCGTGCAAGACCCCCAGGGCCTGCACGAACTGCACTGCGCCGTGGAAGAAGCCGACCGCTTCGGGGGGATCCTCGACGGCCTGCTGCGGATGGCGCGGGCCGAGGCATCCGACACAGAACGACAGACCATCGACGTCTCCGCCGTGGTGACCCACCGGGCCGACGCCTGGCGGGCTGCCTTCGGAGCGGAAGAGGTCTCTCTCACCATGCAGATTCCCGAACGGGTCAGCGCGCTGTCACTGCCCGACTGCCTCGACCACGCCCTGGACACCCTCCTCGACAACGCACTCAAGTTCGGGGACGGCACACCCGTGGACATCACAGTCGCCCATCTCCCCGGCACCACCATCACCAACGCCGGCCCCCTCGGCAGTACGCCTCCTTCTCCGGACAGCGGCATCGTCGAGATGACGGTCAGCGACGCAGGCCCCGGGCTCACCGAGGCGGAACCGACTCAGGCGGGAGGCAGATTCTGGCGCAGCACGCGCCACCAGAACGTCCGCGGTACGGGCCTTGGACTCGCCCTCACCCGCCTGCTGGTCGAAGCCGGCGGCGGCGAACTGCGCCTGGCGGCCGCCCGGCCGCACGGACTCGCCGTGACCGTACGACTGCCTGCGGCCCCCCAGCCCGATCCGCCCTGACCCCTGCCTCAGGGATGCGACTCCCGGTACCAGCGGGCAGCACCGGGGTGCGACTCCAGCGGATAGGTGGCAACGGCAGATCGCCGGTCCAGACGGCGGGCCTCCGGATGGGCACGGATGAGCTGCGACTGCTCCTCGAACAACCACCGAGTCAGCCAGTACGCGACCGCCTCCGGCATGTCACGCCGCACCACCAAGAAGTTCGGCACGCTGACCGTCGTCACCGCGCTCTGCGCACCATAGACCACGGCAGACACCGCGGTCTCGGTGTAGAGCTCCCCGTAGGACCGGGTGAGTTCCCCACCACGTCCTGCAGGTCGACCAACCGGATCCGAGTGCTCCTGCGGAGCTCGGTGATCGCGCCTGTCGGCAGGCCCCCACTCCAGAAGAAGGCATCGATCGCCCCGCCGACAGGGCGGCAGCAGACTCCCGAACGTCCAGCCGCAGCGAGGTGAGGTCCTTGTCGGGTGCAAGGCCAGCGACCTTCAGGATGCGTTCCGCGATCAACGCCGTACCCGAACCGTCCGAACCCACCAAGACACGCAACCCGCGCAGTCCCTTCGCGCTGCGCACCGTGCTGTCCGCTGGCACCACCAGCTGCACGTAGTTGTCGTACAGCGCGGCGAGCGTGACCAGGGACAGCGGACGGGAGAAGGGTGGGCGTCCGGCGGTGGCGTCGGCTGCGGCGTCGGCCAGGGCGAAGCCGACCTGGGCCTGTCCGGCATCCACCTGGCGCAGATTTTCCACGCTTCCGCCGGTGTGCAACACCCGCGCGGTCGCCCCGGGCGACCGTCGCTCCACGACATCGGCATAGCCGGCTCCGTACTCCGCGTACACACCGCCCGGGTTGCCGGTGGATACCGTGATCCCGCCCGACACGCGCACCGGTGGGTCACCTCCTGCGCACGCCACCAGGAGAAGTGCCAAGGCGAGCGCCCCGGTGAGCAAGCGAGCCATCCGCATGGGGCCTCCCCTGCCAGTCGAACCGCACACTGGCGTCCGCCCGAGCCGCAGGCACTCACGAAAGTCAACACACCCAGATTAGAGTCTCGCGAAAGGATCACTGAGCCTTTTCCAACCTGCTGCTGGAGTAACACAGTTGGGCTGACAACGTGGTGAAGCCCCTGGTAGATGGGTTTTCGACCAAGAGAACCGTCTCCACCAGAGGCTTCACGTGCTTGTCTACCCGTCGGGCATCGACGTGTCCAGCTCCGCCCTCCGCTTCCTCACGCAGCAGCTGCGGCGCCACCGCCGCGCGATCGGCTCCCGGTGGCGGCGCCTGACCGCCGGCCGCCAGGCCCTGCTCACCCTCGCCCATCTGCGGATGGGCCACACCTACGCCCAGCTCGCAGCCGGGTTCGGCATCGGCACCACGACGGCCCACCGCTACGTCACCGAGGCGGTCGACCTCCTGGCCGCTCTCGCCCCGAGCCTGGCCGACGCGGTCCGGGCCGCGTCGGCGAAGGCGTACCTGATCCTGGACGGCACCCTCCTGCCCATCGACCGCATCGCCGCGGACCGGCCGTTCTACTCCGGCAAGCACAAGAAGCACGGGATGAACGTGCAGATCCTCGCCGACCCCTTCGGCCGGCTGCTGTGGGCCTCACCCGCCCTGCCCGGCGCCGTCCACGACATCCGCGCAGCCCGCGAACACGGCATCATAGACGCCCTCGCCGAGGCAGACATCCCATGCTGGGCCGACAAGGCATGCCGAGGCGCCGACGGCACGGTCCGCATCCCATGCTGGGGACGGTGGGAAACCCTCTCCGCAGGCCAGCAAGCGGTCAACCGGTCCCACGCAAAGATCCGGGCCCTCGTCGAGCAGGCCGTCGCCACCCTCAAGTCCTTGCGACTCCTGCGCAAACTGCGGTGCTCGACCACCCGAATCACCAGCCTCGTCCAAGCCATCCTCACCCTGCATCTGACCAGCTCAGAGTGAAGATGAAAAAGGCTCATTCAGGAAAAATACACATCGGGGACTCCGCGCGATGGAATCGCGGAAGCATGGCAACGCTCTCGGCAACACCGCCCCATCCACGGCTGGCCCCGCAGCCACGCTCCGGCCCTCTGCCCAGGGACGACACGCAGCATTCGTCAAGGACCGTTTCCCGCCCTGACCTTGCGACGCCTGCCGAGCGCCCCAGCAACTCACAGACTGCAGCTGCGGCCACTGTCGCCCTCCGTCCGATCCCCGCACTGGCCATCCAGGCCGGGGGCGCCGTTGCCGCTTCGACAGCCGCACACCGCGCAGGGCTGACGGCCCCGGCAGGCCGGACTCGCAAGGCGGCAGCCGGTACCGAGCAGGCACCGCGCCCAACCCACAGCGACTGCGAACCAACACCCCAGACCGCAGCCGCACAGCGCACGGACACTGATGCCCTGACCAAAGCGCGCTTCGGTCCCCGGGAAGCCGGACGACGGGCCGACGCTGCCGGAGCCCCCGGAGCCGCCCCACTCCCCTGCCGGCCGATCCAGCCGGAATGCAAGCCGCGAACCAACCAGCCCAGCAACACCGCGCTCCAGCATCACGGCCGCCGTCGTCGAGGATGCACGCCTTGGCAAGGAGATCACTGAAGGCGCCGGCGGCGCGAGGACCCCGTCATCCATGAACACGTGCAGCGTCAAGGTCGCCGCTCAAGCTCGCACGTATCCCAGCGCGAGCTCAGTGCTCGCAATACGGCCCCGGACAGGCGCTGCATCCACGCAATGAACATCGCGCGCACGGCGGCAAACGCCCGTCAATGCAGGGAACACATCACGTGAGCACTTAACTGATCGTTTCAGAATGAGTTCGGCGCGAGGGCTTGGCGGTCGGGTCTGGTGGCGGCAGAGTGGGGCGGGTGTCGGATGATCTTGTGCCTGATGAGCTGTGGGAACGCATCGCTCCGCTACTGCCGCCCCGGCCGCCGCGGCGTCATCGGTATCCCGGACGTCTGCCCGGCCGATGACCGCGCCGCCCTGCGGGGCATCGTTTACGTGCTGCGCAAGAACGTGAGCTGGAGAGACGTGCCGGCCGAGCGGACCGGCTGCAGTGGGGTGACGGCCCGGCGGCGACTGTCGGACTGGACCGAGGCCGGCGTCTGGCCCCGCCTGCACGAAGTGCTCCTGGCCGAACTGCGCAAGGCAGGTCTGCTGGACATGGACGACTGCGCGATCGACGGCTCGCATGTCAGAGCGCTGAAAGGGGGCTCACGCCGGACCTTCGCCGGTCGACCGCGCGCGGCCGGGCAGCAAGCACCACCTGATCGTCGACCGGCAGGGCACACCTCTCGCCGTCTCCCTGACCGGCGGAAACCGGCACGATGTCACTCAACTGACGCCCCTGCTGGACGCGATTCCCCGCATCCGCGGCCTGGTCGGCCGGCCTCGTCACCGGCCGGGCCGGCTGTTCGCCGACCGCGGCTACGACTACGACAAGTACCGCCGCCTCCTCCGGGGGCGCGGAATTACACCCAAGATCGCCCGGCGTGGCGTCCCGCACGGTTCCGGGCTGAGCAAGACGCGCTGGGTCGTGGAGCGGACCTTCGCCTGGCTGCACCAGTTCAAGCGACTGCGGATCCGCTACCAGATACGCGCCGATCTCCACCTCGGCCTGCTCCAACTCGCCTGCAGCATCATCTGCTTGAGACGCCTGCAAACGAGGAGTTCGAGAGGGTTCGCCTGGGCCAGCCCCAGCTGGTCACCTCCCGCCGTCCCCTTCCGGAGGTCCCTGCGACCGCGTACGCCGGGAAGCGGCTGTACCTGCTTCGTCACGGCGGCAAGGCGTGGCTGGACGAAGATCGACACAGCCGCATAGCCGTGGAGACCCGCATGGGCCGCGAGGTCGCCGGCGTGGAAGGTCTCTACTCGCACGTTCCCCTGACCATGGAGCAGGAGATCGCCGATTCGCTGCAAACCAGGTGGCTGCGCTTCGTGGCCGGCGAGGGAGAGCACTGGAAAGTGCCATCTCCCACTGCTCTCCCATTCAATCTTGAAGAGTGGTGGAAACAGCAGGTCAGAGCCGCTCAGAACCTCGACTTCAACTGGTTCATGAAGTTCATCTCGACCAAGAGCTTCATGCCCTTCGTGATCTACCGGATCCTCCTGGGCATCCTGCTGTTCGTGCTGATCGGCACGGACGTGCTGAGCCCGCACGCGGGCGAGTCCGGTTCCTAGCGGAGCCCCCGCTCCACCTCTTCGCGTGAACCGCAGGCCGTTCGGGAACGTTCCCGGGCGGCCTGCGCGTCGTTGTGCCTGAAGAGAGCGGAAGGCAAACAGCAGGGGGTGTCCCATGGGTCGAGTGGTGCTGGAGCGATTTCCCGCCGGAAGTCCGCGGGGAAGCTGGCCCGCCGAGGAGTACGCGGCGCAGCGGATGCGCGAGGGCGTGCCGGCGGAGGTGGTCATGGACCTGGACAGCGACGCGTTCCTCGTCGTGGTCCGGCAGCGGGAGTCCCGTTCCGGTCACTGAACGCCGCCGGGAAGATCCGGTGGGCGCACGGCCCTTGGCCTCGCGCCCGCGCAGCCCCACACTGACCCGATGACTCAGCGTGTGGATCTCGCGACGGTGATGGACCGGCTGGCGATCGACGAAGTGGTCACGGGCTACGCGGTGGCCGTCGACGACGGTGACTGGGACGCGTACCGGGCCCTGTTCACCGCCGGCGGAAGGGTCGACTACAGCTCGGCCGGCGGGATCGAGGGTCCGGTGGCGGAGGTCGCGGACTGGCTGGCGCAGACGATGACGCTCTTCCCCGTCCGCCAGCACCTGATCGTGAACCGGCTGATCCGGCTGGAGGACCTGGGCGGCTCCCCCGGGGACAGCGCCGAGGTCCGGGCGGATTTCCTCAATCCGATGCGGCTCGCCGGGCCGGACTCCGACGCCTCGGTCACCTCGCCCAACTTCGTCGCCGCCGGGCGCTACGGCTTCGCGCTGGCCCGCACCCGTGACGGCTGGCGGCTCACCCGCGTCACCGTGCACGAGAAGTGGCGGCACATGACCGCCTGAGCGGGCCGGAGCCGCTCGACTCGGCCGCCACGTCAGGCACTGCCACACTGGAAACGGAGGCACGCCATGATCACGATGCGCATGCGGTGGTGGTCCCCTCGATGGCGTGCGCCCGCCGCCGTGGCCGCCGGGGCGCTGCCCGCCCTCGCGTTCCCGGCCCCCGCGCTCTGGTGGTTCGCCTACGCCTCCCTCGTGCCCTGGATGCTGCTGCTGCGGTCGGCCCCCACCGGGCGGCGGGCCGTGCTGGAGGGCTGGCTCGGCGGCGCGGGGTTCATCCTGGCCGTCCACCACTGGCTGCTGCCCAGCCTGCACGTGTTCCTGATCCCGGTGGCCGCGCTGCTCGGGCTGCTCTGGATCCCCTGGGCCCTGCTGGTGCGGGAGCTCCTCGGCGGGACCCCGCCGGCGGGCCGGGCCTGCTGCGCGCTCGTCCTCGTACCGGCGGGGTGGCTGCTGTCGGAGCTGGTCCGGTCCTGGCAGGGGCTGGGCGGGCCGTGGGGCCTGCTGGGCGCGAGCCAGTGGCAGGTGGCGCCCGCCCTGCGCCTGGCCTCGGTGGGCGGGGTGTGGCTGGTCAGCCTGCTGGTGGTGGCGGTGAACTGCGCGCTGGTGCTGCTGATCGCGGTGCCGGGGGCGCGGATCCCCGCGGTGGCGGGCATGACCGGGTGCGCGGTGCTGACGGGAGCGGTGTGGGTGTGGGCGGCGCGACCCGAGGAATCGGGCCGGCTGCGCGTGGCCGTCGTACAGCCCGGCCCGGTGACGGACGGCCCGGACAGTGCGGAGCTGCGGTTCGACATCGGTGAGCGGCTGACGCGGCCGCTGGCGCGGCAGCGGGTCGATCTGGTGGTCTGGGGTGAGAGCAGCGTCGGCGCGGACCTGACGGCCCGCCCGGACCTGGCCGGGCGGCTGGCCGCGCTGTCGGCGGAGGTCGGGGCCCCGCTGCTGGTGAATGTGGACGCACGGCGGGCGGACCGCCCCGGGATCTACAAGAGCGCGGTCCTCGTGGGCCCCCAGGGCCCCACCGGTGACCGGTACGACAAGATGCGGCTCGTCCCGTTCGGGGAGTACGTACCGGCCCGTGCGCTGTTCGGCTGGGCCACCTCGGTCGGCAAGGCGGCGGGCGAGGACCGGGTGCGCGGCGACACCCCGGTGGTCATGAACCTGCCCGGGCGGCCGGACGGGCCCGGCCGGGTCCGCGTCGGCCCGCTGGTGTGCTTCGAGTCGGCCTTTCCCGACATGAGCCGGCGCCTCACCCTGGACGGGGCCTCCCTGCTCGTCGCCCAGTCGGCGACCTCCTCGTTCCAGGAGAGCTGGGCGCCGGCCCAGCACGCCTCGCTGGCCGCGCTGCGGGCGGCCGAGAACGGCCGCCCGATGGTCCACGCCACCCTCACGGGCATCAGCGTCGTGAACGGCCCGTCCGGCGCGCGGGTCGGCGCGGCCCTGCCCACTTCCGCGAGCACGGCGGCCGTGTACGAAGTGCCGCTCGCCCGCGGCACGACCCTCTACGTCCGTTTCGGGGACTGGCCGGTGACCGCCGCCCTCGCCGCCCTGGCGGTGTACTGCGCGGTGGCGGGCAGCCGTTCGCTCAGGAGGCCTGCTCCAGAGCCGAACTCACCACCCGCTCGCACAGCTCGTGGGTTCGCAGGGCGTCGCGGGCGCTGAGCGTGGTGCCCGACGCGACCGCCTCCAGGAAGTGGTCGACGACCTGCTCGATGCCGCGCTGGCGGGCGACGGAGACCCAGTCCCCGCGGCGCCGCACGGTCGGCTGGCCCTTGTGGTCGATGACCTCCGCGAGGTTGACGACCTGCCGCTTGGTGTCGCGGCCGGACACCTCCAGGATCTCCTCGGTGGAGCCGGACAGCCGGTTCATGATGCCGAGGGCGGTGAACCCGGCGCCGGACAGCTGGAGCACCACTTGGTGCATCAGCCCCTCGCGCACCACCGCCCGGACGTCGAGGTGGTCGGCCTCGCCGGGCAGCAGGAACCGCAGGGTGTCGACGACGTGGATGAAGTCGTCCAGCACCAGGGTGCGCGGGTCCTCGGGCAGCCCGACCCGGTTCTTCTGCATGATGATCAGCTCGCGGGCGTGGTCGGCGCACTGCGCGTAGGCAGGCGCGAAGCGGCGGTTGAAACCGACGGCGAGGGAGACCCCGAGCTGCTCGGCCCGTTCCACGAGCTGCCGCGAGTGCGCGAGTTCGTAGGCGAGCGGCTTGTCCACGTACGTGGGCACGCCGGCCTCCAGCAGCCGTGTGACGATCTCGGGGTGGGCCACGGTGGCGGCGTGCACGAAGGCCGCGTCCAGCCCCTCGGCGAGCAGCGCGCCGAGATCGGTGTGCCGGCGCGCGGCCGGGACGTGGTGGGTGTCGCCGACCCGCTCCAGGGTGTCGGGGTTACGCGTCTGCAGGTGCAGTTCGATGCCCGGGCGGGTGGTGAGGACGGGCAGGTACGCCTTCTGCGCGATGTCGCCGAGTCCGATGCAGCCGACCTTCACCGGGCGCCTCCAGGTTGGTTCCTTGTGGGATTCCCGCAGCTTAATCCCTGGTGAAGGGGGCCCGGTTCGCCGAGGATGAGCCCCATGACCACCAGTTCAGGATCACATCGCAGCGAACCCGCCACCACCGCCGACGAGCGGGACATGCTGGACGGATGGCTCGACTACCACCGTGCCACCCTCGTCTGGAAGTGCGAGGGGCTCCAGGACGAACAGCTGCGCCACACCCCGCTCGCGCCCTCCGAGCTGAGCCTCCTGGGCCTCGTACGGCATATGGCGGAGGTGGAGCGGTACTGGTTCCGGGAGATCGCGCTGGGCGAGGACCTCCCCGAGCTGTACTCCACGAGCGAGGACCCGGACGGCGACTTCCGCTTCCCCGAGGGGGCCACCTGGGCCGAGGCCGAGCAGGTCTGGCAGACGGAGGTCGAGCTGGCACGCCAGGCCGCCGCGGGCCGTTCGCTGGACGCGGTCTCGCAGGCCGGGAGCCACCACCGCGGCGAGGTGTTCAGCCTGCGCTGGGTCTACACCCACATGATCGAGGAGTACGCGCGCCACAACGGCCACGCGGACCTGCTGCGCGAGCAGATCGACGGCGCCACCGGCGACTGAAGGCCGTCCCGGACCGGCCCTGGGGCCCTGTCCGGCGGGTGGGTACGTCACCCGTGCGGGGTGAATATCGGCTCCGGGTTTTCGCAACGGGGTCCTGGCACAGCAGAGTTGCGCGAGTGCATCCAACCCGAACCACGACAACGCTGCTGCTCGGAGTCGCCTGCGCCGTCTCGGCGGTCTCCGGCTGTGTGAGTGTGAGCCCCGGACCCGTGCAGCCCGCGGCGGCCCCCGCCGCCGGGGTACCGCCCCGCCGTGAGCCGCGCGGCGGGCCGGAGGCCGCCCCCGTGGCCGTCCGCGCGCCCGCCCTGGAGGCGCTGGAGGCGTTGGAGACCGCCCCGGAGCGGCCCGCGGCCCCGGCGGGCCCCGCGCCCGCCCGGCGGTCCGCACAGCGCCCCGTACCGGGCGGCTCCGGCGGGCCCGCTCAGGAGGCTCCGCCCGTCCCGGACATCCCGGAACCCCGGCGGGCCGCCGAGCCCGTCACCGGGCACCCGGGAGGCCGTCCGCAGCGTCCCCGGCGCGACGCCGAGGTGGAGCGTGAGCTGGTCCGGAAGCTGCCGGTGCGGCCGGCCGATGTGTGCGCGCTGGGCCGCAGGCACGGCCACTGGCAGCCCGACAGCCCGGAGGCCCGCATCTGCTCGGGCGTCCACGGGGACTGACCGCCGGCGGGCCCCCTGGGGCCTACGGGGACTGCTCGGGGAACGGCCGGGGTCCGGGACCAGGTCCGGGTCCGGCTCCCGGTTCCGCGGCCAGGCGCCGCTCCAGCCGCGCGATGGCGGCCCGTACGCCGTTCCCGTACCCGTCGTCGGACAGCGCTCCGGTGGCCGCGCGGGCCCGGGCCAGGTGGACCCGGGCCGCCTCCGGCCGCTGCAGTTTCACGTAGTCGGCTGCCAGGTTCAGGTGCAGCGACGGGTAGAACACGCGCATCGCCGGATGCGGCTCCCACCGCGCGGGCCGCCCGTCCTGGGGCGGTCTGGTCCCGGGCCTGTCGCCCGGCAGGTCGCCCGGCACGTCGGCGGCGGCGGTCAAGGCCCGCAGGTCCCAGGCCAGCTCGTCAGCCGGATCGTCCTGGGCGTCGGCCATGTAGTGGGCCAGGGTGCAGCGGTGGAGGGAGTCCCCCTCCTCGCCGATCTCGGACCAGATCTCCCCGAGCCGGTTGCGGGCCTCCTCACGGTCCCCGGCGTGCAGCAGGATGACCGCCTGGCCGATCCTGGTCATGACGGCGTCCTCCGACGCCTCCTGCTGCTCCGACACGGCGGCCTCCGGCTTGCTCTGCCAGACCTGCTCCGGTCTGATCATCTAGAAGCTAGCCGGAGGTACCGGCAATGGCGCCGAGGCGCGGGGGGACGTCAGCCGAGGTTCGGGATCCGCCAGTCGATCGGCTCATGTCCCTGGGCGGCGATGGCCTCGTTGATCTGCGTGAAGGGCCGGGATCCGAAGAACTTCTTGGCGGACAGCGGGGAGGGGTGGGCGCCCTTGACGACCACGTGCCGCTCCTCGTCGATCAGCGGGAGCTTCTTCTGGGCGTAGGCGCCCCACAGGACGAAGACGGCCGGGTCGGGCCGCTCGGACACCGCGCGGATCACGGCGTCGGTGAACTTCTCCCAGCCCTTGCCCTTGTGCGAATTGGGCTCGGCCTCCCGGACCGTGAGCACCGCGTTGAGCAGCAGGACGCCCTGCTCGGCCCACGGCATCAGGTACCCGTTGTCCGGGATCGGCAGGTCGAGCTCCTCCTTCATCTCCTTGTAGATGTTGCGCAGCGAGGGCGGGGTCTTGACCCCGGGCTGCACGGAGAAGCACAGGCCGTGACCCTGGCCGGCGCCGTGGTACGGGTCCTGGCCGAGGACGAGGACCTTCACCCGGTCGAAGGGAGTGGCTTCCAGGGCCGCGAACACCTGCTCGCGGGGCGGGTAGACCGGCCCGTTCGCCCGTTCCTTCTCGACGAACTCGGTGAGCTCTTTGAAGTAGGGCTGGTCCAGCTCTCCGCCGAGGACGGGGAGCCAGGACTCGGGCAGCATCTGGGTCACGGCGACAACCTCCGGTACAAGTTCGTGCAACTGCTCGTGCAACTGCTCCAGAACCTACCGGGACCCACTGACAATGCGTCGGCCGCCCATGGCGGCCGACGCACCGGTGCCGGTTCTACCAGCTGGTCTTGCGGTAGAACTCCCACATCTGCATGACGGTCTGCGGGTCCAGCGCCCGCTCGGCGCCCGCGATGTCCTCGCGCGCCGCGACGTACAGCTTGCCCTGCCACAGGGGCAGCAGCCGGACGTCGTCGGCGAAGATCTTCTGGGCCTGCTCGAACTCCTGGACGCCCGCCGAGCGGTCACCCTCGCGGCGGGTCTTGGGCAGCAGCTCGTTCACGATCTCGGCGGGCTCGTACGGGGTGCCGACCGCGTTCTCCTTGCCGACGAACGGCGCGATGAAGTTGTCCGGGTCCGGGAAGTCGGGGAACCAGCCGCGGCCGAAGACCGGGTACTCACCGGTCTTGTAGCCGGTCTGGAAGGTCTTCCAGGGCTGGCTGCGCAGGGTGATCCGGAACAGCTGGCTCTCGTCCAGCTGCCGCTTGAGCTCGGTGAACTCGTCCGCGGTCGAGGAGCCGTAGCGGTCGGTGGTGTACCAGAAGGTCAGCTCGACCGGCTGGGTGATCCCGGCGTCCCTGAGGATCTTCTTGGCCTTGGCGACGTCCGCGGCGCCGTACTTGTCGTAGAAGGGCGTCTTGTGGCCGACGACCCCCTTGGGGACCATCGAGTACAGCGGCTCGGCTGTGCCCTGGTAGACCTTGGAGACGAGCGCACCGCGGTCGACGATCTGGGCGATGGCCTGGCGGACCGGGAGCTTGGCGACCTGGGGGTCCTTGGGGTTGAAGACCAGGTAGCGGATCTCGGCGCCGACGTTCTCGACGACCTGGACGCCCAGTGCGTGCGCCGCGGGGGTCTGGAGGTCGGTGATCTCCGGAGCCGACAGGCCTCGGTAGGTGGCGTCGATCTCCTTCGCCTTCATCGCCGCGATCATCTTCGGCGAGTCCGCGAAGTAGCGGATGGTCACCGCCTTGTTCTTGCGGTTGGCGAAGCCGGTGTAGCTCGTGTTGCCGGTGAGCACCGCCTCGGCGCCCTCCTTGTACGAGTCGAGCACGTACGGGCCGGAGCCGGTGACCTTGTCGCCCTCGCGGACCTTGTCGGCCGGGTAGTCCTTGGGCGCGACGAGCGAGGCGGCGGGCGAGCCGAGGACGTACGGGAAGGTGGCGTCCGAGGTGTTCAGGTGGAAGACGACCGTCAGCGCGTCCGGCGTCTCGATCTTGTCGAGGGTGCCGAAGAGGCCCTTGGGGCCGACGTTGGAGCCGATGGTCTTGATCCGGTCGAGGGAGTACTTGACCGCCTTGGCGTCGAGCGGCTCGCCGTTGGAGAACTTCAGGCCCTTGCGCAGGGTGCACCGGTAGGCCTGGCTCGCCGCGTCCGTGAACTCGCAGCTCTGGGCCGCGTCGGGCTGGGGCTTGCTGGAGCCCGTCGGGAAGGCCAGCAGGGTCTGGTAGACGTTCCGGTACAGCTCCCAGGAGCCGTCCCACGCGGCCGCGGGATCGAGGGTGCTCGGTGCGCTCGTGGTACCGACGACGATCCTCTTCATCTCGTCGCCGTCGTCCTCCGACAGCAGGCCGCATCCGGCGAGCAGGGATATGGACGCAAGGGCCGCAGTGATCTGCAGGCATCTGGTCCGGTTGAACACGTGCACGCTCCTCGATCAGCCAGGGGTGCGGCAGACCCTACCGCAGTGCCCCACGAATCCAATGGGTTGGTTTCGTGAGGCACTTGACCGGTTCCGTGCATATTCGATACGCATTTACCTCTCTTTCGGAGGCAAATACGTCCGATTATCGGTCAGTGGACCCCGGCATTGAGGAACATCCCACCGTCGACGACGAGAGTTTGCCCGGTGATCCATTCCGCTTGTGCAGATGTGAGGAACGCCGCCGCCCCGCCGATGTCCTCCGGGAGCCCCAGTCGGCCGAGCGGATAGGCCGCCGCGGCCTCCTGTTCCCGGCCCTCGTACAGCGCCTGCGCGAACTTCGTCTTGACCACCGCGGGGGCGATCGCGTTCACCCGGACCCCGGGCGCCATCTCGTGCGCGAGCTGGAGGGTGAGGTTGACCATGGCGGCCTTGCTCATCCCGTACGCGCCGATGAAGGGCGAGGCGGAGACGCCGGCGATGGACGCGATGTTCACGATCGCGCCGCCGTTGTCCTTCTGCCAGGCGTGCCAGGTCCGCTGGGCGAAGCCGAGCGCCGAAATCACATTGGTCTCGAAGACCTTCCGCGCGACCCCGAGGTCCAGGTCCGCGATCGGACCGAAGACGGGATTGGTGCCCGCGTTGTTCACCAGGAAGTCGACGCGGCCGAAGGCCTCCATCGTGCGCTCGACGGCGACGGCCTGGTGGGCCTCGTCGTGCGCCTTGCCGGCGACACCGATCACCCGGTCCGCGCCGAGCCGCTCGACGGCCTCCTTGAGGGCCTCCTCGTTGCGCCCGGTGATGCAGAGCCGGTCGCCGCGGGCGACCAGCGCCTCGGCGATGCCGTAGCCGATGCCCCGGCTCGCCCCGGTGATCAGAGCGACCTTGCCGCTGTCGATACCGCTGTACGTCATGTCGTACGCCCTGCCTCTCGTGGACTCGTCAGTTGAGCGGGC
Source organism: Streptomyces sp. NPDC030021 (assembly GCF_055574035.1). Classification (NCBI taxonomy): domain Bacteria; kingdom Bacillati; phylum Actinomycetota; class Actinomycetes; order Kitasatosporales; family Streptomycetaceae; genus Streptomyces; species Streptomyces sp. NPDC030021. The sequence continues at coordinate 193,715 of NZ_JBVIAH010000015.1, forward strand.
CGCCGGCCACGTACATGACCTGGCCGGAGACGAAGCCCGCGGCTTCGCCCGTGAAGAAGGCGATGGCGTTGGCGATGTCGTCCGGGCGGCCGACGCGCTGGACCGGGATCTGGGTGGCGGCCGCGGCCTGGAAGTCCTCGAAGCCCATGCCGACGCGGGCGGCCGTCTGGGCGGTCATCTCGGTGGCGATGAAACCGGGGGCGACTGCGTTGGCGGTGACGCCGAACTTGCCGAGCTCGATGGCCAGGGTCTTGGTGAAGCCCTGCAGTCCGGCCTTGGCGGCGGAGTAGTTGACCTGGCCGCGGTTGCCGAGCGCCGAGCTGCTGGAGAGGTTCACGATGCGGCCGAACTTGGCCTCCACCATGTACTTCTGACAGGCCTTCGACATCAGGAACGCACCGCGCAGGTGCACGTTCATGACCGTGTCCCAGTCGGTCTCGGTCATCTTGAACAGCAGGTTGTCGCGCAGCACACCCGCATTGTTGACCAGGATGGTCGGGGCGCCGAGCTCGCTCGCGACGCGCGCGACGGCCGCCTCCACCTGTGCGCCGTCGGAGACGTCGCAGCCGACCGCGAGCGCCTTGCCGCCGGCCGCCGTGATGGCCTCCACGGTGTCCTTGCAGGCTGCCTCGTCGAGGTCGAGTACGGCGACGGCCCGGCCCTCGGCGGCCAGGCGTACGGCGGTGGCGGCGCCGATGCCCCGGGCCGCCCCGGTCACGATCGCGACGCGCTGCTCGGTGGTGGACATGCTGGATCTCCTCGCCCTTGAGAGGCGGCCGCCCAGAGGTGAGCAACCGCTTAGTAGCTTCAGCTGAGGAGACGCTAGGAGCCCTGGCACCCGGTGTCAACGCCAGCCGATCCGGCCCCGCCTGCGTTTCGGGCGCCGGGGTCCGGGGGCGGAGCCCCCGGACCGCCTCAGCGGACCAGCAGGTCCAGCAGCCGCTCCACCTCCGCCGCCGGATCGGCCGTCAGGCCGGTGTGCACCGGACCCGGCTGCACCACGGTGCTCCGCGGGGCGATGAGCCAGCGGAACCGCCGTCCCGCGTCGTCACCCGCCGCCTGCCCCGCCTCGGCGCCGCCGCTGCACACGCCCTCGACCCCGCGCAGGGCGGCCCGTACCCCGGCCACATCGGCCCCGGGGTCCAGTGCGAGGAGCTTCGCCTCGTCGAGGTGGGTGCGCGCGGCGACGTACGTGTGCGCCCGGCAGTAGACGATCACGCCGGCGTTGAAGCACTCGCCCCGTTCCATCCGGGGCACCACGCGCACCAGCGCGTACTCGAACACGTCCCGCTTGGTCACTCGATGTCGCTCTTCTTCTTGTGGGTCTTGTGGGGCCATCCCGGCAGGTGGTCGGTGAGCCAGCCGGGAGGTCCGGCAGGCGTCTTCACCTCGGCCTCCAGCGAGATCCTCTCGTGGATCGTGGCCGCGCGCGGCAGCAACGCCTCCACATAGGCGCGGCGCAGCGCGTCGGTGGAGTCGAAGCCCGGCTCGTCGACGAGCCACTCGTCGGGGACGTCGGCCGCGACCTCCGTGAGCAGTTCCTCGGTGACCAGCGGCGCGAGCGCGGCGGACGCGGCGGCGATGTCCGGGCCCACGGGGGCCAGTACGTGGTCGGAGGCGTTGTAGGGCTTGGCGGCCGCCGCCACGGCGGTGGGCCAGTTGTGGTGCCAGATCATGGTGGCGCCGTGGTCGATGAGCCAGAGGTCCCCGTGCCAGACCAGCATGTTCGGGTTGCGCCAGGAGCGGTCGACGTTGTTGATGAGGGCGTCGAACCAGACGACGCGCCCCGCCTCGACCGGGTCCACCTGGTACGCCAGCGGGTCGAAGCCGATCGAGCCGGGCAGGTAGTCCATGCCGAGGTTGAGCCCGCCGCTGGCCTTGAGCAGCTCCTGGACCTCCTGGTCGGGCTCGCCGAGCCCGATCACGGGGTCGAGCTGCATCTGCACCAGCCGTGGGACCCTCAGCCCCAGCCGCTGGGCCAGGCGGCCGCAGATGACCTCGGCGACCAGGGTCTTGCGACCCTGGCCGGCTCCGGTGAATTTCATGACGTAGGTACCGAGGTCGTCGGCCTCGACGATCCCCGGGAGCGAGCCGCCCTCACGCAGGGGCGTGACGTAACGGGTCGCGATCACTTCGGACAGCATCCGCCCAGGTTACGGGGGTCAGGTCGCGGGAGCCCACTGCATGAGCAGCTCTTCGGCGGTGGTGACGGCCGCAACCAGTGCGAGGGAGTTGCGGATCACCTCGGCGGTGCAGGAGGCGGGCACCCCGGCGATGGCGTCGGCCGGGACCACCACCCGGTAGCCGAGGTTCACGGCGTCGAAGACGGTGTTCGGGATGGCGATGTTGGAGGAGACCCCGGTGACGACGAGGGTGCGGATGCCGAGATTGCGCAGCAGGGGGTCGAGATCGGTACCGGCCATCGGGGAGAGCCCGTGCAGCCGGCGGACCACCAGGTCCTGCCCGGCGACGACGATGGGCGCGGCGACCTCCACCGCCCGGCTCCCGGTCAGCTGGCGCACGGGCAGCCTCTCCGCGGCCCGGAACAGCCGGGCGTTGGTGTTCGCGCCGAGCCCGTCGGGCCGCCGCTCGGCGACCGCGTGCAGCACCTGTACGCCGGCCCCGCGCGCGGCGTCGACCAGCGCGGCCACCCGTTCCAGCATCCCCGAGTCCCGGGCCTCCTTGGCCAGCTCCGGCAGCGCGCTCTCCTCGCCGACGACACCGTTCTGGCATTCGACGGTGAGCAGCGCGGTGGTGGCGGGATCGAGATCCGGCATGGCTCCCCCTGGCGTGGCGACGGAAGAGCCCTCATGATTCCTGACACACAGTCAGATGTGAAGGGGTGCAGGACGGATGGACGTGGACGGGGCACGAACCGGAACCTCACAGCGGCGGGGCCGGCGCATCATGATGAGCGACGCGGAAGTGGACTCCTTCCTGCGCGAGCAGAAGACCTGCCGGGTCGCGACGGTCTCCCCCGACGGGCGCCCGCACGTGGGCGCCCTGTGGTTCGCGTGGGACGGCGGCTCACTGTGGCTGTACTCGATCACGCGCAGCCGCCGCTGGTCCGACCTGAGGAAGGATCCGCGGATCTCGGTGGTCGTGGATTCCGGCGAGTCGTACGACGAACTGCGCGGAGTGGAGCTGTCCGGCAGCGCCGTCTTCGTGGGCGAGGCCCCGCGCACCGGCGAGCCCTGCCCCGAGCTCGCGGAGGCCGAGCGGATCTTCCCGGTCAAGAACTTCGGCATCGAGGAGATGCCGCACGACGGGCGGCACGCCTGGATCCGGCTGACCCCCGACTCGATCGTCTCCTGGGACTTCCGCAAGCTGTAGGCGGCCACGCAACGGCGGACCTACCGAAGTCCGGCGGCCGCCTGCCGCAGGGCGTCGACCGCGGCCCGGATGGAGGGCCGGCGGTCGGCGTCCGCGCGCCAGACGGCGTACACGTGGCGGCGTACGCTGTCGCACACCGGCAGCAGCCGCACGCCCGGCGGCACCGGGCCGCGGCCCAGCTTCGGCGCCACGCACACGCCGAGTCCGGCCTCCACGAAGGCCAGCTGGGTGTGGTGCTCCTCGGCGATGTGGGCGATGCGCGGCTCGATGCCCGTACCGCGCAGGGTGAAGACCAGCCACTCGTGGCAGAACTGCCCCTCGTTCCAGGAGATCCAGTCGTCGTCGCCGCATTCGGCGAGGGAGATCCCGGACTTCGTGGAGCCCCCGGCCCGGTCGGCCAGCCGGTGGCCGGCCGGGACGGCGATGTCGACGGTGTCGTCCAGCAGGTGGGTCCGGGTGAGCTCGGCGGGCACCGGCATCCGCTTGTTGTGCCAGTCGATCGCCAGGGCCAGGTCGAGGTCCCCGCGCACGACGGCCGCCATGCTCTCCTCGGGCTCCTGCTCGCGCACCCGGACCCGCAGCTCCGGATGCCCGGCCCGCAGCGCGGCCAGGGTTTGGGGCAGCAGCCCGCGCATGGCGGTCGGGAAGGCGCCGATCCGCAACTCGCCCACGGCGCAGCCCCGCTGGGCCTCGACGTCGGCCTGGGCGAGTTCCACCTGGGAGATGATCCGGGCGGCGTGATCGGCGAGCAGCCGCCCGGCGTCGGTGAGCCGGACCCCGCGCCCGTTCCTGGCCAGCAGCGGCTGTCCGACCTCGCGCTCCAGCTTGGCCAGCTGCTGGGACACGGCGGAGGTGGTGACGTGGAGGCCGTCGGCCGCGCCGCTGACCGAGCCGTGGCGGGCGAGGGCGTCCAGGGTGCGCAGGCGCTCCAGGTTCAACATGTAAGCAATGCTACGGCGATACCCCGAGAAACTCTCGCTTGTCCTACGAAGTTGATACGAGCACAGTAAGGGGCATGAGCGCACCGACCACCTCCGGGCCGACCGTCCCGGCCGCCTCCCCCTCCCCGGCCTCCCCCACCACGACCGCCGCCGCCTCCACCACCGGCCGGCGCCGGGGCGGCCTCCTGGACTGGCGGGTCCGGTTCGCGATCCTCTCGGTCATCTGGGGCTTCAGCTTTCTCCTGATCAAGGTCGGCACGGAGGCGTACGCGCCCTTCCAGGTGGCGCTGGGCCGGGTCCTGTTCGGCGCGCTCGCCCTGCTCACCGTGCTGCTGGTCCGCCGCGAGCCGCTCCCCCGCGGACTGCGCACCTGGGGCCACCTGACCGTGGCGGCGCTGCTGCTCAACACCGCCCCGTTCTCGCTCTTCGCGTACGCGGAGCTGAGCATCCCCTCCAGCCTGGCCGGCATCTGCAACGCCACCTCGCCGCTGTGGGGCATGGCGCTGTCGCTGGTCGCCCTGTCCGAGGACCGCCCGACGCGCCGCCGCTTCGCGGGGCTGGGCCTGGGCTTCCTCGGCGTCCTGACCGTGCTCGGCGCCTGGCAGGGCTTCTCCGGTGTCGACGCCAAGGGCACCGCGTTCGCCCTGCTGGCGTCCCTCTGCTACCCCATCGGCTGGATCTACGTCCGCCGCACGCTGGCCGGGACCCCCGGCTCCCCGGTGGCCCTGACCGGCGGCCAGCTCATGGTCTCCACGCTCCAGCTCGCACTCGTGAGCGCCGCGTTCACCTCGGCGCCGAGCTCGTTCCCGCTCTGGCCCACCCTGTCGGTGATCGCGCTGGGCGCCCTCGGCACGGGCATGGCCCTGCAGATGCAGTACGGGCTGGTGACGGAGGTCGGCCCGACCACCGCCCAGATGGTCACCTACTTCATCCCGGTCATCGCCACCACGGCGGGCGTCCTGGTCCTCGGCGAGCAGCTCCACTGGAACACCCCGGTCGGCGCCGCGATCGTGCTGGCCGGCGCGGCCCTCACCCAGACCCGCCCCGGGGCGCGCAGGCCCGCCTGATCAGCGCCAGGCGGTGTCCCTGGAACGCCGGGCGGCCGCCGACGCGGAGCTGCGCACACAGGCACAAGGCAAGCCCGGCCCGGCGCCCTTGCACATGGCGCGCGGCCTGTACCGCACCCTCTGCACCGTGATCGCCCTGGCCGGGTCGGTCCTCGCGCCGGGCGGCCTGCCGGAGCTCGCCGCCTGACCACCCCGAGGTCCCGTGGGCAGGACCGAGCGGCCGGGGCGGGCCAGGCGGCCCGCCGTCAGTCGTACCGCACCCCCGCCGCACCCACACTGACCGCCGCGGCCACCGCGTCCGCCAGACCCGGCACCTCGCCGACCGTCAGCTGCGAGACCGTCAGCCGGATCCCCGGCCCCGCCTCGACCCGGAAGACGGCCCCGGGGGACACCGCCCATCCGGCGGTGAGCAGCCGTGTCACCACCACCGTCTCGTCGACCACCGGCACCCAGACGTTCAGGCCGCTGCGCCCGTGCGCCCGGACCCCCCGCCGCCGCAGCGCCTCGACCAGCGCGTCCCGCCGCCCCGCGTACGAGCGGGCCACCGCCACCGGGTCGACCGCGCCCGAGGCCCACAGCTCCACCACCGCGTACTGGAGCAGCCGGCTCACCCAGCCCGGCCCCAGCCGCTGCCGCCCCCGCAGTCGGTCCAGCGTGACCGCATCGCCGGTCAGCACCGCGAGCCGCAGGTCCGGCCCGTACGCCTTCGCCGTGGACCGCACCAGCACCCAGTGCCGGGTCACCCCGCCCAGCGGATGCAACGGCAGGTCGACGATCCCGTTCCCGTGGTCGTCCTCGATCAGCAGCACCTCGGGGTGGTCCGCCAGCAGGGCCCGCAGCTCCCGCGCCCGCTCCGCGCCCACCGCGGCCCCGGTCGGGTTCTGCGCCCGCGCGGTCACCACCAGCGCCCGCGCCCCTGCCGCCAGGGCCCGGGCCACCGCCTCGGGCCGGGGTCCGTCGTCGTCCACCGCCACCGGCAGCACGCGCAGCCCGAGCGCCGGGACCAGGTCCAGCGCCCCGCCCCATCCCGGGTCCTCGACCGCCACCGCGTCGCCCGCCCGCAGATGGGCGGTGAGTACCCGTTCGATGCCGTCCAGCGCGCCCGAGGTCACCGCCACGGGTCCCGGCGGCACCCCGTCCGCGTCGAAGCCGGCCCGGGCCAGTTCCGCGAGCTCCGGAGCGACCGGGTCCGCCCCGTAGAGGGTCGGCGCCTGCCCGTACCGCCGGGCGGCCGCCGCCAGCGGCCCCTCCAGCGCGGGGAGCAGGGATACGTCCGGGCTGCCCTCCGCGAGGTCCCGTACGCCCTCCGGCACCACCATGCGCAGCGCGTCCCGCGGCGTGCTCGACGGGCGGGACCGCACCCGGCTGCCGCGCCGCCCGTCGGTTTCGATGACTCCGCGCTCGCGCAGCGTCCGGTAGGCGGCGGCCACGGTGTTGGGGTTCACCCCCAGATCGCCCGCCAGCTCCCGCATCGGCGGCAGCAGTGAACCCGGCGGGAGCGCGCCCGAAGCCACGCCCGCCTCCACGCCGGCGGCGATATCCGCTGCGCGACGCCCTGTGATCCGATAGTCTCCTAGCACAAACCCCAGTATGCACTAGTGCAATGGAGTCCGCACCATGACCCCCACGCCTGCCACGGAGACGCCCGGGACGCCGCCCCCGGGGGACGCATCGCCCGCAAGCTACGAGCCCACCGACCGCACCGTCCCCAGCCGCTCCCGCGACCGGGCGCGCTACGACCGCGAGACGGTGCACTCGATACTCGACCAGGCCTACATCTGCCACCTCGGCTTCGTCCGCGACGGTGCGCCCGTGGTCCTGCCCACGCTGTTCGCCCGGGTCGGCGAATCGCTCTACATGCACGGCTCGACCGGCTCCCGCCCGCTGCTCGCGGCCCGCCGCACCGACCCGGGCCTGCCCGTCTGCGTGACCGTGACCCACGTCGACGGACTGGTCCTGGCCCGCTCGGCCTTCCACCACTCGCTCAACTACCGCTCGGTGGTCGTGCACGGCACCGCCCACCAGGTCACCGACGAGGCGGAGTGCCGGACGGCCCTGGACGCCATGGTCGACGCCGTCGCCCCGGGCCGCTCCGCCGACACCCGGCCGGCCAACGCCCGGGAACTCGCCGCCACCGCGGTGATCCGCGTGGACCTCGCCGAGGTGTCCGCGAAGATCCGCAGCGGACCGGTGAACGACGACGCCGAGGACCTGGACCTGCCCCACTGGGCGGGCGTGGTTCCGGTGGCCCCGGCGTACGGAACCCCGGTGCCCGCCGCGGACCTGACCCCCGGCATCGCCGTCCCGGACTACCTCAGCGCGCTCTGAGGGCTGCGCCGCACGGGGGTGGGCGCAGCCACCGGTCGACGGGCCTCCGCCACGATCAGCGCGCCGACCGCCGTCAGCAGCAGTACGGTGCCCAGCACCACGGCGCCGGTCAGCCGCTCCCCGAGCAGCAGGACCGCGATCACCGCCGCACTCACCGGCTCGATCAGCATGATCACCGACACGGTGGCGGCCCGTACGGCCGCGGCACCCGTGAAGTAGAGCGCGTACGCCAGCGCGGTCGGCACGGTGGCGACGTACACCAGCAGCCAGAGCACCCGGCCGAGGTCGGCGGTGTGCGGCAGCAGCCCCTCCACCGCGGCGAGCGGCAGGAGGCACACCGTGCCCACCGCGACCGACCAGGCCGTGGTCACCAGCGGGTCCCCGCCCGCCCCGCGCTGCCCGAGCCACCGCGCCCGCAGGGTCATCCCCGCGTACCCGGCGGCCGACAGCAGCGCCCAGCCGACGCCGAGCGGCCGCACCTCGCCGCCGCCGCTGCCCAGCACCAGGACGGCCAGCCCGGCCAGCGCCCCCACGACGGCGGCCACGCCACCGCGGCCGAGCCGCTCGCCCATCCAGGACCGGGCCCCCAGCGCGATGATCACGGGCCCGGCGCCGAGGGTGACCACGGTGCCCACCGCGAGGCCGGTCTCGCGCACGGCGGCGAAGTACGCGGCCTGGAAGAGGGTGAAGAGGAGCCCGGTCCCGATCAGCGAAGCCACTGAGGGCCGCACCCGGCCGGTGGCGGGGCGGGACCCGCGTACGGCGAGCACCCCGAGCAGCACCACGAGCCCGCCCGCGCACCGCCAGAAGGACAGGGCGAGCGGGCCCAGGTCACTGGCCAGGAAGAGGAGGGAGGCGGCCGCCCCGGCGGTGCCCCAGGCGGCTCCGGCGACGACGAGATACAGCAGACTGCGCCCGGCGGCGGGCGAATGGTTCGACACGAGATGTCTCCGCGCATGCGTGAAGGATGAAAGAAGCAGGTCATCGCTTCGCGGGCAGCACGGACCCGCCCGGGGCTCCCCGGGCCGGATACCTGACGTGGTGGCGCCGCCCGCGCTAGGCGGCGGGAGGCGGAAGCACGGTCGAATGCATGACCGTCATCCTAAGGGCTGTCCCGTAATCCCCGGTGGATCAGCGCACGGCGTCAGATGCGGTGCATCGCAAGGCGGAGGGGCGTCCCCATACTGGGCGTATTCGGGCGCTCCGACAACGCAGCGAGGTACCGTAGCTGACGTCGTGCGCCCGCCGGGGATTGCGGGACAGCCCTTAGGGGCTGTCCTGTCGGTCGCGCCGCGAGCCCGGCCTGACCCGACAAGACGCGCCCTGGACGAGTCGTCTAACCCTTGCCGGCCGCGGTCGTCTCACGCACCGGTACGGCCTGGTCGGCCACGGCCGGCACCGGCGGGGCGGCGGGCCGGGAGGACTGCGCGATGAAGGCGCCGCCGAGCACCAGGCCGCCGCCGACGATCTGCCAGGTGGAAAGGTGTTCGCCGAGCAGGATCCAGGCGAACACGGTGGCGACGACCGCCTCCAGGAAGGCCACAACGCCGGCGACCTGGGGCGAGAGCCGGCGCACCGAGACCACACCGGTCAGGTAGGCGAAGACGGTCGCGACCAGCACCACCCAGGCGAGCAGCACCGGCGCGGGCACCATCGTGCCGCCCACGGAGGCGTCGCCGCCCAGCACCTGCCAGTCCATCTCCCAGGGCCGGGCGATCACGGTCATCACCAGGGCGCCGACGAGCATGCCGTACGCGATCACCCCGAGCGGGTCGGGGGCGTCGTCCCCGTCGGCGCCCTGGTCGGCGAAGACGAAGTAGAAGGCCTGGCAGCAGGCGGCGGCGAGACCGAAGAGCACGCCGAGCAGGTCCAGGCTCAGCCCGGCCCAGATCTCGACCACGCAGGCCAGTCCGACGACGGCCACGGCCGCGCCCGCGGCGGCGCCGCGCGTCACGGGCTTGCGCTGCACGAAGCGGATGTAGCCGAGCAGCAGCGCCGGGCCCAGGTACTCAAGCAGCAGGGCCACGCCGACGGGAATGCGGGACAGGGAGGCGAAGTAGAAGGCCTGCACACCCGCGACGGCGACCAGCCCGAAGCCCGCGAGCAGCGCGGGCCTGCGCAGCACGAGGTCACGGTGGCGCCAGGCCAGCGGGGACAGCACGAGCGCTGCCCCGGCCACCCTGAGCCAGACCATGTGGAGGGGATCCAGACCCGCCTCGATCAGCGGCTTCGCCGCCACTCCGGAACCACCGAACGCGAACGCCGAGACGAGGGCGAGGCCCAGTCCGGCATTTCTCCCTGACGCTTGCATCCAGCCATCATGACAGGGCAGGTCAGGACCGTCACGGGGATGACACCTGTTGAGACGGAGTCGAGATCACGCACCGCCGGCACCGGCAATATCTGACAGGTCGTCAGTATTGAATGTTCTGCCCGCCGGGGCTACCTTCCGCCGCACGTACCCGACGAGAAGGGGTGGTCGCATGGCTGAAGTCACCGCGGAATCACGCATCGAGGCGTCCGCCGCGCAGCTCTGGTCCCAGCTGACGGACTGGGACGCGTACGGGCAGTGGAGCATGACCCACACGAACTTCCCCAAGGGCGGACCCGAAACCCTCGCGGTCGGCGCCACCTTCGCCGAGAACATGAAGATGATGGGTTTCCCGGCCGAGGTCGTCTGGACCGTCTCGGAGCTGGAGGCCGAGCGCCTCTTCGCCATCACCGGCAAGGGCCCGATGGGGGTGGCGGTCCTCACCCGGTACACCCTGACCCCGGACGGCGAGGCCACCACCGTCCGCATCGACGGCGAGTTCACCGGGGCCGCCGTCTCCCTGATGGCGGGCAAGCTCAAGGACTCGGCCACCGCCGCACTGAACGAGTCGCTGCGCAAGCTGGCCGGCCTGGTCGTCTGACCGCCGGGCCGGCCTCGCCGCCCGCGCCGCCCACACCGCACGCGAAGGCGGGGGGCGGGAGGAGAAAACGGGGGGGGGGGGGGGGGATGGCGTTGGAATGCAGGGGGGGGAAGAGGAAAAAGCCGGACCTCCACGACCCCCTCCCCGAAGTGT
>NZ_JBVIAH010000015.1:204456-226533 GCF_055574035.1 Streptomyces sp. NPDC030021
CGCCCACCCCCCCCCTCTCCCCCCCCCCCCCCCCCCCCCCCCCCCCCCCCCCCCCCCCCCCCCCCCCACCACACCCCCCCCCCCCCCCCCCCCCCCCCCCCCCCCCCCCGCCGCTGCATGCCGTTGCATGCCGGGCCCGGCCGGGCTCAGTGCTCGTCGGCCAGGATCAGGTAGAGCTTCTTGCGGGCGTCGTTGATGACCGCGAGCGCCTTCTCCCGCTGCTGGGGCGAGCCGGTCTTGAAGACCTGCCCGAAGGCTTCCATCAGGCCGATGCCGGCCGTCCGGACCTCCTGCATCGCCTCGAAGTCGAAGCCGCGCCCGGCGTCCGCCCAGGGGGCGTCCGGGCCCGACTCGGCCTCGGTGCGGCCGGCGTCGGTGAGCGTGAACAGCTTCTTGCCGCCTTCGCTCGCGCTGGTGATCAGCCCCTCGTCCTCGAGCAGCTGCAGGGTCGGGTAGACCGAGCCCGGGCTGGGCTTCCAGGCCCCGCCGCTACGCTCGCCGATCTCCTGGATCATCTCGTAGCCGTGCATGGGCCGGTCGGCGAGCAGCGCCAGGATCGAGGCGCGCACATCGCCGCGCCGGGCCCGGCCCCGCGGTCCCCCGCGTCCGCCGCGGCCACCGAAGGGGCCTCCGCCGAAGGGCGGCCCGAACGGGCCGAAGGCGGCGCGCCGCCCCTTGAAACCCTCCCGACGATCGGGCCCGCAGTGGTCGTGACCCCGTCCGTGGTCATGTCCGTGGTCATGTCCGTGGTCGTGTCCGTGCTGTCCGTGTGAACGCATGTCTGCGCTCCTTCCGTCACGTTGTCGTTGCGTCATCGGTTGTCCGATGCCTCCACTATCGGCGACGGCTCGCGATGTGTCAACGATATATCGGAACACGTCAGCGACAGTCGAACGGATTGCACGCTTTGGGGTGGATTGACGCCAGAACTTCCGGGCGATGGGCGAGCGGACGTATGTGCTGAGCTGACGGCAAACAGGGCTCAACACCTTGTAAAGCCCCGCAACCCTTCAGAAACCCCAGAAAGGGGATGTCCGTGCGCCTTCAGGGACGCGTCAGGAAGTGGCTCGCCGCCGCCGTCAGCGCCGCAGCGCTGCTCCTCGTACCGCCGGGCCCGGCCACGGCCGACGGTTCCCGGCAGCTGGTCGGCAACCAGCTCAATCTGCACCAGTGCGTGTACCTGCCCTTCCCGGGCGTCGACTACTTCACGACCCTGGTCCCGAGCCGCGACGGCCGCTTCACGACCGGGACGGCGACGTCCACCGCCCCCGACCAGAACCGGTCCTGCGGCCCCGGGGACGGGAACTTCGAGCCCATCCACCCGCTGGCGGCCGTCCAGGCCCTCGACCTCAACGCCGGCCGATACCTGAACCTGCACCAGTGCGTCTACTACTCCGCCGCCCAGAAGGACCACATCACCACGGTGATCGCCCGCGGCGGTTCGGACTTCTCGACCGGGACCAACGTCTCGAACACCCCCGACACCACCCCGGAGTGCGCCGCCGGCCGCGGGCTCTACTACCTCGTCCCCCTGCTGTCCGACGTCAAGGCGCTGGACCTCTCCGCCGGGCGCTACATCAACCTCCAGCAGTGCGTGTACTACTACGGCGCCGGCGGCTTCAACGACCACTTCACGACGTTCGTACCGGCCCGGGGCGACGGCCGGTACAACACCGGAACAAAGGTCTCGGGCACCGCCGACACGGCCCCGACCTGCGGCGGAGGGAACGGGAACTTCACGCTCATCCCCCTCCTCTCCGGCACCCTGGCCCTCTCCCGGACCTGACCGCCCACGCGCCGACCCGACAGGGCCAGTCACCCCGGATTGGCCTTTGTCGACGATCAAGAAATCGCCCTACCGTCGGGGCATGCGCATCCGAATCGTCGACGCCTTCACCGACCGCCCCTTCCACGGGAACCCCGCCGCAGTCCTGCTGCTCGACACCGCGTTCCCCCCGGACGCCTGGCTCCAGCAGGTCGCGTGCGAGATGAACCTCTCCGAGACCGCCTTCGCCCACCCCCTGCCGCCCGGCGGGGACGCCGACTGGGCGCTGCGCTGGTTCACCCCGGCAGCCGAGGTCGACATGTGCGGCCACGCCACCCTGGCGACCGCGCACGTACTGGCCACCAACGGGCTCGCCACGGGACGGATCCGCTTCTCCGCGCGCTGCGGCATCCTCACCGCCGAGACCGCCGGGGACGGCACGATCACCATGGACTTCCCGACGTCCTCACTCACCCCGGTCCCGGCGCCACCTGCCGTGGACCACGCGCTCGGCGGCCCCCCGATCCTCTCCGTGCACGACACCGCCGACCACATCGGTGACCTCGTCGTCGAGCTCGCCGACGAGAAGACCGTCCGCGAGCTGGAGCCGGACCACGCGGCCCTGCGCGCCTTCGCCCGGCGGGGGGTGATCGTCACCGCGCCCGCCGAGGATCCCTCCCTCGGCTACGACTTCGTCTCCCGCGGCTTCTTCCCCGCCTTCGGGATCGACGAGGACCCGGTCACCGGAAGCGCCCACACCGCACTCGCCCCGTTCTGGGCACGGCGGCTGGGCCGTACCGAGCTGACCGGCCTCCAGGGCGGTGCGCGGCGCGGTCTCGTACGGGTGACCCTGGCGGGCGACCGCACCCTGCTGACCGGCCGGGCCGTCACCGTCGTCGACGGCGAGCTCCTCGCGTCCCCGCCCGGGGCCGGACAGGCGGGGTGACCACGGGGCACGGACGCGCGCTCCCGGGGGGTGGGGGGGGGGGCCCCCCCCCCCCCCCCCCCCAAACCCCCCCCCCCCCCCCCCCCCCCCACCCCCCCCCCCCCCCCCCCCCCCCCCCCCCCCCCGGAGCCGCCCCCGTCGCCCTTCCTCCCGACGCCCCCCTTCGACCTCGCCTTCACATCCGCCTTCGCGCGTGCGGCACTCCGCCGCTTCTCCTCCTGCTCCACCCAGGCGGCCGAGTCGATCCGCTTGCGGTAGACCTGTCCCGGCTCCGCCGCGCCCAGGTGCACCGTCCATCCCCACAGGCCGGCCGACACGGCGAACAGGACGCCCGCCACCCCCAGATAGAAGGCGATCTCCTCGGACTCGGAGACGCCCTCCTCGTGCATGAAACCGGGTACGCCGGCGATGAGCGCGTTCACCCACCACGCGAGCGCCACGTTGAACAGGACGAGGGAGACCCAGTAGACGACCCGCATGCTCTTCGCCGGACCGCTCAGTTCCCCCAGCAGCAGGATGCGCCGCAGCGAGACCGGCCCCGTCCGGTGGCGGCCGCCCGTGTTGTCCTTGGCCCGGCGCACCGACGCGTAGCACTCGTCCAGCCAGCGCCCCGGCTCCGGGTCCGGCGGCGGGGAGTCGGTCGGCGCCAGCTGCTTGGCCTGGATCCAGACCGAGAGGAACTGGATCTCCAGCTGGGCCTTCTCCAGTCGCCTGCGGTAGCGGTGGTCGGTGCTGCGCGCCTCGCGGCGGTCCCGGACGAGGAGGCTGATGCCGCCCACCAGGCCGGTGACCACGGGCACGAAGAAGGGCGCGAACGGTACCAGGGTGTCCAGAACAGCCACCGGGCGCGCCTCCTCACTCGCCCCAGGGTCGCACCGCTCCGGCGGCCGCCACCGCCCGGAAGGTCCGATCGGGTGGACCCGCCCCGGGTCACGGCGTCGGCAGCCAGCCCACCTTGCCCGCGAGCAGGGCGTACCCGCCGAAGGCCACGATGTCGAGGAGCGCGTGCGCGACGACGAGCGGTCCCACCCGGCCCCAGCGCCGGTAGGCGAGGACGAAGACGACGCCCATCACCACATTGCCGATGAAGCCGCCGATGCCCTGGTAGAGGTGGTACGAGCCGCGCAGCACCGAACTGGCCAGCAGCGCGGCCATCGGCGACCAGCCCAGCTGGCCGAGCCGGCGCAGCAGGTAGGCCAGCACGATGACCTCCTCCACCACGGCGTTCTGCAGCGCGGAGAGGATCAGTACGGGGAACTTCCACCACACGTCGGGCAGCGCCTCCGGCACCACCGTGAGGTTGAATCCGGTGGCCCGGGCGCCCAGGTAGAAGGCCAGCCCGGCGCTGCCGATGCCGGCCGCGACGAGGGCGCCCCGGCCCAGGTCCCACCAGGGCCGGGTGCGGTCGAAGCCCAGCACCCGCAGCCCGGGGGCGCCCTCACGGGTCAGCAGGTGCGCCACCAGCAGTACGGGCACCAGGGCGCTCGCGATGCCGAACAGCTGCCAGGCGAGGTCCAGCCAGGGCCGGCCCGGGGCGTAGGAGCCGTTGAGCGTGGCCGCCTGGTCCTTGAGGCCGCCGGGCTTGGTGAGCGAGCCGATGAAGCTGATCAGCGCCGAGACCCCACTCGCGCCCAGCGACAGCGCGAGGACGAGCAGCGTCTCGGTGCGCAGCAGGCTCCGCCGCCCGCCCTCGTCCAGTTCCACGAACACCGGCTCCGGCTCCGTCCGCACGCCCGACTCCGTCCTGCCATCCCGTTGCGACCACCCCATACTGCCTCCTCGCGGGACCGGGAGGATCACTGCGGGGCCTGCACCGGGATCACCGGACGGCGGCGGACGGACGGCGGGCGGACGGGGCGCGGGGACGGCGGACGGACGGCGGCGCGGGGCACCGGCCCGCCCCGCCCCGCGGCCGGTCAGCGCACGACGGGCGCCGGGACGCTCACCTCCTCCGTCAGCCCGACCGGCCAGGTGTGCACCGGGTCGCCCTTGTGCATCAGCTCGGTGTACCGCCGGGTCGTCGCGGCCAGTGCCTCGTCCCGCTCCAGTCCGGCGGCGAGCGCCCGGTGGTAGGTGTCCACCTGCCAGGTCGCCCCGTTCACCCGGCGCCGGCAGCGCTCCTCGATGATGCCGAGGTAGTGGTCCCGGTCCGCGGGCTCGATGCCCCAGGCATCCAGCCCCGCCGCCGCCATCGGCAGCAGCTCGTCCAGGACCAGCCGCACGGCGGGCACGCTCGCCAGCCCCCCGGCCCGGCCCCGGCGCGGCCACCGCAGCCGCGCGTCGATCCCGTACCGGCAGGCCGCGTCGAAGTTCGCCTCCGCCTCGGCGAAGGGCAGCCGGGTCCACACCGGGCGCGGTTCGTCCGCGAGGGTGCGTACGAGCCCGTAGTAGAAGGCGGCGTTGGCGACGACGTCGGCGACCGTCGGCCCGGCCGGCAGCACCCGGTTCTCCACCCGCAGGTGCGGCACCCCGTCGGCGACGCCGTACACGGGCCGGTTCCACCGGTAGACGGTGCCGTTGTGCAGGACCAGCTCCTGCAGCCCCGGTACCCCGCCCTCGGCGAGCACCCGCAGCGGCTCCTCCTCGTCGCATATCGGCAACAGGGCGGGGAAGTAGCGGACGTTCTCGGCGAAGAGCTCGTACGCCGAGTCCACCCACCGCTCCCCGAACCAGGTGCGCGGCCGCACGCCCTGGGCCTGCAGCTCGGGCGGCCGGGTGTCGGTGGCCTGCGTGAACAGCGGCGGCCGCGACTCCCGCCACAGCTCACGCCCGAACAGGAAGGGCGAGTTGGCGCCGACGGCTATCTGCACCGCGGCCACCGCCTGCGCCGCGTTCCACACCGCCGAGAACCGGGCCGGGGTCACCTGCAGATGCAGCTGTACGGAGGTGCAGGCGGCTTCCGGCACGATCGACCCGGAGGTCCAGATGAGCCGTTCGACGCCGTCGATGTCGAGCGTGAAGTCCTCCCCGCGCATCATCAGGATCTGCTCGTTGAGCAGCGAGTAGCGGTCCACCGCCGACAGGTTCGCGGTGACCAGGTCCGCGCGGGAGATCGTCGGCAGAATACCGATCATCACCACTCCGGCGTCGATCTCCGCGGCCTGCCGGTGGGCATAGCCCAGCCCGGCGCTGAGTTCCTCGGCGAGCTGGTCGAAAACCCGGCCGCCGAGCCGGTGCGGGAGGACGTTCACCTCCAGATTGAACATTCCCAGCTCGGTCTGGAAATCGGGGCTCGCAATCCGCTCCAGTACCT
The DNA here is from genome assembly GCF_055574035.1 of Streptomyces sp. NPDC030021. Taxonomy (NCBI): domain Bacteria; kingdom Bacillati; phylum Actinomycetota; class Actinomycetes; order Kitasatosporales; family Streptomycetaceae; genus Streptomyces; species Streptomyces sp. NPDC030021. The sequence goes on from NZ_JBVIAH010000015.1 coordinate 210,421, forward strand.
GTGCATTCAGCATTCTCGGCAACCCGTCGGCACCCGCGAGATTCAGCTCGATCTCCAGTCCCATCATGTTCTTCGGACGATCGAACCTCTTCTCCGCCAGGAGCCGCTCCAGTCCCTCCAGACACTCGTGAAGCTTCCTTCGATACCGCTGCCGATCGGACAGGTCGAATCCGCCTGCCACGACCTTCTCCCCCATCGAAGCGTCCCTCCTCGAGTGGGCCTGGCCCGGTACACCCAGGCTCGCGTTACGGTCGATGATGCCCCGGCAGCGTGATCCATAACGCGCGGGAGGCGTGCGTGACGAGGAGCGCGCGCCGGTTTGGCCGAAGGGCGCTTCGGCACATTCACGTGGCAAGTCGCGGTATGCAAATTCCGCTTAGACTTTGCCTCGTTCGGATAACCGAAGCTTTCCAGCCGAGCCCCCGTCCGGTAACCTCCGAGGTCAGCGCGACATGTTCGCGTGCATCCGGCATGAATGCCATGTCAGCGGGTCCGGTAAGCGCCTTGCCGGCAATAGGCGGGACAGCTAGCCGAAACACTGCATGAACACATGTCGTATAAACTCCGCAAACGAGGCAGAGAGTTGGCGCGCGGCCATTGCCCCTCGGCCCCCCTCTGGCCCCAGAATGCGAGTCCGCACCTGCCCCCGTTCCACGTGTCTCCCAAGTGAGAGGCGACCCACCATGCCGCTGCATGTCCCTCCGGCTCCCGCGCCCGCCCTGCGCAGCGTCCTCGCGGCACTCGGTTCCCCCACCGCCGTCCACGAGGCGCACACCCCGGCCCTGCGCGCGAACCAGGGGCCGCTGACCGCCGAACTCCCGCTTCCGGTCCACGTCCTCGACCGGCTGGGCATGTCCAACCTCGCGGCCGGCGGCAGGCCGCCGCGTAGCCGGCTCACGGGCTGGCGGTTCCTGATCCGCAGCGGGGACCGCTACATCGCGGCGGCCGACACCCGGCTGACTCCCGACGGCTGGGTCTTCTCCCATTTCTTCGAGGGCCCCTATGTCGCGGCCACCGAACGCGCCCTGCGCCAGGCGGAATCCCTCACCACCGGCTACCAGCCACGGCTGCTGTCGGTTCCGGAGCTCTACATGCTGACCCTGTGGCTGCACGGGGCGGTGGGCGCCGACGCCGCCGCCGGGCTGCCGGCCGGCGAGGACCTGCTGGTGCCCCTCGCCCCGGCCCCGCCCGGCATCGCCGCGTACCGGCCGCATCCGGTCTCCGAGCTGCTGCCGGTACTGACCCGTCGGCTGACCCCGGCGCCTACGGCGGCGCCGCCCTCCCTGGCCGCGCCCGCCGCCTGACCCGAATCGCCCATTCGGCCTAGTCCGGCCGGGCCACTTGCGAACCATCCGAAATGACAGGGGAGTTGGCCTGAACCGCCCGCACGAGTGATGCGTCATCAATCTGTGAGGACAGCTGCCGGGAAATACCTGCGAAGCGGCTGTCATGGGGGAAGACTGATGACACGCTCCCCGCGGGTGCGGGGATGACCCAGGGGGACGGCCATGAATCACGCATCGAGCCGTAGCACACAGACCACACCGCAGCGAAAGAACGCATCCATGTGCCAGCACCAGCCAGCCTGCCCGTCAGCCGAATCCGCCGACCGGGAGGCCGCACGCCCGGTGGCCAACCACCCGGAGCAGGGCTGGAGCCTGCTGTGCAATGGCGTCCTGCTCTTCGAGGACACCGGTGAACTGCTGCCGGACGGCCAGATCATCGCCCCGCACCGCCCGCTCGCGGCGGCCTAGGCGATAGAGCTGTCCGGCCGACCGTAGCGAACGGCGAAGGGGCCGGTCCGGGAGACTCTCCCGGACCGGCCCCTTGTTCATGTCGTACGACCGTCATACGGCGGCCGTACGACGCGGAACACCTCAGGCGTCGTACTCGTCCAGCGGCGGGCAGGAGCACACGAGGTTCCGGTCACCGAACGCACCGTCGATGCGGCGCACCGGCGGCCAGTACTTCTCGGCGGCCGTGACCCCGCCCGGGAAGACGGCCTCGTCCCGGGTGTACGGGTGGTTCCACTCGCCGCCCAGCGCCGCCGCGGTGTGCGGGGAGTTCGCCAGCGGGTTGTCGTCCGCCGGCCACTCGCCGCCCGCGACCCGCTCGATCTCGCCGCGGATGGCGATCATCGCGTCGCAGAAGCGGTCGATCTCGGCGAGGTCCTCGGACTCCGTCGGCTCGATCATCAGCGTGCCGGCGACCGGGAAGGACATGGTCGGCGCGTGGAAGCCGTAGTCGATCAGGCGCTTGGCGATGTCGTCCACGCTCACGCCCGTGGACTTCGACAGCGGCCGCAGGTCGATGATGCACTCGTGCGCGACCAGGTTGCCCGGGCCGGTGTAGAGCACCGGGTAGTGCGGCTCCAGGCGCTTGGCGATGTAGTTGGCGCCGAGCACCGCCACCTGGGTGGCGCGCTTGAGGCCCTCGCCGCCCATCAGGCGCACGTACGACCACGAGATCGGCAGGATGCCCGCCGAACCCCACGGAGCGGCCGAGATCGGGCCGACGCCCGTCTCCGGGCCCGCGGTCGGCTGGAGCGGGTGGTTCGGCAGGTACGGGGCCAGGTGCGCCCGGACACCGACCGGGCCGACGCCCGGACCGCCGCCGCCGTGCGGGATGCAGAAGGTCTTGTGCAGGTTCAGGTGCGAGACGTCGCCGCCGAAGTGACCCGGCTTGGCCAGGCCCACCAGGGCGTTCAGGTTGGCACCGTCGACGTAGACCTGGCCGCCGGCCTCGTGCACCTGGGCGCAGATGTCGGCGACGTGCTCCTCGAACACACCGTGCGTCGAGGGGTACGTGATCATCAGCACGGCGAGCTCGTCGCGGTGCTGCTCGATCTTGGCGCGCAGGTCGGCCGCGTCCACCTCGCCGTCGTCGGCGGTCTTGACGACGACGACCTTCATGCCGGCCATCACGGCGCTGGCGGCGTTGGTGCCGTGCGCGGAGGACGGGATCAGGCAGATGGTGCGCTGCTCGTCGCCGTTCGCCCGGTGGTAGGCGCGGACGGCCAGCAGGCCGGCGAGCTCACCCTGGGAGCCGGCGTTCGGCTGGATGGAGACCTTGTCGTAGCCGGTCACCTCGCAGAGACGTTCCTCCAGCTCGTTGATGAGCGTGAGGTAGCCCTCGGCCTGCTCCACCGGCGCGAAGGGGTGCAGCTGACCGAATTCGGGCCAGGTCACCGGCTCCATCTCGGTGGTCGCGTTGAGCTTCATGGTGCAGGAGCCCAGCGGGATCATGCCGCGGTCCAGCGCGTAGTCCTTGTCCGAGAGCTTGCGCAGGTAGCGCAGCATCGCGGTCTCGGAGCGGTGCTGGTGGAAGACCGGGTGCGTCAGGTACGCGTCCGAGCGCAGCAGGCCCTCGGGCAGCGTGTCGGCCGTGGTCGCGTCCAGCGCCTCGATGCCGGCGGTGACGCCGAAGGCGGCCCAGACGGCCTCGATGTCGGCGCGCAGGGTGGTCTCGTCGCAGGCGACGGAGACGAGGTCGGCGTCGACCTGGAACAGGTTGACCCCGCCCTCGCGGGCGGCGGCGACGACCTCGGCGGCACGGCCCGGCACGCGGGCGGTGATCGTGTCGAAGTACGAGCCGTGCACGATCTCGACCCCGCCGGCCGTCAGACCGGCGGCGAGCAGGGTGGCGTAGCGGTGGGTGCGGCTCGCGATCGTCCGCAGGCCGTCCGGGCCGTGGTAGACGGCGTACATGCCGGCCATGACGGCAAGCAGCACCTGCGCGGTACAGATGTTGCTGGTGGCCTTCTCGCGGCGGATGTGCTGCTCACGGGTCTGGAGCGCGAGGCGGTACGCCTTGTTGCCGTCCGCGTCGACGGAGACGCCGACGAGGCGGCCGGGCAGGGAGCGGGCGTGCTTGTCCTGGACGGCCATGTAGCCGGCGTGCGGTCCGCCGAAGCCCATCGGGACGCCGAAGCGCTGGGTGGTGCCGACGGCGATGTCCGCGCCGAGCGCACCCGGGGAGGTGAGCAGGGTCAGCGCGAGCAGGTCCGCGGCGACGGCGACGATGGCGCCGAGCTCGTGCGCCTGGTCGATGACCGGCTTGATGTCCCGGACGGCACCGGAGGCACCCGGGTACTGGACCAGGACACCGTAGATGCCGCGCTCGGCGACCTCGGCCGGGATGCCGGCGGACAGGTCGGCGACGACGACCTCGATGCCGATCGGCTCGGCACGGGTCTCGATGACGGCGATGGTCTGCGGCAGCGCGTCGGCGTCCACCAGGAAGACGTTGCCCTTGGACTTGCCCACGCGGCGGGCCAGGGTCATGGCCTCGGCGGCCGCGGTGCCCTCGTCGAGCAGCGAGGCGCCCGAGGTCGGCAGCCCGGTCAGCTCGGCGACGACCGTCTGGAAGTTCAGGAGCGCTTCGAGGCGGCCCTGGGAGATCTCCGGCTGGTAGGGCGTGTACGCCGTGTACCAGGCCGGGTTCTCCATGACGTTGCGGAGGATCACCGGCGGCGTGAAGGTCCCGTAATAGCCGAGACCGATCATCGGCGAGAGGACCTGGTTGCGGTCGGCGAGCGAGCGCAGCTCGGCCAGCACCTCGGCCTCGGTACGCGCCTCGGGCAGGTCGAGCGCCTCGGCGGTCTTGATCACATCCGGGACCGCGGCAGCGGTCAGTTCGTCCAGGGAGCCGTAGCCCACCTGGGCGAGCATCTTCGCCTGCGCCTCGGCATCCGGGCCGATGTGGCGCTGTTCGAAGGGGATGCCTCGCTCCAGCTGGGAGAGCGGAATGCGGTTGGCGGTCATGTACGGAGGCCTCCTGGTCGTATGACCTGCGAGGGGCACCACGGCGCGGGCACCCGGACGGCCTCCCCCTCTGTCATCTGCACCTGAGAGTTTCACCGGAGTCACGGGGGTCTCCCGAGAGTTCCGGCTTTCACCGTCGGTGAGGAGGGGGACCGGCACTGTGCGCCCGGTACCCGCCCTGCTTTCCAGAGTGGCCTCGTCCGTGCGGTACGTATGCCTGAGAGATTCCGGGGAGGATTTGCTCCTTCGGCGCCTCCGTCTTGCTCACTCGGAGGACTCTCCCGCACAGGGTCGACAGCCGTTCACCAGGGTACCAGCGAGGATCTGGACCCTCCCCGAGTGGCCTCCGCTGCGAATATGCACTTCTGTAGTCATTACGGACCAGTTGCGACCTTTTGGAGGGACCGTGCAGACCGACATCGATCCGCGCAGCCTGATCGGCCGCAAGGCGTTCGACCGCAATGGCACCAAGATCGGCACGATCGACGAGGTCTACCTCGACGATGCCACGGGCGTCCCGGAGTGGGCCGCGGTCCGTACGGGGCTCTTCAGCCGGGACGCCTTCGTCCCGCTGGAGCCGAGCGAGCTGGTGGGTGACACCCTGCGGGTGCCCTTCGAACGCGCCCTCATCAGGGACGCCCCGGACTTCGGAGTCGGGCGCCACCTCTCCCCCGAACAGGAGCTGCAGCTGTACCACCACTACGGACTGGACACGACCCTGCCGTCGGACTTCAACCGCGACTTCGGCCGCCTGGCGGGCGACGAGAGCTAGGGCGTCAGACAAGGGCTGTCCCGTAATCCGCGGCGGGCGCACGACACCAGCTACGGCACCTCGCCGCGTTGTCGGAGCACCCGAATACGCCCAGTATGCGGGCGGCCCTCCGCCTTGCGAGGCACCGCATCTGACGCCGCGCGCTGATCCACCGGGGATTACGGGACAGCCCTTAGGGCGTCCCTTCCGGATCCGGGCCGGCGCCCACCAGCGGCAGCGGATCGGACGGCTCCAGCTCGGGGTCGTCCACCCGGAAGGTCCGCACCCGGCCGGGCTCCGATCCGGGCTGCTCGAACCGCACGGTCACCCGCCCGACCCCGCTGCCCTGCACCCATCCGGGCCCGTACACGGCATGCCGTACGTCGCTTCCGGCCGTCCAGCGCCGTTCGGGGGCCGGCTCCGGCTCCTCCGGCTCCCCGGGCGGCCCAGCGGCCTCCTCAGCGCCCTCGGCCGCCGCCTCGGCGGCACCGGCCGCCACCGCTTCCCCTCCGGCCCCGTCCGTCCGGTCCGCGCCGTCAGTCCCGTCCGTCCTGTCCGAGCCGCCGGTCCCGGCCGCCCCGTCCGGCTCAGCGGCGAGCGACTGCGCGAACAGGTCCTCCTGCGTGTAGTCCGCCAGCCCGCTCACCCCCACTCCGAGCAGCCGCACCCCACCCGTGGTGTCCACCCCCTCCAGCAGCCGCGCCGCCGCCTCACGCACCACCGCCGGGTCGTCCGTGGGCCCCCGCAGGGTCTCGGACCGGGTCAGTGTGGAGAAGTCGTACCGCCTCACCTTGAGCACGATCGTGCGCCCCGAGTGCCCCGAGCCCCGCAGCCGCTGCACGCACCGGTCGGCGAGCCGCTGCACCTCGCCGCGGATCCGTACCCGGTCGTGCAGGTCCACGTCGAAGGTGTCCTCGACGGACACCGACTTCGCGTCCCGCTCCGCGACCACCGGCCGGTCGTCCAGCCCGAGCGCCATCCGGTACAGCCCGGCACCGGCCGAGCGGCCGACCATCCGGACCAGCTCGTCCTCCCCGGCCTCCGCCAGCTCCCCCACCGTGGTGATCCCGGCCCGGCGCAGGTGCTCGCCCGTGGCCGGCCCCACCCCGGGCAGCGTCCGTACCGACATCGGGGCGAGCAGCTCGCGCTCCGTCCCCGGCTCGATCAGCAGCAGTCCGGCCGGCTTGGCCTCCTCGGAGGCCACCTTGGCCAGCATCTTCGACCCGGCCAGCCCCACCGACCCGCTGAGCCCCGTGGCGGCCCGGATGTCGCCCCGCAGCCGCTCCCCCGTCTCCCGCGCGCTGCGCGAGTCGAAGGCCACCCCGCCCGCCTCCAGGTCCACGAAGGCCTCGTCCAGGCTCAGGGGCTCCACCAGGGGCGACAGTTCCCGCAGCATGGCCATCACCACGTCGCTGACCTGCCGGTAGAGGCTGAAGCGGGGGATCAGGTACGCGCCGTTCGGGCAGAGCCGCCGCGCCTGCCCCATCGGCATCGCGGAGTGCACCCCGAACCGCCTGGCCTCGTACGAGGCCGTGGCGACGACCCCGCGCGGCCCGAGGCCGCCTACGATGACGGCCTTGCCCCGCAGACTCGGCTTCGACGCCTGCTCCACGGAGGCGTAGAAGGCGTCCATGTCCAGGTGCAGGATGGTCGGCGCGGCTCTCACAGCCCGATGCTGCCCTACGCCACTGACAATGCCTCGGCCCGGGTCAGACGGCCCGGTTGCGGCGGGCGGCCAGCTCGTCCGTCGGGTTGTGCCGCACCAGGGTCTCGCCGGTGTCCACGCGCTCTCCGTGCAGCTGCGACAGCGCGCTCTCGACGTCCTGCCACACCACGCCCACGGCGATGCCGAAAACGCCCTGCCCGCCCTGGAGCAGGCTCACGACCTGGTCCGGCGAGGTGCACTCGTACACGGTGGCGCCGTCGCTCATCAGAGTCATCCGTTCGAGGTCCGAGAACCCGCGGTCCTGCAGGTGCTGGACCGCCGTGCGGATGTTCTGCAGCGCCACCCCGGTGTCCAGGAAACGCTTGACGATCTTGAGGACCACGACGTCGCGGAAGCTGTAGAGGCGCTGCGTCCCCGCCCCGTAGGCGGCCCGCATGCTGGGCTCCACCAGCCCGGTCCGGGCCCAGTAGTCGAGCTGCCGGTAGGTGATGCCGGCCGCGGCGCAGGCCGTCGGCCCGCGGTATCCGATCTGCTCGGGCTCCGGGTCTGCGCCCACCGGTCCGACCGGCGTCGACTCCGGCTGACGGCGCGCGGACCCGACCGCACCGCCGCGCAGCGGGTACGGCCCAGCCTCACTCCGTGCGGGGGTGCCCCCGGTCGTACCGTCGCCCGTGATCCTCACGCCGACCCTCCGTCCTTGACCTGCCCACCTTGAAGGTAGGCAGTCACCAGGGGTGCGTCAACGATCGCCACACTCGGCACGCCGAGTGATAATCACCCTGAGAGTGGTTTCCCGTATCCCTTTACGGGGAAAGGCTAATCGAATGGCCTGAAGATCCCCGAGGACGACGCGGCCGACACCTCACTGCGGGCCGGTGCCGAAGTCCTCCGGTGAGATCTGGTCGAGGAACTCGCGGAACTTCTCCACCTCGTCCTCCTGCTCGTCCGGAATGGCGATTCCGGCGTCGTCCAGCACGCCGTCACTGCCGTAGATCGGCGTCCCCGTCCGCAGGGCGAGGGCTATGGCGTCGGAAGGACGCGCACTCACCTCGACCCCGCTGGCGAAGACGAGCTCCGCGTAGAAGACGCCCTCCCGCAGATCCGTGATCCGGACCTCGGTGAGCTCCTCGCCGATCGCCTCCAGCACGTCCTTGAACAGGTCGTGCGTCAGCGGTCGGGCAGGGGCCATCCCCTGCTGCGCGAAGGCAATGGCGGTCGCCTCCCCTGGACCGATCCAGATGGGGAGGTACCGGTCGCCTCCCACTTCACGCAGGAGCACGATCGGTTGGTTGGAGGGCATTTCCACCCGGACACCCACAACGTCGAGCTCGTTCACACAGCAACCCTAGGACCTGCTCGGCAGGTTTGGGTAGTCGGGCCCCCCACCTCAGGGCAGCCGGACCCCGAGAGCGGTCTGTACGAGGGCCTCGTGGAGCCGTACGGAAAGCCCCGCGAGCTCCTTCAGGGTGGCCTCCGCATGAGCCCTGGTCTGCGGATTGCGATGCCTGCGCAGCGGTGCCACGACCTGCTCCACCAGCCCCGCCTCGCGGTCCGCGGCGGCCTTCATCGCACGCAGGTGCCGCGGCTCCAGCCCGAAACGGCCCAGGTCGGCCACCAGCCGGGCCACCGTGACCGCCTCGGCGTCGAATCCGCCGTCCGTGCCCTCGGCCAGCAGCCCGTACGACTCCCACTCGACCAGCTGTACCTCGTCCACCCTGGCGGCCGCGAGCAGCTCGGCCCGGCCCACCCGGGCCACGGTGGGGCGTTCCCGCCCCACTTCGCCGTAGACGGCCGTCGGTCCGGCGGGATCGGCGGAGTCCCCGTGCGCGGTGGGCGCCGGGATGCGGATCTGCTCCCCGCGGGCGAGCGCGTCGAGCTGCTCGCGGATGACCTTCAGCGGCAGGTAGTGGTCACGCTGCAGGCGCAGGATCCGAGCGAGCCGCTCCACGTCGTCGGTGCTGAACTTGCGGTATCCCGAAGGTGTGCGCCGGGGCTCGACGAGCCCCTCCGCCTCCAGAAAACGGATCTTCGAGATGGTGACTTCGGGGAACTCGTCACGCAGCGTGGTGAGCACCGTGCCGATGCTCACCAGCCGCCCGGCCGGGCCGACGGTGCCGGCGGTGCCACTTCGCGGGGCACCGCCGGTCGGGGTACGCAGCATGGAACCTTCCCTAAAAGGGTCAGATGCCCCGCAGGCTCGCGTAGAAGACCAGCCGGTACTTGCCGATCTGCACCTCGTCGCCGTTCTGCAGGGCGACGGAGTCGATCGGTTCACGGTTCACGTACGTGCCGTTGAGGCTGCCGACATCGGCGACGGTGAAGCCGCCCTCCTGGCTCCTGCGGAACTCGACATGGCGCCGGGAGACGGTGACGTCGTCCAGGAAGATGTCGCTCTGCGGGTGGCGGCCGGCCGTGGTCAGCTCACCGTCCAGCAGGAAACGGCTCCCGGAGTTGGGACCGCGCCGCACGATGAGCAGAGCGGAACCGGGGGGCAGCGCTTCCACCGCGGCCTGCGCCTCGGGGGACAGCGAGGAGGACGACACGTGCGGTTGTCCCGATACCTCGGCCTCGTAGGCCTCAAGGCCCGAGATCGAGATCGTGGACGTGGTCTCCGAGGCACGCTCCGGCGTCAGACCCGCCCGCAGCGGCGCACCGCAGTTCGAGCAGAACCGACTGGCCGCATCGCTGCGGTGTCCGCACCTGCTGCAAATCTGCTCGGCCGACATGGACGGCTCCTCGCGCCGCGGATGCCCCGCGGATGCATTGGTGGCATACGGGTCGGGGGCAAACCCTCCACCCGCACTTGAGGTTGATGGTTCACCGAAACCTATGCGTCCGGTACCAGCAGGGTCAACAGTCGACGCGCCGGGGGCGCCGGAAACATCACCCGCTCCGGCGACCTCGTCCCGGAAGAGCGGCCGGTCGCCCTGCCCTTCCACGTCCCCGTGCCCGGCGCGGTGCCGTGCCGCGCCGCCTTCCTCACGGTTCTTCTTGCCGAACAACTTCTCAAACAACTTCACGGGCGATTCCCCTTGACCTAAACAGACCCGCCCGTGGGGCAGGACGAACTCCGAATGCAGACACCTGCCGACCCGGACATTCTCACAACGTCCGTAACCACCAGACAGTTTCCACCACGCACCGCGACTTCGGTGCGCCGACCCCCCGCAGGCATCCGCCCGCGTGGGACGCTCCACTCATCACTCCGATTCATCACGATGACGACCGAGCGTAGTCAGGCTGCTTCGCAGCCCGCAAGGCATCCACAACGATCTTCGCCGACCGTGTGACGGCGACGGTGGCCTGCTCCTTCTCCAGTGTCTGGACGACACCGCCCGGAATGTTCAGCGCGGGCTCCAGATCCTGGGGCTTCCCGATCACCTTGAACTCATAGGGTTGTGTGATCTTCTTGCCGTCGATGGCGACCCCGCCGTTCTCGTCCGAGAAGTACGAGCCCGCCACGATGCGCACCCCGTTGATCTGGATCGCCTCGGCCCCGGCCGCCCGCAGCTCCTGGAGCGTGTCCAGCAACTGGTCGGACTGCACCTGACCCGTGGGATCCGTGATCTTCAGTGTGATGCCCGGCCCCTGGGCTGCCACCGTACCGGCCAGGATGCCGAGTTGGCGTTCCTTCTCGACGGTCTGCTTGCGGGCCTCCTCGGCCTGGTTGGAGCTGTTCTCCAGCTCCTTGCGCTGGTCCTCCAGCTGCTGCTTCTCGTCCTCCAGGCGCTTGGTCCGCCCGTCGAGCTCGTCGAGGATCCGTACGAGGTCCTCCTGGCGGGCCCCGCGCAGCGCGCTGGAGTCGCTGTTGGAGCGGACCTGGATCGCCAGACCCAGCCCCAGGACGAACAGCAGCAGTGCCACGATCAGTTGGGCCCGGCTCACCCGCGGCGGCCACAGCCCGGCCGCGAGCCGCTGCCGGCCGGTCTCCTCGGGCTGCCCCGGCGCCTCCTTGGCCGGCTCCGGCGGCTCCGGCGACTGCGCGGGCTGCGAGGGCTGAGGCGACTGCGGGGGTTCCGAGGACTGCGGCGGCCGCAGGGACTCCGGAGACTGCTGGGGCTCAGGAGGCTGCTGGGGCTCAGGAGACTGCGGAGGCCCGGGAGACTTCGGGGACCCGGGAGACTTCGGGGGCTCCGGCGGACGGCCCGCGCCCCCCGGCTCCTCGGGGCTGTCGTTCGTACTCATCGGCCTCACGCCCGGAACACGTGCCGGCGGATGGCCGCGGCGTTAGAGAAGATGCGGATACCGAGGACCACGACCACACCCGTGGACAGCTGCGAGCCGACCCCGAGCTTGTCACCGAGGAAGACGATCAGCGCGGCCACGACCACGTTCGACAGGAACGACACCACGAAGACCTTGTCCACGAAGATGCCGTCCAGCATCGCGCGGAGGCCGCCGAACACCGCGTCCAGCGCCGCCACCACGGCGATCGGCAGATATGGCTCCACCACGGCCGGCACTTCGGGCCGGACCAGAAGTCCGGCCACCACTCCGGCCAAGAGGCCCAGTACCGCGATCACGATGCACCCTTCTGCTGCTCTGCCGGTGTAGCTGTACGTACGGTCAGACTCGACGCGGCCGGCAGCCGCAGGTCGTCCGCCGGGGACAGGGCGTAACGGATCCCGTAGCTCTCCTGCAGCACGTGCAGGTACTGTCCGTCCGCCGAGTCCTGGAAGGCCGTGCCGAGCCGTTTCTTGTCCCCCACCGCCAGCACTTCGTACGGCGGCACCAGCGGCCTGTTGTCGACCAGTATCGCGTCACCCGCGGCTCTGATCGCCGACAGTTCCGTCAGCCGCTGTCCGTTGATGGAGATGGCCTCCGCCCCGGACTGCCAGAGCCCGTTGACGATCTTCTGCATGTCCCGGTCCCGGAGCCGGCCGGTGTCCGAGAATCCGGAGCTCTCGCGCGGTTTGCCACCGCCGCCCGACGAGGCGCCCTTCGCGTCGTCCACCACCAGTTTGATCCCCGGCCCGCGGACCTCCGTGGCACCCGCCAGCAGGGCCACGAGCTCGCCCTGGCCCCCGCCGGGCTGCTTCAGCGCCGCACGCTGGCGCGCCGCGACATCGGTCCTGAGGCGGTCGACGTCACGCTCCAGGCCGTGCACGCGGTCATCCGCCCGCTCCACCCGGTCGATCAGCTCCTGACGCTCCTTGGCCAGCACCGGCGCCGCTATCTGCGCCTCGGCCGCACCGAGCGTGACGACCATGGCGGTCACGACGAGCCCGGCCGCGAGTCCCAGTTTGGCCTTGAGGGTCCGCGGCAGACCCGCCGTGCCCTCCGCCTCGCGCCGGGCCGCGGCCTCCGCATAGCCCTCGTCGAGACTGTTGTCCATCACGTGCGTCAGCAGCGACATGGAAGCGTCCGGGCGCGCGGGCACAGGAGACGCCGGAGTCCGGTTGTGGGGCGGCTGCGACATGCCGCACATCGTCGCATGTCGGCAGCGGAGTCACCCAATGCGTCCATCCGGTGGGCCGGGCCGGCACTCCCCGCACCCGGACCACCGGACTTCCGCCTACGTCATCGCACGCCCGGCACTCACTGCCCGGCGCTCTCCACGACGCCCGCCCACTCGTCCAGCAGGGCCTGCGCGGTGCCGTCGTCGGGCCCCTCGGCCCACAGGTGGGTGACCGCTTCCGCCGGGTCCGGCAGGACCAGCGCCCACCGGCCGTCGGCCTCGACCACCCGCACCCCGTCGGTGGTGTCCACCTGCCGGTCGCCGGCCACCTCCACGACCCGCCGCATGACGAGCCCCTTCACCGCCCACGGCGTCGAGACGTCCCGCCTGAGCACGTGGGCCCGCGGAATCCGGGCGTCGATCTGGCTCAGCGTGAGCTGCGTACGCGCCACCAGCCCGAGCAGCTGCACGAAGGCGGCCGAACCGTCGAAGACGCTGCTGAACTCCGGAACGATGAAGCCGCCCCGGCCGTCTCCACCGAAGATGGTGTTCTCCGCCCGCCCCACCCGGGTCAGGTCGTCGGGCGAGGTCGTCGTCCACTCGACCTGCGTACCGTGGTAGGCCGCCACCTGCTCGGCCACCCTCGTGGTGGTCACCGGCAGCGCGACCTTGCCGCTGCGCTTCTCCGCGGCCACCAGGTCGAGCATCACGAGCAGCGCCCGGTCGTCCTCGATGATCCGCCCGCGCTCGTCGACCAGCGAGATCCGCTCGCCCACCGGGTCGAACCGTACGCCGAAGGCCGCCCGCGCCGAGGCCACGATCTCCCCCAGCCGCACCAGCCCGGCCCGCCGGGACTCCCTGGTCTCCGTCGGCCGGGACTCGTCGAGCCCTGGATTGATCGTCAGCGCGTCCACACCGAGCCGACCCAGCAGGCTGGGCAGAACGAGCCCCGCGCTTCCGTTCGAGGCGTCCACGACCACCTTGAGCCCGGCGTCGGCGATGCCGGTGGTGTCCACCCGCCGCAGCAGCGAGCCGGTGTAGGCGTCGAAGACACTGCCCGGGAACTGCAGGTCTCCGATCTCCCCGGGGAACGCCCTCCGGTACTCCTGGCGCGCGTACACCCGGTCCAGCTTGCGCTGCCCCTGGAGCGAGAGGTCCGCTCCCCGCTCGTCCAGGAACATGATGTCCACGGAGTCCGGCACGCCCGGCGAGGTCCGCAGGACGATCCCGCCGGCACTGCCGCGCGCGGTCTGCTGCCGCGCCACCGGCAGCGGTACGTTCTCCAGGTCCCGTACGTTGATGGCGCTGGCCTGGAGCGCGGAGATCACGGCACGCTTGAGCGCTCGGGCTCCCCGGGAGTGGTCACGGGCCGTGGTGACGGTCGCCCCCTTCTTCAGGGTCGTGGCGTACGCGCCGGCGAGCCGGACCACCACCTCGGGAGTGATCTCCACGTTCAGGATCCCGGAGACCCCACGCGCGCCGAACAGGTGCGCCTGGCCGCGGGACTCCCAGATCACCGACTCGTTGACGACGGCGCCGGCCTCGATGGTCTTGAAGGGGTAGATCCGTACGTTCCCCTGAACGATCGATTCCTCACCGATGAGGCACTCATCGCCGATGACGGCCCCGTCCTCGATCCGCGCGGCCCGCATGATGTCGGTGTTCTTGCCGATGACGCAGCCGCGGAGATTGCTGTGGGGCCCGATGTACACGTTGTCGTGGACGACGGCCCGGTGCAGGAAGGCCCCGCTCTTCACGACGACGTTCGACCCGATGACGGTGTGCTCGCGGATCTCGGCGCCGGCCTCGACCTTGGCGTAGTCGCCGATGTACAGCGGCCCGCGCAGCACCGCGTCGGGGCTCACCTCCGCCCCTTCGGCGATCCACACTCCGGGGGAGATCTCGAAGCCGTCCATCTCGACCTGGACCTTGCCCTCAAGCACGTCGGCCTGCGCCTTGACGTAGCTCTCGTGCGTGCCGACGTCCTCCCAGTAGCCTTCGGCGACATAGCCGAAGATGGGCCGGCCTTCCTTCATCAGCTGGGGGAAGACATCACCGGACCAGTCGACGGAGACGTCCGGATCGACGTAGTCGAAGACCTCGGGCTCCATGACGTAGATGCCGGTGTTGACGGTGTCCGAGAAGACCTGTCCCCAGGTCGGCTTCTCCAGGAACCGCTCGACCTTGCCCTCCTCGTCCACGATCGTGATGCCGAATTCCAGCGGGTTCGGCACCCGTGTCAGGCACACCGTGACGAGGGCGCCCTTCTCCTTGTGGAAGCGGATCAGATCGGTGAGGTCGAAGTCGGTGAGAGCATCGCCGGAAATGACGAGGAAGGCGTCGTCCTTCAGGGCCTCCTCGGCATTCTTCACACTGCCGGCGGTCCCGAGTGGCTTCTCCTCATGGGCGTAGGTGAGCTCCATTCCGAGCTCTTCGCCATCCCCGAAATAGTTCTTGACGAGTGACGCCAGGAACTGCACGGTGACCACGGTCTCGCTGAGCCCATGCCGCTTGAGCAGCCGGAGCACATGCTCCATGATCGGCCGGTTGGCCACCGGCAGGAGCGGCTTGGGCATGCTCGAGGTCATGGGGCGAAGACGCGTTCCCTCGCCACCGGCCATCACGACGGCCTTCATGTCGGAAGAGTCCTCCTTGGGAGACGACAGTCGTGCCGACCCTCGCCCGTCTCGGTCGGTGACTTCGCAACTCCTCCGCGTCATCCGGCGCCGGGCGGGCTCAATCGGCCGTGGTGTCAGCCTTCACCAGACGGCGGACTTGAACCACGTAAAGGATTCCTGCCCACCAATAGAGGGTTGTACCCCATACAGCGAACGCCCATCCGAAAACTGAGGCCAACCAGGCCAACCAGCCGCTTCCGTCACTGAGCAGCAGCAAGGGAAACGCGTACATCAGGTTGAAGGTGGCGGCCTTGCCGAGGAAGTTGACCTGCGGTGGCGGATATCCGTGACGGCGCAGGATCCACACCATGACCAGCAACATCAGCTCGCGCGCCAGCAACGCTCCGGTGAGCCATAGCGGCAGAAGCTCGCGATAAGTCAGACCGAAGAGCGTCGACAGGATGTAGAGCCGGTCCGCGGCAGGATCGAGCAGCCGGCCGAGCTTGCTGATCTGATTCCAGCGCCGCGCGAGCTTCCCGTCGAGGTAGTCGCTGATCCCGCTGAGCATGAGGACGGCCAGGGCCCACCCGTCGTACTCCGCGAGGATCAGCCACAAGAACAGGGGCACGCCGGCGAGGCGCGCCATGCTCAGGATGTTCGGAATGGTGAAAATTCGGTCAGTCTGAACCCGAGTCTCCTGGACCTCCACCCGGGGGCCTCCACTGTGACTGTAGAAATCGGTCGTTCGATGCCCCCTGACCCTACAGGAGTCCGCACACGTGTCCTGAACGCAGAAAAGCCCCGCACCGAACCCGTAAGGGCTGGTGCGGGGCTTCCGCAATGATTGTTCGGCGGCGTCCTACTCTCCCACAGGGTCCCCCCTGCAGTACCATCGGCGCTGAAAGGCTTAGCTTCCG
>NZ_JBVIAH010000016.1:0-159851 GCF_055574035.1 Streptomyces sp. NPDC030021
GGCACCGACATGCTCGGCAGCACCGGCTGGTGGGCGGGCTTCAAGGGCATCACCGCAGGCGACTTCAACAACGACGGCAAGCAGGACATCGCCGGCATCGACGCCAGCAACAACCTCAAGCTCTACACCGGCGACGGCGCGGGCCACCTCGCCGGCGGCACCGACATGCTCGGCAGCACCGGCCTCTGGAAGGGCTTCCGCTCCCTCCTCTCCGCCGACTTCAACAACGACGGCAAGCGCGACATCGCCGGCATCGACGCCAACAACAACATGAAGCTCTACACCGGCGACAACGCCGGCCACGTCACCGGCGGCACCGACATGCTCGGCAGCACCGGCTGGTGGGCGGGCTTCTGATGGGCCCGATCCCGTGAACCCCGTGGCGGACATCACACGACGCCACTGACAGCGAACGGCCCCGGCCCCCCGGAGGGGATGCCGTTGGCTAATGCGGGGCCGGGCGTGACGTCGGCCTTCAAGACCCGGTTGTGGTCTCCCACGCCGTCCGAGTCACCGGCCTGCGCCAATGCCGCTACCACGGGCTCGCCAAGACCCGGCTCCAGCACCAACTCACCGCAACCGCGATCAACCTCGCACGCATGGACGCCTGGAGCACCAACAGGCCCCGAGCCCGCACCCGCACCTCCCACCTGACAGCACTTCGCCCCGCCGAGCACAAGCTCAACGGGGCGAATTAGCCAACGGCATCCCCGGAAGGGCGGGGGGCCGTCGGCCGGGTCCGGGGCGCGGTCAGCCGCGCTGGATGCCCGAGGTGTCGTTCAGGACGCCGCGGCGTCCGTCCTGGGTCTGGGCGATCAGGGTGGCCGCGCCCCGCTGCTCGACGGCCAGGTACCAGGTGCCGGGCGCGAGCTCGGCGATCGGCGACGGCGAGCCGTCCTCCCCGTGCAGGGGGCGGGCCACCGGCACCGCGAACCAGAACGGGGTGAAGTCCGCCGCCGGGGCCGGGGTCGGGGCCGGGGTGTGCTGCGCGTCCTGCGGGCCGGGACCCGGGTTCGGCGTGCCGCCGTACGGCGGGACCGGCTGCGGCGTGGAACCGTACGGGGCCTGCTGCCCGCCCGGGTAGCCGTACCCGGCACCCGGCTGGGGCTGGCCCGGCTGGCCCGCGTACGGCGGGACGGCGGCGGGGCGCGGCTCCGGAACGAGCTGCCCGGCGAGCGCCGGGATCTTCGCACCGGCCACGGCCACACCGGCCAGGGCCAGCGTGGCCAGGAGGGCCAGGATGGAGCCCGCGCCCAGGTCGAGATGCTGCGGGCACGCGATGAGCGCCCACAGCGACGACCAGGCGGCGGAGACGGCGAGCACGGTGCCCCACGCCGTCAGCGGCAGGGCGGCCAGCTTGCGCTCCGGCTGGAAGCGGGACGCGATCAGCAGGCCGGCGGCGATGAAGCCGAGCAGGAAGATGCTGGGGAGCGTCAGGTGGTTGGAGTCGAGGTCCCACACGCTCGGCCGGTCGATACCGGTGGCGGAGTAGAAATCGAGGAACGAGGCGATGAACAGCAGCGCCGCTGCTCCGATCACCACGCCGTCGCCTCGAGTGAGGGAGCGGATGTTCACGTCTTAGGTGTCCTTCTCGGTCTCGGTCGTCGTCTCGTGGTGCCACGGTCGCAGAACGTGTCTGCAGCAGGGCGGGCTGCACCATGGTACGAAGGTTTCCGACGGCCGAGATGATCGGGTCGGCGGGTGGCCCCGCCGGACTCCCGAAGGGGACTACCCGCCCAGGAAGCCGACGATACCGTCCGCGATGCCCTGAGCCGCCTTCTGCCGCCACTCCGGACTCGTCAGCTGCGCCGCGTCCTTGGCGTCACGCATGTTGCCGCATTCGATGAACACCTTGGGCTGAGTTGACAGGTTCAGTCCGCCGAGATCGTCACGGACGACCAAACCGGTACCGCTGCCGAGGTAGTTGGCGGGGGCGGAGCCGGTGGTGCGGGCGAAGTTCCCGGCGATCCGCTCGCCGAGATCCCGGGACGGTCCGACGATCCTCGCGGTGTCCGCGGCGCCGCCCTTGACCTTGGCCGGGAGGATGACGTGGAAGCCGCGGTTGCCCGCCGAGACCCCGTCGGCGTGGACGGACACGACGGCGTCGGCCTTCGCCTCGTTGCCGATGCGGGCGCGCTCGGTGATGCAGGGCCCCCAGGGGCGGTCCGCCTGGTGGGTGAGGACGACCTTGGCCCCCTGGGCCTCCAGGGCGGTCCGCAGGCGCCGGGAGACGTCGAGGGTGAAGTCCGCCTCCTTGTAGCCCGCGTTGGTGGTGGTGCCGGTGGTGTCGCACTCCTTGCGGCCCGTGCCGATGTCGACCTGCTGGTCGATCTCGTCGGTGTGCTCGAAGTTTCCGGCGTTGTGGCCGGGGTCGACGACGACGGTCCTGCCGGTGAGCGGGCCCTTGGCGGGCGCCGGTGCGGGCGCGGCCGCGGTGGTGCTCTGACTGGCGCTGGGGCTCGTACTCGCGCCCTCGCTCGGGGTGGAGCCCGGCTTCGCGTCCCGCTGGCCCGGCGACACGGCCGAGTGCGAGGAGGACATCGGCGCCGAGCGGGACTGCCCGTCGGACCCCGGCCCGGCGAACGCCTGGGTCAGGACCCAGCCCGCCAGAGCGGCCGGGGCGAGCGCGGCAACCCCGACGACGAGCGTGGAGCGTCGGGTGAACCAGGACCGGTCCGGGTCGATGGACGAGCCGGACTCGGGGGGCGGGGGGCTGTTGTCGTTGCGCACGCCGCGATGCTAGACCCGGCTCCCGGCGCCCGTCCGGACCGTAGGCCATCCGAAGGCGTGGTGCGATTGTCTGCCCGGCGTTCATCAGGTCGGATGACCGGCCTGATGAGAGTGCCCCCCAGCCCTCAGATACCGGCGCCCGTGCGCCGCAGCACGCGCAGCGAGTCGGTGACGGAGATCTCCTCGAAGGCGCCCGAGGCCAGGGCCCGCAGATAGATCCGGTACGGGGCCTGGCCGCCGTCGGCCGGGTCCGGGAAGACGTCGTGGATGACGAGCGTGCCGCCCTCCGCGACGTGCGGGGCCCAGCCCTCGTAGTCGCCGCTCGCGTGCTCGTCCGTGTGGCCGCCGTCGATGAAGACGAAGCCGAGCTTGCCGCCCCAGGCGGCCGCCACCTGCGGGGACCGGCCGACGATCGCGATCACGTGGTCCTCCAGCCCGGCCCTGTGGAGGGTCCGGCGGAAGGTCGGCAGGGTGTCCATCAGCCCGACCTCCGGGTCCACGACCGTCGGATCGTGGTACTCCCAGCCCGGCTGCTGCTCCTCGCTGCCCCGGTGGTGGTCGACGGTGATCGCCGCCACGCCGGCCTCGCGGGCGGCGTCGGCGAGCAGGATGGTGGAGCGGCCGCAGTACGTGCCGACCTCCAGCAGCGGCAGCCCGAGCGCCCCGGCCGCGGTGGCCGCCTCGTACAGGGCGAGGCCCTCGCGTACGGGCATGAACCCCTTGGCGGCCTCGAAGGCGGCGAGGGTCTCCGGCTTGGGGGTGGCCATGGTTCCTCCGGCGGTGATCGTGTGTGGCCGCCCATGGTGCCTTACCCGCTGGTAGGACGCTACGGCCGGGGTGCGCTCGTACGCCGCCGCCCGGTCAGCGGCCGAACAGCCGGGACAGGCCGCCCGTCCCGCCCGTCCCCTCGGCCCGCCGCTGCTCCCGTACGGCACGCCGGAAGTCCGCCCGGGTGTCGGAGACCTCCTGGGCCAACTCCTGCATGCCGGGGAGGAAGGGGAGCCGGCGCAGCAACGGGTTCATGTGCGCCAGGGCGGCCGCCGGATCGCCCGCCTCGCCGATCGCGCGGAGCACCCGGTGGGCCACTTCCGGACTGCCGCGCTCGGCGAGTTCGGCGAGGTCGGGGAAGAGCCGCCAGTAGAGGAGCGCGGCGCCGGCGACGTCACCGACCAGCCAGGCGTCGTGGGCCAGCCTGCGCCGCACGTCCAGCAGGACGGGACTGTCGGCGGTCAGGGCCCATTCCAGGTCGGGCAGCAGCGGCCCCAGCCAGGCGCGCTCGCTCAGCGCTCGCTCCCGGCTGCGCGCGTCCCACTGGCCGTCGCGGGCGTGGGCGCCCCGGTGCATGGCCGACGCGAGGTGGTAGCGGGCCGTCAGCGTGACCAGGGCGTGCGTGCCGAACACCCGCGTCGCCTGCTCGACGATCTCGCGCAGCTCCTGCTCGTGCCGGCGGCCGTCCCCGGACCCGAAGGCCGCCGCCTCACCGACCCAGGCGGCGCGCCCGGTGATCGTGTCCGGGTGGTCCAGGCCCAGGACCCGCACCATGCGCGGCAGCAGGCGTTCCAGATCGATCGTCCTGGACGGCCCCGGGACCCGCATCACGCGGTGGTAGGCGGCCCGCACGGTCAGGGCGTCCTGCGCGCCGAGCTCCTCGGTCAGATCGTCGGTCAGCATGCGCAGCCGTTGCACGACGTCCGCCGGTTCGTCCTCCAGCAGCTGCGTCAGCCGGCGCTCCAGCATCGCGCGGACCGGGTCGGCGGCCGCGGTGTGCACGGTGGGGGCGTAGGACGGCGGGGGCGGGAAGGACGCCGCCGGTGCCGGCACGGCTTCGGGCGCGGGGGCGGCTGCGGGTTCGGGTTCGGGTACGGGGGCCTCGCTCCGGGCGATCTCCGCCAGCCGCCGGGACACCTCGGCCGCGTCCGCGGGCCGGTCCGCCGGGTCCTTCGCGAGCAGCTCCAGGACGAGGGAGTCCAGTGCGGCCGGCAGCCCCGCCCGCAGCGAACTCGGGGCGGGCGGCGCGGTCGTGAGGTGCTGGGCGAGCAGCTCGTGCATCTCGCGCGCGGCGGCGAAGGGACGGGTGCCGGTCAGCAGTTCCATCAGCACGCAGCCCAGGGCGTACAGGTCGGCCCGCCCGTCGACGGGCACGCCGTTCGCCCCGCCGGTCCACCGCTCGGGAGCCGTGTACGGGAACGAGCCGATGATCATGCCGGTGGCCGTCAGACCCGTCGTGGTGGTGGCGGCACCGGCGGCGCCCCCGGCCTTGGCGATGCCGAAGTCGAGCACCTTCGTCAGCCCGCCGTCGGTGACCATCACGTTGGCCGGCTTGACGTCCCGGTGGACGATCCCGGCGGCGTGGGCCGCCCCCAGCGCGTCCGCGATGCGCCCGGCCCACTCCAGGGCGTCCGCGAGCGGCGGCACGCCGGCTTCCAGCACGTCGGCCAGGCTGCGGCCCCGGAGCAGCTCCATGACGAGGTAGACGGCGTCGCGCCCCTCGCGTTCGGTGCGGCCGAAGTCGTGGATGGTGGCGATGTTGGGGTGCGCGAGGTTCCCGGCGAGGCTGGCCTCCCGCTCGAAGCGGCGGGTGTCCTCCGGCGTCTGCGGATATCCGATCTTCACGGCGACCTGGCGGCCCACCCGGCTGTCCTCGGCCCGCCACACCTCGCCGAAGCCGCCCCGGCCGAGCAACTCGGCCAGCGCGTACCGGTCTTCGATCACTTCCCGCACCTGCCAGGCCCCCGTCACCCCAAGATCAGTTCGGCAGAGCATTATCGCCGCATACGCGCGGAGCGGCTGACGACCGCTTCTGACCGACCGCGACCGGTTGTGTGATTCACGCCACCGGAGCGCATCCGGCTGATTACGCTCGGCTACAGGGCGAAACGAACGCCGAACGCACAGCGTGAACTTGGGGGTGACCACCTCATGGTCAAGATCCGCGAGCTCGATCCCAGCGCCTCGCCGCTGGACTACTACGGCTACGAACTGCGGCGGCTGAGGGAGCAGGCGGGCCTGAAGCAGGCGCAGTTGGGCGAGATCATCTTCTGTACGGGCTCCCTGATCGGCCAGATCGAGACGACGAAGCGCGTCCCGACCCGGGACTTCTCCGAGCGGGTGGACGCGGCGCTGGGCACCGGCGGGGTCTTCTCGCGGCTGGTGGGACTGGTGCTGCGGAGCGTGCTGCCGACGTGGTTCCAGCCGTACGCGGAGATGGAGGCCCGGGCCTCGTACATCTCGACCTTCCAGGCGCAGTTGGTCTACGGGCTGCTGCAGACGCCCGCCTACGCTCGGGCCGTGCTCGGGGTGCGGACCGAGGGGGACCTCGACACGAAGGTGGCCGCGCGGATGGACCGGCAGCGGATCCTCGACCGCGAAGACCCGCCACTGATGTGGGTGGTGATGAGCGAGGCGGTGCTGCACCAGGAGATCGGTGGCCGCGAGGTGATGCGGAACCAGCTCGCTCACTTGCTGGAGCAGCAGAGGAGGGAGTGGGTGAAGGTGCAGATCCTGCCGTTCGAGGCGGGCGCCCATGCGGGGCTCCAGGGCGAGATCACCCTTCTGCGGTTCGAGGACGACCCCGACATCGTCTACACCGAGGACTTCGTACAGGGCCATATGACGGCCAATCCGCAAGCTCTCAGGGAGGGTTCGCTCCGATACGATCATTTGCAGGCAGCCGCCCTGTCCCTGGAGGACTCGGTGGCACGGATCGCCCGCGTAATGGAGGAGCGTTATGGACACCATCCGGAACCTGACGGGCGCGCAGTGGCGTAAGTCCTCGTACAGCGGGGACACCGGCGGCGAGTGCGTCGAGTGTGCGCCGCTCGGTGACACCGGCTGGCTCAGGGCTTCGTACAGCGGGGACACCGGTGGCAATTGCGTCGAGATCGCCGCTCAGCCGTGCCGCGTCGCCGTCCGGGATTCCAAGAACCCCGAGGGGCCCGTATTCACCGTCCACCCCGCGGCGTTCGAGGCCTTCGTGAAGTCCGTCTCTGTATGATCCGCTCCCTGACGACGGGGAGGGAGTCGGGGGAATGGAGCGCGTAGGACCGGCCGGTCCGACGCACGTGGGGCCGTTCAAGGTGGCCGGCGTGCTCGGGCAGGGAGGCATGGGGCGGGTACTGCTGTGCGCGGGGCCTGACGGGCGGCTCGTCGCCGTCAAGCAGGTGCTCGCGCACTTCGCCGACGACGAGGACTTCCGGGCCCGTTTCCGGCGCGAGGTCGCGGCCTCGCGCAAGGTCTCCGGCGCCTATACGGCGGCCGTCATGGACGCCGACCCGGACGCGCCGACACCGTGGCTGGCCTCGGTGTTCGTGTCCGGGCCCTCGCTCGGGGCCGTGGTCAAGGCGGACGGCGTGCTGGACGAAGCCGTCGTCCACCGGCTGGCGGCGGGGCTCGCGTCGGCGCTCGCGGAGATCCACCGGGCGGGGCTGATCCACCGGGACCTCAAGCCCGACAACGTACTCCTCACCGAGGACGGGGTACGCGTCATCGACCTCGGCATCGCGCGGGTCACCGAGGGCGAGGTCGAGGGCGATACCGGGCTGACGCGCACCGGCTGGGTGATCGGTTCGCCCTCCTTCATGTCGCCCGAGCAGGCCGAGAGCAAGCCGCTGACCCCGGCGAGCGATGTGTTCTCGCTCGGCTCGATGCTGGTCATGGCGTTCACCGGCAGCAGCCCCTTCGCCGGGACCTCGACCCTCCGGACGCTCTACGACGTGGTGCACTCCACCCCCGACCTGAGTGCCGTGCCCGACGGGCTGCGCGGGATCGTGGAGCGCTGCCTGGCCAAGGACCCGGCAGCCAGGCCCACCCCGGCGCAGCTGCTCGAACTCCTCGGGCCGGTCGCTCCGACAGGCCTGCAGTGGCCGCCCGCCGTGTACCGGATGCTGGCCGCGCAGCGGGCGGACATCGACCGGCTGCTGTCCGCCGACACGGCGACCGCGGTGGCGCCGCCGGAAGCGCTCCCCGAGCCGGAGCCGGAGCCCGAGCCCGAGCCCGATGAGGTGGTGGAGCGGGCGGCCGGGGCCACGGAGTCCGCCCCGCCCGCCGAGCCGTCGCCTACCCCGCCCCGGAGGCGGTCGCGGACGGTGGCCCTGGTGGCCGCCGGAGTGCTGGTGGCGACGGGGGTCGGCGTGGGTGTGTACACCCTGGACCGGGCGGCGGAAGGCGCCGATCCCGCGGCCTACGCCGACGTACCGGCCTGCCAGAAGGCCACCCAGTACATCTCGCTGACCGGGCGGGATGCCAAGGAGGACTTCCACAGCGCGAACAAGACCGAGGTGCACACGACGTGCGCCTGGTACGACCCCTCGGCCGGTCGGCGGACCGCGCTGGTCCGGTGGGACGTCAAGCGGGGCGGTGACGACGGGGCCAACGCGAGGCTCCAGCAGGCCGGTTTCGCCGCGGCCGCGGCCGGGGGGAAGCGGGTGAACAACCTAGGGTTCGGCGACGGGGCGTACTGGGAGCCCGCCGACAGTACCGAATGGACCTGCGCGCTCTCCGTCCGGCACGGCAACCTGGTCGTCTGGGTCGGCCTCTACCAGCCCGGGGCGTGCGAGCAGAAGGCCAAGGAGGTCGCCAAGGCGGCGCTGAAGCCCGTGCCGGTCACATCCGGCTGAGGGTTGTCCCGATCCCGCACCGAACCACCGAGAGAAGCGCTCTTCCATGCATGCACACGGCGCGTCCGTGGTGGTCCGCTCAGACCCGCGCCGCCTCCTGTTCCTTGCCGTGCCCAGCCTTCTCATTGCGCTCACGGAGGGTCTCACCAGCCAGGGCAGGTTGCTGCCGAGGCCGGTCTGGTTCGCCTTCGGGGCCGCGGCGCTCGTCTTCTTCTTCGCCCTGCACTGGCTCGTCGCCCTCTCGGTGGCGGACGGGTGCGTCGCCCTGCGCCGGGGGCTCACCACACGGCGGCTACCGCTGGCCGACCTCGACCGCGTCGTCGTGGAGGACCTGGGGCGCCAGGGGTATGTGATCCGCTGTCACCGGGCCGGCGAACCGGAGCTCAAGGTCCCGCTGATCGCCATGCGGCCGGGTGACCGACAACTGGTGACCGAGGCGATCCGCGCCGGGGTCCGGCCGGGTGTTCTGCGAAAGAGCGCGGCCCTGCGGAGCATTGCCGGGGCGGCTTGACCCGAGGGGCCGGAAGACAGTGATCTCGTTGGTCTTGCCGCCCACCTCGCGCTGGGCGGTGACCGGTCCGGTGCCGGTCATCCCGGCGAGCAGGTGGACCTGGGTGCCGTTCGGCGCGACGGGCGCCGCGCACCCTCTTGCCGTCCACGGCCAGAGGGTGACGCGGTTGCCGGGCTCGGTCCTGACCGGGCCGCGGGCAGCGAGCCATGTGCCGATTGCCGTGCATTTCGCCGTGCTGTTGCGGCTCGGCTGTTGAATCAGCCGTTCAACGCGTTGGACAGCAATCCTGCGACCGCCAGGAAGACGACGGCCGCTGCGAGACCGACCCCTAGCATGGCTGCCACCTTGCCGGCAGTCGGCAGCTGTGTCTTGGCAATCTTCACGTTGGTGACCACGCCCAGAGCGCCCAGCCCACCGCCGATCGCACCGCCTATGAAGAGCAGCCCCAGCGGGAGCAGGGAGAGGACTACCTGCCACGGAGCGAGCCCGTCAAAGAACTTCTTCTTGGTGGGCGGCGTAAGGGGATCGACCTGCGGCGACTTTGACATGGCTGGTCCTTCCGATGCGCCGAACGTGCGCAGTCGATTCAGAGTGGGCGGGCGCGAGATGGTGCGCCCGAGCAGAGGGTGCCCGCAGGACGCATCGCACGGGTGTTCGTGATCGTATCGACTTGATGCCGTGCGGGCATGCGTCGCGTCGGCATCCATTCGGGCACGATCTGAGCACTCCTGGCCGGCCTGGTGTTTGAATCGCCATCAATCCGGACGCATCCGTTGAACGACGTCGCCTTGACCCGAGGAGTCAGCTGAAGCCGACCGACGCACCCCGGCCGGGCTACTGGCCGGTCGCCGTCTTCGCGGCGGACATGGTTTTCTGCTTGGCGAGCAACGGCCCTGCCAAAGCGGCCGAATTGGACTCGATCAGGAACCGCTGGTATTCACTTTCGGCGTCGGACCATACGCCGATCAGGTTCACCTTCTGCTTGCACAGGACGTCGGCGAGTGCCACTTCCTTCTCGTGCGGTCCGGGAGCTGCGGCACCGAATTCTTTGTCGTTGATTGCGGCGAGGGGGTCCGGGTAGGCGTGCCCGGATTCCTTCATGCAGTTCGACCATTCCTCGGTGGCTTTCACCACCGCAGGAGCCTTCTGTGACTTCGTGTAGCTTTCCATGTTGAGTTTATGGGGAAGATTCAGGGCATCCTGCAGCTCGACCTCGTGAAGTTCCCTCTGCACCTCTCCGATGCATCCGCCTTGCGGTACGGGCACGCCGTTGTGCGTGGCCACATCGCCCCGGACGAGCGGCATGACCGACGATGGATAGTCTTCGGCCCGTTTGTCCATGTCGGGCACGTGATATCCATGTTCCTTCGCGAGCTCCGCGTCGGCCAGGCCGTATCGTCGCTCGTTCGTTTCGATATCGGTGTTTCCCAGCGCTTTAGGGGTATATGGGGCGCCCAATCCGGTAAGGCACCGCTGCATGAGGGAATCGCGCCCGCGGGCGAGCGTGCCCGCGTCGGTCGTTGTCAGCAGGTAAGCGTCCAGAGGCAGCGTGAGGGCCTTGCTGTCGGCGAGCCGGTGCGCCGCCGTCGGGCCTGGGGTTCCGCCGGGACCGGCGGTGCCGGCCGTGCAGGCGGACAGGAGCGGCAGCAGGAGCACCGCCATACCGGCACACGCTCTGGAGGAAGGGGTGGTCACGTTCACTGGTTTCCTCTACAGGTCGCAAGGAAGGGTGCTCCGCAGCCGCGACGGCGGTTGCGGAACACCCTTTCCCGGTTCAGGTGCCGATGCTCAGCAGATCAGGTCCCTGACGGAAGCGTTGTTGTTGTACGTGTTCACAAGGTTCCGGGACGAGTGCGCCGGAACGGTGTCGTACGGGCCCGCGTAGTTCGAGTTGTAGTAGACCCGGTAGCAGTAGTTCGAGGCGTTCTGGGTCGACGCGGCATTGTTCTTCACCGGCTCGCCCTCGCCATTGGCCCACGTGGTGAATTCTTCACCGGCGAGATTGGGTACATCCCCGTCCGTGAACCATCGGGCGCCGGCCTGGTTGGAGTTGTAGTAGAGACAGAAAAAGCCGGTCTGGCATGCATACGCGCTGGCCGGGGTGGCCATTCCGAGCGTGACAGCAGCTGAGGCAACCAGGAGTGCCAGGGTCCGCTTCATGCGCATGGTTCATCCCCCTACGTAGTGGCGTGTTCTCGCCGGCGCCAAATCGGGCGCCACGAAGGGGAGTTACTTCCCGAAAGCGGCACGCTCGGACCCAGGCCGGCCGTGTCCGTGCCGACTATAGTGAACGGTCCATCTGTACTCAACAGCCTGTATAGAAACCCGAGTTGGGGTGAAGTGAGTCGGTGGACCCTCTATCTGCGGGTGCACTCGGACCGCGTTCGAGACCTTCCGCCCCGCGGCGACCCGGCTCGCAGGCGCGTGCTTCGACCGCCGCGGCCGGGCCCTGGACTTCAGCCGGCGGCCCGAGGGCGACCTGCTGCGTGGACCGCGAGTGGAGCATGATCGTGCTGTGTGTGCCTCTGTACGGCGCAGGACACATCGGCGGTAGCCGGTCAGCTGCGGCCGATCAGGAGACCGCCTGAGTCGGCGCGCAAAGATCAAGCCATCACCCGGCTTCCGCTGCAGAGAAGCGGTGGCATCAAGGTCGCTGAATTTTGGCGGAAAGCTGAACAGTGTGCACCAAATCGGGTCCGTGAATCAGCCAGAATGTTTTCCGGCAACCTCTAATTGGATTGACTGCCGTCATTGCTTCGTCGAGGATTCCTCCGAAAACCCCACCGGGGGAGTCGAAGAGGGGGACATGACGTGAGGAAATTCGGAAAATCGGCAGCTCTCGGCTTTGTGAGCGCGGCGCTCGCAGTGTTCGGCGCTGCCACGCCGGCAGCCGCGAACGGTTCTCAGGCCGGGACCGCTACCGGTGTTGTGGACACCGCCGATCTCAAGGCGGGGCAGGTCGTCATTCATAAGCGCGGCGACGGGGTGCAGCCGCCGGCGGAGCTGGGCAACCCCTCCGAGTGGGGTGTGGTGAAGCTCGAAATCAGCGGTTCGGCGAGCGCCTTCCAGTCGACGGGGAACACCTGCAAGCAGGTCACGCACGGCACGTGGTGCTATGGGTGGCAGTCGGCGGGCCTGGACGGAAAGAAGTGCTACTCGAACTACATTGCAAATGTGGGGCACCTGACCACGGTCAGGGTCAGGAACGTCGATTATTCGAGCGGCTGGGTGGCGAAGGGGCAGACTTCCTACGCCAACGTGACCATCGGCATGGCCTACACCTGCTACGCCTACTACAACAACGCCTAACTCTGGCTAGGGGTAGTAGACTTGTGCGCGACTCCGGATCCACACGCGGACCCGGAGTCGCGTCGTCTTCGCTTGGATTCAGAACGGACGGGGAAGGGAAATCATAAACTTTCCGCGCGCTCGTGCTGCGTCGGTGGCAGCGCCACTCGGGGCTGGTCTGGTGCTCGGCCTGCTGGGCCCCATTTCTGAAAAATGGGACAATCCCGTCAGTGTGGTCGTGAATGCTGTTTTCTCCGGCGGGTGGTCATGGGCCTGTTACGCGTTCCTGGTGGGTTATTTCCGCCGATCCAAAATTGAATCAGCCCTTCTTGCGTCTTTCGGGCTGGCCATAGGGGTGGTCGCCTACTATCTGTTCAAAGGTATCGGTGTTGCCGCCCCGAATGGAATGGAGGTCGGCGCCTCGGGTGTCGGATTGCTCTCCGGGATCGTGATGTGGGGAACGCTGGCGCTCGTATTCGGCGCACCTATCGGGTTCTTGGGCAACCTGGCGCGGGTCTCGGGTGTCGGCGGCCTCTTCTTTCGGCTGCTCATTCCGCTCGTAGCCTTTTACGAGACCTCCATGCGCTTGGCCGTCGAGGCGCGTGGGGCAGGTTCGGTCGTCGAAATCACCTGGAGTGCTGTCCGGTTCATAGCGGTTGCTGTTGCGCTCGCTCTGGTGGGGCACGTCGTCTGGAGTTGGTGGAGCACTCGACGTACTCGTTCGTTCGAGGTCTGAAGAGCCTGATCGCCGGCAGCCCGGGCCGCACCTCGCGCATGCGAACCAGTTCGCCGACCCCGCACCACCCGAGGGGGCGCGGGCAACCGCGCCCCCGGACGGTCTCTTTCAGATGTGCAACTCGGGCGGGAAGCCGGTCCAGCGCAGTTCGGCCGGCAGGTGCCGCATGTCGTTGGAGCAGAGGACGGTTGCGGGCCGGTCGGGCGCGTACCGGATGACCGTCAGGGCGGCGTTGCCGTGGTTGAGGCCGAGCCAGCGCCATTTCGGCGCGTGCATGGCGTCCCGGATGAGCCAGGCGACCAGGAAGTTGTGGGTGACGACCAGCTCGTGCCGGTCCTCCGTGCCGTCCACCGGCCCGGTGAACAGGTCCATCGCCCGGCGGGCCAGTGCGGGTCCGTTCTCTCGCTCCTCCTCGTCGGCGCCGGCGAGGAAGCGGAGGTAGAAGTCGGCCGATTCCGGCGGGAGTTCATCCCGCTGCGGCATGTAGGGAACGTAGTCGCCCGCGACTTCCGAAAGGTGCAGGGGGACGTTCGTCAGCTGGTCGCCGATCAGGTGGGCCGTCTGCTGCGCCCGGGGCAGCGGGCCGTGGTGGACGGCTGCGAGGGGGACGTTCCGCAGGCGCCGGCCGAGGAGTGCGGCCTGTCGGCGGCCCGCCTCGGTGAGCCCGCTCTCGTCCGGTGATGCCTCGCCGTGCCGGGCGAGATAGAGGTATCGGGTGGCCGTGCCGGTCATTTTCAGACTCCTTCGAACCCGTAATCGATCTTGTTCATCGATGGACGCCGTCCCCTCCGGCGCCGGTTCCCGCCCCCGGTCCCCGAATGACCCCTCATCTGACCTTCCGTCAGATTGGAACGTGTTCTAGTCTGCCGCGCATGGGCATCGGAATCACGCAGGAGCAGCGCGAGTTGGCCGAGGCGGTGCGCGGGTGGGTCGCGCGGGCCGTGCCTCCCGAGGAGGTCCGCAAGCTGCTCGACACCCCGCCGCAGACCGGGGCGCGGCCCGCCTACTGGGACGCGCTGACCGCGCAGGGGCTGCTCGACCCGCACCTGGACGGCGGCACCCTGCTCGACCTGGCCGTCGTCGTCGAGGAGACGGCCCGGGCCGCGCTGCCCGGGGCGTACCTGCCGAGCGCGCTGGCCTCCGTACTCCTGGAGCGGGCCGGCGCCGAGCCACTCGCGGGCCGGGTCGGGGCGGTCGCGCTCGGGCCGGGGACCCTGACCGCCGTCGCCGTCGAGGGCGGCGGCCACCTGCTCGACGGACTCGCCCCGCCCGTCCTCGGCGCCGGGGAGGCCGACCTGGTGCTGCTCGCCGCCGAGGCCGCGCACGGCACCCGCTGGTTCGCCGTGGACGCCGCCGCGCTGGACATCCGTACGCACGAAAGCGCCGACCCCACCCGCCCCACCGCCGAGGTGCGGGCGCGCGGGGTCGTCACCGCCCCGGACCGGCTGCTGGCGCTGGACGCGGCCCTGGTCCGCGACCTGGCCTGCACGCTCTTCGCCGCCGACGCCTGCGGCACCGCCGCCTGGGCGCTGCACACCGCCGCCGAGTACGCCAAGGTGCGCGAGCAGTTCGGCCGGCCCATCGGGCAGTTCCAGGGCGTCAAGCACCTGTGCGCCGACATGCTGGTCCGGCTGGAACAGGCCCGGGCGCTCGCCTGGGACGCCGCGCAGGCGATGGACGAACCCGCCGACGTGCGCGCGCTGGTCGCCGCCCTCGCCGCCGGGACCGCCCTGGACGCCGCCTACTCC
The DNA here is from genome assembly GCF_055574035.1 of Streptomyces sp. NPDC030021. NCBI lineage: Bacteria > Bacillati > Actinomycetota > Actinomycetes > Kitasatosporales > Streptomycetaceae > Streptomyces > Streptomyces sp. NPDC030021. The sequence goes on from NZ_JBVIAH010000016.1 coordinate 14,629, forward strand.
TGCGCCAAGGACTGCATCCAGCTCCTCGGCGGGATCGGCTTCACCTGGGAGCACGACGCCCACATCTACCTGCGGCGGGCGCTGGTCGCCCGCCAGCTGCTGGGGCCCGGCGACGGGCACCGCGTACGGGCCGTGCGGTGCGCGGCGGGCGGTGCGCGGCGCGAGCTGCACCTGGAACTTCCCGCGGAGGCCGAGACGTACCGCGCGAAGGCGCGCGCCGCCATCGAGGACGCACGCGGGCTCGATCCGGCCGCCGCCCGCCGGATCCTGGCCCCCACCGGCTACGCCGCCCCCTACCTGCCGCCGCCCTACGGGATCGGTGCGGGCCCCGTCGAGCAGCTCGTCGTCCAGCAGGAGCTGAGCGCGGCCGGTGTGAAGGTCGCCGACCTCGGGATCGCCACCTGGGTGGTGCCCTCGCTGCTCGCCTACGGGACGCCCGCCCAGCGGGAGGCCTACGTCCTGCCGACCCTGCGCGGCGACGTCACCTGGTGCCAGCTCTTCTCGGAGCCGGGCGCGGGCTCCGACCTGGCCTCGCTGCGGACCCGGGCGGAGCGCGGGGAGGACGGCTCCTGGAGGGTCAACGGCCAGAAGGTGTGGACGAGTTCCGCGCACAGCGCCGACTTCGGGATCCTGCTGGCCCGCACCGACCCGGACGCGCCCAAGCACAAGGGGCTCGGCTACTTCGTCGTCGACATGAAGAACACCCCCGGCATCGACGTCCGGCCGCTGAAGGAGATCACCGGCGAGGCCCTCTTCAACGAGGTGTACTTCGACGACGCGGAGCTCCCGGCGGACGCGCTGGTCGGCGCGGTGGACGGCGGCTGGAAGGTGGCCCGCAACACCCTCGGCAACGAACGCGTCCACATGGCCGACCAGATGACCTTCGACACCGGCCTGGAGGCGCTCCTCGCGCGCGCCGCCGACCTCGACGGCACGTACAGGGCGTGGATCGGCGCCCTCGCCGCCGAGGCGCACGCCCTGGCCTGCATCGGGCTGCGCACCACGCTCCAGCAGGTGTCGGGGCTGGAGCCGGGCGCGGGCGCCTCCGTGCGCAAGCTCGTCCAGACCCCGCACCAGCAGCGGACCGCCGAGCTCGCGCTCGAACTGCTGGGGCCGGCGGGAGCGGTACGGGAGGGGGCGGGGGAGCGGGCGGTGCACGGGATGCTCATGTCCCGCTGCCTGACCATCGCCGGGGGCACTACGCAGGTCCAGCGCAATGTCGTCGCCGAGCGGATCCTCGGCCTACCCAGGGACTAGGAGTTGTCGGGCATGAAGTCGTACATCGTGGGCGTCGGCATGACGAAGTTCGAGAAGCCGGAGTCGCGGGACTGGCAGTACTGGGACATGGTGAGGGAGGCCGGATCGGCGGCGCTCGCGGACGCGGGCATCGACTACGGACTGGTCGAACAGGTCCCGGTGGGCTACTGCTTCCAGGCCTCCACCGCCGGCCAGCGGGCGGCGTACGAGCTGGGGCTCTCCGGGGTGCCGGTCTACAACGTCAACAACAACTGCGCGACGGGCTCGACGGCGCTGATGATGGCGCGGCAGTTCGTGCAGGGCGGGATCAGCGACTGCGTGCTGGCGCTGGGCTTCGAGAAGATGAAGCGCGGCGCGCTGGGCGGGGGCGCGGACGGGGGCGACTTCAAGACCTCGCCGGTGGCCCGGCACTACGGGATCATGGCCGCGGGCCACGGCTTCGAGATGTCCCCGCCCACGGCGCAGATCTTCGGCAACGCGGCGCGGGAGCACATGGAGCGGTACGGGACCACGGCCGCGCAGCTCGCGGCGGTCGGCGCGAAGAACCACCGGCACTCGGCGAACAACCCGAACGCGCAGTTCCAGGACGTGTACTCGGTCGAGGAGATCCTGGCGGCGAAGGAGATCCACGCACCGCTGACGAAGCTCCAGTGCTCGCCGACCTCGGACGGTGCGGCGGCGGCGCTGGTGGTGTCCGAGCGGTTCCTGGTGCGGCACGGGCTGCACGACAAGGCGGTGGAGATCGTCGGGCAGTCGATGACGACGGACACCGAGGCCTCCTTCGCCTCGGGCTCGTGCATCGACGTGGTCGGCAAGCCGATGACGGCGGCGGCGGCCCGGCAGGCGTACGAGGCCTCGGGGCTCGGCATCGAGGACGTCGACGTGGTGGAGCTGCACGACTGCTTCTCGATCAACGAGCTGCTGACGTACGAGGCGCTGGGCATGTGCGAGGACGGCGCCGCCGGGAAGCTGGTGCAGTCGGGCGCGACGACGTACGGCGGGCGGTGGGTGGTGAACCCCTCCGGCGGGCTGATCTCCAAGGGGCATCCGCTGGGGGCGACGGGGCTGGCGCAGGCCGCGGAGCTGGTGTGGCAGTTGCGCGGCGAGGCCGGTCCGCGGCAGGTCGAGGGGGCGCGGGTGGGGCTGGCGCACAACATCGGGCTGGGCGGCGCGGCGGTGGTGACGCTGCTGCGGCGCTGAAATGATGTTTTCCGAGGTGGCAATCTAAGCGGCAAGGCGGCCCGGTTCTGGGGTCCTTGGCGCGACTCGAAGATCTACTGGAACGGAGAGGATGGTAGCCAAATCAGAATCATGGTGCGCGAGGCGACTAAGGAAATCGCATATTTCCCGCTGAACAGTAGGGGAGTGCATAATTACCGATCGCCGGGTCTCTATAAATGGTGACCAACCTGCGGGCGCGCTGTCCGCTTGATCGTCTCGTTCACAGGTAGGGTCCCCCAATGGCTGATTTGACCGAACTTGCCGATCGGCTGCATGTGGCAGGCCTGATCTTTCGTGGAATGGCAGACCTCGACTGCCCGCTCATTCCGCCGAGGCTGGCTACGGGGGCTGCAGGGTACCCGCCGCCGTCGGGCCGGTGGCCTGTTTACTCTGTTGAAATTGACGCGCAAGACTGGGTAGCCAGGGCAAACAAGGGCTGGTTCGAACTGTCTCGCGATGGTGGCCTATTTTCGGCCGACCGTGAATTTTTTGTGTCGGTGAAGCGCCAAGAAGGGGAATGGTGGTGGGCGCGCGTCGGTTTGGCTGAAACCTGGGACGTCATGGGTGCCGGTGCGGCTGGTTTGCTCGGTAGTGGATTCGGCGTTCCGGGATTCACCATGCTGTCGCTGGCGGGGGATGTGATCGTTTGTGGCATGGAGTGGCAGACGGCGATCGGCGCTGTCTTGGTCAGTCATTTCGACGAGCATCGGAAGCTTCGTGAATATTCCGAATGGATGGCGGGCTGGCAGGGAACCCCTGAACGGGAGAGGGTGGCTATTCGGAATTGGCTGAGGGTTCTCAATTGATGAGAAGCGTTTCGGGTGTTGGGCGGTAATTCGGCGCGAGCGTCCCACGGCGTGTTCTGATTTACTTTGCGTGCATGCGGTGCGGCCGCGGAGACTTATGTGGCGAAGCCCCGCCGAAGTGATCCGGCGGGGCTGGGTGGGGCCACGGGGCGGGGTACTAGGCTCCGCTCCCGTGAGCGAGATACGCGAGGCGCCCTTCAGCGCCACCGGCAGCCTGACCAGGGACGAGTACGACGAGGCCGCCAAGGCGGCGGGGCTGTTCCGGCGGGGCCGGGTGGTGGCCGCCCTCAGTACGGTCCTCCTCGGCGCGGCGAGCGTGATGCTGTCGTCCGACGGTCTCACCGTGCACCCCGTCCCCCTCGGGATCGCGGTGGCGTACGGCCTCGTCGTGCTGCTGGTCCTCCCGCGGTGGGTGGTGGGCCGGGGCTTCCGCAGCGGCAGGGCCGCCGAGGAGAAGCGGGTCGTGGTGGACGGTACGGGCATCGAGGTGTTCCGCGGCGGGGAGTCGCAGCGGATGGTGTGGGACGAGGTGCGCTACTACCACGAGACGCCCCGGCTGCACGTGTTCGTGGGCCGCTCGCGCCGCCGGACGTGTCTCGTGGCGCTGCCCAAGCGGCTGTTCACGGCACCGGGAGAGAGCGAGCTCCTCGCCGCCTTCGGGCAGGAGCGGGCGGGCGACGGCTCCTAGCGGCCCCGGCCCGCCCCGCGCCCGGTCAGAGCTTCTCGATGTCCTTGTGCTTCACTTCGGCCGAGTCGCGGTGGTAGGCGGCCAGGCGCACCTTGAGCGGGTGGCCGGCCGGCGCCTTGACGATCCGGTCGGGGTGCTCCTCCAGGCCGGTGCCGCCGCAGGAGGGCTCGCTGGTCAGGCTGCCCCAGCCGTTCAGGCCGTGCGGGTCGTTCCAGTCCAGCCAGGCGCAGTCGCGATCGCCGCCGGTGACATACACCGCGATGATCCTGACCGCGTTCACCTCGCCGTCGACGCGCTCGTAGACCACGCTTCCGGTGCTGTGGTGGAGGCCATTGCCGGCCTCCAGGGGGACCTGGAGGACCGGGCCGGCCGGGGTGTCGGCAGCGGCCGGAGCGACGCTTCCCGCGAGGGTCGCGAGCACGAGCGCGGCGGTGGCGGACAGGGCGGATACACGCATGGTTTTGCCTCCACGAAGCTGGGTCGAGGAGGTCTCATCCTGCTCCAGCGGGTGCGCATGCGCTGCTGTGGAATCCGTCAATCGGTGGCCGGGATCAGCGCGGTGCCACCTTCAGTTCGCAGCGGCCGTCCGTGCACTCCCGTTGCAGGCGGCCCCGAGAGAGCGTCTGGGCCAGTCCGATCGCCCAGCACATCGGGCAGCCGCGCAGCGCCAGCAGACCGACCGGGGCGAGAGCCAGGGTGATCGGGCCGTAGAGCGGGAGGAGGGCGACGGAGCCGGCCAGGGCGCCGAGGCCGACCGCGCCGCGGAGCAGGTGCCGGGGCAGGGAGGAGCTCGCGAAGTCGGGGCCGTCAGTGGGTGACATCGTCGCCTCCAGGGGTCGGGTACAGGGTGTGCCGAAGGGCCGCGCGGGCCCGGTGCAGCCGTGATTTCATCGCGGCGGGGCTGAGTCCGAGCGCGTCCGCCGCCATCCGCCCGCTGTAGCCCTGGATGTCCCGCATGATCAGCACCCGCCGCTGGTCGGCGGGGAGGGCGGCGATCGCCCGCGCCACCCGGGCGGCCTCCAGGTGTTCCAGTACCTCGTCCTCGGCCGACATCACGGCGGAGTCGGGCAGCGGGGCGCGCTCGCGCGGCACCAGCCGGGCCCGGCGCAGGCACTCGTTGCGGACGATGCGGAACATCCACGAGGCCAGGGCGCCGGAAGCGCGCAGCATGCCGATCTTCCGGTAGAGGATGATCAGCGCCTCCTGGGCCGCGTCCTCGGCGTCCTCGGGTGAGGCGCACAGCGAGTACGCGAACCTCCGCACGTTCGGGTGCGATCCGGAGACCAGCGCGGTGACCGCATCGACGTCCCCGCCCTGCGCGGCGAGGATCAGCGGCTCGGCGGGCCAGGTCGACTCAGCCACGGGAGCGGCTCCGCCGGCGTACCACGAGGACGGTGCAGGTGCAGAGCAGGAGCAGTACGACGGCGCCTACGGCGACAGTAGTGATCACGACAACCTCCAGGTCAGGTGCCGAACCTCTGCGTCGGCACATGCATAAGAGGCGTGGGAGCCGCAAAAGGATTCACCCGGGTTTCACGAAGCTTCACCGGGCTTCACCGCGCTTCATCGACGGTCACCCCAGGGCGGGGTCCACCACAGTCTCGCCCGTCGAGGCGCGCCGGACGCTGTCCGCCAGGTCCGCGACCGGGCCGTCCCGCAGCACCAGCCCCACCGCGCCCGCGGCGAGGGCGGCCTCCGCGAGGCCGGGGTGCGCCGAGCCCGTCAGGACGAGCACCCGGCACTCCGGGTCGTCGGCCAGCAGGGCGGTTACGGCCGCGAGCTCCTCCACCAGGGCCACCGCGGGCCGTGCCATGGGGTCCCGGACGATCTCGATGTCCGGCTGGAGGCCGAGCTGGAGCGCCAGGGCCGGATTCGGCGGTTCCAGCAGGACGCGCAGGGCGCGGGCCTCACGGTGATCAACAGGCATTTCGTCCACGCGGGCAGCGTATTGCCCAGCCTTCCGTCGGGCACGCAACACGCCCCGTACGCAGCGGATCTGACGTGAAGTCAAGAGTCTTCCCATGTGCGGGGGCGTGCGTTATACATTCCCTCACCGGCCGGGCCTAGAACGCGTTCTAGAACCGGCCCCCGCATACGACCTCGGTGCGGCCGACGGTGCGGACGGCCGCACCGAGGTCTTCCACGGCCCCGGTTCTCCAACGACAGGGAGCAGCATCCCCATGCCGATCGATGCCGCCAAGGCCCTCGCCGCCGACCCCCGCCTGGGGGACATCGGCTGGGACCACAAGGACATCCAGCTCTACCACCTCGGCCTCGGCGCGGGCCGGCCGGCCACCGACCCGGACGAGCTGCGCTACACCCTCGAATCCAAGCTCCACGTGCTGCCCAGCTTCGCGACCGTCGCCGGCGCCGGCATGGCCATGCTGGGCGGCCTCGCCGCACCCGGGATCGACGTCAACCTCGCCGCCGTCCTGCACGGCGGCCACTCCATCGAGCTGCACCGGCCCATCCCCGTCAAGGGGCAGGCCACCTCCCGCTCGAAGGTCGCCGCCGTCTACGACAAGGGCAAGGCGGCCGTGATCGTGCTGCGCTCGGAGGTCGCGGACGCCGACGGGCCGCTGTGGACGAGCGACGCGCAGATCTTCGTACGCGGGGAGGGCGGCTTCGGCGGTGAGCGCGGGCCCTCGGCCAAGGAGGAGCTCCCCGGGCGCGCGCCCGACCGTACCGAGGAGCGGCACATCCGTGAGGACCAGGCGCTCCTCTACCGCCTCTCCGGCGACTGGAACCCGCTGCACGCCGACCCCGAGTTCGCCAAGACGGCCGGCTTCGACCAGCCGATCCTGCACGGCCTGTGCTCGTACGGGATGACCCTCAAGGCCGTCGTCGACACGGCCCTGGGCGGGGACGTCTCCCGGGTCCGGGCCTACCGCACGCGCTTCGCCGGGATCGTCTTCCCGGGCGAGACGCTGCGCATCCGGATGTGGCAGGAGCCCGGCCGGGTCCTGGTGTCGGTGACCGCCGCCGAACGGGACGACGCGCCGGTCCTCGCCGACACCGTCGTCGAACACGCCTAGGGGGGCTTGCCCCCCAACGCCCGACCACACAAGGAGCCGCACCGTGCGAGCAGCACTGCAGAGTGAGATCGGCCAGGACAAGCTTGAGGTCGTCGACGACATGGAGGCCGTCGGCCTCGGCCCCGGCAAGGTGAAGATCCGGATCAAGGCCACCGGCCTGTGCCACTCCGACCTTTCCGCGATGAGCGGCGTCCTGCCGCAGCCCGCCCCCTTCATCCCGGGCCACGAGGGCTCCGGGGTGATCTCCGACGTCGGTGACGGGGTCACCACCCTCAAGCAGGGCGACCGGGTCCTCGTCTGCTGGCTGCCGCCGTGCGGCCACTGTCCGTCCTGCAAGCGCGGCCAGGGCCACCTGTGCCTGGCGAGCCTGGTCAACGCGGGCACCCCCAACTTCCGCCGCGCGGGCGGTGACATCTTCGGCTTCGCCGCGACCGGCACCTTCGCCGAGGAGCTCGTGGTCGACGCCGCGTGCGCCGTCCCGATCCCCGACGACGTGCCCTTCGACATCGCCGCGCTGATCGGCTGCGGTGTCACCACCGGCCTCGGTGCCGCCATCAACACCGCCAAGGTGGAGGCCGGATCCTCGGTGGCCGTCATCGGCTGCGGCGGCGTCGGCATATCCGTCATCCAGGGCGCCAAGGTCCAGGGCGCGGCCCAGATCATCGCCGTCGACCCGGTGGAGTCGCGGCGCGAGGCGGCCCTGCGGTTCGGGGCCACCGAGGCCGTGGGGCCGGAGGCCTTCGACGACGCCAAGAACCGGATCACCGGCGGCGAGGGCTTCGACTACGTCTTCGAGGTCGTCGGGAAGTCCGCCACCGCGCAGACCGCCTACAAGATGACCCGACGCGGCGGCAGCGTGGTGATCGTCGGCGCCGGCGCGCTGGACGACAACTTCCAGATCGACATGTTCTCGCTCTTCTTCGACGAGAAGAAGATCCTGCCGTCGATGTACGGCGGCGGGGACGTGCTCCGCTCCTACGAGCGCACCATCGCGCTGTGGCGGGCCGGCCGGGTGGACCTGGCGAGCCTGATCACGCACCGGGTGCAGCTCGCCGAGATCAACGACGCGCTCGACCAGATGCGTACGGGCGTCGCCCTGCGCACCTGCATCGAACTCTGACCCGCTCGCTCTGAGAGGAACGCTACGGATGTCACTCCCACTTGAGGGGCTCTCCGCCATCGTCACGGGCGCGGGCCGCGGGCTCGGCCGGGCCGAGGCGATCGAGCTCGCGCGGCTCGGCGCGAGCGTGGTCGTCAACGACTTCGGCCAGCCGGGCCGGGACGGCTCCGGGGAGGCCTCGGCCGCCCCGGCGGAGGAGGTCGCCGCGGAGATCCGCGCCGCGGGCGGCCGGGCGGTGGCGCACCTGGGCGACGTGGCCGACTTCGAGCGGGCGCGGGAGCTGGTCGAGCTGGCGGTGGCCGGCTTCGGGAAGCTGGACATCCTGGTCAACAACGCGGGCATCCTGCGCGACCGGATGGTCTTCTCGATGTCGGAGGAGGAGTGGGACTCGGTGATCCGGGTCCACCTCAAGGGCCACTTCAACACCACCCACTTCGCGTCCGTGCACTGGCGCGAGCGCTCCAAGGCGGCGGGCGGCCCGGTCTACGGCCGGATCGTCAACACCTCCTCCGAGGCCTTCCTCGGCGGCTCGGCCGGCCAGCCGAACTACGCGGCGGCCAAGGGCGGCATCGTGGGCCTGACCACCTCGACCGCGCTCGCGCTCGCGAAGTACGGGGTGACGGCCAATGCCATCTGCCCGCGCGCCCGCACCCGGATGACCGAGGACGTCTTCGCCGGCTTCGAGGTCCCGGAGGAGGGCAAGCTGGACGCCCTCGCCCCCGAGCACGTCGCACCGCTCGTCGGGTACCTGGCCTCGCCCGCCTCCGCCAGGGCCAACGGCCAGCTGTTCGTCGTACACGGCGGCATCGTGGTCGTCATGGAGCGCCCGAAGGTGGCCGCCAAGTTCGACACGGCCAAGGAGTCCTTCTCCTACGAGGAGCTCGACGAGCTCCTGACCCCGCACTACGAGGCCCGGCCGGCGACCGAGACCTTCGCCGCGACCGAGGTACTGGGCCTCAAGCACGCCTAGGAGGCGACTGCCCCCGCCCCTATCGCCCGGCCAGCGGTGCCTGCTGGAGGGGGACCGGGCGGGGGGCGGTCGCCGTGGGCGGATCCAGGACCACCGGCGGGGGAGGGGAGGCCTGCAGGTTCAGGCCGACGATCCCGCAGGGCACCTCGGGCGTCGCGTACGGGAGGTGCAGGCGGCCCTGCGGGCTCCACAGGCCGGTCCCGCCGAGCCAGCCCGCCGGGGCGCCGAGCCGGAAGACGTGCCGGTCGGCGGGGCGCCACAGGCCGATGCCGCCCTCGGGCAGCCGCAGCGCCACCCCGCAGGTCTCCGGCATCAGGGCCTGGCCGGGCTGGACCGCGAACGGGCGGGCGTCCCCGAGGCGGGCCAGGCACTCCGGGAAGCGGAGGGGCAGGGAGCTGCCCAGCACCCCCCAGCCGAGGCGCGGTTCGCCCGGTGCGTCGGAGCGGATCAGCAGCAGCCCGCTGTCCGGGTCGGCCAGCAGCAGCCGGTCGTCGCTGTCCTCGGTGATCTGCAGCAGCGGGGACACCTCGGTGCGCCCCAGGTCCACGGCGACGGCCTTGGTGGTGCCGTCCAGCTCGCGGTCCAGGGCCAGCAACCGCCCCGTCCGGTCCAGCCAGACGCCGCCCGAGCACCGCCCCGGGATCCGGGCGACGGGCCGCGGCCCCGACGGGCTCCCGGCCACCTGCCAGACCGTGCTCACGGTGTCCTCCGCGGCCAGCGCGAAGGCGCCGGATCCGTCCGGGCACGGCGGGAGCAGGCGAACCCGCACGCCCTCCCGTACGTCCACCCCGCCCAGCTGGAGCTCCCCGGTGCTCGGCCCGGCCGCGGCTCCCGTCGGGTAGAGCAGTGCGAAGGCGTGCCGCTCCGCCACCCGCCGGTGGATCAGCACCCGTCCGTCGGCCAGCGGCAGCACCTCGCTGTCCGCCTCCTCCGGCTGCGCGAGCGGCAGCGGTACCGCGTACGGCTCGGGCCCGGCGAGGGTCCAGCGCTCCGCGTAGAGAGCGTCGCCCTCGCCGGCCAGCCGGGCGGCGTACGAACCGTCCGCGGCGATGCTGAACGCGGCCGTGGTCGTCATTTCGATGGCACAGACAGTCATCCGTGGTCACCTCCGGGGGGAAGGTAATTTCCGGACTTCCCGGCGAACAACACCACCAACACCGCTTCACACATACGGGTGTCCGCCCGGCGATTCGCGCGTGGTGGACGAGGCGGTTGTGCTGCGCGGCTTCCGAGCCGACCCGCTCCGCCGTGGAAGGGGCGGCGGCCGTCAGGTCTTCGGCGGCCTGGGAGCCCTCCCGGGGCCCCGGGCTCGGCCGGGGAGGTACGGGGACCGGGCGGGGGCGCCCGGGCGGGCCGCGCGGTGCGCGGCGGTCCCTGCGGCTCCGCGGGCACGTGCCGGGGCCGGGGCCGGGGGCAGGTGCAGGCTGGAATCCTCCGGTTTGTCCGCCCCGGAGGGGAAGGGCCCCGACCGGCAGGGCTGGCCTGACCGGGACGGTCGCCCCGGACGGTAGCCTTGGCCCGTGCCCCGTCTCTCTGAAGTCATCGCCGCGCTGGACGCTCTCTGGCCCCCCTCGCGGGCCGAGCAGTGGGATGCCGTCGGAACCGTCTGCGGCGACCCGGACGCCGAGGTCACCCGGGTCCTGTTCGCCGTGGACCCCGTCCAGGAGATCGCCGACGAGGCGGTCAAGCTGGGCGCCGACCTGATCATCACCCACCACCCCCTCTACCTGCGGGGCACCACCACCGTCGAGGCCGGCACCTTCAAGGGCCGCGTCGTGCACACGCTGATCAAGAACGACATCGCGCTGCACGTCGCCCACACCAACGCCGACACCGCCGACCCGGGCGTCTCCGACGCCCTCGCCGGCGCCCTCGGCCTGCGGATCACCGGCCCGCTGGTGCCCGACCCGAGCGACCCGGAAGGCCGCCGGGGCCTCGGCCGGATCTGCGAACTGGACCACCCCGAGACCCTGCGCGAGTTCGCCGCCCGCGCCGCGGCCTGGCTGCCGCCGACCGCCCAGGGCATCCGCGTGGCCGGCGACCCGGACGCGCCGGTCCATCGCGTCGCCGTCAGCGGCGGCTCCGGCGACAGCCTCTTCGAGCAGGTCCGCGCCGCCGGTGTGGACGTCTTCCTGACCGCCGACCTGCGCCACCACCCGGCGTCCGAGGCCCGCGAGACGAGCCGCCCGCTCGCCCTCGTCGACGCCGCCCACTGGTCCACCGAGTGGCCCTGGTGCGAGCAGGCCGCAGCCCAGCTCGACGCGATCTCCGAGCGCCACGGCTGGGGTCTGCGTACCCACGTCTCGCGCACGGTCACCGACCCTTGGACGGCCCACGCGCCGTCCGTCACACCCCCTTCTATCTCTGGAGCCCCCAACTGAACGCCGAGCCCGCCGACCAGATCCGACTTCTCGACGTCCAGGCGCTGGACGTCCGGCTGTCTCAGCTCGCCCACAAGCGCAAGTCGCTGCCCGAGCACGCCGAGCTCGACTCGCTCACCAAGGACCTGGCGCAGCAGCGCGACCTGCTCGTCGCCGCCCAGACCCAGGCGAGCGACACCGCGCGCGAGCAGACCAAGGCGGAGCAGGACGTGGACCAGGTGCGCCAGCGCGCCGTCCGCGACCAGCAGCGGCTCGACTCGGGCGTGGGCATCTCGGCCCGGGACCTGGCGAACCTGCAGAGCGAGGTCGTCTCCCTCGCCAAGCGCCAGGGCGACCTGGAGGACGTGGTCCTGGAGGTCATGGAGCGTCTGGAGGGTGCGCAGGAGCGCGTCACCGGGCTGACCGAGCGCGTCTCGGCCCTGGAGGCCAAGGCCGCGGACGCCACCGCGCGCCGTGACGCGGCGACCTCCGAGATCGACGCCGAGGTCGCGAAGGTGACCAAGGACCGCGAGGTCATCGTCGCGTCCATGCCCGCCGACCTGATGGCGCTGTACGAGAAGATCCGCGTCAAGCAGGGCGGGGTCGGCGCCGCGCGCCTCTACCAGCGCCGCTGCGAGGGCTGCCGGCTGGAGCTCGACATGGCCGAGGTCAACGAGATCAAGGCCGCGGCCCGCGACCAGGTCGTCCGTCACGAGAACTGCGGCCGCATCCTGGTCCGTACGGCCGACTCGGGCATCTGATGCCGCAGTTTGTCGTGGAGGCGGACGGCGGGTCCCGGGGCAACCCGGGGCCGGCCGGCTACGGCGCGGTGGTGCTCGACCCGGCGACGGGCGAGACGCTGGCGGAGCGTGCCGAGTACATCGGCATCGCGACGAACAACGTGGCCGAGTACAAGGGCCTGATCGCCGGGCTCGCGGCGGCCCGTGAGCTCGCCTCCGACGCGCAGGTCCTGGTCCGGATGGACTCGAAGCTGGTCGTCGAGCAGATGTCGGGCCGCTGGAAGATCAAGCACCCGGACATGAAGCCGCTCGCGGCCGAGGCCGCGCGGATCCTGCCGCGCGCCCAGGTGACGTACGAGTGGATCCCGCGGGAGCAGAACAAGCACGCGGACCGGCTCGCGAACGAGGCGATGGACGCGGGCAAGCGCGGCAAGCAGTGGGAGCCGTCGGCGTCCACGGCCGCCCTCGACCACGGCGCGGCGCGCGCCCTGGCCACCCCGCCGGCGCCGGTGGGCCCGCCGGGGGACGCGACGAAGGGGGCCGCGGCCGTCCGCGCGGCCCTGGTCTCCGCCTCCGGAGCCGCGGCCACGTCGGCCCAGGAGCTCGCCGACACGCTGTTCGCCGACGCCGAGGCCCTGGCGGACGCGATCGAGCCCTGCCTCGACGCCGATGCCCCGGCGGTCGCCGCGGGCAGTCACGGCTGGGGCCCGGACATGGGGGCGCCGGCCACCTTCGTGCTGCTGCGGCACGGCGAGACCGCCCTCACCCCGCAGAAGCGCTTCTCGGGCAGTGGCGGCAGCGACCCCGAACTGTCCCCGGCCGGCCGCCGGCAGGCCGCCGCCGTGGCCGAGGCGCTCGCCGCCCGCGGCACCATCCAGACGGTCATCAGCTCCCCGCTGCGCCGCTGCCGTGAGACCGCCCAGGCGGTCGCGGACCGCCTCGGCCTCACCGTGACGGTCGAAGAGGGCCTGCGCGAGGTGGACTTCGGGGCATGGGAGGGTCTGACCTTCGCCGAGGTGCAGCAGCGCTTCCCCGACGACCTCCAGGCCTGGCTGGAATCCCCGAAGGCGGCCCCCACGGGCGGCGGTGAGAGCTTCATGTCCGCCACCCGCCGGATCTCGGCCACCCGCGACCGCCTGCTGTCCGCGCATGCGGGCCGCACGGTCCTGCTGGTCACCCATGTGACCCCGGTCAAGATCCTGGTCCGCCTGGCCCTGGGCGCCCCGCCGGAAGCCCTGTTCCGCATGGAGCTCTCGGCGGCCTCCCTCTCGGCCGTGGCCTACTACGCCGACGGCAACGCCTCGGTCCGCCTCCTGAACGACACCTCGCACCTGCGGTAGACCCCGCCGATGCAAGGCCCCCGCCGACGGCAGCCCGCCGGCGGGGGAGGACCGTCACCCGCGTCCGGGTCAGGGCGCGGGCTTGGAGTGGCCGAGGTTCTCCAACGCCCGGTCGAGGGCGCGGACCATGTTCCGTGCCTGGGCTTGGGCGGACAGGACGGCGCCGCGCGCCTGCCGCGCGTTCGGGCGGGGCCGTTCTCCGTCCGGTGCGGCCCAGTCGCCGTCGTCACGCCGTCCGATGTGTACCTCCAGATGGCGCAGAGCGTCGTCGAGTTGGTGGGCGAGTTCGCGCAGGTTCCCGGTCACGGCAGTGATCTCGGCGGGGCTCGCGTAGGCATTGCGGGGGTCGGTGGTCGCTTCGGCGAGTTCGCGTATGTGCGCGGCGGCCGCGGCCGCACGGGCAGGGTGATCGGTCATGTGGCTGAGCGTCCCGCATCGGCCGGACCGCCGATAGGTGTTGGCGCCGACGGCCCGGATCCGGTGGGCGGGGCCGACGTTCGCGCTCGCCGGGAAAGCCCGGGCCGGGCCGCCGCCGAGCGGGGCCGCGCGGGAAGATCCAGCCGCCCCGAACGGGAGTGGAAAAGGCAGACGAGCCGGCCTGTACGCCGGGTTCTGTCGCCCGGTGACCTCGCGGTCGCCGGGGAGACGGCCATCCATCTAGGACCGGTGTTGCCACCGGCCTCGTGCGGTCTACCCGCGAACTCGGGCGGGCAGCCCTCAAGCGTTCGCGCAGACCCGTCCGGGGACGGATCCTCTTGACCTTGCTCCGGGTGGGGTTTACCTAGCCGCCTGAGTCACCTCAGGCGCTGGTGGTCTCTTACACCACCGTTTCACCCTTACCGAGGGCCGAAGCCCCTGGCGGTCTCTTTTCTGTGGCACTGTCCCGCGGGTCACCCCGGGTGGGCGTTACCCACCACCCTGCCCTGTGGAGCCCGGACGTTCCTCGGCGGGATCCGAGGATCCCGACGCGGCCGCCCGGCCGACTCGTCTGCCGTGGCGACCATGTTACCCGGGGCGACGGCCTCGCCCGACCTCGCTTGACCTTGACGCAGCGGCAGGGTTTCTACTGGGGGCATGCGGATCGGAGAGATCGCCGCGGTCGTCGGGCTCACCACCCGGGCGATCCGGCACTACCACCATGTCGGGCTGCTCCCGGAACCGGAGCGGCGCCCCAACGGCTACCGGGCCTACAGCCTCCGTGACGCCGTCCTGCTGGCCCGTGTACGCCGGCTCACCGAGCTCGGGCTCAGCCTCGACGAGGTGCGGGACGTCCTCGCGGACGACGCCGGGCGCGAACTCGCCGACGTCCTCACGGAACTCGACGCCGACCTCGCACGCCAGGAGGCCGAGATCCAGGAGCGGCGGCGCCGGCTCGCCGTGCTGCTCGCCGCCGGGCCGGGGGAGGCCGAGCCGCTCTCGCCCGGGCTCGCCGCGCTGCTGGCGAAGGCGCCGCGGACCGACTCGCCGGCGGCCGCCAAGGACCGCGAACACCTGACCCTCCTCGACGCGACGGGCGCGGGCGGCCAGGAGATCTACGCCGCGCTCGGGCCGCTGGCCACCGATCCCGCCGTGCTCGCGCTGTACGTGCGCCTCGACGAGCTCGCCGACGCGCCCGTGGACGACCCGCGGATCCCGCCCCTGGCGGCGGAGCTGGTGGCGGCCGTCCCCGACGAGGTGTTCACCGCGATCCCCACCGACGGGGTGGTCGTGACCGGGTTCAAGGAGGCGCTGCTCGCCGAGTACGCGCCCGCGCAGGCCGAAGTCGTCCGCCTCGTCATGGAGGCGTTCATCGAGAGGGGGCGGGGATGACCCGCATACGGGCGGCGCGGACCGCCGTCACCGCCGTCGTCCCGGCGGAGCTGGCGCTCGTGGTGTGCCTGGCGGCCGGGGTGCGCCTGCCCGGGTGGGCGCTCGCCGCCACCGAGGCGCTCCTCGCCTGCGTGCTGCTGCTGGAGGCCTGGGTGCTGCACGGCCTCTACGCCGCCGAGCGCGCCCGCGGCGCCGGCCGGCGGGCCGCCGGGAGGGCGGCGGTCCGGGCCGTGGTCCCGGTGCAGGTGCGGCGACTGGTGCTGCACGAGCTGCGCGCCACCGCCTCCCTCGGCCGGTGGGCCGTGCGCGGGAAGCACGGGGTGCGCCCCGGGGACCTCGCCGCCGCGTACACCGGACCGCAGACGGCCATGATGTACGGGATGCTCTTCGTGTCGGTGATCGAGACGGTCGGCCTGGCCCTGCTCATCCCCTGGCCGACGGTGCACCGGGTGGTGCTGGTGCTGGACGTGTACGGAATCCTGCTCGTCCTCGCACTGCACACCGCGTGCGTCACCCGGCCGCACGTGGTCCGCCCCGACGGGTCCCTGCGGATCCGCTACGGGGCCCTGTTCGACCTGGCCGTACCGGCGGACGCGGTGGCCTCGGTACGCGTGGACCGGCGCTATCCCGAGGGCCGGCTGGTCACGCTGTCCGAGGACGGGGTGCTCGACCTCGTCGTCGGCAGCCAGACCACCGTCACCCTGGAACTGAACCGGCCGCTCCCCTTCACCCGGCCGCTCGGCGCCACGGGCGAGGCCCGGACCGTCCGCTTCCACGCCGACGACCCCCGCGCCCTGGTCACCGCCCTGCGCCGACAGCCCGCTTCCTAGACGGGCGCGAAGAGGATCTTCGACGTGCCCGGGTCTGCCTCCGCCAGCCGGACCCGGATCCGTTCGCCCAGGGGCAGGCCGAGCGTGGTGGAGCGGACGTGGCCGACCACCGCCGGGTCCTCCAGGTGGACCGTGCCCACCAGCGGCTCCTGGTCCTTGACGTCGATGACCGTGGCCTCGAAGGTCTCCCCGACCCGGTCCTTCAGCACGGCGGCCTCGACCAGGTCCACGGACTCCCGCTCCACCGTGTTCGCCAGCCGGCTGCCCTCCGCCATCTCGTCCGGGAGCGCGGGAAGGGCCGCCACCACCCACGGCGGCGGTTCGGTCCCGGCCACCGCCGCGACGCACAGCTCGCCGGCGTACCGGTCGACGAGGCGGCGCAGCGGCGCGGTGCAGTGCGTGTACGGGGCCGCCACCGCGGAA
The DNA here is from genome assembly GCF_055574035.1 of Streptomyces sp. NPDC030021. Classification (NCBI taxonomy): domain Bacteria; kingdom Bacillati; phylum Actinomycetota; class Actinomycetes; order Kitasatosporales; family Streptomycetaceae; genus Streptomyces; species Streptomyces sp. NPDC030021. The sequence goes on from NZ_JBVIAH010000016.1 coordinate 31,228, forward strand.
TGGATCGCCGGGTCGGGGCTCTCGCCGCCGGTGAAGACCGTGTAGCCCGCGCCGCGCAGCAGCGCCGTGCACTCCTGGAGGAAGGCGGCGTGGGCGGGGCGGTGCGGGTCGAGGGAGCGCACGAGTTCGGCGTACGGCACGTGGTGCGGCCAGTCGATCCGCAGGGCCTTCGCCGTCCGCCGGAGCCTGCCGACCGCGCCGTCGGGGGCGCTGGGCAGCGTACGCAGGATGCCCGTGCCGGTGGCCAGCATCAGATCGGCCGCGGCCATGCCGGTCATCAGGGAGATCTGGGCGTTCCAGCCGTCGGCGGGCAGTGGAGCGCGGTAGGCCAGGGAGTACGTGCCGTCGCGCTCGACGACCTCCTGCTCGGGCACGTTGAGGGAGATGCCGCCGCGCGCCTGCTCCAGGGCCTCGCGGAGCCGGCCGACGTCCTTCAGGAGGGCGAGCGGCTCCTCCGCCGTTCCGGTGTCGATGGCCTTCTGGACGCCGTCGTAGTCGAGTCGGGCGCGGCTGCGGATCAGCGCGCGGCGGACGTCGACGGTCTCGACCCGGCCGTCGGGGTCCAGGTCGAAGCGCCACACCAGGGCCGGGCGGATCTGGTCGGGCAGCAGGCTGGCCGCGCCCTCCGAGAGGACGGCCGGGTGCAGCGGGACCTTCCCGTCGGGGAAGTAGAGGGTGGTCACGCGGCGGTGGGCCTCGGCGTCGAGCGCGCCGCCGGGCGTGACGAAGGCGGCGACGTCGGCGATGGCGTAGTGGACGCGGTATCCGCCGCCGGAGCGCTTCGCCAGGTGCATGGCCTGGTCGAGGTCGACGGAGGCCGGCGGGTCGATCGTGAAGAAGGGGATGTCCGTGCTGTCCAGGTCCGGGAGGAGGGGGTGCGCCGCCGCGTGCTCGGCCTCGGCGAGGACCGCCGCCGGGAAGGCCCCGGGCACCTCCAGCTTGGTCCGCAGTTCACGCAGCGCGGCCCGCAGATCAGCCCCGTCTGCGCCGGTCATGTGCATCTGACGGCGTGGCATGCGTCGAGCCTAGTGCTGCGACCGGAAAGGTTTGCCGGGTCGCGGCGTCCGGTGCGGTGCATCGCAAGGCGGAGGGCCGCGGGCCGTACTGGACGTACTTCCGTGGTCCGACAACGCGGCGAGGTGCCGTGCCGGGCGTCGCGACCCGGTGGACCTTTCCGGTCACAGCACTAGGTGTGCCCGGCCCGGACGGCGCGGCGAGCGGCGCGGCGGCCGGTTGCGGCCCCCTTGGCGACGAGCCCGAGTTCCGCGGGGAAGATGGCCTCCGCCCCCCGGCGGGGGCCTGCCCGGCGTGCATGGAGCGGGCGGTGGTGCCCCCCGCGCACCACCCCCCGCCCGCATGCGGTCATGGGCTAGAACTGCCCCCGGTTCAGGGCGGTCTGGAGCGCTCGCACGGTGGCCGGACCCCAGGCGCCGTCCACGGCCAGACCGGCCCCGGTCATCTTGTTGAGGTGGGTCTGCAGCGCCTTGTACGTCGCGGGACCCGCGGCCCCGTCCACCACCAGCCCCGCGTCGCTCCAGGTGTTCAGGTGGCGCTGGAGGCCCCGTACGGAGTTCGGACCCCACTGGCCGTCGACGGTGACGCCGATGACCTTCTGCGTGGCGCGGATGGTGGCCGGCCCCCACTGGCCGTCGACGGTGAGCATCGCGCCGTTGTCGAGATAGCCGTTGTACGCGGCTTCGGTGGCCGGTCCCCACAGGCCGTCGGCGCCTGCTCCGACCTTCTGCTGGAGCCAGCGCACGCCGGCGTCGGTCTTCGGGCCCCAGATGCCGTCGGCCTCCAGTGCCGGGCTGTAGCCGAGCGCGTTGACGGCCTGCTGCTGCTGCTTGACCGAGCGTACGGAGGTCATGCCCCCGCCGCCCGAGCCCGAGCCCGAGCCCGAGCCCGTGCCGGGGCCGCCCGTGTAAGCCGAGTACGCGGCTTCGGTGGCCGGTCCCCACAGGCCGTCGGCGCCTGCCCCGACCTTCTGCTGGAGCCAGCGCACGCCGGCGTCGGTCTTCGGGCCCCAGATGCCGTCGGCCTCCAGTGCCGGGCTGTAGCCGAGCTGGTTGACGGCCTCCTGCTGCGCCGCGATGGTCCGGACCGACGTCATGCCGCCGCCCGTGCCGCCGCTGGAGTTGCCGCCGAGGTCGCCCGTACCGGTGTGGACCGGCAGCGTGGACGCGTTCATTCCGCCCTGGACCCAGGCGCGCAGGCCGGGCCCCGGGCACTGCGTGGACTGGCCGGAGAGTCCGCCGTGCCACGTCATCGCCAGGGTTCGGCCGGTCCGGGAGTTCGCCTCGTTGTAGAGGGCGCGGATGGCCGACAGCGCGCGGGGCGTCGCGTCGCCGTCCTCTCCGATGAAGCAGACCCCGATGTGGGTGGTGTTGTGTCCGGTCGCGTGGGCGCCGGCCACGTCCCAGCCGCGGCCCTCGTAGATCCGCCCTTCGACGTCGACGAGGAAGTTGTAACCGACGTCCGACCAGCCGTTGGAGTCCATGTGGTAGTTCTGGATCTGGCGGACCGTCTGGCTGGCCGGCCCCGCGGAGTAGTGGACGGTGAATCCGGTGCGGCTGCCGGGATCGACCCGGGTCACCTCACGCGGCGGCCGGGCGCCCCACTGGCTGCGGGAGTAGAGGAAGAGGGGCCGGGCGGGCTTGGGGGGAGTGGGATCCGGCTCGCCGGGCCCCAGGACCGGGTAGAACTCCTGTATGTGCGGATAGAGGTTCCCGGGGCACTCGGTGTCGAAGACGTCCCGGTGACCGCGGATGATGGGGCCCGCCGAGTGGTTCTCCCGCAGATGGGCGATCAGCTCGCGGATGGAGTCGAGCATGGCCCGCGAGGGCTGGTCCTCGCTCTCGATCAGCCCCATGACGGAGTAGTAGTCCTGATTGGCGCCCACGGTCTGCGTGCCGTTCGCCTCCGACCGCACCTGGGTGCCCGTGCCCTCGAAGATGCCGCCGTGCTGGCAGACGATGAAGCTGTAGGGGATGTCGTGGTATTGCTCCTGGATGAACGGCCAGGGATACATCGCCGTCTGCTGGACGAGCCGCATATCGGCGTAGCACCTGTCGTGCTCGTCCACGGGCCAGCGGCCGGCGCCGTGATGATGGATGACCACCCCGCCTTGCCAGGGCTTCCAGGACAGCCTCTGCGGCTTGAAGGGGGACCTGGCTCCCCATTCGCTTCGACTGATGATCGTGACCACAACGTCCTCCGTGAACGTATTGCCGTGCGTGAGGGTGAGGGTGAGGGCGGCGGCGCTCAGCGCGCGCCGATGACGCCGCCGTCCGTACGGCGGACGACGACCGTGGCCGAGCGGGGACGGCCCGCCGGGTCGCGGTCGGGCCAGTCGCTGACGGCCCGCGGGTTCTCCGGCGTGGGCTCCCCCCAGGCCGCCGTGCGTTCTCCGGGGTGCTGGATGCTGACGAACATCGTCCGCATGTCCGGGGTGAGCACGGCCGCGGTGACCTCCGCGCCCCGCGGCGCGGTCAGGAAGCGCCGGACCTCGCCGCGCGGTGCGACGACCAGCACCGCGTTGTTGCCGAGGCCCTCGTGGCCCGCCTGGCTCACCGCGTGGTTGGAGATCCCGGTCTGGATCCACAGCCGTCCGGCGGCGTCGAACGCGAGGCCCTTCGGCGAGCCGAACTTCCCTGCCTCCGGCAGTACGCCCTCGCCGTGTGCCTGATCGCCGCCGGGCACGACCACGTCCCAGCTGAAGCCGTCGTGTGCGCCGGCACCGCCTTCCTCCCGCCAGCGGACGATGTGCCCGTACGGGTTGGTGTCACGGGGGCCGCCGGAGCCCTGGCCGGGGTGGTGGCCGCCGGTGCCGTTGGCCAGTGCGCAGTACACGTCCTGGCTGTTCGGGCTGACGGTGATCTGCTGGGGCCGGTCGAGGCGCGTGGCACCGAGGGCGTCGGCGGCTTCCCGGGCGCGCAGCAGGACATCGGCCTGGTCCCGCCATCCCAGCGCCGAGGTGAGCGGCCCGTGTCCGTGCGACAGCGGCAGCCAGCGGCCGGTGCCGTCCTCCCCGAAGCGCGCCACGTGGAGGGTGCCGTGGTCCAGCGGACTGCGGCCCTTCGACCGGTGTGCCTTCCAGGGACCGTCCCCCACGAACTTGTAGAGGTAGCCGCCGTCCTGGTCGTCGCCGCTGTAGACGACGGCCCGCCCGCCCGATTCGGTCACCGCCGCCGAGGAGTGGTTGAAGCGGCCGAGAGCGGTCCGCTTGACCGGAGCGCGCTGCGCGGCGAAGGGGTCGATCTCCAGGATCCAGCCGAAGCGGTGCGGCTCATTGCCGTTGGCGGCGAGGTCGAAGCGCGGGTCCGCCTCGTGCCACCGCCTCCCGTGGCCGTTCGCACCGAGGCCGTAGCGGCGCTGGGTGCGGGTCGGCTGCCAGGTGTGGTCGGCCGTACCGAACCACGCGTTCGTGTTCTCCTCGCAGGCCAGGTACGTGCCCCAGGGCGTCACCCCGTACCCGCTGTTGCTCAGCGTGCCCGCCGGCGGGCGTCCGGTCCGCAGGTCCGGGTGGTCCGCCCCGACCGGCCCGGAGAAGGTGACAGGGCTGGTGCCGGTGATCCGGGCGTTGCGCCGCGAGTCGAGGATGCGCCAGCCGCCGCGCCCGGTCAGCTCGACCTCCACGACGCTGATGCCCTGGGCGGCGAGCTCCTTGGCGACCCGGTCCCTGGCCGGCGCGCCGGCGCCCGCGTCGTGGTGGAGCAGGGCGGGGTCCACGGACTCGTGGTTGATCACGAGCATTCCGCGGCGGCTGCCGGCCGGGCCGCGCTGCAGCGGGAAGAAGTGCATTCCGCTGTGGTGGGACCCGATCTGCAGGGCCTGGTCGGCGGCGGAGCCGGAGCCGTCCTTGCGCCATGCCGGACCGCCCGCGCGTATCGGCTGCCCCCACGGGGCGAGCGTCTGTGCCGTGTAGCCCGCGGGCAGGGTGACCGCGTCGGCGTCGCTGACCGGTACCGCGGTGAAGCCGAGCTCCGCGGTGTCCGGGCCCGCCCCGCCCGGACCGGTGTCGGTCCGGCCCGCGGCGGATGCCGGGGACGCGGAGAGGCCGGCCGCCGCCACCGCGAGGGCGCCGGAGAGCAGCACGTTCCGCCGGGACATCCGGGCGGCGACCACGTCCGTGAAAGACGGGCTCGGGCGAGGGGACATAGGGCATGGCTCCTGACTGGGCGAGCGGGAGAAGGGGACGCCGGAACGAGCGGGGAGAGGGGCCCGGCCGGCTGCGGAGGCGGTCCCGGCCACGGGATCTCGTACGACGAACTGCGAAGAACCTAGAACAGATTGGGGCCACGACCGGGCGTCCCAGGGCGTCCCACCGGCCCCAATGCGGGTTTGGGACGGCAAACAGGCCCGTGCGGCCGGCAGGCCGCGACCGGTGCGCACGGGATCCCGGTTCCCGTGGTCCGTGACGTGCCTGCCGGGTGCCGGGTGCCGGGTGCCGGGCCTGCGGCCCGCGTGCGAGCGGTGGGGTGGGTGCTGGGCCGTCTACCCTGGCTCGGGGGCCGCATCCCCTGCGTCGTGCCGTATTGAAGGAGAACCATCGTGCTCGTGCTGCTGCCGCCGTCCGAAGGAAAGGCCGCCGGCGGCTCCGGCGCACCCCTGAAGCCGGAGGCGCTGTCGCTGCCCGGTCTGGCCCCGACCCGTGCGGTGGTGCTGGAGGAGCTGGTCGAGCTGTGCGCGGCGGACGAGATGAAGGCGCGCGAGGTGCTGGGCCTGAGCGAGGGGCTGCGCGGCGAGGTCGCCAAGAACGCGGAACTGCGTACGGCGGGGGCCCGTCCGGCGGGCGAGATCTACACGGGCGTGCTCTACGACGCGCTGGGCCTGGCCGATCTGCCCGCGGCGGCGCGGGCGTCTGCCGAGGACGCGCTGCTCGTCTTCTCGGGGCTGTGGGGTGCGGTGCGGGTCACCGATGCGATCCCCTCGTACCGCTGCTCGATGGGGGTGAAGCTGCCCGGGCTGGGCGCGCTGGGCGCGTACTGGCGGGGGCCGATGGCGGAGGTCATGCCGGAGGCGGCCGGGGACGGGCTGGTGCTGGACCTGCGGTCGGCGGCGTACGGTGCCGCGTGGAAGCCGAAGGGCGAGGTGGCGGGTCGGACCGCGACCGTCCGGGTGCTGCACTCGCAGACGGTGGACGGGGTGGAGAAGCGGTCGGTGGTGAGCCACTTCAACAAGGCGACGAAGGGGCGGCTGGTACGGGACCTGCTGCTGGCCGGGGCAGCTCCGGCTTCGCCCGCCGAGCTGGTCACGGCCCTGCGGGACCTGGGGTACACGGTCGAGGCCGAAGCCCCTGCGAAGGCGGGCAAGGCGTGGTCCCTCGACGTGGTGGTCACGCAGATCCACCACTGACGCGCCGTACCGGGGGCCCTGCCCCCGCACCCCCGCACCCCCGCGCCTCAAACGCCGGAGGCTGCATCTTTCAGCCCCGCCAGGGGGTACCTCCCAGCGGTAGCCGGGGGAGTTTGAGGCGCGGGTCCGGGCGGAGCCCGGCGGGGCCTGGGGCAGCCCTCAGGGGCCCGGGCTAGTGGCCCAGGGGCCAGGCGACCGCGGCCGGGGTCAGGTTCGCGGTACCCGCGTAAGCGGCGCAGGCGTCCGTCAGGGTTTCCAGGAGGGTGAGCGGGTCCGGGAGGGTGTGCTCCATGCCGCGGATCCAGGTCACCGCCTGGTCACCGGGCAGGGCCGCCGGCGGGACCAGGACGTAGCTGCCGCGGCAGTGCCAGCGCAGGCCCGGGTGTTCGTCCATCGTCTCGGGGTGGCAGTCCAGTTCGCACGGCCACCACTCGTCCTCGTCCTCGGGGGTGCCGCGGGTGGCGGTGAAGAAGAGCATCCGGGCCTGTTCGCCGGTGCCGCCCGACTCGGCGACGGGGCCGACCTCGATCCCGGCCTCCAGCAGTCGGGCGAGGGCGGCGGTGCCGGCCTCCAGCGGGACGTCGAGCACGTCGTGGACCATGCCGGTCGCGGTGATGAAGTTGGCCTGGGGCTGGTTGCGCGCCCAGCGTTCGACCTGTGCGCGGTCGGTGGTCGACTGGGTCTGCCAGGCGAAGGAGACGGGGTGCCGTGCGGGCGTCGGACAGCCGATCCGGTCGCACGAACATCGGTAACCGGCGGGATGGGCGGCGGGGGCGAGCGGCAGGCCCGCGGCGGCGACGGCCAGGAGGAGCGCCTCGCGCTCCGCTCCGGGGTCCTCGGCGGTGGGTTTCTGCCGCCGGCGCAGCCACTGGGAAATCCTGCTCTGCTCGCCGCGTTTGACGCGGCCGGACTCAGACCCCATCTATCCCCTCACCTCACCGTATCCCCGGCGGACCAACCCATGGTCCCACCATCCTGAGCCCCGGGTGACCGCTCTTGACGACCGGGGGGTTGGAGATATGCGACCGAAAACCCCTACATATCCATAGAATCAGGCCAAATGTTCTCGGCCGATCTTCGATTCCCTGCCCGCTATCGGGCGGTGACGTTGGCCACCCCGCCCAGTACCCGGTCCACGAGCGCGTCGGTGTAAGCGTGCGTCAGGGGTGCGGTGCGCAGCAGCCACCGGTAGGTCAACGGTCCCACCAGCATCTCCACGGTCAGCCGCAGGTCCGTGTCCGGCGCGAGCTGGCCGGCCTCCCGGGCCTTGTGCAGCCGGGCCTCGTACAGGGCGAGCTGGGGCTCCAGCAGCTTCTCGGTGAAGCGGGCGCCGAGCTCGGGGTCGGTGGCCCCGGCCGCCGTCAAGGCGCGCGCGGGGGCCTCGTACTTCTCGTCGTTGAACTCGTCGACCGTCGCCCGCAGTACGTGCTTCAGGTCGGCCGCGAGATCCCCGGTGTCGGGGAAGCCGGTCCACCCGGCCTCCGTCTCCGCGTCCCCGGCGAGGGCCAGGGAGGCGTCGAGGAGGACGGCGGCCTTCGACGGCCACCAGCGGTAGATGGTCTGCTTGCCGACGCCCGCGCGGGCGGCGATGGCCTCGATGGTCAGCTTGTTGTAGCCGACCTCCCCGACGAGGGCGAGCGCGGCGTCGAGGATGGCGCGCCGGGAGCGGTCGCTGCGGCGGGTGGCGTCAGGGGTCTTGGGCATGGCGCGAAACTATCAAAGCGAGACGTCTCGTCTTTCCGCAGGTTTGCGTAAACCACCCAATCAGTTCACTGTGCTGTCCAGGTGGAGGAGAGACGATTCTCTCCAGCACTCGTCCCGAGTCGTGAAAGTCGTGAGGAGCCTTCTTTGCGCAGAGACGCCACACCCCGGCGCTACCTGATGTGCCCACCCGCACACTTCAAGGTCACGTACTCCATCAATCCGTGGATGGATCCCACGAAACCGGTGGACCTGCCCCTCGCACTGGCCCAGTGGGAAGACCTGAGGGACCGCTACCGCTCCCTCGGGCACATCGTCGAGACCCTCGAACCGGACCCCGCGCTGCCCGACATGGTCTTCGCGGCGAACGGGGCCCTCGTCGTCGACGGCCGGGTCCTCGGGGCCCGGTTCGCCTACCCGGAACGGGCCGCCGAGGCCGAGATCCACCTCGACTGGTTCCGTACCCACGGCTACCCGGACATCCACGAGCCGTCCCACGTCAACGAGGGCGAGGGGGACTTCGCGGTCACCGCGAACTACATCCTGGCCGGCCGGGGCTTCCGCTCCAGTCCGCTCTCGCACGACGAGGCCCAGGAGTTCTTCGGCCGCCCGGTCATCGGCCTCGACCTGGTGGACCCGCGCTACTACCACCTGGACACGGCGCTCAGCGTCCTCGACGGCGACGAGATCATGTACTACCCGGACGCCTTCTCGCCCGGCAGTCAGGCCGTGCTCAGGCGGCTCTTCCCGGACGCCCTGATCGCCGACGGCCGGGACGCGGCCGCCCTCGGCCTGAACGCGGTCTCCGACGGCCTGCACGTCCTGCTCCCGCAGGCGGCGACCGGACTTCTGGAGCCGCTGCGGGACCGGGGGTTCGAGCCGGTCCCGATGGATCTGGGCGAGCTGCTCAAGGGCGGCGGCAGCGTGAAGTGCTGCACCCAGGAGCTGCGGCCGTAGCCGTCACGGCGCCGGGGGCCAGGCCTGGCCCCAGTCGGCGTCCCGGGCGGCCTTGTAGAGGTCGCCGTGGCGCTTGGTCACATTGACCCGGGTCAGGCCGGTTCCCTCGGGGCCGCACAGCTCCAGCAGGACGAGCCCCTTCCGGATCTGCGGCTTCCGCGTGATCCGGGAGGCGGCCGGCTCCGTCGGGAAGCGGGTCGCGGCGACGTAGCTGAACTTCTCGTCCTCGTACGGGAGCGAGCCCCCCTTGACCTGCCGGTGCAGGGAGGACCTGCTGACCCGCGCCGAGAAGTGGCACCAGTCCTTGCCGACCTCGATCGGGCAAGTCCCGTCGTGCGGGCACGGGGCGGCGATCCGCAGCCCGGCCTCGATCAGCTGGTCACGGGCCTCGCGGATGCGCAGGTACCCCTCCGGTGTGCCCGGCTCGATCAGCACCACGGCCTGGCCGGCCCGCGCCGCCTCGGCGACGACGGCCTTGCGCGCCGGCACGGTCAGTTCGCCGAGTACGTAGGAGACCGTCACCAGGTCCGCCTCGGGGAGGTTCAGCCCCGAGCCGATGACGGCCCGCCGCCACGCGGCCGCGCGCAGCACCTCGGAGGTCGATGCGGCCGCCAGTTCCCGGCCGAGGGCCAGGGCCGGTTCCGCCCAGTCCAGCACCGTGGTCTCCCGCGGGCCGTCCCAGGTGGCGTCCACCGCCCAGGTCGCGGCGCCCGTGCCGCCGCCCACGTCCACGTGCGAGCCCGGCGCCCAGTCGGGCGCGGCCTCGGCCAGCCCGTCGAGGGCGGCCCGGACGGCCTCGAAGGTGGCGGGCATCCGGTACGCCGCGTACGCCGCCACGTCGGAGCGGTCACGCAGTACGGGCGCGTCGGTCGGGGTCTGCCCCCGGTAGCTGGCGATGAGCCGCTCGACGGCGGCTGTGGCCTGCTTCGGCGGGAGCCCGTCGAGCAGCCCGCCGAGCGTGCGGCGGAGGGTGTCGGCGGAGGTGGGGGCGGAGACGTTCACCTGCGAAGTTTATGCCGCCGATCGGGGCGGGGCCGCCGGTCCCGGGCGGGGCCGCTGGGTCGGGTGCGGCCGCCGGTCCGGTGCGGCTCACGGACCGGGGCTCCGCCCCGGACCCCGCGCCTCAAACTCCCCCAGCTACCGCTGGGAGGTACCCCCTGGCGGGGCTGGAAGAGCGCCTCAAACGCCGGCGGGGTCGGCCAGGTCGGCGGAGGCGGGTCGGCTCTGCCACGGGCGGCACAGGCCGAGGAAGGTGCTCACGGCGAGGAGGGCGCACACCAGCTGGACCAGCGCCATCGGTACTGCCGTGTCCTCGCCCGCGATCCCCACCAGCGGCGAGGCGATCGCGCCGATCAGGAACGAGGAGGTGCCGAGGAGCGCGGAGGCCGATCCGGCCGCGTGCGGGGTCCGCATCAGGGCCTGGGCGTTGGTGTTCGGCAGCACCATGCCCATCGCCGACATCAGGACGAACAGGGCGGCGGCGATCGGGGTCAGCCCGACCTCCCCGAACACCCCGGTCGACATCAGCAGCAGGGCCACCGCGGCGGCCAGGACGACCGCGAGCCCGACGGCCAGCACCTTGTCCAGGCGGACCCGGCCCACCAGCAGCTTGCCGTTGATCTGGCCGACGAGGATCAGGCCGACGGAGTTGAGCCCGAACAGCAGGGAGAAGGCCTGGGGCGAGGCCCCGTAGATCTCCTGGATCACGAACGGCGAGGCGGATATGTAGGAGAAGAGCACGGCGAAGGAGAAGCCGCCGGTCAGGGTGTAGCCGGCGAAGACGCGGTCGCCGAGCAGCCCCCGCATGGTCCGCAGGGCGGAGCCGACACCGCCGGTGTGCCGCCGCTCGGGCGGCAGGGTCTCGCCGAGGCCGCGCCAGACCATCAGGGTGAGCACCGTGCCGACGACGGTCAGGACGAGGAAGACCCCGCGCCAGTCGGCGAAGCGCAGCACCTGGCCGCCGATGAGCGGGGCGATGATCGGGGCGGCCCCGGATATGAGCATCAGGGTGGAGAAGAAGCGCGCCATCTCGTCCCCGTCGTACAGGTCGCGTACGACGGCCCGGGCGATGACGATCGCGGCGGCGCCGGCCAGGCCCTGGAGCAGCCGGAAGGAGATCAGCAGCTCGGTGGTCGGGGCGAGCGCGCAGATCGCGGTGGCCAGGACGTAGACGACCATGCCGATGAGCAGGGGCCGGCGGCGGCCCCACTTGTCGCTCATCGGGCCGATGACGAGCTGGCCCAGGGCCATGCCGGCGAGGCAGGCCGTGAGGGTGAGCTGAACTGTCGCGGCAGGGCTGTTCAGGGCATCGGTGACCTGCGGCAGGGCCGGCAGGTACATGTCCATGGACAACGGGGGGAGGGCGGTGAGCCCGCCGAGTACGAAGGTGACCAGAAGGCCCGTGCGGCGGGCGGCCGTCAGGGGCGCTGTGGCGGTGGGGGCAGAGGGCGATTCGGGCGACGAGTCGTGCGAGGCGGCCGTCGCGGGGCCTCTCTCCGACATGCGGAACTCCAGTCTTCTCATCCGATCTACGCACCCCTGACCGACCCATGCTCTCAGCAATCGGAACGTCCGGGGAACGGGGCGCCGTGTGACGTACCCTGCGGCCCCATGGACGAAAGCACGAAGAAGATCGCCCTGGTGACCGGCGCCGGCTCCGGGATCGGCCGCTCCGTGGCGCTGACCCTGGCCGCCGCGGGCTGGGCCGTGGCCGTGGCCGGCCGCCGCACCGAACCGCTGGAGGAGACCGCCCGGGCCGCGGGCAAGGACGCCGACGTGCTGTGCGTACGGGCGGACGTCAGCGACCCGGACGAGGTGACTGCTCTGTTCGAGTCGGTCCGGGCCCGATACGGGCGCCTCGACCTGCTCTTCAACAACGCGGGCACCTTCGGACCGGGCGGAGTACCGCTGGAGGACCTCACCTACGAGGCCTGGCGCTCGGTCGTCGACGTCAACCTCACCGGCTCCTTCCTGTGCGCGCAGGCCGCCTTCCGCCAGATGAAGCGGCAGGACCCGCAGGGCGGCCGCATCATCAACAACGGCTCCATCTCGGCCCACGTGCCCCGCCCGAACTCCGTCGCCTACACCGCGACCAAGCACGCGATGACCGGCCTGACCAAGTCCCTTTCGCTGGACGGGCGGCCGTACCGGATCGCCTGCGGCCAGATCGACATCGGCAACGCGGCGACCGAGATGACCGAGCGGATGCAGACCGGCATCCTCCAGGCCAACGGGCAGCTGGCCGTCGAGCCCGTGATGGACGCCGCCGACGTGGCCCGTACGGTCCTGCACATGGCGGAACTCCCGCTGGAGGCGAACGTGCAGTTCGCGACGGTGATGGCGACCTCGATGCCGTACATCGGCCGCGGCTGAGCCACGCGGGATCCACCGTCGAAACGCATTGCCAGGCCGCGGGGACGCGGACGATCATGGCGGCATGACCGACACCGAGGTGCTGCGCTACACCGCCTTCTCCCACGACCCGGACGGCGGCAACCCCGCCGGGGTCGTGCTCGACGCCGCAGGGCTGGACGAGCGCGCCATGCTGGAGATCGCCGCCGGGCTGGGCTACAGCGAGACGGCCTTCCTGACCGCCCCGCCCGAGGGGTTCGGCGGTGAGGAGGGCCGGTCCTTCACCGCGCGCTACTTCAGCCCCAAGGCGGAGGTCCCCTTCTGCGGGCACGCGACCGTCGCCACGGCCGTCGCGCTGGGGGAGCGGATCGGGCCGGGCGAGCTCCTCCTCGCCACCCGGGCGGGGACCGTACCGGTGTCCGTCACCTCCGAGGGCGGGCAGCTGCGGGCCACGCTCACCAGCGTCGAGCCGCACACCGAGGAGATCGGCGCGGCGGACCTCGCCGAAGCACTGGCCGCGCTGGACTGGCCCGCGGCCGACCTGGACCCGGCGTTCCCGCCCGCCATCGCCTACGCCGGAGCCCGGCACCTGGTGCTCGGCGCCCGCACCCGGGCCCGGCTCGCGGACCTGGACTACGACTTCGCCCGGCTGGAGGCCCTGATGCGGCGCCTGGACCTCACCACGGTCCAGCTGGTGCACCGGGCCGGACCGGCGGAGTTCCACGTACGCGACCCCTTCCCGGTGGGCGGCGTGGTCGAGGACCCCGCCACGGGAGCCGCCGCGGCCGCCTTCGCTGCGTACGCCCGCGAGCGCGGCCTGGTCCCGGCGGACGCCGTGCTCACCCTCCACCAGGGAGCGGACATGGGCCGCCCCGGCGTGCTCACGGTGGAACTGCGCGCCGGTGACCCCCGGGTCAGGGTGGGCGGCGAGGGCGTCCGCATCCCGTGAGCGAATCCACCGGCCCGGAGTCCCGGGGCTCCGCCCCGGACCCCGCTCCTCGAACTCCCCCAGCTACCGCTGGGAGATACCCCCTGGAGAGGCTGGATTCGTGAGGGTGATCGGATGCGCCGAGGCGGACCTGCCCGCAGGGCTGGCGCGGCAGGTCGCGGAGCTGGAGGACGCGGCCTGGCCGGGGGCCGAGCCCGGGCACGACCCGGCCCTGGCCCCGCGGGCCCTGCTCCTGCTGGCCGCGGACGGCACCGTGGCCGCCTCGCTGGCACTGCTGTTCAAGGAGATCCGGCTCGCGGGGCGGACCTATCAGGCGGCCGGGCTGAGCGCGGTCGTGACCCGGCCCACGCTGCGTGGCCGGGGATGCGGGGCGCGGCTGGTGGCGGCGGCCCGCGCCGAGCTGGCGGCGGACCCGGCCGTGGACCTGGCGCTGTTCAGCTGCGACCGGCCCCTGGCGGCCTTCTACGAGGCGGCCGGCTTCGACGTGCTGCCCGGCACGGTCCTGGTGGGCGGGACCCCCGAGGATCCCCTGGCCACCGACGACCCCGGCTTCGACAAGGTGGTGCTCGCGGCCTTCTTCACGGACGACCCGGGCCGGGACCGCGCCGCCTTCACGGGCATCCGCGTCCCGCTCCACCCCGGAAACACCGACAGGCTGTGGTGACGGGCCCGAAGGCCCCTCACCACAGCCTGCCGGCGGCGGCCGCTCGGCCGCACGCCCTCAGTTGGCGGGCGCGGAGTCCGAGTCCGCGGGCCGCACCTTCGGCGCGGCCGCCGGGCGGCCGCGGTCGACGAGGAACAGCGTCAGCACGGGGACCAGGTACAGCAGCCACACCGTGAGCTGGAGGACGGTCGGGTCGGGCTGGAAGTTGAAGACGCCCTTGAGCAGGGTCCCGTACCAGCTGTCCGGCGGGATCGTCTCGCTGATGTCGAAGGCCTTGTCGCCCAGGCCGCCCAGGAAGCGGGCCTCCTGGAGGTCGTGCACCCCGTACGCGAGCACGCCCGCGGCCACGATCACCAGCATGGCGCCGGTCCACCGGAAGAACTTCGCCAGATTGATCTTCAGCGTGCCCCGGTAGAAGAGGTACCCCAGCAGGATCGCCGTGGCGATGCCCAGCAGCACACCGATCAGCGGCGCCGAGGAACCCTCGCCACTGGCCCGTACCGACGCCCACACGAACAGGGCCGTCTCCAGGCCCTCCCGGCCGACGGCCAGGAAGGCGGTGGCGACCAGCGCCCCGGTGCCCATGGCCAGCGCCGTGTCGAGCCTGCCGTGCAGATCGGCCTTCAGATGCCGCGCGGTGCGCTTCATCCAGAAGACCATCCACGTCACCAGGCCCACGGAGATGATCGACAGGGTGCCGCCGAGCAGCTCCTGCGCCTCGAAGGTCAGCTCCTGGGTGCCGAATTCGAGCATCGCGCCGAAGGCGAGGGAGAGCGCGCAGGCGATCGCGATGCCCAGCCACACGGGACGCAGGGCGTCCCGGCGCTCGGTCTTCACCAGGTACGCGACGAGGATGCAGACGACCAGGCTGGCCTCCAGCCCCTCGCGCAGGCCGATCAGATAGTTGCCGAACACGGCGGTGGTTCCTCTCCGGCGGGGACTACGCGAACAGCGTCCGGCCCCACCAGTCGTCCTTGTCACGGACGCCCGGCGGGACGGCGAAGACGGCCGAACCCACGTGCTGGATGTATTCGTTGAGGACGTCGGACTTCGCCAGGTTGCGCTGGATCGGGATGAAGCCCTTGCGGACGTCGCGCTGGTAGGCGAGGAAGAACAGGCCCGCGTCGAGGCGGCCCAGACCGTCCGTGCCGTCCGTGAAGGAGTAGCCGCGGCGCAGGATGGTCGCCCCGTTGTTGGTGTCCGGGTGCGCGAGGCGCACGTGCGCCTCCGGCTTCATCGCCTTCAGGAACGGCTCGTCGCGCTCCCGGGACTTGCCGACCGGGGCACCCTCGCCCTTGTCGCGGCCGAAGATGTCCTCCTGCTCCTGGAGCGGGGTGCGGTCCCAGGTCTCGATGTTCATCCGGATCCGGCGCGCCACCAGGTACGAGCCGCCGGTCAGCCAGTCGCTGCCGTCGCCCGCGCCGACCCACACGTGCTTGTCCAGGGCGGCCTTGTCGGTGCCGGAGATGTTCCGGGTGCCGTCCTTGAAGCCCATCATGTTGCGCGGGGTCTGCTCGTCGGGGGTGGTCGACGAGGTCTTGCCGAAGCCGAGCTGCGACCAGCGCATGGCGGTGCGGCCGAAGCCGATGCGGGCCAGCTGGCGGATCGCGTGCACGGCGACCTGCGGGTCGTCGGCGCATGCCTGGACGCAGAGGTCGCCGCCGGAGCGGGCCGGGTCCAGGTTGTCGCCGGGGAACAGCTCCAGGTCCACCAGCGCCTCGGGGCGCTTGCCCTCCAGCCCGAACCGGCCCTTGGCGAACAGGCCCGGACCGAAGCCGAAGGTCAGGGTGAGCCGGGAGGCCTTCAGGCCCAGCGCCTCGCCCGTGTCGTCCGGCGGGGCCTCCGGGAGGCCGCCGAAGCCGCCCTCACCGACCGGCAGACCGGCCGTCATCAGCCGGGCCGCCACCGTCCACTCCTTGAGGAGCTTGATCAGTTCCTCGCGGTCCTTCGTCTTCACGTCGAAGGCCGCGAAGTGCAGGCGGTCCTGCACGGCGCTCGCGATACCGGCCTGGTGCTCGCCGTGGAACGGCACGGCGCCCCCGGTCGCGGCGGCCGAGACCATGTCCGAGCCGCCGCCGAAGGCCGTCACCGCACCGCCGGCCGCGGCGGCGCCGAGCGCGAACCCGGCCCCACCCCAACCCAGCACCGCGCGTCGTGAGGGCGCGGTCGAGGACTCGTCGACCGCCTGCTGGTCCGGCTGCGGCTGCGGCTGCGCCGCCGACTCCGACTCGCTCATCGTGGTATCCCGCCTGCTTCCGTATCTGCCGGTCACTTGGTGACCGCGGCGGCGAGCTTGGAGAGCGGCTCGGCGAGCGCGTTCACGCCGTCCGAGAGCTCCTTGCGCTCCGGCTCGCCGACCTTGTCGTACGAGGTGAACTCGTAGGTGGTCTGGTCGGCGCGGTACTTGTCCAGAAGGGTGTTCAGGGCCGCGAACTGGGTGTCGAGCTGCTTGACCAGCTCCGGGTCGCTCTTCGTGGCGATCGGCTTGAGCAGCTCGTACGCCTTCTGCGCACCCTCGACGTTGGCCTTGAAGTCGACCAGGTCGGTGCGCGAGTAGCGCTCCTCCTCACCGGTGACCTTGCCGGTGGCGACCTCGTCGAGGAGCTCCTTGGCGCCGTTGGCGATCGAGGTCGGGGTGATCTCCGCCTGGCCGACCTTCTTCTGCCAGTCGGTGAGGTCCGTGATCAGGGTGTCGGCGAGCTGCTTCTCCCGGTCGCCGATCTTGTTGTCGGCCCACAGGGCCTTCTCCAGGCGGTGCCAGCCGGTCCAGTCCTTCTCCAGGTCCTGGCCGGCCTCCAGGCCGTCCTCGCGGACGTCGACCTTCGGGTCGATGTCGCCGAAGGACTCGGCGACCGGCTCGGTGCGCTCCCAGCCGATGCGCGAGCCGGCGTAGAGCTTCTTCGCGCCCTCGATGTCACCGGCCTTCACCGCGTCCGCGAAGGCCTGCGCCTTGGGGAGGGTCTCCTCGGCCTGCTGGACCACGTAGGCGCGGTACGCGGCGACGGCGGCGTCCGCCTCGGGGCTGCGCTTCTCCTCGGCGGCACCCTTGCCGGTGACCTTGACCTTCTGCTTGATGCCGTCGCCCTTCATGCCGGGCTTGCAGACGATCTCGTAGTCGCCCGCCTTGATCTCGGCGGTAATGGAGGCCTTGGTGCCGGGGCCGATGTTCTCGCGCTCGGTCACGATGCGGGCGTCCGGGAAGAGGACGTAGACCTCGGTGACCTTGGAGCCCTTGTTCTCGACGTCGATCTGCACCTTGCCGGACGGGAACTCCGTCTTCGACACCTCGCAGGCGCTGTCGGACGCCGCCACCTTGACCGCGTCGCCGCCGCCCGCGTCGCTCTTCTGGGAGCAGCCGGTGACGGCGGTCAGTGCGGCCGCCACGGAGGCCGCGGCGATGACGGTGAGGCGAGCGGGGCGCATAGGGGGCTCCTGGCGTCGGACGTTAGGGGCCGCCCCGAGGAGGGAGAGGCCGATGAGGCGGACCTAACTTAACCGAGGCTTACCTCACCCATACCCCCGCGTACCGTGATTCAGCTCATACGTTTGGGTCCTGGACACGGCCCTGTCACGGGACTTCCACGGCAGTCCCATGGCACAGTCAAGCGGAGGTCAAGTCCGGACGGGAATCACCAGCGGGGCCCCGGTGCGCGGGTGCGGGAGCACCTCCACCGGCTGCCGGTAGACCCGGCTCAGCAGCTCGCCCTCGAACACCTCGGCGGGCGGGCCGTCCGCGGCGATCCGCCCGTCGTGCAGGACGGCGGCCCGGTCCGCGTAGGCGGCGGCCAGCCCCAGGTCGTGCAGGACGACGACGACCGCGTCCCCGGCCGCGGCCCGCTCCCGGCAGATGCGCAGTACGAGCTCCTGGTGGCGCAGGTCGAGGGCGGCGGTGGGTTCGTCGAGCAGCAGCAGAGGGGCCCGCTGGGCCAGTACGCGGGCCAGCGCGACCCGGGCCCGCTCACCGCCGGAGAGGGCGGAGAAGGGGCGCGCGGCGAAGTCCGTGATCTCGGTGGCGGCCATGGCGACGGCCACCGCCTCCTCGTCGGCCTCGGCGAAGGGGGTGCCGGCCCAGGGCGCGCGGCCCATCCGTACGACGTCCTCCACCGGGAAGGGGAAGGAGAGCGCGGCCGACTGGGGAAGTACGGAGCGGCGCAGTGCGAGATCCGGGGCGCTCCAGTCGCCCACCGGACGGCCGTCGATCCGGATCACCCCGGAGGCGGCGGGCAGGTCGGCGGCGAGCGCGCCCAGCAGCGTGGACTTGCCCGCGCCGTTCGGGCCGACCAGGGCCAGCACCTCGCCGGCCCGGGCGGTCAGGTCGATCCCGGCGAGGACCTCGCGCTGACCGAGCCGCAGGTGCAGGTCCACGGCCTCGGCGACCGCGTCGCCCCGGGCGGGGCGGGCGGGGACGGTCCTGCGCGAGCGGGTGAGCAGCCGGGTCAGCGGCCCGGTCGGCCTGTCGGTCACGCCCAGCCTCCTTGCTTGCGGCGGGTGCGGCGCAGCAACCAGAAGAAGAACGGGCTGCCGAGCAGGGCGGTCAGTACACCGAGCGGCAGCTCGGCGGGCTGGGCGAGGGTACGGGCGGCCAGGTCGCCCGCGACCAGGACGACGGCGCCGGCGAGGGCGCTGCCGGGGACCAGGAAGCGGTGGCCGGGGCCGTTGGCCATGCGCAGCAGGTGCGGGACGAGCAGGCCGATGAAGGTGATGACGCCGGCCACGGCGACGGCGGCGGCGGTGAGCAGCGCGACGACCAGGATGAGGGAGAGGCGCAGCCGTTCGACGTCGATGCCGAGGTGGCGGGCCGGGCGTTCGCCGAGGGCGAGGAGGTCGAGGCGGCGGGAGTGGAAGGGGGCGATCAGCAGGCCGGCGACGGCGCAGGGCAGGACGGCGAGGACCTTGGGCCAGGTGGCCTGGGCGAGGGAGCCGAGCTGCCAGAAGGTGATCTGGTTGACCTGGCCGCTGTCCGCGAAGAAGACGAACAGGCCGATGAGGGCGCCGGCGAAGGCGTTGACGGCGATGCCGGTGAGGATGAGGGTGACGACCTCCGTCTTCCCGCCGTTGCGGGAGAGGAGGTAGACCGAGCTGACGGTGATCAGGCCGGCGACGAACGCGCAGACGGTGATGGTCCAGTTGCCGAAGAAGCTGAGGCCGAGGCCGATGGCGGCGACCGCGCCGACGGCGGCGCCGGCCGAGATGCCGATGACGCCGGGCTCGGCGAGGGGGTTGCCGAAGACGCCCTGCATGAGCGCGCCCGCGCAGCCGAGGCTGGCGCCGACGAGCAGGGCGAGCACGACGCGGGGGAGGCGGACGTTCCACAGCACGCTCTCGCCGACCCGGTCGAGGGGGGCTCCGCCGAGGCCGAGGTGGTGCTGGACGGAGGCGAGGACGTCCGCGAGGGGGATGTCGTAGGCGCCGACTCCTGCGGAGAGCAGGGCGAGGAGGGCGAGGGTGGTGACGAGGGCGAGGGTGAAGAGGGCGGGCCGGCGGGTGCGGTTGCGGTTGCGCGGCTCGGGCTTCGCCGCGGTGGTGGCGGTTCCGCCGGGGCCGGGCGCGCGCCGGGGCGTCTCCTCGGGCGCCGAATGTGACGAGGGGTCGGAAAGTGCGGCGGCAGTGCATTCGGCGCCCCCCGGGGAGCGCCCCGGCACACACCCGTCCCCGTCGGAACCGCGCCGGGGGTGCACTGGAACGCTCCCGGTCGCCTCGGAGCTACGTGCGGGTTCCGCTGACGCACTCCTGGCCCCGTCGGAGCCACGTGCGGGTCGCACTCCGGTTCCGTCGGTGGCGGGCAGGTCTTTGGCTTCCGGGTCGTAGAGGGTCACCTCAGGCGCCCTTGCTGTAGAGCTGGGTGACCAGGGAGGAGAGGACCTGGTCGGTGCGGGGGCCGTAGTTGAGGAGGACGCCGTCGTCGACCGTGACCACCCGGCGGTCCATGCCGGCCGGGGTCTGGGCGACGCCCGGGATCTTCACCAGGCCGTCGATGCCGCCGACCGATTCGAGGCCCTTGGACATGACGAGGATCGCGTCGGGCGCGGCGGCCGCCAGGGCCTCGCTGGTGATCGGGGTGAAGTCCTTGCCGAGTCCGGAGTCCTTGCCGGTGTCGACTGCTCCGGCCGCCTCCAGCAGGGAGGCGGCGCCGGAGTCCGAACCGCCCAGCAGGTAGACGGAGGCGGTGCCGCGCAGGTAGAGGAAGGCCACCCGGGGCTTCTTGCCGGAGGCGGCCGGGATGTCCTTGCGGACGGCGGCGATCCGGTCGGCGGTGCGCTGGTTCAGCTGCGTGCCGGCCTCCTTGACGCCGAGGGCGGCGGCCACGGCGTCGATGCGCTTCGGTACGTCGTCCAGTCCCTTGGCGGGGGCGATGACGAGGACCGGGACGCCGGCGTCGCGGATCTGCTGAATCGCTTCTCCGGGGCCGCTGGTGGTCTCCGCGATGACGAGGGTCGGGCGCAGGGACAGGACGCTCTCCGCGGAGACGTCGTGTCCACGTGTCACCACCGGTAGCTGGGCGGCCTGTTCGAAGGTGGCCGTGATGTCCCGGGCGACGACCTGCTTGCCGAGGCCCAGCGTGTGGACGATCTCGTTGAGGCTGCCGCTCAGCGGGACGACCCGGTCCGCGGACGTGATCGTGACCCGGGCGCCGTCGGCCGAGGGCACGGTGACCGGCAGGGTGGGCTGTGGCGCCGGGAGCGGTTCCAGGCGGTCCGGGACCGCGGCTGCGGCGGGGGCGGATGAGCCCGGGGTGGTGGCCGTACCTCCGCAGGCCGTCAGCGCGAGTGCCAGTGCTGCCACGGCAACTGCGAGACGGGGAAAGCGGTGTGACGCGGCGGGCGTAGGCACGAAGGCACCGTCCTGATCGTCCGACTGAGGTTCTGGAGACCGGGGGGTGTCCATCCGGCCACGTTTAGCTTAGGTTAGCCTAACCTTGCCCGCTAGACCTGAGGAGGGGGCATTCATGCCCACAAGACCCGTCCGTACGTTCGCCGTCGCCCTGTTGGCGGCCCTGCTGGGGGCTCTGCTCCCGGCGACCGCCGCCCAGGCGGGCACCGTACAGGGGGGTCGACTCGACTGGGGCATCAAGTCGTCCTTCCAGAGTTATGTCACGGGTCCGGTGGCGAAAGGCGGTTTCAAGCTGAAGAGTGGCGCGGCCACCGTGGGCGGCAGCCTCTTCCGCTTCCACTCCGCGGCCGGCTCCTACGACCCCGACTCCGGCACCTTCGAGGCCTCCTACTCGGGCGGGGTGACCTTCCAGGGCCACCAGAAGCCCGACGGCGTCTACGACCTGGACATGACCATCAGCCGCCCGACCGTCAAGATCTCCGGCGGCAAGGGCACCCTGTACGTGGACGTCTCCAGCAAGGCCAAGGACAGCGGTGCGGTCACCGACCAGTCGCAGGTCGCCTTCGCCTCGCTCGGCGTCGGCGGCATCAACATGAAGGGCGGCGCCGGCCCGCTGTCCCTCACGAACATCCCGGCCACCCTCACCGCGGAAGGCGCCAAGGCCTTCGCCGGCTACTACGGCGCCGGCACCCGGCTCGACCCGGTCTCGCTCTCCGCCGACGTCAAGACCGCCCCGGCCGCCGAGCCCGTGCCGTCGGCGACGGCCGCGCAGCCGAGCGCCACCGCACAGACCCCGCAGGCGCCGGGCGCCTTCGCCGACGCCGCCGTCGACTGGGGGGTGCGCCGCACCTTCCGCGAGTACGTCACCGGCTCGGTCGGCCAGGGCAAGTGGATCCTCGACGAGGGTGCCCTGGACGGCGGCGCGCTGTTCCGTTTCCCGCAGGGCAAGGGCTCGTTCGACGGCGCGAAAGGCACTCTTGACGCGGCCTTCGCCGGTACGGTCCGGTTCGCCGGCGCCCACCTGGACCTCACGCTCGGCAAGATGAGCGTGAAGGTGGAGAACGGCAAGGGCGTCCTGTCCGCGGACGTCACCGCGGGCGGCGCGACGAAGAACGCCGTCCCGCTCGTGGAGTTCGACGCCAAGGGTCTGAAGACCGAGGGCAAGCTGGCCACCCTGACCGAAGCCCCGGCCACCCTCACCGAGGGCGGCTCCCAGGCCTTCAACTCCATGTACAAGGCCGGCACCGAGATGGACCCCGTCTCGCTCGCCGTCGCCCTGGACTCCACCGCCCAGCTGCCCGCCCTGCCCGACCTGGGCTCGACGGCCTCGCCCGCCCCCGCCCCCGCGTCCGCGTCGCCGTCCGCCGAGCCCGCCCCCGCCGCGAAGGCCGCCGAGTCCTCGGACACCGGGCTCTTCATCGCCCTCGCCGTGGCCGTCCTGGTCCTGGCCGGCGGCGGCACCTTCCTGTTCGTGCGCAAGCGTCGTACGGCAGCCGCCTCGGCCACGCCGGCCGACGCGCCCCAGTAGGCACCCCCTCCTCTCCCCCTTCCCCCGGTTCCTTCAGGAGTCCCAGCCATGTCGTCCATCCGACGCCCGATCTCCCTCGCCGCCGCGGTCCTGACCGCCGCGGCGCTCGGCGCCACCGCCTTCGCCCTGCCCGCCACCGCCGCGGGCGGACCGCCCACCGAACCGATGAAGATCACCGGTGGCACCCTCGACTGGGGCGTGCTCGCGAGCTACCGCGCCTACGTGACCGGCATGGCCAAGGGCACCATCACCGTCGCGGACGGGGCCAAGCAGAACGAGGACGGGACCCTGCGCTTCGTCGAGCCGACCGGCGCGTACGAGCCGGCCGACGGGCCCGTGGTGAAGGCGGCCTTCAAGGGCAGCGTCACCTTCTCCTCGCCCGCCCCGCCGGCCGGCCACGGCTTCGAGGTCAAGCTCTCGGACATCCGTATCGACACCGGTACCAAGAAGCTCACCGCGGACGTCACCAAGGGCGGCGCCACCACCCAGGACGTGCCGATGGCCACCGTGGCCTTCGCCGGCCAGGCGATGAACGGCCTGGGGACCACGCTCACCAAGGAAGCCGCGGACGCGCTCGGTTACCCGGACTACAAGGACAAGCCGGGCGACCCGCTCACCGCGAAGCTGGAGTTCGAGAAGAAGCCCGACCCCGAGCCCACCCCGGAGAACACCACCAAGAACCCGACCCCTCCGGCCGACGACACGCAGAAGGTGCTCAGCGGCAAGCTGACGTGGGGCGTGAAGGAGTCCTTCCGCAAGTACGTGCTGAGCGCGGGGTCGATCACCCCGGCCGGCGGCGCCGCCAAGAACGGCGACACCTTCGACTTCGCCTTCGGCAAGGGCGACCTCGACGTCAAGAGGCAGAAGCTGAACGCCTCCTTCCAGGGCAACCTCCGCTTCCAGTACGCGGCCCACGGCATCGACATGACCTTCGGCAGCCCCCGCGTCGAGGCCACCGGCAGGACCGGCACCCTCTACGTGGACGTCAAGAACGCCTCCGGCACCAAGACGGGCCTCCGCTTCGCCACGCTCGACCTGTCGAAGACCGACTACAAGACCAGGAACGGCGTCCTGGCGCTGAACGCGGTCCCGGCGGTCTTCACCGCCGAGGGCGCGGCCGCCTTCGCCAACGACACCACCGGCTCCATGTACAAGGCGGGCGACGCGATCGACCCGCTCGCCTTCGCCGTGGCGGTGGACAAGGACGCCACCCTGCCGAGCACCGGCGGTACGACGGGCGGCTCGACCGGCGGCTCGACCGGAGGCACCACCGGCGGCACCACGGGCGGTACGACCGGCGGTACCACCGGCGGTACGGGCGGCACCATCGGCGGCGGCTCCTCCTCCGTCGGCGGCAACCTCGCCAACACCGGCGCCGAGATCCCGGCCGGGGCCCTGCTCACCACCTCCGGCGTGGTGATCGCGGCCGGAGCGGGCGCGGTGTACTTCGCGCGCAGGCGCCGTACGGCCCAGGTCTGAGCCGTGCTTCAATTCCCGCGTGAACGATCTCGACGTGTTGAAGGTCTTCTGCGCGGGTGACGGCCGCTTCGGCAACCTGCTCGGTGTCGTACGCGACGGCCGGACCTGCCCCGACGACGCGTCGCGGCAGGCCCTGGCCGCCGAACTCGGCTACAGCGAGACGGTGTTCGTCGACGACCCCGAGCGCGGGGTCGTCGACATCCGCACTCCCGGCACGCGCATGTCCTTCGCGGGACATCCGCTGGTCGGGGCCGCGTGGTTGCTGGACATCGAGGAGCTCCAGCCGCCCGCCGGATCCGTATGGGCCCGTGACGACGGGGAGTTCACCTGGATCACGGCCCGCCCCGAGTGGGTCGAGGGCAAGCGCACCGAGCAGTACGGATCCGTCGCCGAGGTCGAGGCGCTGCCCGCCCCGCCGCCCGGCGACGGCTGGCTGTACGCCTGGGCCTGGGAGGACGAGGCCGCGGGCCGCGTGCGGGCCCGGGGCTTCCCGCGCCGCCCCGACGGGATCATCGCCGAGGACGAGGCCACCGGCTCGGCGGCGATCCTGCTGACGGCCCAGCTGAACCGCGCCCTGAACATCACCCAGGGCGCCGGATCCCAGATCCTCACCGCCCCCGGCCCGGACGGCACCGTGGAGATCGGCGGCCGCGTCCGTTTCGCCCCGTCCCCGGACAGGATCTGACGGGAAGCCATCAGGCGCTCGGGGTCAAGCTCACAAGCCCGCCCTTCTTCCATTTGGCCAATCTTTCGCGCAGTACAGCCTCCGAGACCGTCTGAGTGCTGTGCTGAATCAGGTCCTCTGCGGTCGGGGGAATTTTCGAGGCCACAATATATTCGTTGCCTTCGTGACCCAGGGAGTATACGCCGATGACCAGGCCGTCGTCTTGGGAAACAATGGCGGCGCCCGAGTCGCCTTCCGTGCCGATACCGCCTTTGATCTGTATGCACGGGCCGAAGCTCTCGTACGCCGATTGGCGGTTCTTCCGAAACAGCCAGAGGTCGATGTCCACCACCTTCCCGTGCTGCACGGCCCCTGTGGTCATGCCGATCCATGCCACAGGTTCGCCATCTTTGGGGTCCCGGGTCTTGAGCGGACCTGTTCCCTCGTGGATTCCTGGGATCTTCGGGCTGGTCGCTCCCTTCACTGGAGCCATCCACGCAAAATCGTAAAGCATGTCCTCGCGGCGGATGTTATATTCATCCGGGCTCTGATATTTGAGGTATGCCGACTTTCCCGAAACGGGTCCGATGATATGCACCTTGTCGGGCTTTGTGTACCAGGAGGGCTGGAAGACCGGCGCTCCGATCGAATCCACTATGTGAGCGGCCGTAATGGCTGCCAACTTCCCGTCCCACTCGACGGTCGCCCCCAGGGTTCCGTAGGTCCTGACATCGGCGGCTTGGATCTGATATCCGCCCGGACATGGTTGCATGTAATCCTGAAATGTCATGTCTACCTATCTCCAATTTTCAGGAGAACACGGCTTGACGGCATGTACCCGCGCCCGCTCACTGCTGCGGGTCCGCCGGGGCCGGCTCGATCGAGGAGAGGGTCGGACGGTTCCGCCCTCCGCGGCTGCGGGCTTCCTCCCGGGCCGCGGCGGCCTCGGCGGTCGGGTCCGCCCCGCCACACCCGCCCTTGACCGGGTCCGGGATGTCGTCGACGTTGAACGGGCCCGAGACCACGGTGGGCTGGGTCCCGGAGACGATGGAGGACAGCACGGCCCCCTTGGGGCTGAAGATGGTCACCACGTCCACCAGCTGCCAGACGAGGACCATCTGCGGGTACTCGTTGCCCTCGTTGTCGTATTCGTTCGAAACGAACGAGGTGGTCTGGGTCGTTACGGTGACCTGCTGACTGGTGGTCGACGAAGTGCTCAGAGCGGCTGAGACCGACGCGCTGATGGGGCCCCAGCCGGCGCTCGCACTGGCGCTGACCGATTTGGTGACGGTGTCCTCGTCGGACGAACTCTCCTGCATGCCCGAGGTCGCCGTGTAGCTGACCGTCTTCTTCTGCCCGGGCGCGATGCTGTAGGACTCCGGCCGGCGTTGCCAGAACTGCTCGCGCGTCACCGTATTGCCGCCTGGGAGCGTGCCGGTGCCCACGAGAACCCTCGGCCCGTCGGGGGGGATGACGATCGAGGGGCTGGGCATCGGGACCCCGCCGATGTCGTTCGGGTCGAGCAGGTCTCCACCCGAGATGGTGCTCAGCTGCCTGGTGCGGTCGGCCATTTCGATGACGGCGGCGAAGGCGCCGGAGGACGATACGCGGGCGAGCCAGTAGTTGCCGGGCCACGAGCTGACCACCAGCTGTCCGCCATTTGGATCCAGCCTGGTGCCCGGATATCCCGCCTCCCAGAACTTCGTCCGCTTGTTGAAACCCGAGTGGTCCCCCTCTTCATCGACCCAGAAGATGTCGAGGTGGACCGAGGTGTCATTGGCGATGACCAGTATTCCCTCGTTGCCCGAGGAGGTGGACCGCAGGCTACCGTCGAGGGCTTGTCGGTATGTGCAGTTCAGCTGCATGGCCTGTCCCCTACTCGGAACTCAGGTAGTACGCATACGGCTTGCCGTCGTAGACGGCCGATATCGGGGAGGCGTGCGCGGCCGACGGGAGGTGCAGCTCCCCGCTCAGATCGGAGGAGCGCCAGGAGTTCCCGGTCCAGAGCAGGAGGATCAGGTGGTCACTCTCGTCCAGGTAGAACAGGTATTGCCTGATGTCGTCGGCGGCCTGGACCGCCGCCATCGCGCTGGTGGCCGCGGCGGTCGGGGCGCCGTCTCCGCCGTTGGCGAGTTCACCCGGAGTGCTGAAGGACCATCCGTTTCCGAGCCAGGCCAAGGCGGCGACATTGCCCTTCCAGTCGCGGTAGTACACCCGGGGCTGCGAGGTGCCGGCGAGCGCTACGGCCATCGGGCTGTAGTCGGCGGCGAATTCGGCACCGCAAGACTGTCTCAGGTTCTCCTGGGACCACCACTTCCGGCCCGTCGGGTACTGGTTGGTGGGCGCATCGACATTGTGGGACAGCTGGCAAGGGTTGTCGTTGACGTCCAGGTAATAGATCCGCCGGAAATCCGAGCCGAACCCGACGGCCGCAAGCGGGGTCACAGGACAGATCGGATACAGATTCACCAACGTGCTGAGGTTGGTCACCGAGGGTTCCTGGTTGTGTGTCCAGGCCACTTCCATGACGTTGCCGTGGGTGTTCAAGTAGTAGATGAACACCCTACGGGTGTTGGTGGTGACCATCGTCGACAACGGACTGGCAGCCGAAGCCGCCGGGGGCTTGTTGTAGTTGCGCAAGGTCCAGGTCTTCTTGTTCTTGTGCCACAGCCGCACCAGACGGTTCGATGCGTCGAAGTAGTGGACCGTTACGCCGCCCGGCACCGTGACGGCCAGCGGACTCCGGATACCGGCGACCGGCGCGCCGATATCGGTGGTGAAGTTCCGCCACCGCACATCCTGGCCGTCGACCGCCAACTCGATGATGCTGCCGTACGTGTCCGCGTAGTAGATCCACTGGGAATCCTTTCCCAGCGACACCGACGCCAGGCCGTTGCGGGGGGAGGCGAACGGCGCTACCGGCTTGGGCGGCCCCGGGCCACCCGGCGGCTCCATGGAGTCCTCGGCGGAACTCCCGGTCTCCGGCAGGGAGAAATTGAGATCCCGGTACACCCATTTTCCGTCACGCAAGGTCACCTCGATAACGGTGACGATCTTCTCTTTCCCGCCGAGCGCTCCGACTTCCATGGTCTCGATCCATTCCTGTGGTCATCGAGCCCCCTCTCGACGCTCCGCCTCCCCGCACGGTCCCACCACATTCGTTAAGCCATATGGGTGATGTCGGACTCTGTTCCGTCAAGGCCCGTAGGTATTCCGCGCAGGAGGAAGTGAGTACGCCGGCGCTGACGCGGCCGGCGGGCGCCGCGGTGTGATGGCGCCATGACGAAGACTTCGGTGATCAGCCGCCCCGGCGAGCGGCAGCGGTGGCTGCCGGTGGCGGCGCTCTTCACCGCGCTGGCCCCGGTGGCCGTGTGGTGCGGCCGGGCGAGCTCGTACCTGCCCGGCTTCCCGCCCGGGTTCGCCTACTTCTACGCCCTGCCGCTGGCGATGGTGGCGTTCACCTGGATCCCGCCCCGGACCGACGCGCAGCGCAGGCGACGCCTCGCGCTGGGGAGCATCGGCTGCCTCATGGCCTTCCTCTACCCCCACCTGGTCCTCATTGGGTGGCTCACGCTCTGGGCGCTCTCGGGCGGCTGACCCGGGCGCGGGGCCGGATTTTTTACCGACAAGGCGTCGGGAACTCATTGACTTAGGCAAGCCTAAGTAGGAGGATCGGGCGTGACGGTGATGCCGTCACGTCTGTTTCCTCTTCCTGGAGGTCCGCCTTGGACGCCTTCTCTACGGTCATCCGCGTCGCCTCGCACGAGCAGCACACCGAGGCCGAGACGTCGACCTTCATGAGCGATCTGCTGGGTGGACGGCTCGGCGTGGACGCGTACACGCGCTACACGGAGCAACTGTGGTTCGTGTACCGGGCCCTGGAGGACGCGGCCGAATCCCTCAAGGACGACCCGGTGGCAGGCCCGTTCATCCAGCCCGAGCTCATGCGCGTCGCCGAGATCGAGCGCGACCTCGCCCACCTGGTGGGCCCGGACTGGCGTGAGGGCGTGGTGGCCCTGCCCGCGACGCGTGCGTACGCCGACCGGGTGGCCGAGTGCGCGGCGCAGTGGCCGGGCGGATACGTCGCCCACCACTACACCCGCTACCTGGGCGACCTCTCCGGCGGCCAGATCATCCGCGACAAGGCCGAGCGCACCTGGGGCTTCGAGCGCAAGGGTGACGGCGTCCGGTTCTACGTCTTCGCGGACATCTCCAACCCGGCGGCCTTCAAGCGGACCTACCGCGAGCTGCTGGACGCCATAGCGGCGGACGACCTGGAGAAGCAGCGCATCATCGACGAGTGCAAGCGCGCCTTCGACTTCAACGGCGCGGTCTTCCGCGAGCTGGGCGAGCAGTTCCCGCTCAGCGCGTAGCCCCCGGCGAGTCCGCGGGAACAGGGCCGGGCCCGGTGCACAGGTGCACCGGGCCCGGTCGCGATCGCGGAAGGACCGCTGGAACGGCTAGGGAAGGGTCAGGATCTCCGCGCCGGAGTCCGTGACCACCAGCGTGTGCTCGAACTGCGCGGTCCGCTTGCGGTCCTTCGTGACGACCGTCCAGCCGTCCTCCCACATGTCGTACTCGTGGGTGCCGAGCGTCAGCATCGGCTCGATGGTGAAGGTCATGCCGGGCTCGATGACGGTGGTGGCGTGCGGGCTGTCGTAGTGCGGCACGATCAGGCCCGAGTGGAAGGACGAGTTGATGCCGTGGCCGGTGAAGTCACGGACCACGCCGTAGCCGAAGCGCTTCGCGTACGACTCGATGACCCGGCCGATGATGTTGATCTGGCGGCCCGGCTTGACGGCCTTGATGGCCCGGTTCAGCGCCTCCCGGGTGCGTTCCACCAGCAGCCGCGACTCCTCGTCCACCTCCCCGCACAGGTAGGTCGCGTTGTTGTCGCCGTGCACGCCGCCGATGTACGCGGTCACGTCGAGGTTCACGATGTCGCCGTCGCGCAGGACGGTGGAATCGGGGATGCCGTGGCAGATGACCTCGTTCACGGAGGAACACAGCGACTTCGGGAAGCCCCGGTAACCGAGCGTCGAGGGGTAGGCCCCGTGGTCGCACATGTACGCGTGGGCGACCCGGTCGAGCTCGTCGGTGGTCACCCCCGGCGCGATCAGCTTCGCGGCCTCCTCCATCGCCTGGGCGGCGATCCGGCCGGCGATGCGCATGGCCTCGATGGTCTCGGCCGACTGCACCTCCGGTCCGGTGTACGGAGTGGGTGCGGGCTTGCCCACGTACTCGGGCCGGCGGATGTTTCCGGGAACGGAACGGACGGGAGAGAGCTCGCCTGGTACGAGCAGCGACTGGCCAGACATGCGAGCGAGTGTATCCAGCGGGGATGGGGCAGCATGGCGGGATAGAGCGGTATGAGAGGAGCCCGACGACGATGGCCCTGTTCAAGAAGCGTCAGGTGGGCAAACCCGGCGAGTGGTACTACTGCCTGGTCCACAAGAAGGTCGAGGAAGGCCCCGACTGCCCGGCCAAGGACCGGTTCGGGCCGTACGCGACCCCCGAGGAGGCGAACCACGCCATGGAGACGGCGCAGGAACGCAACCTCGAATGGCAGAACGACCCCAAGTGGAACGACAAGACCCGCGAGGACGAAGCGGGCACCACCGGCACGGGCGGGGCGTAGGCCCTACCAGCGGCTGGGCGGCGGCGCGGTCAGGTGGTCGGCCAGCCGCGCCAGCCGGTCCCTGAAGCGGCGCGGCCCGCGCCGCACCGGCCCGGTGTTCTCCCCGGCCGCCGCGCTGACCAGGTGCTGCACGGTGTCCAGATCCATCCCGTCCTCCGGCACCGGTGCCGGTACCGACAGCGCCTCGTGGGCGAGCGCGCCCAGATCCGGGTCCCCGCCGTCCAGGGACAGTACGGTCGCCCCCGCGCGCCGCGCGTCGTGGACGCGCTCCAGCAGCCCCTCACCCGGTGCCCCGGGCGCCACGACCAGCAGCGTGTGCCCGCGCCGGGCCGCCGCCAGCCGGCCCAGCCCCACCGACAGGTGCGGCGGCTCCCCGGGCCGCACGTGGTGGCGTACGAGGGTGGGCGCCAGCTCCGGCAGCCCCGACCAGGCGGCCTCGTCCACCAGGTGCGCGGCCAGGTGCCAGGGCTCGTAGCCCTCGGTCCCCACCAGCAGCAGGTGGCCGCCGCCCGGTACGACGGACCGGCGCAGCGATCCGGCGAAGCGGCGCGCGGCGCCCGGCCACTGCGTACCGGCGAGCACCTCGCGCAGCAGCGCGACCCTCACGGCGTCCATATCGGCATCCTGCACCATGCGGGCGACACGGGGAGCGGTTCCTTCCCCTTCGCCACCCTTCGACTGTGGGCTACCCGGTTCGCCACCCTTCGACTGTGGGCTACCCGGCAGTACCCTCGCCCCCATGACTTCCTCAGACAACACGCAGAAGCCGCCGGTCAAGGACCCGTGGGAGCTGCCGGACGTGTCCGGCCTCGTCGTCGGCGTCCTCGGCGGCACCGGTGACCAGGGCCGGGGCCTGGCCTACCGGCTCGCCAGGGCCGGCCAGAAGGTGATCATCGGCTCCCGCGCCGCCGACCGCGCGCAGACCGCGGCCGAAGAACTGGGCCTCGGCGTGGAGGGCGCGGACAACGCCGAGTGCGCGCGCCGCAGCGACATCGTCATCATCGCGGTGCCGTGGGAGGGCCACGCCAAGACCCTCGAAGCGCTGCGCGAGGACCTCGCGGGCAAGCTCGTGGTGGACTGCGTCAACCCGCTCGGCTTCGACAAGCAGGGCGCCTACGCCCTCCAGGTCGAAGAGGGCAGCGCCGCCCAGCAGGCCGCCGCCCTGCTCCCGGACTCCCGCGTCACCGCCGCCTTCCACCACCTCTCGGCCGTCCTGCTCCAGAACGAGTCGATCGACGAGATCGACACCGACGTGATGGTCCTCGGCGAGGTCCGCGCCGACACGGACATCGTCCAGGCCCTCGCCGCCCGCATCCCGGGCATGCGCGGCGTCTTCGCCGGCCGCCTGCGCAACGCCCACCAGGTCGAGTCCCTGGTGGCCAACCTGATCTCCACCAACCGCCGCTACAAGGCCCACGCGGGCCTGCGCGTCACGGACCTCTGACCCGGGGCCCCGACGCCCCACCCGGCGGCCCGGCCCGCAGGACCGGACCGCCGGGAACCGGATCAGCCCCGGCGGCCGCCGCGCGCCTCGACGGCGCCCAGGTGGGCCACCACCCCGTGGTAGAACCGGTCGACCGCGGCGATCGCGGGCGCCCTTACGGCAGCACTGCGGGGCATGGGGGACACTGGAGGGGCTCGACCCGGTTCAGTGTTTTCGAGGAGCTCTTCCCATGCCCCGCCTTGCCGTCTTCGCCATTGTCGTCTGCGCCTGTGCGGTGGCCGCGGCCGTCGTCGCCTTCGTCGAGGGCAGCTTCCTCGGGATCGTCTGGGTGCTGCTGGCCGGCCTCACGTCCAACATGGCCTGGTACTACCTGCGCAAGGCGAAGGCCGAGAAGGCCTCCGCCGCGCGCAACGCCGTCTAGGAACTGCCCGGGCGGCCTCGGGGGCGTCCGGTGGGTCAGACGGCCGGGCCGATTCCGGTGACCGCTGGGTGCGGGGTGGTCGTGCCCGTACCCGGGAAGACGGTGACGTTGAGGTTGCCCGCGTTGTCCCTCGTCTCGGATCATGTGAGGACAGGGGCGCTGCCGACTCAGACGGATTCCGCCCGCATGTAAGAGAAGACCCTGCCCAGCGCGGCGTCCTGATCCCGGGACGCCCTGTCGGAGAATGCCGCCCGGACCCGGTCGAGGTCGTCGCGCCGGAAGGGGCGGGGCACTTGGGGGGTCAGCCTGATGACCATCGGAGGGACCCCCGCCTGCTCGTACGCGGCGAGCTTGTGGTGCCCGTCGAGGAGGTAACCCACCCAGCTTTCGGCGGTGGGGAACAGCACGACCAGCGCCGGCAGGTCGCCCCCGGCGCGGATACGGTCGCGGTAGCGGCGCACCGCCCTGTGGTCGTGGGGCGGCCACGCGTCGGTGGTCACCAGCGCGAGTTCCTCGTCGGCGTACCAGCCGTGGACCTGGAGGGCGCGCGGGTGGACCACCCGCAGGTGGTGCGGAGCGACCGCGGCCGTCATCACGTACCGCCCGGTGGCGAGCAGCGACAGCAGCGGGCGCAGGCATTCCGGATCCGGTGGCTCGGCCTGGCCGGTGCGCGGATCGGGCACGAGGCCGGGGGCGCTGAGCCACTCGGTGAGGTACTTGACCTCGGAGAGCCCGGGGCCGTCGGTGCCCGCGCGGGCTGCCAGCCAGCCCACGCTGCCGCAACCGTCGTTGGCTTCCAGAAACACCGGCTCGCCGGCCAGCAGGAGCAGGCTGCCACCCGCGTCGCCTGTCACTTCGATGACGCCGTGTCCGTCGGGCACGTTGAAGGACACGGAGGGGGGAGGCGGCGGTGGTCGTCTGATCATTTGCCGATCCTATGAGCGGCCGCCCGTGCCGCACCGGACAGAGAGAACGCCGGACTCCTGACCGTCACTACCGGCGGCGACACCGTCCTGGCCGACGAAGTCCAGTACAGCCCCCGCGCCACCGACACCGGCCCGTCAGTCCTGCGGGACGGCGCAGAAGACGCCGGTCTCCCGCCAGAAGTTGTAGAGCTCGCGGCCGCAGTACGTTTCCAGGTCCGAGACGCCGAGCGCGGACATCAGGCCGTCCACCGCGCCGAAGAAGAACGCGTTGACCCCCGGGATCCACAGCAGCGCGAACACGGCCAGCAGGCCGAACTGCGCCAGCGGCTCCATCTCGCGGCGCACCCGGTACGACAGCCAGGGCTCGATGACCCCGTAGCCGTCCAGGCCCGGCACCGGCAGGAAGTTCAAGATCGCCGCCGAGACCTGCAGCATGGCGAGGAAGGCGAGCGCGTAGCGGAACGCCAGGGGCACCCCGTCGAGGGCGTCCAGCCAGAACGGGGCCGTGCACACCACGGCGAAGGCCACGTTGGTCAGCGGGCCCGCCGCCGAGATGAGGCTGTGCTTCCAGCGGCCCTGGATCCGGTTGCGCTCGATGAACACCGCGCCGCCGGGCAGGCCGATGCCGCCCAGGATCACGAAGATCACCGGCAGCACGATGCTGAGCAGCGCGTGCGTGTACTTGAGCGGATTCAGCGTGAGGTAGCCCTTGGCGCCCACCGTGAGGTCACCGCCGTGCAGGGCGGTGCGGGCGTGCGCGTACTCGTGCAGGCACAGGGAGACGATCCACGCCGACGTCACGAAGAGGAACACGGCGAGTCCGGGGCTCGCCGCGTACCCCGTCCACACCGCCCAGCCCGTGACGGCCATGATCGCGAAGATGCCGAGGAATACCGAACTGATGCGCCGCTCGCCGCGGCTGCCCTGATGACCCATGCCGGGAAACCTATCCCGCAGTCCGGACGGAAAAGGGTGCGGGTCCGGTGCCGGGTGCGGGGACAATGGGCCGGTGCGTTACGCGATCCTCGGAACGGCCCAGGCCATGCACGACGACGGGACCCCCGTCGCCGTCGGCGGAGCACGCCTTCGGGCGCTCCTGACAGCGCTCGCGCTGCGGCCGGGGCGGGTGGTGCCCGCCCGGCTGCTCGTCACCGAGGTGTGGGACGGCGATCCGCCGGCCGACGCGGTGGCGGCCCTGCAGGCGCTGGTCGCCCGGCTGCGGCGGGCGCTCGGGCACCCCGCCGTGCGCTCCGCGGAGGGCGGCTACCAGCTGGCCGCCGAGCGCGAGGACGTCGACCTGTACCGCTTCGAGCGGCTGGTCCGGGCCGGAGGCCAGGCGCCGGACCCGGCCGAGGCGGCAGCCCTGTACGAGGAGGCCCTCGCCCTGTGGCGCGGACCGGCCCTCGCCGACCTGCCGGCCCCGGCCGCGGAGGCCGCGCGCTGGGAGGCCGTACGGATGGACGCGCGCCGGGGGCGGATCGCGGCGGCCCTGGCCATGGGCGAAGCGGAGCGGTGCCTGCCGGAGCTGACCGCGATGTGCGCGCAGCAGCCGCTGGACGAGCCGTTGCACACCCTGCGCATCCGTGCCCTGCGCGACGCGGGCCGCCCGGCGGAGGCGTTGGCCGAGTACGACAGCCTCCGCCGGGAGCTGTCCGACCGGCTGGGCACGGACCCGGGCCCGGAACTGCGCGCCCTGCACGCCGAACTGCTGACCTCGGACGCGCAGCCGCCGACCGCTGCTGCCGCCGCTGCCGCGCCCGCCGCCGTCGTGCTCCCGGCCGCCCCCGCGTCCGCGGGAAATCTGCGGGCGCGCCTGACCACCTTCGTCGGCCGTGAGGACGACATCCGCGTCATCGGGGACGACCTCGCGCGGGCCCGCCTCGTCACGCTCCTCGGGCCCGGCGGCGCCGGCAAGACGCGGCTGTCCCAGGAGGCCGCCGAGGCCCAGGACGAGAGCGCCTGGCCCGACGGGGTCTGGCTCGTCGAACTCGCTCCCGTCGACGACCCGGAGGATGTCGCCGAAGCCACCCTCGCCGCGCTCGGGGCCCGGGAGACCAAGCTGCGCGGCGCCGCCGCCGAGGAACTGCGCGCCTTCACCGAACGCGCCGGGGACGACCCCCTCGACCGGCTCGCCGAGCACTGCGCACGGCGCCGGCTCCTGCTGCTGCTCGACAACTGCGAGCACGTCATCGGCGCCGCCGCCGCCCTCGCGGAACGCCTCCTCACGCACTGCCCCGACGTCCGGATCCTGGCCACCAGCCGCGAACCCCTCGGCGTCCCGGGGGAGTCCCTGCGCCCGGTGGAACCGCTGCCCGACCCGATCGCGCTGCGGCTGCTCGGCGACCGCGGGGCCGCCGCCCGCGCCGGGTTCACCATCGAGGAGGACCCGGCCGCGGCCGCCGAGATCTGCCGCCGCCTCGACGGTCTGCCGCTCGCCATCGAGCTGGCCGCCGCCCGGCTGCGGCTGCTCACCCCGCGCCAGATCGCCGACCGCCTCGACGACCGCTTCCGGCTCCTGACCAGCGGCGCCCGTACCGTCCTGCCCCGCCAGCAGACCCTGCGCGCCGTGGTCGACTGGTCCTGGGACCTGCTCGACGAGGCCGAACGCACCGTCCTGCGCCGGCTGTCCGTCTTCGCCGGCGGCTGCGACCTCGCCGCCGCCGAGGCCGTCTGCGCCGACCCCGCGGACGCGGCCCCGTACGACCCCGCCGACGTCCTCGGCTCCCTCGTCGACAAGTCCCTCGTCGTGGCCGCCCCCGGACCCGACGGCCTCGGCATGCGCTACCGCCTGCTGGAGACGGTCGGCGAGTACGCCGCCGAACGCCTCGCCGAGACCGCCGGCGACCGCGAGGCCACCGAGCACCGCCACCTCGTCCACTACCGCGAGCTCGCCCGCACCACCGAGCCGCTGCTGCGCGGCCACGGCCAGCGGGCGGCCGCCGACCGGCTCGCCACCGAGTACGAGAACGTGCGTACCGCCCTGCGCCGGGCCGTCGCCGTACGCGACGCCGACGAAGCCCTGTGCCTGGTCCACTCGCTCGGCTGGTACTGGCACATGCACGACCTGCGCTCCGAATCCCGGCACTGGGCCGAGGCCACCGCCGCCCTCGGCCCCAACCCCTTCGAGCCGCCCTTCGTCGCCGCCGAGCCCGTCTACGAACGGCTCGTCGACACGCCGCCGCCCTACTCCGCCGAAACGCGCACCGAGGGCTGGCGCGCCCTCAACCTGGTCCTACTGGCCTCCCGCGACCAGACCAACGAGACCTGGAACACCCCCTCGGTCCGCGCCCTGATCGACGGGGTCCTCGCCACCTACCGGCCCGGACTGCCACAGACCTGCCGGACCCCCGCCTCCCTGTGGATCTACGCCGTCATGATCGCCGGCGACCCCGGACTGCTCCAGCGGGTCGTCGACGCGACCGTCGAGACCGCCCGCGAGCTCGGCTACCGCTGGGAACTGGCCTCCGCGCTCCAGCTGCGCGCCAACATCCTCGCGAACCGGGCCGACTGGGCCGGGGACGCCTCGCGCGACGCCGACGAGAGCCTGGCCCTGTTCCGCGAACTCGGCGATGCCTGGGGCTGCGCCGAGGCGCTGTCCGCCCGCGCCGAGGCCCGGGAGAAGCGCGGCGAGTACGCACAGGCCGCCCGCGACTACCAGGAGGCGATCGCCTACGCCGAACGCCTCGGCGCCATGGCCCAGGTGACGGTGCTGCGCGTACGGATGGCCGGGACGCTGACGGAGGCCGGCCGGATCGAGGAGGCCGAGGGGATCCTCACGGAGATCACCGCGACGGTGCAGCGGTACGGCAACGAGGCCATGCCCGCCGCCCGGATGTTCCTCGCGGGCATCCTCGGCCGCACGGGACGGATCCCCGAGGCGCGCGCCCAGCTGCAGCTGCTGCGGGACGAGTTCGCCTTCGGCGCGTTCGCCATCTTCGACGGCTTCCTGCTCGGCACGATGGCCTGGCTGGACAACCGGCAGGGGCTGTACGAGGAGGCCCTCGACCGGCTGCGCCAGGCCATGGACACCGCCCTGGACCCGATGTCGCGGATGGTGGCCCCACAGATGCCTGCGGTCCACCTGCTGACGGCCGCCCTCTCGCTGGTCTCGCTCGGCGGCCCGCGCCGGGAGTACGACGCCGCCAGGCTGCTGGGCGCCTACCGGGCGCAGCTGCCGCCCGCGCACTTCCCGGTCACGACGGAGCGCGAGGACTACGCCTGCGCGCAGGAGCTGGCCCGGGCGGTGCTGGGCGACGCGGTCTACGAGAAGGCGTACGCCGAAGGCGGTGGCCTCTCCCTGGAGGAGGCCACCGCCCTCATCTGATCCGGCCCCCGGCCGGTGCCCGTCCGGGACGCGATCCGAACGGATCGGTCCGCGGATCAGGTCTTCTGGCGGAACTTCCGTACCGCGAGCGGCATGGTGACCGCGGTGATGGCCAGCGACCAGACCAGGGTCATCCACACCGAGTCGCCGACCGGAACGCCGTTGATCAGGGAGCGGGCCGCGTCCGCCAGGTTCGACAGCGGGTTGTAGTCCGTGAAGGACTGCAGCCAGCCCGGCATCGTGGTGGGCGGGGCGAAGATCGAACTGCCGAACTGCAGCGGCATCAGGACCATCATCGCCATGCCCTGGACGGCCTGCGGGGTCTTCATGGTGAGGCCGAGCAGGACGAAGATCCACATCAGCGAGGCGCCGAAGACGGCCGACAGTCCGATGGCGAGGAACAGGCCCAGCACCGGACCCTTGATCGACAGGCCGAGCAGGAAGCCCACGGCGAGCAGGATGGCGATGGCGACCATCATCCGGCCGAGCTCGACGACGATCTTGGCGATGAGCACCGACGACCGGGCGATGGGCATGGACCGGAACCGGTCCATGACGCCCTTCTTGAAGTCGTCGTTGACCCCGGTGCCGACACCCATGGCGATGTTCATGCCCATCATGGCCATGAGGCCCGGGACCACGTAGTTGACGTACTCCGCCTGGTTCCCCTTGCCGGAGATCGCGCCGCCGAAGACGAACACGAACAGCAGCGTGAAGATGATCGGCATGAACACGACGTCGAACATCGACTCGGGATCCTGCTTGATCTGCAGGGCGTTGCGGCGCACCAGGGCGCCGATGTGCCGCAGGTTGCCCCGCAGGCCGATCCGGCCCTCGCCGTGCGTGGCGGCCACCGGGGCCGGACCGGACGCGGTGGGAGCGGGCTTCGTCGTGGTTACGGTGCTCATGCCGCGACCTCCTCGGTCTTCTCGGTGGGAACGGAGTCCTCGACGGAGGCCGGCTTCTGGCCGGTGATGGACAGGAACACCTCGTCGAGGCTGGGCAGGTAGGTGCCGAGGTCGGCGATCGCGTACCCGCGGGCGGCCAGCAGACCGACGACGGCCGTCAGCTGCTCGTCGCTGAGGATCGGGACCAGCAGCACGCCCTCGTCCGGTACGGCCTGGCTGCCGGCCACGCCGTCCAGTCCGGCCTCGGCCAGCGCGCGGGCCATGCCCGGCAGGTCCGGGGCGGCCACGGGGCGGATCTTCAGGGTGCGGCCGCCGACGCGCGCCTTCAGCTCGTCGACCTTGCCGTTGGCGATGACCTTGCCACGGTCGATGACCGTCAGCTCGCTCGCGAGCTGCTCGGCCTCCTCCATGTACTGGGTGGTGAGCAGCACGGTGGCGCCCTCGGCGACCAGGCGCTGGACCTCGTCCCACACCTCGTTGCGGGTGCGGGGGTCGAGACCGGTGGTCGGCTCGTCCAGGTAGAGCACGGCCGGGTTGCCGATCAGGGAGGCGGCGAGGTCGAGCCGGCGGCGCATACCGCCGGAGTAGTTCATGACGGCCTTCCTGGCCGCCTCGGTCAGGGAGAACCGCTCCAGCATCTCGTCCGCGCGGCGGCGGGCGTCCTTGCGGGAGAGGTCGAGCAGCCGCCCGATCATGTAGAGGTTCTCCCAGCCGGAGAGCTTCTCGTCGACCGAGGCGTACTGGCCGGTGAGGCCTATGGTGCGGCGCAGCTGCCGGGGCTGGCGGACCACGTCGAAGCCGGCGACGACCGCGGTGCCGGCGTCCGGGACGATCAGGGTGGAGAGGCAGCGGACGAGCGTGGTCTTGCCGGCGCCGTTGGGGCCGAGGACCCCGAGGACCGTGCCCTCCCGTACGTCCAGGTCGACACCGTCGAGGGCCTTGGTCTCGCCGTAGTGCTTGACCAGCCCCCGTACCTCCACGGCGTTGGGCTTGTTGTCGTTTCGCGTCATGCCCTTATGGGACCAGCCGCCACTGACAAAGCGCCGACAGCCGACCGACAAACGTACGACAGGCATACGACAGCCCGCCGACACGCGGTCGGCGGGCTGTCGGGCCGTCGCTCAGCGCATCAGTGGAAGGCGTGCTCCGCCTGCGGGAACGTTCCGCCGACCACGTCCTCGGCGAAGGCCTTCGCCGCGCCCGTCATGGTCTCGCGGAGCTTCGCGTACTGCTTGACGAACTTCGGCATCTTCCCGCCGGTCAGGCCCATCATGTCGGTCCACACCAGCACCTGCGCGTCGCACTCCGCGCCCGCGCCGATGCCGACCGTCGGGATGTGCAGGGAGCGGGTGACCTCGGCGGCCAGCTCGGCCGGGACGAGTTCCAGCACCACCGCGAACGCGCCAGCGTCCTGCGCCGCCTTCGCGTCGCGCAGCAGCTGGTGCGCCGCCTCGTCGCCGCGGCCCTGCACCCGGTAGCCCATGGCGTTGACGGACTGCGGGGTCAGACCCAGGTGGGACATGACGGGGATGCCGGACTGCACGATCAGCTCGGTCTGGGCCAGCGAGCGCTCGCCGCCCTCCAGCTTCACCGCGCCGACCCCGGCCTCCTTGACGAGACGGGTGGCGCTGCGCAGGGCCTGCACCGCGCCTTCCTGGTACGAACCGAACGGCATGTCGCCGATGACCAGCGCACGGCTCGTGCCGCGTACGACGGCCGCCGAGAGCATGGTCATCTGGTCCATCGTCACCGGGACGGTGGACTCGTAGCCGAGGTGGCAATTGCCCATGGAGTCGCCGACGAGGATGACCGGGATACCGGCCTCGTCGAAGACGGACGCGGTCATCGCGTCGTAGGCGGTGAGCATGGGCCACTTCTCGCCGCGTTCCTTGGCGAGGGTCAGGTCGCGGACGGTGATGCGCCGGGTGCCCGTGCCTCCGTACAGGGTGGGTGCGTCCGACGGAGATGCTGCTGCGGATTCGCGGGCAGGCGAAACGGCATGCGTCATTGCAACTGCTCCTTGTGTCATCTCGAGGCGCCCTTACGACGTCCCCGGACTCACCCCCCATGGTGGCATCCGCGCGGGCAAAGGCGGAAGTGGTCGGTGGTGCGAGCCTGGCCACGGGATCCAATGTGCGCGTTTCGTGACAAGCGGAACCCCCTGCGCACG
This sequence comes from Streptomyces sp. NPDC030021, assembly GCF_055574035.1. Taxonomy (NCBI): domain Bacteria; kingdom Bacillati; phylum Actinomycetota; class Actinomycetes; order Kitasatosporales; family Streptomycetaceae; genus Streptomyces; species Streptomyces sp. NPDC030021. The sequence goes on from NZ_JBVIAH010000016.1 coordinate 71,537, forward strand.
GCCGTTCGTCCTCCCGGACGTACGACCGTGACCGGCGGTCGTGACGTACGGCACGGAAGGCTGCGGTTCATCGCCTAGGGTCAAGGGGCGGGGACGGAGCGCGAGCACGGCAGTGAGGGCAGTGGGATGGCACAGGCGTACATGACGGAGTCGGGGAACGGCGGCTCGGAGCCCGAGCCCTCCGGAACCCGCCTCCGGCGCCGGCTGACCGCACTGCGCAAGGACCCCGGCATCTGGCAGAGGGGCTGGATCCTCGCCGGGATCGCCGCACTGATCTCGCTCATCATGATCTTCCACGCGGATCTGCCCAACCACGTGGGCAATCTCGGCAGCCTCACCGAGACCTTCCTGCCCTGGCTGGGCCTCGCCGTCCCGCTCCTGCTGGCCGGGGCGCTCTACCGCAAGTCCGCCACCGCGCTCCTCGCGATACTGCTGACGGCCGCGGTCTGGGCGAACCTCTTCGGCGGCCTGGTCAGCGACAAGTCCGGCGCCGGCGGCAACCTGGTGGTGGTCACCCACAACGTCGACGCCGACAACCCCGACCCGCGTGGCACCGCCGAGTCGGTGGCCCGGTCCGGGGCCGACGTCCTGGCCCTGACCGAGCTCAAGGGCAGCGCCGTCCCCGTCTACGAGAAGGCCCTCGCGGCCACGTACAAGCACCACTCCGTCGAGGGCACCGTCGGCCTCTGGAGCAAGTACCCGCTCAGCGCGAGCGCGCCCGTCGACATCCGGATGGGCTGGACCCGGGCCATGCGCGCCACCGTCACCACCCCCCAGGGGCAGGTCGCCGCCTTCGTCGCCCACCTGCCCTCCGTCCGGGTCAAGCTGAACGCCGGCTTCACCGCCAACCAGCGCGACGACAGCGCCGACGCGCTGGGCGCCGCGCTCGCCTCCGAACCGCTGAAGAAGGTCATCCTGCTCGGCGACCTCAACGGAACCATGAACGACCGCGCCCTGTCCGAGGTCACCTCGCAGATGCGCTCCACCCAGGGCGCGGCGGGCGACGGCTTCGGCTTCAGCTGGCCGTCGCAGTTCCCGATGGCCCGGATCGACCAGATCATGGTCCGCGGAATCCGGCCGGAGGCCTCCTGGACCCTGCCCCGCACCGGCAGCGACCACCTTCCCGTCGCGGCCCGGGTCACCGTGAAGCCCTGACGGACGCGGGTACGCGAAGGCCCCGGCCACTCCCCACGGAGAGCGGCCGGGGCCTTCGCGCGGCCGCGGCTACACCCGCTCGCGCCAGCCGTTCGTGATGGGCAGCCGGCGGTCCTTGCCGAAGCCCTTCGCGGAGATCTTCGTGCCCGGCGGGTACTGGCGGCGCTTGTACTCCGCCGTGTCCACCATCCGCAGGGTCCTGGCCACCAGCTCCGGGTCGAAGCCGGCCGCCACGATCGCGTCCATGCCCTGATCGCGGTCCACGTACATGGCCAGGACCGCGTCGAGCACCGGGTAGTCCGGCAGCGAGTCCGTGTCCACCTGGCCCGGGCGCAGCTCGGCGCTCGGCGGCTTCACGATCGAGTTCTCCGGGATCGGCGGGACCTCACCGCGCTCGGCGGCGGCCCGGTTGCGGTACTCCGCGAGCCGGAACACGTCCGACTTGTAGACGTCCTTGATCGGGCCGTACGCGCCCACCGAATCGCCGTACAGGGTGGAGTAGCCGACGGCCAGCTCCGACTTGTTGCCCGGGGCCAGCACGATGTGGCCCTCCTGGTTGGACAGCGCCATCAGCAGGGTGCCGCGCAGCCGGGACTGGAGGTTCTCCTCGGCGAGGCCGGTCAGGCCCAGCGAGCTCATGTAGGCGTCGAACATCGGCTCGATGGAGACGGTCCGGAAGTTCAGCCCGGTGCGCTCGGCCAGGTCGGCCGCGTCGTTGCGGGAGTGGTCCGAGGAGTACTTCGAGGGCATCGAGACGCCGTAGACGTTCTGTGCGCCGATCGCGTCGCAGGCGATGGCGGCGACGAGCGCCGAGTCGATGCCGCCGGAGAGCCCGATCAGGACGGAGCGGAACCCGTTCTTCTTGACGTAGGCGCGCAGTCCCACGACCAGCGCGTCGTAGACCTCCTCGTCGTCGTCGAGCCGGTCGGCGTAACCGCCGGTGACCACCGGCTCGTACGGCTCCACGGGCTCCTCGGAGAGGATCACGCGCTCGATGCGCAGCCCGTCGTCCACCACGCCCTCGGGCGCGTCGGCGCGGGCGGCCGGCAGGTCGAGGTCGACCAGGACGCACCCTTCGGAGAACTGCGGGGCGCGGGCGACGACCTGCCCGTCGGCGTCGACGACGATCGAGTCGCCGTCGAAGACCAGCTCGTCCTGGCCGCCGATCATCGCCAGGTAGGCGAGGGTGCAGCCGGCCTCCTGGGCCCGCTTCTGGACCAGTTCGAGACGCAGGTCGTCCTTGTTGCGCTCGTACGGGGACGCGTTCACGGAGATCAGCAGCCCGGCCCCGGCGGAGCGGGTGGCAGGGACCCGGCCGCCCTCCTGCCAGAGGTCCTCGCAGATGGCCAGGGCCACGTCGACCCCGCCCACCCGGATCACCGGCTGCGTGTCGCCCGGCACGAAGTACCGGAACTCGTCGAACACGCCGTAGTTGGGGAGGTGGTGCTTGGCGAAGCGCAGGACGACCTGTCCGCGGTGCAGCACGGCGGCCGCGTTCTCGGGGGAGCCGGCCGGGCGGCCCAGACGGGGTGTGGCCCGCTCGGTGCGGTCGAGGTAGCCGACGACGACCGGCAGCTCGCCGAGGCCCTCGGCCGCCAGCCGCTCCGCGAGCTCGCGCAGCGCGGTACGGGAGGCCTCCACGAAGGACCCGCGCAGGGCGAGGTCCTCGACGGGGTACCCGGTCAGCATCATCTCCGGGAACGCCACCAGGTGGGCGCCCTGCTCGGCGGAGTGCCGGGTCCAGTGGACGACCGAGTCGGCGTTGGCGGCGATGTCGCCGACGTGCGAGTCGATCTGATTCAGAGCGAGTCGAAGTTGAGGCACGGGGCCCAGTGTAATCGTCTTTCTGACGCAATGTCCTGGGCCCCGCCTGTTTCCTGCGTTGTGACGTTCCGTCAGCCGATCGGGCCCGCGTACTTCACCTTGTCGAGCATGATCCCGGGGGAGATGTCCGCGGTGATGCTCTTGGTGCCCTTGGGGACCTCGAAGGCCACGATCCCGCTGGCGGATTCGCCCGGCAGGATCGAGCCCCTGATCATCTTCGGCACGCTGCCGCCGTCGAAGACCATCTCGGCGGTCATGCCCTGGTCGTCGCGGACGTTGGGCACGGCGTAGATCACTTCGTGCGGCGTGGTCGACCCGTTGGTGATGGTGACCGTGAGCTCGACCGCGTTCTTGATCCGCTCGCGGGAGTACTTGTCCTTCGGCTCGTACTTCGCCGGAACCGAGAGGCTCACCTTGATGCCGTTCGGGTAGGTGAAGGTCTCGCCGAACTGCAGCGCGCTGGTCAGGCCGGGGACCTGGGTGGGCGAAGGGGACTTGGAGGGCCAGGGCTCGATGCCGGGGTGGCGCCCGTCCGGCCCCCAGTCCTCCTCGATCTGCCGGTCGAGGCGGCTGTCGGCCCTGTCGACGACCAGGGCGGTGAGGAAGAAGCCGCCGACCGAGGAGAGCAGGCCGAGCACGGCGAGAACGGTGCCGACGACGGCCATCGACTTGTTCGGGGCGCCCTTGTTGGCGCGGGCGATACCGCCGATGCCGAGGCCCACGCCGACAGCGGCGATCAGGGTGCCGGCCCAGAAGAGGAACGGGATGACGCCCAGGAAGATGCCGAAGCCACCGGTGACGACGGCGGCGACCGCCAGGCCGTTGCCGGTCGGGGTGGCCTGCGGGTACGCGGGGTACTGGGCTCCGGGGAAGCCGGGGGTGGGCTCACCCCACGGGTGGCCGGGGGCTCCGGGTGCGCCGAAGCCTGCGGCCGCAGGGGTGGGAGCGGGAGCGGGAGCGGGCGGCGTCGGCGGGGCGAAGGCCGACGGCGCGGGAGCCGGCTCCGGGGCGGCCGGGGCCGCGGCGGGGGCTTCGGGAGCCGGTGTTGTGTCCGCTGCCCCGGGGGTCTGCGGTGCCTCGGGGGTCGCCGGGGCGGCCGGGGTCTTCTCCAGCGAGAGCGGCTGCGCGGGCGCCGGTATGGAGTCCGTCTCGGGAATCGGGGTGCCCGCCGGCTCGGTCGGCGGACCGACGGGAGTGCTGGGCGGGTTCGGCGGGGTGCTCATACCGGCGGGGTCGTCCTTTTGTCGCTGCAGTCGTGATCACCGCAAGGGTGCCATGCCCGCGTCCGGGGCCCACCCGAATTCCCGCCCGGCCCGGAGGCCGGGCGGGAGGCCGTGACCTACAGCTGGTAGCCGAGCACCGTCATCATCCCGGACTCCGAGTGATAGACGTTGTGGCAGTGCGTCATCCACAGCCCGGGGTTGTCCGCGTCGAAGTCCACCGTCAACCTGCGCCCCGGCAGGAGGATCGCGGTGTCCTTGCGCGGCCCGCCCTCCTGCCCGCCCAGCGCGAAGGTGTGCCCGTGCAGGTGTACCGGGTGCCACATCGGGGTCGCGTTGCGGAACTCCAGCCGGACCCGCTCGCCCGCCTTCACCGGGTGCCGCTGGTCGGGCGTGTACGGCGTGCCGTCGAAGGCCCAGTTGTAGTTGGTCATGTTGCCGGTGAGCCGGAGCTGCACGGTACGGTCCGGGTCGCGCGGGGCCAGCGCGACCGATTCGGCGGCCCTGAGCGCGTCCGCCATCAGCGGTGGCGCGTCCAGTTCGGCGGGCCGGGTCGCGGCCGTGGGCGCCGTCCCCGACCCGGTGCGCAGCACCGCGAGCGCCGAGCCCTCCTTGCCCTCGGCCAGTGCGGTGAGGGGGAACACCCCGTCCTTGGCGGTGATCAGGACGTCGTACCGCTCGCCCATGCCCAGCAGCAGTGACCCCGTCGTCGTCTGTTCCACCGGGTGGCCGTCGGTGTGGGTGACCGTCAGTTCGTGGTCGCCGAGGGCGATCCGGAAGGCGGTGTCCCCGCCGGCGTTGATGATGCGCAGCCGGATCCGGTCGCCGGGCTTGGCGGTGAGCACCGAAGGGTCGTCCGCCACCCGCCCGTTGATCAGGTAGTACGCGTAGACGACGTCGCCCGCGTCACCGCCCAGGTAGTCGCTGTGGCCGCCCATGGCGACGTAGGAGCGCTTCTTGGCGCTGCTGGGGGAGGGGGAGGAGGAGGGGGAGGCGCTGCGGCCGTGGGCCGCGTGGGCTCCGCCGTTGCCGTTCATGCCCTTGCGGAGCTCGGCGAGGACGGCGTCCGGGGTGGCTCCGTCCACCCCGTCGATCCAGTCGTCCAGGACCACCACCCACTCCTTGTCGTAGGAGAGGGGCTCCTTGGGGTCCTCGATGACGAGCGGGCCGTACAGGCCGCGGTCCTGCTGGACCCCGGTGTGCGGGTGGAACCAGTACGTGCCCGGGTTCGGGACGGCGAACTTGTACGGGAAGGACCCGCCCGGGGCGATGTCCCGCTGGGTCAGCCCCGGGACCCCGTCCATGTCGTTGCGCAGCGCGAGGCCGTGCCAGTGCAGGGAGGTGGCCTCGGGGAGGTTGTTGGCCAGGGTGAGGGCGAGCGTGCCGCCCGCGGTGGCCCGGACCTCCTGGCCCGGCAGCTTGTCCCCGTACGCCCAGGAGCGGACGGTGATGCCGGCGCCGAGGTCGAGCGGGGTCGCGGTGGCGGTCACCTTGACCTCGGTGAGCGGGCCGGTGGCCTTGCGGGCGGCCTCGGCGGCCTGAACCTCGGGCCCGGCCGGGTCCACGTACCCCTCGGGCACGTGGGCGGCGGAGCCGCCGTGGTTCATCGAGCCGTGGCCGTGGCCGTGGCCGGAGTCGGCGGACCCGGAGGATCCGGCGCAGGAGGCGAGCAGCCCGGAGCCGAGGACGGCCGCGGATGCGCCGAGCACGGTGCGACGGGTGGGAAGAGAGCGCATGGGAGCACCTCATGGGTATGGGGTTACGGATGCATGGGCACGGTTCGGCGCCGCCCCGGGCATGCGCGGGCATGCGGGGGCGGCGGCGTCGGCCTACACCCGCAGGACCGCCAGCCGGGTGAGGAGCTCGCGGGGCGAGGGCGGGTCCGGACCACCGCCGGACCGGACCGGTATGCGGGCCGCGCCCCCGAGCGGCGCGGCGCGACGGGATCCGGTCCGGCCGGTGCCGATGAGCAGGACGACGAGCCCCGCGAGCACGGCGAGGCAGACCGACGTGGGGTCCATCTCGGTCGCGGGCATCGCGTACCCCCACACGGGGACCGTGGGGGAGGGCGCGTCGGTGGCCGGGGCCGAGGTGTGGCGCGTGCCACCGTGCCCGCCCGGGGCGGGGTGTCCCGCCGAGGCAACGGAGTGGGCCGGGGACACGTCTTGCATGGCGTGGGACTCAGTCGGATGGCCCAGGGTGTGCATGGTGACGATGCCCAGCAACAGCGCGGCGAGCAGCAGCAACCGGGACCCCGGGGCGGCTCGCCGAGCACTGCGCGTCATGACGGGAACCCTACCGGGGGTGGGTATCCGGTCGTAGGACCGACCCCGAGTCTGCTTAGGATTAGTCACACAATGTCCCCACATGGACTCTCGCCGCGGACCGCCTGGCCGGTCGCCACCCTGATCGGTCTCGCCGCGGCCGCCTACACGGCGTGGGTGCTCGAAGTCGTCCTCTCCACGGGCCTCAATCCGATCGAGACGTACGTCAGCGAACTCGCCGCCCAGGACCAGCCGCTCGGCGGCCTCTTCCGGGCCACCGACTTCACCGCCGGGCTGCTCGCCTTCTCCGGCGGGCTCCTGGCACTCGTCCGGCTGCTGAAGTACGCGGAGTCCCGCCGCGCCTGGGCGGTCATCGGCTGGTCCGGGGTCGCCCTCTTCGGCGCGGCCACCGCCGCCGACGCCTGGCTGCCGCTGAGCTGCCAGCCCACCGTGGACCCCGAATGCGCGGCCCGGGAGACCGCCGGACTGGTCCCCGCGACCCACCAGGCCCACGCCGTCAGCAGCAGTCTCGCCATGACCGGGGCCCTCGTCGGCCTGGTGGCCCTCACGGTCGCCGCCCGCCGCTACGGCTGGTTCGCCCCCCTCGCCCGCTACGGCCCCGCCCTCGTCGCCCTCGAACTGCTCGCCACCGCCTGGACCCTGTCCGCGATCGCCCTGTTCACGGCCGGGCGCGGGACCTGGGCTCTCGGCGCCGGCCAGCGGCTCCAGGTGCTCCTCGTGGCGCTCTGGCTGGGCCTGCTCGCCCACTCCGTCCACAAGGAAGGCCGTACGTGAGCGTCACCGGCCGGTTCGTCCGCCTCGGCGGCATCGAAGGTGCTCATGGCGTGGACGGGGTCCCGCTGCACGTCGTCGTCGAAGGCCGGGGACCCGTGTGCGTCCTCAGTGCCGGGCTCGCCATGGCCTGGTTCGACTGGGACCCGGTCGTCGCACCGCTCGTCGCCGCGGGCCGCACCGTCGTCCGCTTCGACCGCCCCGGACACGGCCTCAGCGGCCCCGCCACCGCGCCGCCCACCACCGCCGGGGAAGCCCACCGCATCGCCGGGCTGCTGGACGCGCTGGGGCTCGGCGCCGCGGCCGCCGGTCCCGTCACCGTCGTCGGGCACTCCATCGCCGGGTTCCACGCCGAGGCCTTCGCCCGCCTGTACCCCGAGCGCACCGCCGCGCTCGTCCTGGTCGACGGCAGCGTCGAGGAAGCCCCGCACACGACCTTGCCCGCCGCACTGCGCACCGGGGCCGCCCGCGCCCTCGGCCGGGCTGTGAGCGCCGCCGGACTGCCGGCCGCGCTGGGACCACTGGCCCGGCGCGCCACCGTACGGGCCTCCCGCACCGGCGGCTCCGACCCGGCCGCGCGGGACCTCGTACGCCGCTGCTACCGCACCGGCCGGGTCTGGCGCGGCGCCCTGCTGGAGAACTCCCGCTACCTGGACATGGCCGCCGAGCTGCAGGCCCTGCGCGGGACGCACCCGCTCGCCGCCCCCACCACCGTCCTCGCCGGCCACGACGGCTCGGCCGGGCGCCCGGCCCTGCGCTGGCTGGCCCGGCAGGCGGACCTCGCCGACCTGCTCGGCGCCCGCTTCGAGGTCGCCGAGCCTGCCGGCCACCTGGTCATGCTGGACCGCCCGGGCCAGGTGGCCCGGGCGGTCCTGGCAACGGCCGGGCAGGGTCAGGCCCGCGCGTAGACCTTTTCCACGAAGGTGGCCATCTGGTCGTCGGAGAGGTGCTGGGCGAGGTCGGCCTCGCTGATCATGCCCACCAGCTTCTTGTTCCGGATCACGGGCAGCCGGCGGATCTGGTGGCTCTGCATCTCCTCCAGCACGTCGCCGACGTCCGCGCCGGCGTCGATCCAGCGCGGGGTGCCCTGGGCCAGGTCACCGCAGGTGACCTTCGCCGGGTCGTGGCCCTTGGCCACACAGTTCACGACGATGTCGCGGTCGGTGATGATGCCGCACAGCCGCTCCTCTGCGTCGCTGATGGGCAGGGCGCCCACATTGAGCCGGGCCATCAGCTGGGCGGCCCGGTCGAGGGTCTCGGTGGCGGGAATCCACTGGGCCCCGGGGTGCATGATGTCTGCGGCGGTGGTCATCGTCGAACCTCCTGAGCGCGCCGTTCGACACCGGGCGCGGACGCGTCCGGCGCGGCGTCCCCACCGGCGGAGCACACGCCCGTACGGGTGAGAGGGCGCCTCTCACCACGGTACGGGCGTGTCCCGTCACCCGCGCGGCGCGGCTCCGCGCTGCCGCAGCATGTCCGCCATCAAGGTGAGCTCCGAGCGCTGCGCGTCGACCATGCCCTGCGCCAGCGCCCGCTCGACCGGGGTCTCGCACTGCTGGGCACAGCCCTCGGCCATCGCGACGCCGCCCTTGTGGTGGTCGGTCATCAACTGGAGGAAGAGCACCTCCGCGTCCCGCCCCGAGGCGACGCCCAGCTGGTCCAGCTCCTCCTTGGTGGCCATGCCCGGCATCAGCGCGCCGGGCTTGGCGGCGCCCGCGTCGGCGCCGTGCCCCGCGTGCCCGCCGTGGCCGCCCGAGGTCCCCATCCAGGACATCGGCGGCTCGCCGGCCACCACCTTCGGCAGCCCCCACAGGTCCAGCCAGCCGAGCAGCATGCCCCGCTGGTTGGCCTGGGTGTTGGCGATGTCGTAGGCGAGGGTGCGTACCGCCTCGTCCTGCGTGCGGTCGCGGACGACGAAGGACATCTCCACCGCCTGCTGGTGGTGCACCGCCATGTCCCGGGCGAAGCCCGCGTCCGGCGACCGGAGCCCCGGAGTGCGGGGCGCCGCCGCAGGGGCCGGCGGACCGGAGTCGGCGGAACCGCCGCCGTTCGCGGCGGCCACCGTGGCGGCCGCCGCGAACAGCAGGGCCAGCAGGACGGCCGTGCCCGCGACCCAGTACGTACGGGGGACGGGGCGGGCAGGGCGTGCAGGGCGGACCGTGCGGACCGGACGGACCGGGCGGCTCACTTGCCGGCCAGCCCGCTCGTGCAGGCCGCGCCCGGCTCCGGGGTCTGCTCGCCCTGCACGTACTTCGTGAAGAACTGCGACACCCGCGGGTCGTCCGCGCTGTCCACGGTCAGCTGCTTGCCCCACGCGCTGAGCATGATCGAGCCGGTCTGCTCCTTGATCGGGCTCATCAGCGTGTACGGGGTCTTGCCCACGGTCGCGGCCAGCTTGTCCACGTCGGCCTTGGGGGCCTTCTCGTTGTACGTCACCCAGACCGCGCCATGCTCCAGCGAGTGCACGGCGTTCACCTCCGGCACCGGGTTCTTGTAGACGTCACCGTTGCAGTTCATCCAGCGGGGGTGGTGGTCACCACCGACCGGCGGGTTCATCTCGTACGTCACCGGGGTCTCGACGTGGTTGCGGCCCAGCTTCTTCACGTCCCAGAGCTGCTCGCCCTCGACCGGCTGCTTGCGGATCTCCTCGGCCTCCTTGCGGATCTTCGCCGCGGCCGCCTCCTTGCGCTGCTCGGCCTGCTTCTGGTCGATCAGCACCCACGCGCCGAAGCCGACGAGGCCGACGACGACGGCCGACGCGGCCGTGATCGCGATGGCCTTGTTGCGCCGCTCCCGGATCTGCTCGGCGCGGCGCATCTCGGCTATGCGCGCCTGACGGGAGTGCGGGTCGGTGTGCTGGTTGGTCCTGCCGGACTTGCTGGCCATGTGCCCTGGTTTCCTTCTGCTGAGGGGGGTGGATGAACGCGAAACCGAACCGGACCGCTCAGGTCCGCAGCACCTGGAGGGCATACAGGTCAGGGGCGCGCGGCGGAGCCCCGTACAGCCGGATCCGCGACGCCCCGGAGGCGATCGCGGCGGGCGCCGGCGCACCCACGGGGCCCGTCACGGCGGGCGGCGGCACGGGCAGCACACCCGGAGTGACGCGCGTGAGCGGCGAGCAGCCGGGCAGGTCGTACGGAGACACGCAGACGGCGTGCGACGGCGTCCCCGCCCCCGCCCCGGCCTGTGCCCGCTGTACCTGCACACCCGGCGACGGGACGTGCGACTCGCCCGAGCGCGCACACAGCAGCAGCGCGCCGGCCAGCACCCCGAAGACGATCAGCAGGGCGGCACGCCGAAGCCCGGGACGTCCGCGACGCCCCGGCTGCGTGTGCTGCCGGCCCCCCATGGGCGCAGATGGTAATGCTCATGACGGCTCCCAGGTCAGTGCGGGGGTGCCGCGAGCTTTCCCGGGTGCGTAATGTGGCGGAAACCACGACTGGCGATACTGGGCGCGCCCGACTGTGCCCCGACCGTCGAGGCGGTGGTGCACAGGCCGTCTGAACTGCGAGGATGAAGGCATGGACAAGCAGCAGGAATTCGTCCTCCGGACGCTTGAGGAGCGCGACATCCGCTTCGTGCGCCTGTGGTTCACCGACGTACTGGGCTTCCTGAAGTCCGTCGCGGTCGCGCCGGCGGAGCTGGAGCAGGCCTTCGACGAGGGCATCGGATTCGACGGCTCCGCGATCGAGGGCTTCGCGCGGGTCTACGAGTCCGACATGATCGCCAAGCCGGACCCGAGCACGTTCCAGATACTGCCGTGGCGCGCGGAGGCCCCCGGGACCGCCCGGATGTTCTGCGACATCCTGATGCCGGACGGCTCGCCGTCCTTCGCGGACCCGCGCTACGTCCTCAAGCGCATCCTGGCCAAGACCTCCGACCTGGGCTTCACCTTCTACACCCACCCGGAGATCGAGTTCTTCCTGCTGAAGGACAAGCCGCTGGACGGCACCCGCCCGGTCCCGGCCGACAACTCCGGCTACTTCGACCACACCCCGCAGAACGTGGGCATGGACTTCCGCCGCCAGGCGATCACCATGCTCGAATCGATGGGCATCTCGGTGGAGTTCAGCCACCACGAGGGCGCCCCCGGCCAGCAGGAGATCGACCTCCGCTACGCCGACGCGCTCTCCACGGCCGACAACATCATGACGTTCCGCCTGGTCATGAAGCAGGTGGCGCTCGAACAGGGCGTCCAGGCCACCTTCATGCCGAAGCCGTTCTCGGAATACCCCGGCTCGGGCATGCACACCCACCTCTCCCTCTTCGAGGGCGACCGCAACGCCTTCTACGAGTCGGGCGCCGAGTACCAGCTCTCCAAGGTCGGCCGTTCCTTCATCGCGGGCCTGCTGCGCCACGCCGCCGAGACGGCGGCGGTCACCAACCAGTGGGTCAACTCCTACAAGCGCATCTGGGGCGGCTCCTCCCGCAGCGCCGGCGCGGGCGGCGAGGCCCCCTCGTACATCTGCTGGGGCCACAACAACCGCTCGGCCCTGATCCGCGTCCCGATGTACAAGCCGGGCAAGACGGGCTCCTCGCGCGTCGAGGTCCGCTCGATCGACTCGGGTGCCAACCCGTACCTCACGTACGCCGTCCTCCTCGCGGCCGGCCTCAAGGGCATCGAGGAGGGCTACGAACTCCCGGCGGGCGCCGACGACGACGTCTGGGCCCTCTCCGACGCCGAACGCCGCGCGATGGGCATCGAACCCCTCCCGCAGAACCTCGGCGAGGCCATCGCCCTGATGGAACGCAGCGAACTGGTCGCCGAGACCCTCGGCGAGCACGTCTTCGACTTCTTCCTGCGCAACAAGAAGCAGGAGTGGGAGGAATACCGCTCGGAGGTCACGGCCTTCGAACTCCGCAAGAACCTCCCGGTGCTGTAAGCACAGGTCAGAGTCCCAACGGGGCATGCGTGACACTCCGGGCTGGTGGTCAGTGACCACCAGCCCGGAGTCGTCTCATTCCCCCTGGGCCGTCTGCCGCACAACCCGAGGCCTCGTACACCCCATCCACGGCCTTCCGGGTCCGCCCCTCGCTGCTCGGCATGAGGTGCGTGTAGGTCCGGAGCGTGAAGCCGGGGTCACCGTGTCCCAGGTACGTGCTGAGCGCTTTGACGTTCTCGCCGGCGTCCAGGAGCACCGACGCGTAGAAGTGCCTCAGCGCGTGCATCCCGTGCTCGCGCGCGGCCTGCTGACGCTCGCCCGGCCGCGGCTCCGGGATGACGCCGGCCTGCACGAGGGCGAACTTCCACACGCGGGTGTTGAAGTCGGTGCGCCGCACCGCGCCCCCACCTGGGAGGGAGAACAGCAACCGCTTGGCCACAGCACGCACGGGGCCTCCGGAGCCGTGTGCGCACACGCGGCTGCGAAGTGCGAGTACAGCGGCCGTCTCGCGATCCAGCTCCGTCCCTCTAGAGCGCGGACGGTGATTGATCGTCTAGCTCATGCCTTGCTGCGGCCCGAGACCGCTCTGGAAGAAGGTCCGCAAAATGGTCGGCGAGCCCGATCCTGTGTCGCTGAAACCGAGGTGGTGCGGGACAAGGGCAACGGATGACCAGGCGTGCGTCAGCCTCTTTTCAGGGAGAGGAGATCGATCGGTGCAGCGCACACATTCTTCTCGATCCTCCTCGCCCGGCGAACGATCTCGGGGTTCTTCCCCAAGGCCTTGAAATCTTCGCGCGCCGCGATGGTGCGGCGGCGCACCTCAACGCAGTCCTTTGGTGTCGGGTTCTGTTGGCCATCGACCAGCATCATGGCGCTCAATGCCCAGTAGGTTTGTGTGTATTGACGCGCTTCCACCTCGACGTACCGATTCCGTGCACCTTCCGCTTTCGAGATGTTGAGTGCAGCCTCATACTCCTTCGTCATTTCGTACACGTCCAGGTTCTGTGCGGCGACGTCGGCTAGCACTCGGTGCGCTTGGAGCGCTTCAAGCGGATCTGCCATACGTAGGCCACCGGAGCCATCGGGCTCCATGCGGGTGGCCAGATTCAGCGCCCGGTGCGCCATGCGTCCTGCAAGTTCCAGGTCGGTAGTGGAAAGTGCTACGAACAGACCTACGAGCCGGTAGGTCGATGCGCTCAGGTTCAGATTCTTTTGCCCGTGCTTAACGACCAGGATCTCCACCTGCTTCGCCAGCGTCACGATCTCATTCCGGTAAGCTGATCCGCCCGTGCGGTCCAGCTCGCTCATTTTCACCAGGTGACTGGATATCTCAGCGCGTGCCCCATCCTGTCGCTGCACGTCGGCGATATCGTGGGCTACACCGATGGCGGCAACTGTCGAAACAAGGGATGCACCCGTTGCGACGAGTGCGATCGTGGCACTGGCGACTGCGGCCCAGGCGGACAGCCTTCCAGTATCGGACGGGGACGTGGCCATCAGTCGAGATCGTTGCGCAGACCGAGCGCTCTGGCAGCAGAGGCCCAGAAGTCGCCTACCTTCGTGGTGTCCGTATCGAGGCCCCCGGAGCTGAGCACCGCTTTCACCGTCTTGGACTTCGCAGCTGAGGTTGCCTGTGCGGCTTGCCGCCGCACGCTTTGATCACCTGCTCGACGGCCTGCCACCGCTCCGTTCTTCCCTCGACGATTGGCCATGGACTTCACCATGTGCCTCTCCGTTCTCTGGCTGCCCCGTGCTGCAGGTCCGCTCCCACCTTTTGGCACGAGGCCGTGGCCCGCCATCCGGGGACGGCCGAGTGGGGGGCGGGGGTGCACCAGAAGAGGGCACGATCCCGCTGCCGAACGGGCTCGCCCTCTCCGGCCGCCGCCCTGGCCTCAGATGGCCTGGGGGTCATGAGCGCCGCCAATGACGGCCCGCCAGAGGATGGTTGGGGCGGGGCTCGAAGTGGGGCGGCCCGGAGGGGTGGAACATTCCCATGGGCCCGGCCTCAGTGGACCGCGCGGTGCCAGGTGGGGCGGTTGGGGGTGGTGGGGGTCGTCGTCGTGTGGAGTTCGGCGTCCAGGCCCAGGACCGCCGTCGTGGTGGTGCCCGAGGGTTCGAGGACAGCCGACGGGGCACCCGCGAAGAGCATGAGGGATTCGGCCCATGCCGGGGGGCCGCCGAGGCCCGTGGTGCTGATGGTGCCGCTGTCCGCGCGGCCCACCATGAGGCGGCCCGCGGCGCCGACCGCGCCGTAGCCGGCGCGGCCGCCCGCCTCCGTGACGCTGGAGACGTGGGGCCGGACCGAGGGTCCCGCCGTCACCAGGGCGGTGCGGACGACCCCCGAGTCCGGGCGGCGGAAGAAGAGGCGGACGCCCGCGCCGTCCGGGCAGGCCGACAGGGGGACCGTGGTGGCGGGCAGGCCCGTCGGTGCGGGGCCGAGCAGCGGGGTGTCCGGGGTGCGCTGGGTCCAGGCCAGGACGGACGTCGTGGTGGTCGCGTACACGTGGCGCCGCCCGGCCGCGTCGATCGCCGTCACCGGGTCGCTCTGCAGGTCCTCGCCGCCGAGCCGCTCCCACGGGGAGAAACCGCCGTCCGGCTGCTGGGTGCTCGCGCGCAGGGTGCGGCGCGAGTCGCGGAGGTAGACGGTGAGGAGGCCCCGCGCGTCCACGGACACCGCGGGTGCGCTGATCGCCGAGGTGCCCTCGTCGTCGGTGCGCTCCGGGGTGCCGAGCGACTGCCACGGGCCGAACGGGCCGTCGGGCACGGGCTGGACGGCGTACACGACCTCGCGCCGGTACTCCGCGGGCGCGGAGCCGAAGGTGGTGCGGGTGGCGAGGACGGCGACGCGGCCGCCGGGGAGGCGGGTGGCGGTGGCTCCCGGGTCGATGCCCGTGCCCGGGAGGAAGGTCGGGCCCGCCCAGTCGCCGCCGGGGGTGCGGGCCCAGTACGCGGTCTGGCCGTCCAGCGTGGCGAAGGCCCACAGGCGGCCGGGCGTTCCCTCCGTCAGCCAGGAGGTGTTGTCGGCGCGCGTGTAGCGCAGCGACTGGGCCCAGTTGCGCCCGGTCGGGTTGCCCGCGACCTTGCGGTCGCCGCAGCCGGACGGGCTGCCGCAGTAGTCCTGGTGGTCCTGCCAGGCGTAGGTCCTCAGGAAGCCGGTCTTGGTCTCGGCGGTCTGCGGGTCCAGCGCGTGCGGGAGGGTGCTGTTGTGGTAGCCGAGGTAGCTCTGGACCGTGAAGTGCGGGCGCCTGCTGACCTCGGCGGCGTAGGCGGCGGTGGCGGCCTGAACGAAGCGGGCGCCGTACATGTGGTCCTGGTGGTCGGTGTACCGGCCGGTCCCGTCCTCGCCGTAGCGGTTCGGCGTCGGGTCCTGCATCCGTATCGTCGTCGGCCGGTAGAGGTCCAGGACCCCGGCTATCGCCTGGACGAGCTGGTCCTTCGTGTACGTGAACGGCTGCCTGACCGGGGTGCCGGAGGTGAGCTGGGCGTCCAGCGCGCCTATCCGGCCGTTCCACAGGCCGCGCAGGCTCTCGGGGGTGTCCCCGCCGGTGCTGCGGGCCTCCCGCAGCATCAGCCACACCAGGTTGACCTGCGGCTTTGCTATGAGGACGTCGAGCTCGGCCCGCCCGCCCCCGGCAGTGGGTATGACCGTACGCTTCCACGCGCTGGTGCGGTCCCCGGTGGCCATCTGCGCGTACGCGGAGCGGATGCCGTTCTGCCGGGCCTCCGCGTAGTGGGCGCGGTCGGCGGGCTGTTGGGGGTCGGTGGCGGCGCCGCCGTGGGCCTCGTTGCGGCCGTCGGACTCGCCGGAGGTGAGGTAGGCGGTGGTGACCTGGGTGCCGGACAGCAGGGATCGGCTGAGGTCCGGGTTCATGAAGAACAGGTCGTCGTCGGGGTGGGCGACGATCTGGACGACTGAACCGGCGGTGACGCTCGCGGGCCGGGCGGTGGCCGGGTTCTTCTCCTGGGTGGCTTCCGCGGTGGTCTGCTGGCCGGTGGCCACGGACAGCACACCGGTGGCGCCGGCTGTCAGCACGGTGAGCAGGGCCGCGAAGCGGCGACGGGTCACGGGCATCGGGTCACGCCTCGGGTCGTGTTCTGGGCGGGAGAAAGCGTCGAACAGTCAGAGAGAGGGCGAATCGGCCGACTTGGTTCACCGAATTCGCAGATGACCGGTGCTTTTCCGGAACAAAATGCGGACGTTGTTCGTCCGCCTACGGCGATGCGGGCGCGTTGCGCGGGCCCACCGGCTGCCACGGCGCCAGGTGCGCGTTCGGCGCGTCGGCCGAGGAGGTCACGTACAGCCGCGCGTCGAGCCCCACCACCGCCAGGCTGACCAGGCTCTTGCCGGTCATCGTCGAAGAGGGCGCGCCGACGAACATCAGCGGGGACCGTTCCCACGGCCGCCCCGGCCCGGCCTCCGAGCCCAGTTGGCCGCCCGCCGTGCGGCCCGCCAGCACGTGCCCGCTCGCCGTCACGGAGCCGAATCCCTGGAGGCCGCCGAGGTCGGTCATCTGGCTCACCTTCAGCCCGCCCTCACCGGTGATCAGGGCGGTACGGACATTGCCGGAGCCGGGCTTGCGGAACCACAGCCGTACCCCGCCCTCGCGGCCGTCCGCGGTCAGCGGGAGCGTGGTGTCCGGCAGCCCGGTGGCCGTGACCTGGCCCAGCGGGGCGCCCGGCTTCGGCTGCACCCAGCCCACCACCGACTTGGAGGTGGCGGAGAACACCATGCGGCGCCCGGCGCCGTCGGTCGCGGTGGCCGGGGAGCCGTGCAGGTCGGTGCCGCCGTACTTCTCCCAGGGCCCCCAGCTGCCGTCCGCCCGCTGCACCCGGCCGCGCAGGCTGTACGCGCCGTCGCGCACGTACGCCGCCAACTGCCCGGTGCCGTCGACGGATACGGCCGGCGCGCTGATGTCGGAGGTCCAGGTCTCGTCCGCGGTCTCGGGGGTGCCGAGCGACTGCCACTCCGTGAACTCCGCGGCTCCCGGCTGCTTCTGGACGACGTAGACGACCTCGCGCTTGTAGTCGGTGGGCTTCGCGCCGAAGGAGGTGCGGGTGCCGAAGGCGGCTATCCGGCCGTCGGCGAGGGTCACGGTGCTCACGCCCGGGTCCATGCCGGTGCCGGGGAGCAGGTCCGGGCCCTTCCAGCGGCCGACGAGACCGGGCCGGTGCCAGAGCGCCACCTGGCCGTCGAGCACCTTGAAGGCCCACAGCCCGTGCTCGGGGTCGGAGGTCAGCCAGCTGGTGCTGGTGCCGCGGGTGTAGTTGATGGAGTCCGACCACCGGTTGCCGCCCGGCTGGTCGGAGACCTTGAGGTCGCCGCAGCCGGCCGGGCTGTTGCAGTGGTTCTGCTGGTCGAGCCAGGCGTAGGTGCCCAGGATGTCCAGCTTCTCCTTGGCCTCGTCCGGGTCCAGGGTGCTGGGGAGCGAGCCGTTTATGTAGCCGGAGTAGTTCTGCACCGCGAAGTGCGGGCGGTCCGTGACGTCCTTGGCGTAGGCGGCGGTGGCCAGCTGCACGAACCGGGCGCCGTAGAAGTGGTCCTGGTGGTCGGTGTAGCGCTTGGTTTCGGGATGCCGGCCGGGGGTCGGGTCCTGGGAGCGGACGGTGGTCGGCCGGTACTGCTCCAGGATGCCCACGAGGGTCTGGACGACCTGGTCCTTGGAGTACGAGAACTTCTCCTTGACCGGGGTGCCGGACGCGAGCATGGAGTCCAGGCGGGGAACCTTGCCGTCCCACAGGCCGTGCAGGCTGTCCGGGACGTTGTCGTAGACGGAGCCGGCCTCGCGGAGCTGCAACCAGACGAGGTTGACCTGGGGCTTGGCGACGAGGACGTCGACCTCGGCGTGGCCGCCGCCCTTGGTCGGGACGACGGTGCGGGTCCAGGGGCTGCCGCGGTCGCCGGTGGCCATTTTGGCGTAGGCGGCGCGGATGCCGTTCTGGCGGGCCTCGGCGTAGGCGGGCTTGTCGGGCTTGGTGGTGGCCGCCTTGGCGGCGCCGGCGTTGATGCCGTCGGCCTCGCCGGAGGTCAGGTAGACCGAGGTGACGGGGTGGCCGGCGGATATGGAGTACCGCAGGTCGGGGTTCATGAAGTACAGGTCGTCGTCGGGATGCGCGATGACCTGGAGCACCCGGCCGGGGTCGGGCGGCTCGGGGGCGGGAGTGGGGGTGCCTGCAGCCTTGTCGGGGACGGTGGGGGAGCCGAGGCGGTCGAGGAGTTCGTTGCCGCGGAGCAGGAGAAGGCTCCCGGCGGCGGTGACCACGCAGAAGGCGACGACCTTGACGAGGCCGGCCCGGCGGCGGCGACGGGGGCGGGCTCCGCCCCGGGCCCCGTCTCGGGCACCCTCTCGGGCCCCGCCCTTGCCGCGGGCGAGGCGGCGTGCCCGGCGGCGGCTGTCGGTGGCTGCGGCCTCGGGGGCCTCGGGGGCCTCGGTGGCTTCGGCCTCGGCAGGCGGGTCGACGGGTTCGGCCGTGGCCGGCGGTTCGGCCGCGTCGGCCAAGTCGGGCTGCGGCGCGGCCTGGTGGACCTGCTGGGGCGGGTGTGCGTACGCGTTCTGCTGCTGTTGCGGGTGCCCCTGGTAGGGCTGTTGCGCCGGATACCCCTGGTGCTCCTGGTACCCCTGGTGTCCCTCGTGCCCCTGGTGTCCCTCGTACCGCTCGTACCCCTGGTGTCCTTCGTACCCCTGCTCGGGCGGCCAAGCCTGCTGCCCCCGCGTGGATCCGGTCGGCACACCCTGCGGGTCCCAGGCTCCGGGGCCCTGCCAGGAGTCGGACATGAGGCTCCTTCCGGCAGGACGGCGGGGTGTACCCCGATGGCGCGATGAATAATCCGATGATCAGAGAATCCTTGGCATCGTATGCGCCTCAGGTCGAACATTTGATCCGGACACGCCCAAATCTACGTCGCGGCCCGGGCGGGACTCCGCCGACCGGTCCCAGGGCCTAGGCTCAGGAGCAGAGCCCGCCAGGGCAGTGCAGGCAGTGGCAGCGACAACCGCGGGAGGCGGCGGGATGACGGTCCCGGGACGCAGGAGCAGCACCTTCATCCGGCTGCTCCGCAGCGGCTTCACCGACCCATCCGCCGCCGCCCGGCTGCTCGACGCCGACGCGCTCGCGGCCGTACGCGCCGATCCCGTGCTGCTCGACGCCCTCGGCGCGACCGCCGACCCCGACCTCGCCCTCCTCGGCCTCGTCCGGCTCGCCGAGGCCCAGCCGGACGGCGAACTGCCCGGGCTCCTCGACACCCTCGTCAGCGCCAAACCGCTGCGCGACCGGCTGCTCGGCGTGCTCGGCGCCTCCGAGGCCCTCGGCGACCACCTCGCCCGCCACCCCCGCGACTGGCTCGGCCTCATCACCTACGAGGCCGCCGACCTGCACCCCGGACTCCCCGAGTTCGAGCTCGGCCTCGCCGACGCGCACGACCCCGTCGGCCTGCGCGTCGCCTACCGCCGCTGCCTGCTCTCCATCGCCGCCCGCGACGTCTGCGGCACCATCGACGTCGCCCAGACCGCCGCCGAGCTCGCCGACCTGGCCACCGCCACCCTCCGCGCGGCCCTGCGGATCGCCTCCGCCGCCGCCCCCGAGGACGCCGCCCTGTGCCGCCTCGCCGTCATCGCGATGGGCAAGTGCGGCGGCAACGAGCTGAACTACGTGTCCGACGTCGACGTCATCTTCGTCGGCGACTCGGTCCCCGGCGCCGACGAGGGCAAGGCCCTCCAGGCCGCCACCCGCCTCGCCTCCCACCTCATGCGGATCTGCTCGGAGACCACCGTCGAGGGCACCATCTGGCCCGTCGACGCCAACCTCCGCCCCGAGGGCCGCAACGGCCCCCTCGTCCGCACCCTCGCCTCCCACCTGGCCTACTACCAGCGCTGGGCCAAGACCTGGGAGTTCCAGGCCCTCCTCAAGGCCCGCGCCGTGGCCGGCGACGAGGCCCTGGGCGCCGAGTACATCGCCGCCATAAGCCCGCTGGTCTGGCAGGCCGCCGAACGCGAGAACTTCGTCGCCGACGTCCAGAAGATGCGCCGCCGCGTCGTCGACAACATCCCCGCCGCCCAGGTCGACCGCGAGCTCAAACTCGGCCCCGGCGGCCTGCGCGACGTCGAGTTCGCCGTCCAGCTGCTCCAGCTCGTGCACGGCCGCAGCGACGCCACCCTGCACTCCGGCACCACCCTCGACGCCCTGCACGCCCTCGCCGCCGGCGGCTACGTCGGCCGCGCCGACGCCGCCCAACTGCACGACGCGTACCGCTTCCTGCGCGCCATGGAGCACCGCATCCAGCTCTACCGGCTGCGCCGCACCCACCTCGTCCCCGAGGACGAGAACGACCTGCGGCGCCTCGGCCGCTCCATGGGCCTGCGCACCGAACCCGTCGCCGAGCTCAACAAGGCCTGGCGCCGGTACGCCTCCGTGGTCCGCCGCCTGCACGAGAAGCTCTTCTACCGGCCGCTGCTCGACGCCGTCGCCCAGCTCACCCCCGGCGAGACCCGGCTCTCCCCGCGCGCCGCCGGCCAGCGCCTCGAAGCCCTCGGCTACGCCGACCCGGCCTCGGCCCTGCGCCACCTCGAAGCCCTCGCCTCCGGCGTCACCCGCAAGGCCGCCATCCAGCGCACCCTGCTGCCGGTGATGCTCGGCTGGTTCGCCGAGTCCGCCGACCCGGACGCCGGCCTGCTGAACTTCCGCAAGGTCTCCGACGCCCTCGGCAAGACCCCCTGGTACCTGCGCCTGCTGCGCGACGAGGGCGCCGCCGCCGAGAACCTCGCCCGCGTCCTGTCCGCCGGGCGCCTCGCCCCCGACCTGCTGATGCGCGCCCCCGAGGCCGTGGCCCTGCTCGGCGACCCCGAAGGCCTGCAGCCCCGTACGCACGAGGCCCTGGAGCAGGAGGTCCTCGCCGCCGTCGGGCGCGCCGAGAACCCCGAGGCCGCCGTCGCCGTCGCCCGCGGCGTGCGCCGCCGCGAGCTCTTCCGCACCACCGCGGCCGACATCATCGGCTCGTACGGCACGGAGGACAACCCGGCCGAGGAGGACCACGGAGCCCTCGTCGACCGGGTCGGCGGGGCCGTCTCCGACCTCACCGCCGCCACCGTCGCCGGGGCCCTGCGCGCCGCCGTCCACAGCCACTACGGCGATACGCTGCCCACCCGCTTCGCCGTCATCGGCGTCGGCCGCTTCGGCGGACACGAACTCGGCTACGGCTCCGACGCCGACGTCCTGTTCGTCCACGAACCCCGCGAGGGCGTCGACGAACAGGACGCCGCCAAGGCCGCCCAGACCGTCATCGCCGAAATGCGCAGGCTGCTCCAGCTGCCCAGCACCGACCCGCCGCTGCTCATCGACGCCGACCTGCGCCCCGAGGGCCGCTCCGGCCCGCTGGTGCGCACGCTGGCCTCCTACGCCGCCTACTACCGGCGCTGGTCCCTGACCTGGGAGAGCCAGGCCCTGCTGCGCGCCGAACCGGTGGCGGGCGACGCCGACATCGGCGCCCGCTTCATCGAGCTGATCGATCCGCTGCGCTACCCGATGGAGGGGCTCGGCGAGGACGCCGTACGCGAGATCCGCCGGCTCAAGGCCCGCATGGAGTCGGAGCGGATGCCGCGCGGGGCCGACCCGACCCTGCACACCAAGCTCGGCCGCGGCGGCCTCAGCGACGTCGAGTGGACCGTCCAGCTGATCCAGATGCGGCACGCCTGGGCCGAACCGGGCCTGCGCACGACCCGTACCCGCGAGGCCCTGGCGGCCGCCCACGCGGCCGGGCTGATCCCGACCGAGGAGGCGCAGATCCTGGACGAGGCCTGGGTGCTGGCGACCCGGGTCCGCAACGCCGTGATGCTGGTGCGCGGGCGCGCCGGGGACACCTTCCCCGCCGAGGCCCGGGAACTCGCGGCCGTGGGCCGCTACCTCGGATACGCCGAGGGCACGGTCGGGGAGTTGCTGGACGACTACCGCCGCATCACCCGCCGCGCCCGGGCGGTCGTGGACGAGCTCTTCTACGGCGCGTAGCCGGGGTCCGTCCATCAGGCCAACTCTGGCCTATGGCTTCGCGATTTGCATATGATCACCCTCAACTACGGGGAGGCGTGACCATGTCAGATGATCTCGGCCAGGTGGACATGCGGTTGAACAGCGGGCCGCCGTTGGGTCCGTACGCTCCGGGGGTCACCCCGGTCACCCCGGTCGCCCCGGTGTCGCCCGGTCCGTACGCTCCGGGCGTCACCGCGCCGCCGTCGGTGGTCCCCTACGCTCCGGGGGTCACCCCGCCGTCGTCGGGGCTGTTCACTCAGGGCGGCGCCAAGGACTTCGCCTCGACCCCCGCGGAGAAGAGGGCGGCGGCGGACACGATCGAGAACGAGCTGGAGCACGCCACCAAGACGGCCGCGGAGCATGCGGACGACGCCACCGGCAACGCCCAGAAGGGCTTCGAGGGCTGGGAGACGGCCGCAGGCCTGAAGAAGGTGGCGGACACCTGGGACCAGCAGGTGAAGACGCTGATGGGCCGCCTCGCCGGGGAGAAGATGGCGCTGCGCGGTGCCTCGGGCTACATCGCCGGCAACGACATCAGCCTGGGCGGCCAGTTCGCGTCGCAGTCGCAACTGCACGGCATGTAGGGGGCTGCAGTGCTGACCTATTACGAAGTCATGACCACGGACCTGGGCCTGCTGACGACGGCCGCCGCCAAGTGGGACGCGATGGCGGGCGAGCTGAAGAAGGTCGAGACCCGCTACGGGGACACCGTCCAGACGATCACCATGGGGGACAACTGGGTCGGCGTCAGCGCCACAGCGGCGCGGACGAAGTTCACGGCGACCCGCTACGAGTACTCCGCCGCGCAGAACCAGGCCAAAGCGGTGGCGAGCCTGTTGCGGGGCGCCCACGAACAGCTCGTCGACCTCAAGAAGAAGCTGGAGAGCGCCCGCGACGACGCGATCGCCGCCGGCATGACCGTCTCGGAACAGGGGCGCGTCGCCTTCGACTACTCCAAGCTGACGCCCTCCGAGCGCAGCGCCTACCACCACGACCCCGACGGCCAGGAGGCCGTCCGCACCGCGGTCGGCAAGTGGCAGAAGCACATCGACGACCGGGTCAAGGCCGCCTCCGACGCCGACACGCACGTCAAGGACGCCCTCGTGGCGGCCGTGAACGACAGCAACAGGGATGCCCTGGGTCAGGGCAACGGCCGCGACGAGACCCTCACCGGCTTCAACAACTACGCCGAGGGCGACCTGGCGAAGGCCAAGAAGCTCGACGAGGTCAAGATCAGGACGAAGACCGACACCTGGGATGTCGGCTGGAGCAGTACCGGCCCGGGCCAGTACGGCAAGGAGGCTTCGGTCAAGGCCTACGCCGACCTCTTCCACGAGACCGCGAAGGGAGAGGGGAGCCTCGGGCCGATGCAGCTCTCCGGAGTCGCCGACATCTACGGCGGCGGCCGGGCAACCGCGAACTTCGGCCTCACCGACAAGGGTTTGGTGGCCAAGGCCGAGGGGTCCGCGGGAATCCGTGCACTGGCCGAGGGCCGGGCCGGAGGCGAGTACCAGAGCGTCTACGGGCGGGCCGAGGGATTCGTCGGTGGCGAACTCGCGGGCAGCCTCAAGGTCACCAAGGAAGAAGTGACGATCGGCGCGAAGGGGTTCGCCGGGGCGAAGGGCGGCGTCACCGGAGGCGTGGAGTCCGGCGGCATCGGCGTCGGCCTGACGGCCGAAGGATGGGCGGGTCCCGGTGCCGAGGCCTGGTGGGGCTACAAGAAGGACGAGACGACCGGGGTGTGGAAACTCGGCGGCAAGGCCGGCGCCTCGCCCCTCCTCGGCGGCTCCATAGGCCTGGAGATCACCGTCGATCCTGAGAAGGTGGCCAAGACCGCCGGTGACGTGGCCGACGCGGTCGGCGATACGGCGCACGCGGTCGGCGACGCCGCAGGCGACTTCAAGGACTGGTTGCTCGACTGATGTCCGATTCCATGGAAGGAGGGCCCCGGATGCCCACGACACTGCCGGTGCCGATCGAATTCCGGCTGCCCGAGGGCTGGCTCCCGGCCCGTCCGGAGGGGTTCGACCCAGGAGTGGCCTTCGCCGCGGTGCATCCGCGGCCGGACGCCGGGTTCACCGCCAACATCACCATCGACGGCGGGTTCCCGAAGGACGGGGTGACCCTGGCCGAGATCGCCGACGCGTCGGTGGCACACCTGCGTGAGTTCGCCGAGTCGGTGGAACTGGTCCACCGCCGCGAGGTCGGTTCCGAGGACGCGCCCGCCCTGACCCAGCGGCTGAGCTTCTCGGCCGTGGCCGACGGCGCCCGCCACGAGCTCGTCCAGTCCCAGGTGTACCTGTCCCTCGTGGACACCGGAGACCCGCACAAGCGGGCGATGATCCGCCTGGCCCTGACCGCCACCACGGCCCAGCACGACGAAGTCCTGGAACAGTTCCAGGAGTTCGTACGCTCGGTGCGCCCGGACAACGGGGTAAGGAGCTGACGGTGGGGCGTTTCTGGGACAAGCGCACGGGCACTAGGCATCCGGCCCGTAGCGTCACGCCGGGGGCCGCCGAGGAGCTTCGGGACGCGCTGCTCGCGCTGGGGGGCTCGGACGGGCTGTTCGCCGTCCGTGAGGGCACCCCGCGGGAACGTGCCGACCTGGTGGTGGAGTGCCGGGTCAGCGAGATGCGCCTGACCCTCAAGACCAGCATGCGCCTGGTCCCCGCGAAGCACGAGGTGCGCGTACTCGAAGAGCGGTGGGAGCCCTCGCTGGAGCACTCCGGCGAGCAGTACGGCCGGGGGCCGGGGAAGGCGGTCTACCGGCAGTGGGAGTTCCAGCGGGGCGCTGACGGCCGCCGCCGCAAGGTGGAGACGTTCCGCTTCGACACGGGGCTGATGAAGAACCCCCTGCAGAACACGGTCCTCAGGGCGGGCTGGACCTGGCGCGGAGTGCTGTTCAGGCTGTGACCGGTCCGGACCGGACCGGGTGCAGCGGACCGGACCGGAACAGGCGCAGCGGACCGCGGACCCTTCGTGGGTCCGCGGTCCGCTCCACCGGGCGGGCGCGGGGTCAGCGCGCCGTGCCGAAGTCCTGCGTCCAGTAGTAGCCGGGCTGCGCCAGGCCGATACCGATCTCCTTGAAGGAGCAGTTCAGGATGTTCTCCCGGTGGCCCTGGCTGTTCATCCAGCCCTCCATGACCTTCTCGGGCGTGCTGTAGCCGTAGGCGACGTTCTCGCCGTACGTGCTCCAGGTGTACCCGGCGCGGGTGATGCGTGCGCCCGGGTCCGAGCCGTCGGAGCCGGTGTGGGACATGTTGCTGTGGGAGGCCATGTCGGCGCTGTGGTCCTGCGCGGCCTTCGTGAGCTTCGCGTTGAGGGAGACGGCCTGGCATCCGGCCGAGGCGCGCTCCTGGTTCACGAGCGCGAGGACCTGGGCGATCTCGCCGGAGGCCGGCGGGGCGGCCGGCTTCGACGGCGCGGGCGCCTGCGGCTTCCTGGTGGCGACCGGCGGCTTCGCAGGCTTGGGCTGCGCGGGCGGCGTGGTCTCCACGACGGGCGGTGCGGCGGTCTCGGCGGGGCTGCTCGGGGAGGCCTCGGCGGGGCTGCTGCTCGGCGACGTGGCCGGGAGCGGGGCGTCCACGGGCGCCAGGGTGCTCGGAGTGGCCGAGGGCGTGGACTGCCACTGCCACGGGCGCTGCTGCTGGTGGCTCGCGGTCCGCGTCCGGCTGTTGCCGTCGTCCTGACCGTCGAAGCAGGCCATGGCGGCGGTGGGAACACCCACGAGGGCGAGCGCGCCGACGCCGATGACTATTTTCTTGTAGGACGACTTCTTCCGATGCTTCTGCATGCCTGACCTCATTCAGTGATCGCGAAGCTTCCGGCGCCGGAATCGCAGGGCGCCGAAGAGGCCGCCATTCTTAAAAGCCTCTGAATGGCCTGGCAAGTTTCCGCTGATCACGAGCCTGGGGCGGTCGGCACGTGGCTTGAAACGGGACCGTGATCGTGCATCATCACGATTTGGTCACTCCCGCAACCGTCTGATGAGTGCTCAGAAACGGCTGTGACCTGGCCGGTCGGCGGCGGGTCTACCGGTACCACGCATTCCGTTTCTGGCGGAGAGGGGAATGTCAATTCCAAAAGGGACAAATATCGAAATGTCGGCGGGTTAACGCTCCGTCAAGAAAGCCCACCACCGACGTGCACGCCGTGACGCATATCACTGTTTCCCGGCTGGGCGGCCCGGCGAGGCCGAGGCAGCGCGAAGCGCCCGTTCTCCGACGTACGGCGGGAAAACGGGCGCTTCCGGTATCTCGCGGGCCCTACCGCGGTTCCAGGGCCGCCGCCCGGCAGGCGCCGTTCGCGGCGCCACCCGGGACTCCGGCCGCGGTCAGGCCGCTCACGCAGCCCTGCAGGTCGCCGCTCACGCCCTGCCTGCAGGACGCCGTGACGGCGTCGGTGACCTCGGCACCCGTCTGCGCGGCCATGTTCGTGCAGGCGGGGATGTCCGCGTGGGCGGCGGGGGCGACGAGGGCCGCGCCGGTGAGGGAGAGGAGCAGACCGGCGAGGACGCCGGCGATACGGGTCGACGGGCGCATGGGACACACACCTGCTCTCGGAAGGGGGACGCGGGTGGCGGAACTCCTACTCGGGGGCCACCCGGCAGGCGCTCACCGCAGTCCCGTTGACGCCGCTGTGGCTGCCGCCGGGACGGCGATCGCGGTGGCCGCGCCGCCGAGCACGAGCAGCGGGACGGTACAGGCGGCGGCGCACACGCGACGGATCCGGCTGTTCTTGGTACGCATCAGAGTGTTCCCCTCGTCGGGGGTCGTGGAGGGCCGCCCATGGCACCCGCCTCTCGGGGTCGGGGTGCTGCGCGGCCTGTGCGGGCACGTGCACCGCCGCAGGCTGCTGCGGGGGCGCGCGCCTCCCTCCACCGTACGACCGGTGGCACGTCCCCACGACCGGGCGCCTCCGCCAGGCCGCCGCCACGCGCGGGGCGGGGTGCGGTCGGGCGGTGGCGCGGCCCGCCCACCCGGGACGAGGAGGCCGTCACAGTCTGCTGTGACGACCTCCTCGTCATTCCGTCGACGTCGTCCGTGGCGCGACAGGGGGGCGGCCGCTGGCCAGTTGAGGCCCGGCGCCCTCCGCGACCGGGAGGGCCCGGAGGGGTTCCAGCCTCCGTGGCGGAGAGCAGTAGCGGGTGGCTCTCGCCCGCCTCATGGTGAAGCAGCCGGCCCTCGTCCTGGCGGACGAGCCGACGGGAGCACGCGCCCGTCTGACGACCATCCGGCCATGCCCGGCTGCCGCCGACTCCATCAGGCGGCAGCCGAGGCAGGGGGCGTCGGTGGGGTGCAGGCGGAACATCGGCCCGGGGCGGGGGAGCGGAAGGCGCGGTCGCAGTCTTCGCACGAGCGGAGGGGATGGACCTCCCGGTCCGGGAGTACGGGGTACGCCGCCCAGCGGTCCGGGAGACGGGGCGGCACCTGTTCCCGCAGGCGGTGCGCCAGCAGTGCGGCCGGGGAGTGGATCACTGTTTGTGGCAGCGCACGCGTCAGAGCGGCGGTGACGGCGCCCGGCACGAGCCCGCGCTCCAGCCAGAGCGCAGCGGCGGGCGCCAGCCGCACCGTGTCGCGCTCGGACAGCACCAGCCGGGGATCGCGCAGCCGCAGCCGGGCCAGCAGCTCCCGTGCCTGGAGCTCGACCTCCGGAACGGCTTCCGGGGCCTCATCCGGAGCGGGCTCGGGAGCAGGCTCCGGGTCGGGCTCGGGGTCCGGCTCCGGGGACGGCTGCGGCTCGCGGCGCTCGCGGCCGGCTTCCGCCGACCTGGCGGGCGGGTTGTTGTACGAGACCGTGCAGGTCACGACACGCCCGGACGGGAGCCGCTCCTGGAATCGGGCCAGGTAACCGTGCGCCTCCAGCTCGCGCAGGGCGGCGGCGATCCGGACCTCGCCCTCCGGGAACCGTTCGGCCAGGGCCTTGATGGTCACCTTGCAGCCGGTGGGGAGGGACTGGATGTGCGTGGCCAGCCCGATCGCCGTCATGCTCAGCTCGCGGTGCTGGGCGAGATGGTTGCCGATCTTGACGTAGCCGCGACGGTGGTCGTGGTTGATGTGCCGGATGCCCGACGGGACGCGCGCAAGGGCGCTAAGCTGCTGGTCAGCCATGGGGGGAAGGGTTTGCTTCCTCTGTGGTCAGGCCCTCGCTCGGGATGCCAGTCCCGTACGAGGGCCGTACGCGTTTTATGGGGTTGTCGGGAGCCAGAGTGCCCGGCGAATTGTCATATGCGCCAGCCCGGTTGGGGTGATTCACCCGACCGGGTGAGAGGGGAGGGGGAGGTGTGGAGAGGTCATTTCCCCCGGTTATCTATTCCTTAGGCGTCGTGCGTGACCGGTAGCCGACCCACCGGAACGCGGAAACCTCGATCCGGTGAAATCGGACTCCCCAAATCCATTTCCGCCCATACGGTTTTCAGTGGCGCGGGCCCGTGATCGATCCCCCAACGCGCGGCGAGCGCGGCGACCAGAACGAGCCCCCGCCCCGATTCCGCCCCTGGCGACGCAGGCACTGCGGACGGCGCGAACTCCCGCCTGGTGTCCGACACTTCGATACGGAGCGTAGGCCCGTCCGTGATCCGCAGCGCGAGCCGGAAGTTCCGCCCCGGCACCCGACCGTGGGTCACGGCGTTCGCGGCGAGCTCGGCGACGACCTGCGCGGCATCCTCGAACGGAAGCCTTTGTTCCACGAGTTGGGTGACCGTGAGTGCTCGGGCGGCGCGTGCTCCGCGCGGGGTGGACGGGAGCGTGGCGACGAGGCAGGTTTCCTGATTCACGTGACTCAGCGTGGCCATTCGTGCGTAACCTGAACAGAGTTGAGGGCGCTGTGTACGACGGCTGTCCAAAGTCGTCCCGCCGTGTCCTCCCGGTCCCGCGGAGGTGGAAGTGAGCACAGACGGCACGGACGAGTCGAGCTGGGAACTCGACCCGGAGGACGAATCCGGGGCGGTCATCGCCGCGGTGGGACGCCAGTTGAAAATGTGGCGAGAGGCGAGTGGGCTTGACCGTTCCAAGTTCGGTGAACGGATGGGTTACGGAGCCAATCTGATCTACAAGATCGAGCGCGGCGCCCGCATTCCGCGTCCGGAGTTTCTGGACAAGGCGGACCAGGTCCTGGGGGCGGGTGGGAAAGTCGCCGCCATGAAGGAGGACATTCAGCGGGCGCGGTATCCGAAGAAGGTTCGGGATCTCGCCAAGCTGGAATCCCAGGCGGTGGAGATCGGGTCGTACGACAACGGAGTGGTGCCGGGCCTGCTCCAGACCGAGGAGTACACGCGCGCTCTCTATGCAGTGCGGCGCCCCGTCTACTCGGAAGACGAGACCGAGCGTCTGGTCGCGGCGAGGCTGGCACGTCAAGACATCCTCCGGCAGAATCCTGCCCCCTTGCTGACCGTCGTCCAGGACGAGGCTGTCCTTCGGCGGCCCATCGGGGGCAAGATGGTGATGCGCCGCCAACTGGAACACCTGCTGGAGGTCGGCCAGCTGCGCAACGTGGAAATCCAGGTGATGCCCACCCTCGTCGAGGAGCATGCTGGGCTCGCAGGGTCCCTCACCGTTATGCGACTCAGGGACGGAACGACCGTCGGACACAACGAAGTTCAGCTGGTCAGCCGCTTGATCACTGAACCGAAAGAGGTCCAGATCCTGGACATGCGCTATGGCATGATCCGGGCACAGGCTCTGACGCCTCGCGCATCGCTGACGTTCATCGAGAAGGTACTAGGGGAGACATGAGCATCGAACCGTCGGCCGCTGGCCTCTCCGGACTGACATGGGTCAAAAGCACCTACAGCACCAACGACGGCCCGAACTGCGTCGAGGTCGCCCACACCCCCGCCGCCGTCCTCGTGCGGGACTCCAAGCGTCCCGAGTACGCCCGACTTGCGGTCACCCCGGCCGCCTGGAGCGGCTTCGTCGCCCACGCCGTCACCTCGTGAGACGGGTGGAATCTGCCGTCGAGGCCGTGTACCGGTACCGGCGGCCGGATCCGGCGTGCTGGGACATCGTGGTCGAAGCGGTCTGTTCCGAAGCGTCGAGCTACGACGCCGACAACGCGCTGGTCCAGGCAGGCCGGGCCGTCACCCGGCATGCCGACCGGATCGCCGAGGACCTCCGCCGACAGCAGGGGCTCCTCGGGACCGCCGTCGGCCACGGCGTGGAGGTGCGCGCCCTGGCCCTTGCCGGGATGGGTGACCTGCGGGCGTTGCCGGCCCTGCAGAACCTCGGAGAGCACGGTGGCCTTCCCACCCAGCGTCCGCAGGCCCGCATTCTGGCCGAGCTGCCCGCGGCAGGGCTGGTTCCCACGATGCGGGCCGTGCTGCAGAAGGGCCGCTACCGGGCGGAAGCCACCCTCGAAGCGCTCTCGGCCTGGGGACCCGACGCCGCGCCCGCCGTGCCCGAGGTGACGGGGTTCCTGGACACGCCGTACGCCTACGACGCCCTGCGCGTCCTCGGCCGGATCGGGCCCGCCGCGGCCGGGACGGCGAACCGGCTGACCGACTTCGCCACCGGTCGTGACCCGCGCACCGGCCGTCACCACCCGCGGCGGGCCGCCTGGGCGCACTGGCGGGTCACCGGCGATCCGGCCCTCGCCCTCGACGTGTGCGGAGCGGCGGTACGGTCCGGGGCGGCCGGTCACGGCCTGCCCTTCCTCGCCGATCTCGGCCCCCTGGCCGCAGCCCACGCGGACACCGTGCGCGGCCTGATGGAGTCGCCCGGCGCGTGGACCCGGGTGGCCGCCGCGCACGCGTACTGGCGGATCACCGGGGACCCGGAGCCCGCCGTGCCGGTGCTGCTGGCGGAGGTGGATCCGGCCTGGGCGGGGCATCCGGCCGTGCCGGTGCAGGAGGCCGTCCGCCGCCTCGGGGAGATCGGCGCCCCGGCCGCCGCCGCGGCGCCCCTGCTGGGCCGGATCCTGGCGCAGGAGGAACGGCTCGGCCACCCCTTCAAAGGCGTACGGATACTGGCGGACGCGGCCTACGTCCGCACCCTCACCGAGGCCCTGGAACGGATCGCTCCGGGCGCGGGCGGCTCCGTACCGATGCCCTCGAAGGAGCTCGTACCCGTACCGGCTTCCGAGCGAAGGCGGTTCCTCCGGTTCGGGCGCCCGGTCTGACATTCCCAAGTGCCCGGGAACGCGGCGGGGTTACGGTGAGGGCATGTTCACCGTTCGTCGCGCCGGCCCGTACGACGGGGGCATCCTCGGCGAGATCCACGCCGCAGCCTGGGAGGCGGCCTACGCCCCCTTCTTCGATCCGGAGTTCGCCGCACGCGGTGTCCGGAGCAGACGAACGCGGTGGCACGAAAGGGTCGGTCAGCCGGACACCACGATCCTGCTGGCCGAACACGACGGCCGTCCGCTGGCCCTGACCGCCTTCAGGGCCTCTTCGGCCCGGCCGGGTCTGTCCGAGATCCTCTCCTTCTACAGCCACCCCGACAGCTGGGGCAGCGGCATCGCGGCCGCGCTGATGACCGGGACGCTGGACCACCTGCGCGATGGCGGGTTCGCTCGGACACACCTGTGGACCCTGCGCGACACCCCGCAGTCCCGCCGCTTCTACAGCAAGTGCGGCTTCACCGAGAGCGGCGCCGCCCGCCCCTTCGACTTCGGCGACGGGAAGCCCCTCACCCAGATCGAATACGAGCGCGCGTGCTGACACTCCGCCGAACTCCGCCGAACTCCGCCGAACTCCGCCGAACTCCGGCAGAATCCGACTGCCGTTCGTCTGACGTACCCGCTGCCGTCACACCGGGCTCCCTCTCCGGTACTCCAGGGGCGCTGTTCTTGGGAGCGCTCAACCACCCTCGACAAAGCAGAGGTCTCTCGCCATGGCAGAACTCAACCGCCGCCGTTTCCTGCAGCTCACCGGCGGCGCCGCCGCCCTGAGCCTGCTCAACGAGAGCATCGCGCGCGCCGCCGCGATCCCCGCACAGGGGACGACCGGAACCATCGCCGATGTCGAGCACATCGTGGTCCTGATGCAGGAGAACCGTTCCTTCGACCACTACTACGGTGCGCTGCGCGGTGTCCGGGGCTTCGGCGACCCGCGCCCGGTGACCCTGCCCAGCGGCAAGTCCGTCTGGCACCAGGCCGACAACGCGGGCAAGGAGACGCTGCCCTTCCGCCCGCCGTCCGACGACCTCGGCATGGAGTTCCTCCAGGGCCTCAACCACGACTGGGCGGGTGGCCAGAGCGCCTTCAACAAGGGCAAGTACGACAACTGGGTGCCCGCCAAGACGCCCGCCACCATGGCGTACCTGACGCGCGACGACATCCCGTTCCACTACGCCCTCGCCGACACGTTCACCATCTGCGACGCCTACCACTGCTCCTTCATCGGCTCGACCGACCCCAACCGCTACTACCTCTGGTCGGGCCACACCGGCAACGACGGCACCGGCGGCGGCCCGGTCCTCAACAACGCCGAGGCCGGCTACGGCTGGACCACCTACCCCGAGCGCCTGGAGCAGGCCGGCATCTCCTGGAAGGTCTACCAGGACATCGGCGACGGCCTCGACGCCGCCGGATCCTGGGGCTGGATCAACGACGCCTACCGCGGCAACTACGGCGACAACTCACTCCTCTACTTCAACAACTACCGGGGCGCCCAGCCCGGAAACCCGCTCTACGACAAGGCCCGCACCGGCACCGACGCCAGGACCGGCGAGGGCTACTTCGACCGGCTGCGCGCCGACGTCGCCGCCGGCACCCTGCCCCAGGTCTCCTGGATCGCCGCCCCCGAGGCCTTCAGCGAGCACTCCAACTGGCCCTCCAACTACGGTGCGTGGTACATCGCACAGGTGCTGGACGCGCTCACCTCCAACCCCGACGTGTGGGCCCGTACCGCGCTGTTCATCACCTACGACGAGAACGACGGCTTCTTCGACCACGTCGTCCCGCCGTACGCCCCGGCCGACGCCAACCAGGGCCTGTCCACCACGCCGACCGCCCTCGACGTCTTCCCCGGCAAGACCGGCTACGTCGCCGGACCGTACGGGCTGGGACCGCGCGTCCCGATGCTCGTCGTCTCGCCGTGGAGCACCGGCGGCTACTCCTGCTCCGAGACCTTCGACCACACCTCCGTGATCCGCTTCATGGAGAAGCGCTTCGGTGTGCACGAGCCCAACATCTCACCCTGGCGCCGCGCCGTCTGCGGTGACCTGACCGCGGCCTTCGACTTCGCCCGCCAGGACACGGCCACGGTGTCGCTGCCCGACACCGGTTCGTGGGAGCCGCAGGACCGCGAGCGCCACCCCGACTTCCGGGCCACCCCGCCGGCCGTGGGGAGCATGCCGCGCCAGGAGAAGGGCCTGTGCCGCACCCGTCCGCTGAAGTACGCCCCGTACGCGGACGGTGCCGCGCTCACCGGCGAGGGCAAGTTCAAGCTGACCTTCAGCGGCGGCCCGGACCTGGGCGCGCAGTTCTACATCACCGCGGGCAACCGGACCGACGCCCCCTGGACGTACACCACCGAGGCCGGCAAGTCGATCTCGGACACCTGGAACACCCGCTACTCCGCCGGCGTCACCGACCTGACCGTCCACGGCCCCAACGGCTTCCTGCGCGGCTTCCGCAACCCGGGCACCACCCCCGGCCCCGAGGTCACCGCCCGCCACAACGCCACCACGGGCAACCTGGACCTCACCCTCACCAACGCCGGGGCGTCGACCGTGACGCTCACCGTCACCAACGCCTACGGCGGCGGCCCCAAGCGCCTCACGGTCGCCAAGGGCGCCACCGTCATGTACAGCGTCTCCCTGAAGAGCACCCGACGCTGGTACGACGTGACGGTCACCGCGTCCGAGCTCGCGGACTTCGGCCGCCGCTTCGCCGGCAAGGTCGAGACCGGCGTGGCCGGCCTGTCGGACCCGGCGATCCTGACGAACCAGGGCTCCTGAGCCGATGACCCCCTGACCGGACAACCGCGCCCGCTCCCCCGGACTTCTCCGGGGGAGCGGGCGCTGCTTGGATGTCGGGATGAGCGATGACCTTCCCGACGGATACGAGATCTCCACCGACGCCGCCCGACTGGACGTCGGGCTCGTCCACCGGTGGCTGTCCGAAGACGCGTACTGGGCGCTCGGGCGCAGCCGGCAGAAGCAGGAGGACGCCATCGCGGGCTCCCTGAACTTCGGCCTCTACGACCAGGCCTCCGGGGCCCAGCTCGCGTACGCCCGCGTCGTCACCGACCGGGCCACCTTCGCCTGGCTCTGCGACGTCTACGTCGATCCCGGCGCCCGCGGCAAGGGGCTCGGCGGGGCCCTCGTCGACGCGGTGTGCGCGCACCTGGAGCCGTACGGGCTGCGCCGGGTGCTGCTCGCCACCGCCGACGCGCACGCCGTCTACGCCCGGGCCGGCTTCGAGCCCCTCACCACGCCCGGGAAGTGGATGGCCCTGGGGCAGCAGTAGCGTCAGGCGCGGGTGCGGACCCGGTTCAGCAGTTCCGTGGCCGGGTGCGGACCCGTGTGCTCGGGGTGGCGGGGCAGGTGGTGGGCGAAGGAGCCGTACCAGGACCGCGAGACCGTGTAGCCGAAGGCCAGGCAGAGCATGCCGCCCACGGCGTCGAGCCAGAAGTGGTTGGCGGTGGCCACGATGACGACGAGGGTCGCCGTCGGGTAGAGCAGGCCCAGGATCCGGGCCCAGGGGGCCGAGGCGACCGCGAAGATCGTCAGGCCGCACCAGAGCGACCACCCTATGTGCATCGACGGCATCGCGGCGTACTGGTTCGACATCTGCTTGAGGTTGCCGGAGGCCATGGAGCCCCAGGTGTGGTGGACCAGCACGGTGTCGACGAAGTTCTGCCCGTTCATCAGCCGGGGCGGCGCGAGCGGGTAGCAGTAGTAGCCGACCAGGGCGACGCCCGTGGTGGCGAAGAGGACCAGACGCGTGGCGGCGTACCGCCCCGGATGAAAGCGGTAGATCCAGACCAGCACGCCGATCGTCACGACGAAGTGGAGCGTGGCGTAGTAGTAGTTCATGCCCACGATCAGCCACGTCACGGAGTTGACCGTGTGGTTGACCGACTGCTCGACGGCGATGCCGAGGGTCCGCTCGACGCTCCAGATCCAGTCGGCGTTGGCGAGGGCCGCCGCCTTCTGCTCGGGCACCGCGTTGCGGATCAGCGAGTACGTCCAGTAGCTGATCGCGATGAGCAGGACCTCGAACCAGATCCGAGGCCGGCGCGGGACACGCAACCGGGAGAGCAGGGTGCGCTCGGACCCCGGGCGGGTCTCGGTCTCGACCACGGTGGGTGATGAGACGTCCGTCCGGGTTTCCAGTGTCTTCACGCTCGATTCACCCATGGGCAGAGTCTGCCAGATGCGTTCCCGCCTCCGATCATCCCTCGGGACGGTCTTCGGCGCAGCCGCTCAGACCTGGGGACGACATGGCCGCGTCAGTCTCCCACCTCTCCCGCCTTCCCCGCGACGATCTGCTGCCCGCGGGTGGCGTCGACCACGATGGGGACGCCGTCGGGGAGCTGTCCTTCGAGGTCGCGGAGCAGGTCCTCGATCGGCGGGAGGCCGCCGGGACCGCGCACGTGGACGTAGAAGGCGGGTACGTCCTAGTCCCGGCGGCGCTGGCCCGGGCCCGAGGCCGTGGAGCCGCGCACCACCAGTTCGGGCAGGAAGACGAACTCGCTGTGCGGGGCCGGCGTGCCGCCGATCTCCTCCAGCAGGGTCCGGACCGCCGCCTGCCCCATCGCCTGCACGGGCTGGCGGATGGTCGTCAGCGGCGGGTCGGTGAACGCTATGAGCGGGGAGTCGTCGAAGCCGACCACCGACACGTCCTGCGGCACCTTCAGCCCCTGCTGCCGGGCCGCCCGGATCGCGCCGAGCGCCATCATGTCGCTCGCGCACACCACCGCCGTGCAGCCGCGCGAGATCAGCGCGGCCGCGGCGGCCTGTCCGCCCTCCAGCGAGTAGAGGGAGTGCTGGATCAGCTCCTCGATCTCGGCCTCGCCGAGTCCGAGCCGCTCCTTCATCCCGAGCCGGAAGCCCTCGATCTTGCGGAGGACCGGCACGAAGCGCTTCGGTCCGACCGCGAGCCCGATGCGGGTGTGCCCGAGCGCGGCGAGGTGGGTGACGGCGAGCTGCATCGCGGCCCGGTCGTCGGGGGAGACGAAGGGGGCCTGCACCTTCTCGGAGAAGCCGTTGATCAGGACGTACGGGACGCCCTGCCCGCGGAGTTGGTCGTAGCGGCCCATGTCGGCCGTGGTGTCGGCGTGCAGGCCGGAGACGAAGATGATCCCGGAGACGCCGCGGTCGACCAGCATCTCGGTCAGCTCGTCCTCGGTGGACCCGCCGGGCGTCTGCGTGGCCAGCACCGGCGTGTACCCCTGCCGGGTCAGGGCCTGGCCGATGACCTGGGCGAGCGCCGGGAAGATCGGGTTGTCCAGTTCAGGAGTTATCAGACCGACGAGCCCCGCACTGCGCTGGCGCAGCTTCACGGGCCGCTCGTAGCCGAGTACGTCGAGGGCGGCCAGCACGGATTCGCGGGTGCCTGCGGCCACACCGGGCTTGCCGTTGAGCACGCGGCTGACTGTGGCTTCGCTGACCCCCGCCTGGGCTGCGATGTCGGCTAGCCGTGCGGTCACGGGATTGGACTGTACCGGTCGGACGTTCACCATGACCACCACGTGCACGAATCCGGGGGAAGCCGGACGGTGCGGCCGTCCGTCTCCACCGGGGCGCTGGAGAGTACGGGACGCCCGGGCGCGGGAAGTTCGACCGGGCCGGGGCGGCTGTTGAGGGTGCAGGCGAAACCGGGGCGGGTGAAGAGGAGCACGCCCTCGGGGGCGGACTGCCAGCGCATTCCGCATGCGTACGGGCCGTACGGGCCGTACGGGGCTTCGACCGAGGCATCGGCACCCGCCCCGGTCCCCGCCCCCGCCCCGGTCCCCGCCTCCGGTGCGCCCAGCCCCGGCATCGCCCGGCGCAGTTCCAGGGCGGCGCGGTAGAGCTCCAGCGTGGAGTGCGGGTCGCCGGTCTGCGCGGCGACGCTGAGGCCGCCCCAGCCGGCGGGCTGCGGGAGCCAGCTGCCGGCCGGCCCGAAGCCGTACGGGGGCTCCGCGCCGGACCAGGGGAGCGGCACCCGGCACCCGTCGCGCAGCCCGTCCTGTCCCTCCGGCTCCGACGTGGTCGCGGGACCGGGGGCGGCCCCGGACGCGCCCTCGGGCCGGGGCCCCGGCCCGGCAGGTGCGCTGACCTGCGGTCCGCGTGCGGCGGGGGCAGGGGACGCGGCCCCGCCGGCCTTCCCCTCCGGCCCCTCCGACCCCGCCGGGCCGTCCGTGTCCCACAGCTGACGGCGCCCGCGGCGGAAGGCCGGGTCCTGGCGGACCTGGTCCGGGAGGTCCGCCACCTCCGGGAGGCCGAGCTCCTCGCCCTGGTAGAGGTACGCCGACCCGGGCAGGGCCAGCATCAGCAGGGCGGCGGCCCGGGCCCGGGCCAGGCCGCGGGCCCCGCCGCCGTAGCGCGTCACATGGCGTACGACGTCGTGGTTGGACAGCACCCAGGTGGTCGGGGCGCCGACGGCGGTGGTGGCGGCCAGGGACTCGTCGATGACGGTGCGCATCGCGGCGGGGTCCCACGGGCAGTTGAGGAAGCGGAAGTTGAAGGCCTGGTGCAGTTCGTCGGGGCGCACGTACAGGGCGAGCCGCTCCGAGGTGGGCGCCCAGGCCTCGGCGACCCCGATGCGCCCGCCCGCGTAGGAGTCGAGGAGGCGGCGCCAGGAGCGGTGGATCTCGTGGACCCCGTCCTGGTCGAAGAAGGGGAGCGGCTC
This sequence comes from Streptomyces sp. NPDC030021, assembly GCF_055574035.1. Taxonomy (NCBI): domain Bacteria; kingdom Bacillati; phylum Actinomycetota; class Actinomycetes; order Kitasatosporales; family Streptomycetaceae; genus Streptomyces; species Streptomyces sp. NPDC030021. The sequence continues at coordinate 109,469 of NZ_JBVIAH010000016.1, forward strand.
GGTGCCGATGAGGGTGGCCTGGGCGCCGCGGCCGATGTCCGGCAGGCCCGGGGCCTTGACCATCCCGTGGGCGACGTCGATGCGGAAGCCGTCGATGCCGAGGTCGAGCCAGAAGCGCAGCACGGAGGCGAATTCCGCGGCGACCTCGGGGTGGTCCCAGTCGAGGTCCGGCTGCTCGGGGGCGAAGAGGTGCAGGTACCAGTCGCCGTCCGGGACCCGGGTCCAGGCGGGGCCGCCGAAGATCGACTCCCAGTCGTTCGGGGGCTCGGCGCCGTCCGGCCCCCGCCCGGGACGGAAGTGGTAGCGCTCGCGGGCCCCCGGATCCCCGGCGAGGGCGGCGCGGAACCACGGGTGCTGCTCGGAGGTGTGGTTCGGCACCACGTCCACGATGACCCGCAGCCCCAGCGCGTGCGCGGCCCGGACCAGCTCGTCGGCGTCGGAGAGGTCCCCGAAGAGGGGGTCGACGGCCCGGTAGTCGGCGACGTCGTAGCCGCCGTCCGCCTGGGGGGAGACGTAGAAGGGGGTGAGCCACACGGCGTCGACCCCGAGGCGGGCGAGGTGGGGGAGTCGGGAGCGGACCCCGCGGAGGTCGCCGATGCCGTCTCCGTCGCTGTCGGCGAAGGAGCGTACGTACACCTGATAGATGACGGCATCGCGCCACCAGCCACCGCTCGCGGTCGCGTTGCTGGAAGAGCTTGCAAGCTGGACGGCCGTCGAGTCGTGGGTCATATCGGGGTCAACGCGGGTACATGCCCCCTGGTTGCGGGCCCAAGCAGTCGAAGGTGACTCGAACTAACAGCAAGCTGCGGCAACCGTACGGACACACGGATGTAACGATCGCCTCCGCTTGCAGAAAGTTTGCGCAAGGTCTTTCGGTCCTCTTTCAGTCTTGTTACGTTCCTGGCAACTCGGGACCGCGAGGGCGCGGCCGGGATCATCGAAGGAGTTCATATGCGGCGTGGCATAGCGGCCACCGCGCTGGTCGCGACCCTGGCGCTCGCGGCGACGGCTTGCGGTGGGGACGACAAGGACGCGGCCGACGGCACCAAGGCAGGCGGCGAGCTTTCCGGCACGGTCACGTGGTGGGACACCTCGAACGACGCCGAGAAGGCCAGCTTCCAGAAGATCGCCGAGGCGTTCACCGCGAAGCACCCGAAGGTGACCGTCAAGTACGTCAACGTCCCGTACGGCGACGCGCAGAACAAGGTCAAGAACGCCTTCAGCAGCGGCTCCGACGCGCCTGACGTCATCCGTGCCGACGTCGGCTGGGTCGCGGACTTCGCCTCCCTCGGCTACCTCGACGAGGTTCCGGCCGAGACGGCGAAGAAGGTCGACGCCGAGTTCCTCCCGCAGGCTGCGGCCAGCGGCAAGTTCGAGGGCAAGACCTACGCCGTCCCGCAGGTCATCGACAGCCTCGGCCTCTTCTACAACAAGAAGATGCTCGCCGACGCCGGCGTCCAGCCCCCCAAGACGCTGGCGGAGCTGAAGACCGCCGCCGAGGCCATCAAGGCGAAGACCGGCAAGGCCGCTCTCTACCTGCGCGGCGACGACTCCTACTGGTTCCTCCCGCTGATCTACGGCGAGGGCGGCGACCTCGTCGACGCGAAGAACAAGACGGTCACCGTCGACAACGAGGCGGGCGTCAAGGCCTTCAAGACCGCCCGCGACCTGGTCAGCTCCGGCGCGGCGATCACCAACGCCACCGACGGCTACGCCAACATGCAGACGGCCTTCAAGTCCGGCGAGGCCGCCATGATGATCAACGGCCCGTGGGCCGTCGCCGACACCTACGCCGGCGACCAGTTCAAGGACAAGGCCAACCTCGGCATCGCCGCCGTCCCGGCCGGCTCCGCCAAGGCCGGTGCCCCGCAGGGCGGCCACGACCTCGGCGTCTACGCCGGCTCCAAGAACACCGCCGCCGCGCACGCCTTCGTCGAGTACATGACCTCGCAGGAGGTCCAGGTGCAGTCGACCAAGGAGCTCAGCCTGCTCCCGACCCGGACCGCCGCCTACGAGCTGCCGGACGTCAAGGGCAACGAGATGGTCCAGTTCTTCAAGCCGGCCGTGGACAAGGCCGTCGAGCGCGCCTGGATCCCGGAGAACGGCTCCCTCTTCGAGCCGCTGAAGGTCGAATACACCAAGGCGATCACCGGGGCGTCGAGCCCGGAGGACGCGGCCAAGGCGGCCGGCGTCGAGTTCCGCAAGATCCTCAAGGGCTGGAAGTAACGAAACCATGGCTGCTCACACCAGCCAGTCGGTGGCGAAGGCCGCGGGCGACGACGTCGAGAACGACGTCGCCGCCCGCGGCCGGAGCCGCAGGACTGACAGCGACAGCGGTAACCGCGGCGGTGCCCGCGGTGGAAAAGGCGCGTCCGGCCTCCGGCGCGCCGTCGGCACGCACTGGTACGCCTGGGCCATGGTCGCCCCGGTGGTGCTCGTCCTCGGCGTGATCATCGGCTGGCCGCTGGTCCGGGGCGTCTACCTGTCGCTGACCGACGCCACCGAGCGCAACGTCTCGCGCACCATCGGCGCCCGGCACATCGAGGCGACGTACGAGTTCGTCGGACTCGACAACTACGTGGCCGTGCTCAGCGACCCGGTGTTCCTGCAGCGGCTGGTGTGGACGGTGACGTGGACCGTCGCGTGCGTGTCCATCACCTTCACGCTCGGTCTGATCCTGGCCAACATGCTCAACCGGGACTTCCGGGGCCGCGCCGCCTACCGGATGGCACTCATCCTCCCCTGGGCCGTCCCCGGCTTCGTCTCCGTCTTCGCCTGGCGGTTCCTCTTCAACCGCGACAACGGCATCCTCAACAAGATCCTCGACGGTGGCGGCATCGCCGCGATCCCGTGGCTCGACGACCCGACCTGGGCCAAGTTCTCGGTCGTCGCCGTCAACGTCTGGCTCGGCGTCCCCTTCATGATGGTCGCCCTGCTCGGCGGCCTGCAGTCGATCCCCGGCGAGCTCTACGAGGCCGCCGAGATGGACGGCGCCAGCGCCTGGCAGCGCTTCCGGCACATCACCCTGCCCGGACTGCGCGCGGTGAGCATGACGGTGATCCTGCTCTCCACCATCTGGACCTTCAACATGTTCCCGGTGATCTTCCTCCTCACCCGGGGCGGTCCCGGCGACTCCACCGAGATCCTGGTGACCCAGGCCTTCCGCGAGGCGTTCGTGTCGAGCCCGCGCGACTTCGCCGGCTCGGCCACGTGGGGCGTCCTGATCCTCGCCCTGCTCATGATCTTCGCGCTGGTCTACCGGCGCTCGCTGCGCAAGCAGGGAGAGGTGTGGTGACCATGTCCACTGCGACCACCGCTCGTACGGCCACCGACAGCAAGGCGACGACCACCGGCAAGGCGACCGCCGGCAAGGCGACCGCCCGTGCCCGGGGCAGCCGTTCCCCGCTCGCATCCGTCGGCCTGCACGCCACCCTCGTCGTGGCGTCCGTGATCGCCGTCTTCCCGGTGCTGTGGATCGTGCTGACCTCGCTCAAGCCGGCCAAGCACGCGGTCACCACCGACTTCGTCAAGGAACCGACCCTCGGCAACTACACGAACCTGCTGCAGGAGAGCCACTTCCTCAGCTGGTTCGCCAACTCCGTCCTGGTCGCCGGCGTCACCACCGTCCTCGGTGTCTTCATCGCCGCCACCACCGGATACGCGGTCAGCCGCTTCAAGTTCCCCGGCATGAAGCCGCTCATGTGGACCCTGCTCATCACGCAGATGTTCCCGATGGCGATCCTCATCGTCCCGCTCTACAACCTCATGGGCGACCTCGGCCTGCTCAACCAGCCGCTCGGCCTGATCATCACCTACCTCACCATCGCCGTGCCGTTCTGCGCCTGGATGATGAAGGGCTTCTTCGACACCATCCCGGTGGAGATCGACGAATCGGGCCGCGTCGACGGACTCAACCCCTTCGGCACCTTCTGGCGCCTGATCCTGCCGCTCGCCAAGCCCGGCCTCGCCGTCACCGGCTTCTACGCCTTCATCACCGCCTGGGGCGAGGTCGCGTACGCCTCCGCCTTCATGGTCGGGGAGGAAAACCTCACCCTGGCCGGCGGACTGCAGACCTTCGTCACGCAGTACACCTCCAACTGGGGAGCCATGAGCGCCGCCTCGGTCCTCATCGCCATCCCCGCGGCGATCTTCTTCGTCTTCGCCCAGCGTCACCTCGTCGCCGGGATGACGGCAGGCGCCACCAAGGGCTGACCACCCGAGCCTGCCCCCTCTCACCCCCGGCCCGATCTCTCCAAGGACACCATGACCCAGCACCTCGCCGACGCACTCCCCACCTCCACCGGCACGCAGCCCGGCTGGTGGAGAGAAGCGGTGATCTACCAGGTCTATCCGCGCAGCTTCGCCGACTCCAACGGGGACGGCATGGGGGACCTCGAAGGCATCCGCAGCCGCCTGCCCTACCTGAAGGAGCTGGGCGTCGACGCCGTCTGGCTCAGCCCCTTCTACGCCTCCCCGCAGGCCGACGCCGGCTACGACGTCGCCGACTACCGGGCCATCGACCCCATGTTCGGCACCCTGCACGACGCCGACGCCGTGATCCGCGAAGCCCACGAACTGGGCCTGCGCATCATCGTGGACCTCGTCCCCAACCACTGCTCCGACCAGCACGAATGGTTCAAGCAGGCGCTGCGCCAAGGCCCCGGCACCCCGCTGCGCGAGCGCTTCCACTTCCGCCCGGGCCGCGGCGCGGACGGCGCGGAGCCCCCGAACGACTGGGAGTCGATCTTCGGCGGCCCCGCCTGGACCCGGGTCGCGGACGGCGAGTGGTACCTGCACCTCTTCGCCCCCGAGCAGCCCGACTTCAACTGGGAACACCCCGCCGTCCAGGACGAGTTCCGCTCCATCCTGCGCTTCTGGCTCGACCTCGGAGCCGACGGCTTCCGCGTCGACGTCGCCCACGGCCTGGTCAAGGCGCCCGGCCTGCCCGACCTCGGTGCCAAGGACCAGCTCAAGCTGCTCGGCAACGACGTCATGCCCTTCTTCGACCAGGACGGCGTCCACGAGATATACCGCTCCTGGCGCCGGATCCTCGACGAGTACGAGGGCGACCGCGTCCTGGTCGCCGAGGCATGGACCCCGACCGTCGAGCGCACGGCCCTCTACGTCCGCCCCGACGAGATGCACCAGGCGTTCAACTTCCAGTACTTGACCAGCGACTGGGAGGCGACGGCGCTCCGCGAGGTCATCGACGGCTCGCTGGCCGCCATGCGCACCGTCGGCGCCCCCACCACCTGGGTGCTGTCCAACCACGACGTCACCCGGCACGCCACCCGCTTCGCCAACCCCGCCGGCCTCGGCACCCAGCTGCGCGAGCCCGGCGACCGCGAGCTGGGTCTGCGCCGGGCTCGCGCGGCGATCCTGCTGATGCTGGCACTGCCCGGTTCGGCCTACGTCTACCAGGGCGAGGAGCTCGGCCTGCCCGACGTCACCGACCTGCCGGACGAGGTCCGCCAGGACCCGTCGTTCTCCCGCGCGGCGGGCCAGGACGGCTTCCGCGACGGCTGCCGGGTCCCCATCCCGTGGTCGGGGACCGAGGCCCCGTACGGCTTCGGCACCGGCGGCAGCTGGCTCCCGCAGCCGGACTCCTGGGCGGACCTGAGCGTGGAGGCGCAGACCGGCGACCCGTCCTCCACCCTGGAGCTGTACCGGTCCGCCCTGCGGCTGCGCCGCGAGCGCCCGGACCTGGGCGCGGGCGAGTCGGTGGACTGGCAGGAGGCTCCCGAGGGCGTCCTGGTCTTCCGCCGGGGGGACTTCCTCTGCACCGCGAACACCACCGGCACGGCGGTACGGTTCCCCGTCGAAGGGGAGGCCCTGCTGTCCAGCGGCGCGACGGTCGAGGACGGCGTGCTGCCGGCCGACACCACGGTGTGGTGGCAGGTGACGTCGGGGTGACCTCCCCCCTCCGGCTGACGGACATCGCAGCGCAGGCCGCGGTCAGCGAGGCGACCGTCAGCCGCGTGCTCAACGGCAAACCGGGCGTGGCGGCCGGCACCCGGCACAAGGTGCTGGCCGCGCTCGACCTGCTGGGCTACGAGCGTCCCGTACGGCTCAAACGGCGCAGCAACGGGCTGGTCGGGCTGCTCATCCCGGAGCTCACCAACCCGATCTTCCCGGCGTTCGCGCAGGTCATAGAGCAGGCGCTGGCCGGGCACGGGTACACGCCGGTGCTGTGCACGCAGACCCCGGGCGGGGCCACCGAGGACGAACTGGTGGAACAGCTGGAGGAGCGCGGGGTCACCGGGATCGTCTTCCTGTCGGGCCTGCACGCCGACGCCCACGCAGACCCGGCGCGCTACCAGAGACTGGCGGCGCGCGGGCTGCCGTTCGTCCTGATCAACGGCTTCAACGAGCAGGTGAACGCCCCGTTCATCTCCCCGGACGACCGGGCGGCGGCGGACATGGCCGTACGGCACCTGCAGGACCTGGGGCACCGCAGGATCGGGCTCGCGATCGGGCCGACGCGCTACGTGCCGTCGGCCCGCAAGGAGCAGGGATTCCTCGCGGCGCTGCCGACGGCGGCGGCGGACGGGCTGATCCAGCGCACGCTCTTCACGGTGGAGGGCGGACACGCGGCGGGCATGGCCCTGCTGGACCGCGGCTGCACGGGCATCGTGTGCGGCAGCGACCCGATGGCGCTCGGCGTCATCCGGGCGGCGCGCGAGCACGGGCTGCGGGTGCCGCAGGACGTGTCGGTGGTCGGCTTCGACGACTCACCGCTGATCGCGTTCACCGACCCGCCGCTGACGACGGTCCGCCAGCCGGTACGCGCGATGGCGACGGCGGCGGTGGGCGCCCTCCTGGAGGCGGTGTCGGGCACCCCGGTCCAGCGCACGGAGTACGTCTTCCAGCCGGAACTGGTGGTGCGCGGCTCGACGGCCGAGGTGCCTTAGCAGCTCCGCCGGGCGGGGGTGGGCTACAGCCCACCCCCGCTTTTTTCTTTCTCTGAACAGAAAATCCTGGGTGGGATTCACGTCATGTTCGGCCGCTCGGCCGTGACATCGACTGCCCATAACATGGGCATTTAAGCGTCTATAGGGGCGCAAAATATCCCGCTGTATTGAGCCAGACTCGACGCTCTGGATCCGAGTCATTTTCAATAAATGTTGACGCTGGGTGGGTCGGGCCGTGATGCTCTTCCCGTCTGACCCGGTGTCAAGGCGGCAAGCAGGGGGGCCTGTTGACGTCATCGCCATCGCCACCGTAGGCGCACACGTTCGTGCGTGACGGCCTCTCGCGCCGGGTCGGATGGAGTTATGTGTCATGCACTCGTCAGCAGGGGGGATCCTTCATGTCGAACACGCACGCCTTGGGTCGCGGGGCCGCGGCCGGAGTGGCCGCCGCAGGGTTGATCGTCAGCCTTCTGGCCGCCGCACCGGTACACGCGGCCGAACCGGTCCCGACACGGTCCGCCGCCGACCTCGCGGCCATCGACAAGGGCGGCGCCGGCCAGGGCGCGTCCGTCGCACCGTCCCAGGCGGCCGCCGGGCCCTCGATCACCCGCAGCCAGGTGATCAATCGGGCCGCGTCCTGGGTCGGGATCGGGCTCCAGTACAGCTGGGACAACACCTACGAGGGCTATCGGACGGACTGCTCCGGCTTCGCCTCGATGGCCTGGAAGCTCTCCAAGCCCGGTCTGGACACCACCAGTTTCGTCCCCTCCGGTGTCGCTTCCTGGATCGGCAAGGGCGACCTGAAGCCCGGCGACGCGATGCTCAACGACGCGGCCGGGGCCAACGGCCACATCGTCGTGTTCGGCGGCTGGGCCAACTCCGCGCGCACCTCGTACATGGGCTACGAGTTCACGGGCAGCGGGATGCACTACCGCGAGATCCCCTACCCCTACTACTCCGGCCACGGCACCTTCCGGCCGGTCCGCAACAACAGCATCGTCGACGACAACCCTGGTGATCTGCCGGTTGCGGGGAATTGGGATGGTGGTCCGGCGTCGAATGTGGGTGTCTGGCGCAACGGTATCTTCCACCTGCGTAATGACGACGGTTCGGCCACGTATGTGGACTGGGGTGGTGGCAGTGACCTGCCGGTGTCCGCGAACTGGGACGGTGCGGGTCCGGACAATGTGGGGATCTTCCGTCCGTCGACGGGTCAGTTCCACCTGCGGATGGATGACGGCAGTCTGACGCTGATCGACTGGGGTGGGGGCACGGACCAGCCGGTCGCGGGTAACTGGGACGGCGGCGCGGCGGCGAACGTCGGTATCTGGCGCAATGGCACGTTCCACCTGCGTAACGACGACGGTTCGGCGACGTATGTGGACTGGGGTCAGGCGGGCGACCGCGCGGTCTCGGGGAACTGGGACGGTGTCGGCCCGGACAACGTCGGGATCTTCCGTCCGTCGACGGGTCAGTTCCACCTGCGTATGGACGACGGCAGCCTGGTCGTCCTGGACTGGGGCGGCGGCAACGACATCCCCGTCGCGGGTAACTGGGACGGCGGCAACGGCGGTCCCGCGGCGAACATCGGCATCTGGCGGCCCTCGCAGGCCACCTTCCACCTGCGCAACGACGACGGCTCGGCGACCTACATCGACTGGGGACAGCCCCGATAAGCCCTGAGCCCCTCCCCGGGGGTGCGGCCCAACGCGCCCCCGGGGCCCACCGGCACGCCCAGCCATCAGCCGCTCATGACCGAACGGGACCAGGACACCTCACCATGAACCGAATCGCACGCCGGCCCTTAGCAGCCCTCACCACGTCCGCCGCGCTGACCGCCGGCCTGCTCGCCTCGGCCTCGACCGCTCACGCGGTCGGCGCCGACCTCTCCGACCCGAGGACCGTGTCGGCCATCCCGAACTACTCCTGCGGCACGCAGACCGACTCCGACCGCGCCCTCGCCGCCGAGCTGAACTACCAGCTCACCGGCACCCTGCGCGGCTACCTGACCTCCTACCGGGTCTCCTGCGCCCGAGCGATCACCGAAGCCGTCCGTGCCCGCGGCCTTCCCGAGCGGGCCGCCGTCCTCGCCGTGACCACCGCCATCGTCGAGACCACCCTGCACAACAACCCCAACATGGAGGACCACGACAGCGTCGGCCTCTTCCAGCAGCGGGCCAACTGGGGCACCTTCAACCAGCGCATGGACCCGACCTGGGCGACCAACGCCTTCCTCAACGCGATGCTCAAGGTGAGCAACTGGCAGAGCAGGCCGATCGGCGAGGTCTGCCAGGCGGTCCAGATATCCGCCCACCCCGACCGGTACGGGAACCAGGCCGCCGACGGCCAGCGCCTCGTCAACGCCCTCTGGAACGGCGATCTGCCGGTTGCGGGGAATTGGGATGGTGGTCCGGCGTCGAATGTGGGTGTCTGGCGCAACGGTATCTTCCACCTGCGTAATGACGACGGTTCGGCCACGTATGTGGACTGGGGTGGTGGCAGTGACCTGCCGGTGTCCGCGAACTGGGACGGTGCGGGTCCGGACAATGTGGGGATCTTCCGTCCGTCGACGGGTCAGTTCCACCTGCGGATGGATGACGGCAGTCTGACGCTGATCGACTGGGGTGGGGGCACGGACCAGCCGGTCGCGGGTAACTGGGACGGCGGCGCGGCGGCGAACGTCGGTATCTGGCGCAATGGCACGTTCCACCTGCGTAACGACGACGGTTCGGCGACGTATGTGGACTGGGGTCAGGCGGGCGACCGCGCGGTCTCGGGGAACTGGGACGGTGTCGGCCCGGACAACGTCGGGATCTTCCGTCCGTCGACGGGTCAGTTCCACCTGCGTATGGACGACGGCAGCCTGGTCGTCCTGGACTGGGGCGGCGGCAACGACATCCCCGTCGCGGGCAACTGGGACGGCGGCAACGGCGGTCCCGCAGCGAACATCGGCATCTGGCGGCCCTCGCAGGCCACCTTCCACCTGCGCAACGACGACGGCTCGGCGACCTACATCGACTGGGGACAGCCCAGGTAGGCGACAGCCCGGGTAGGCCGACCGCACTCAGCCCTGGCCCGGCGGGTCCGGCAACGGCACGCCGGGCAGGACGCACAACCGCTCGGCCGTTAGGACCACCGCCGGGACGTCGATGACGGCTGCGACCTGAGTGATCCACCGGATCTCGGAATCCAGGTCGCGCCCGTCACCGGACACCGCACGTCGGTCGAACGCCTTCTCGCGAAGGCCGAGTTCGGCGGCGATGGCGTACCGCAGGACCGCCGCTTCCACGGCGGGTGCCAAGCGGTCGCCGCCGAACCCGGCCGCTCGCAGCTGCGCCTCGGCGGCCGCCGCATGCGCCGCACCCACATGCCCTTCCAGGGCGAGAATGCTGTCCCGGACCTCGATCACGTACCGGTAGAGCCGCAGCCGGGGGTTACCGCGATGCAACTCGTCGGGCAGCGGAAGCACCACCTCCGGTGTCGCGGTCTGGAGCAGCCGCCACAGAGGAGCGATCCGCCGGCCCTGCCGCGCGGCGATCCGGCGCTGACGGTGGCCGGCCAGGGCGGGCCACAGCACGGACAGGGCCAGGAGAAGCAGCGTGAGCACCAGAAGGGCTTGGGTGATCGCCCTGACCACCGCGGAATCGAACCACTGCAGCCGCAGGTACCGGGCTGTCAGATAGGCGAGCCGATGCGCCAGGTAGACCGTTCCGAGGAGCATCGAGAGCCGCATCAGCCACAACGACGTACGCACCGGACCCGGATGGGCGTGGCTTCCGTGGATCCAGCAGAGCACGGCGCAAGCCGCCAGGCCGATGGCGGCGACCCCGGTCACGATGATCCAGTAGAGGAACCCCGCCGGTGAGTTCTGGCTGTAGGTCAGCAGGTCGACATCACCATGCGGACGGGGCATCACGGCGAACACCGAGGCCAGAAGGGCCATCGCGACCGCCAGCCCGATGAGGTTCACCCGTGACGGGCGCCCTTGGGAGCGCCCGGTCAGCTCACGGACGAACTCCACCATCGCCGACGTCGCAGCCAGCGCCAGCAGATGCACCAGAAGGTTGGTGACACTCGCGACGCCGAGCACCGCGTCGATCACCCGCCGGATCGCCGGGACCCCCACGGTGAAGGCGACGGCCCACAGCGCCCACATCGCCCACAGGGCGCACATCCCCCGGTCGCGGCCGGCCGCCCGCCGTAACCCCAACAGGCTCCATGCGGTGAGCACCCAGACCAGCGGCAGCACCACCAGATCAAAGGGACGCACGCGACCCGCCCCATCCGTACGCGTCGGTGAACGTGCTCATGACCCGGTGCAGGGCATTCGACGAAGTGGGTGAGGCGCACGGCAGCGCAGCCGGGACCACGTCGAAGTGCTGCCACATCAGCGAGGCCATGAGCTCCGCCTCCTGCTCCTGCTCACCGCTGGCCCCGCTGCGGCCCCGGGCGAGGAGCCGGGCCGCCATCGCCGGATCCAGGTCGGGGAAGAGACGCTCCAGGCTCGCCTGCTGCGGCGCACCGGTCTGCTGGTGGTCCAGCAGCATGTGGGCCAGTTCGTGCAGGATGATGTGCGTCTGGTGAACCGGGCTGGTGACCTCGGAGTAGTACACGTGGTCGGTATCGGCGAAGGCGATCCACATCCCGCAGACGCCCGATTCCCCGCTGTCACCGCCGGGCAGCGGGAGCAGCCGTAACGGCCGCCCGCGCCGCTTGGCCACCAGCGCGGACAGATTCGTGATCGTGAACGGGCGCGGCACCTGCAACGGCCCGATGAGATCGGCACAGTGCGCCTTGAACGCGCGCCACTTGCGTTGTTCCACTTTGGTACCCAGCCCCCCAGCCACATCCCCTGTTTCCCCGACGCGATACTAGGAGACAGGTGTTCGGGCGGGGCTCAGGCGCGCGGGTCGACCGCCTGGCCGGTCTCCGGCCCGGCTTCGAGCAGAGCGCTGCGCTCGACCAGGGACCGTACGGTGTCCACGCCGTGGGACGACATCGTGGCCACCGCCGCGGCCCGCAGCGCCACCGACCGGACGTCGTTGGCCCGCATGGCCGCGATCAGGGCGAGCTGCGCGGAGACCCGGTCGGCCACCTCGTCGTCGACGAAGTAGGCCATCGGCACCCCGAAGAACTCGCCCAGCGCACGCAGGGTGCCGACCGTGGGGTTGCCGACCCTGCCCTTGAGCAGGGTCCACAGCCTGCCGACCGAGATCTTCGGATCGCCGGGACGCGCCCCGTCGCGCACCCCGTCGACCACCTCCTGCAGGGTGAAGCGCCGACCGAGGGGCTGCACGTGGACGAACAGGAACTCCACCCGCTGCCCCAGCCTTTCGGCCTCCGCGTCCACCGGACGTCCTTCGCCGCCCGGGTCGGCACAGGGCACGGCCTCGTCGCGCTCGCTCATCCGCCCTCATCCCTTTTCCTGCCGGCTCCCCCCAGTATGGCGGCCGCGGGGGACGGTCGGGCAGGGGAGGGCAGGAGCGGTGCCGTCAGTGGCCGTGCCCGCCGCCGTGACCTCCGTCGGCGCCCGGTTCGCCGTCGGGTGCCTCGGGGGCGTCGGGGTCGACGATCGTGAACGGGCGCATCAGGTCGTCGTCTTCGTGTTCGAGGAGGTGGCAGTGGTGGAGGTACGTCGCCGGGAGCTCGGTTCCGCTGTTCGGAATCCCCGCGATCGGTTCCATCGGCGGGCTCCACGGATCGGTGACGATTCTGGTCACCGTCTCCGGATAGGACTTGAAGGTGTCCTTGTAGGAGAGCGCTTCGTCCGGGTCCGGCGGGATCGGCGGGCCGGTGAAGTAGTTCGCCAGCACCGGCTTGTCCGCCGCTTTTCGGCCACCGTCGATCCACTTCTCGTAATCCGCCTGGTAGGCGGCCGCGTCGATCGGTTGCCTGTTCAGGACTTGGAAGTTGACGAGGTGGACGTGCATCGGGTGTGCGTCGTGGTTGGGATTCACGTGCTCCCAGATTTCCTTCGCGCCCGCCTTGATGAAGTCCTGGGACGGCTCCATGAAGGGCACCGCGTTGAACGTCATGGTGCTGAAGAGCTTGTGCTGGTACAGGACCCATTCCCGCCGGTGGATATCCGGCTCCGGCTCGATGGGTACGACCGCCGGCAGGTTCAGTTTCCTGGGCGGCGTCGTCCTGTCCGCACCGGACAGCGGCTTGGTGACCTGGAACTGCATGACTTCCGAGATTTCCGGTCCCTGGCCGGGCACACCCGGGTAGTGCACCGGGGCGTGGTAGTTCGTCAGTGTGATCTTCGAGCCCATGGGCATTCCGCTGAAGTCGACGATCAGGTCGTACCGTTCGGCCGGCCCGATCAGGAAATTCAGCATTTGCAGCGGGGTGCGGAATCCGCCGTCGGTGCCGATCAGCCAGAACGGAAGATTGGGCTGAAGCACCACGTCCCGGGGAGGGTCGAACCGCAGCCGCCAGAAACGCTCGTTCGAGGCGTTGAGGATCCGCAGCCAGTAGCGCCGCGGCTCGACGGCCAGGAAGGGGTACGCCTTGCCGTTGACGACCGGGGTGTCCTCGCCCTCCTGCTGGGTCATCGTATTTGACGACCGTCGGCTGGTCCTTGATCACGCTGATGGTCGGCCCGAGATAGCCCATGCCGATCGGCTAGTGACGGTCGTGCGGGTTCTTGGCCCAGTAGCCCCACACGTCGGCCGGCCCGAGGTCCCGGTGGAAGTGCCAGCTGCCCGGCCGCATCGTGATCTCGTAGTAGTCGGCGCCCGGATAGGCGGAGGTGTCCGGGACGGCCGTCTCCGGCGTGGGCAGCGGGTCGACGAACTTCTCCAGCGGAGGGGTCTGCGGAATCGGGGCGTCCGATGGCGCCGGTTCGTGACCGTGATGATGGCCGGGACCGGGATCCGCGTGCGCCTGTGCTCCCTGACCGCTCCCCGAGAGCATGGCCGCACCCCCGGCGGCCCCGGCCATGAGGAAATTCCTTCGCCCGACCATGTCTTCAGCCTTCCGTCGGCGCCGTGTGTCCTTGAAGGCATATCGCGCTGGTTCGGGGGCGTTGCCGCCGCGCGCCGGTCCGCATGGAGAAGCGCCCATTCGGCAGTAATCGGGCAGGAATTGAGATCGAGTTATAGTCGCCGGTCCGAAAACATCCCGCCCGGTGCGACCGGAGGCTTTCATCCCGTACGCACTCCGCCCCCGGGCGATGCGGGCCGGGGGTGAGGACGGCCGTAGGGCCCGGCCCGTCCGGCGGGTGCCCGTACCCGGCGAGGGGAGGGTGTCGCAGCCGTGTCCCGGGGGGTGAACTCGCTCTGCCGGGGCTGGAGTCCAGGGGCGCTGTCCAGCAGGACACGCCTCGGAAACAATTCTGCAATCTCTTGCGCAAACTCTTGCAGGGCTCCTACCTGGCCCCTACGGTCGCTCCAATCCCCACCTCTTCCGCCAGGAGGCCCCCCGCATGCCTGCCAGAGCCGTCAGAGCTGCAACCTTTTGCGCCACCACCGCACTTGCCGCGGCCACCCTCACAGGCCTCGGACCGCAGGCCGCCGCCGCGCCGCCCGGTGAGAAGGACGTCACCGCCGTCCTGTTCGAGTGGCGCTTCGACTCCGTCGCCAAGGCCTGCACCGATTCCCTCGGGCCCGCCGGGTACGGGTACGTGCAGGTGTCGCCGCCGCAGGAGCACGTGCAGGGCGGGCAGTGGTGGACCTCGTACCAGCCCGTCAGTTACAAGATCGCCGGGCGCCTCGGGGACCGGGCAGCCTTCAAGGCCATGGTCGACACCTGTCATGCCGCGGGCGTCAAGGTCGTCGCCGACTCCGTCGTCAACCACATGGCCGGACCGGCCGACGCCGGCGCCACCTTCACGGGCACCGGCGGTACTTCGTACACGAAGTACAACTACCCGGGCCTCTTCTCCGGCGCCGACATGGACGACTGCCGGGCCTCGATCTCAAACTACCAGGACCGGGGCAACGTCCAGAACTGCGAGCTCGTGCAGCTCGCCGACCTGGACACCGGGGAGGACTACGTACGCGGGCGCATCGCCGGGTACCTGAACGACCTGCTGTCGCTGGGCGTGGACGGCCTCCGGATCGACGCCGCCAAGCACATGCCCGCCGCCGACCTCGCCAACATCAAGTCCCGGCTCACCAACCCCCACGTGTACTGGAAGCAGGAGGCGATCTACGGGGCCGGGGAGGCCGTCTCGCCGAGCGAGTACCTGGGGAACGGGGACGTACAGGAGTTCCGGTACGCCCGGGACCTCAAGCGGGTCTTCCAGAACGAGAACCTCGCCTACCTGAAGAACTTCGGCGAGGCCTGGGGGTACATGCCCAGCGGGCAGGCCGGCGTCTTCGTCGACAACCACGACACCGAGCGGGGCGGCGACACCCTCAACTACAAGGACGGGTCCGCCTACACGCTCGCCAGTGTCTTCGCGCTGGCCTGGCCGTACGGCTCGCCCGACGTGCACTCCGGCTACGAGTGGACCGACAAGGACGCCGGTCCGCCCAACGGGGGTGCCGTGAGCGCCTGTTACGCCGACGGCTGGAAGTGCCAGCACGCCTGGCGGGAGATCTCCTCCATGGTCGGCTTCCGCAACGCCGCCCGCGGCCAGTCCGTCGGCAACTGGTGGGACAACGGCGGTGACCAGATCGCCTTCGGGCGCGGCACCAAGGCGTACGTGGTGATCAACCACGAGGGTTCCGCCCTGACCCGGACCTTCCAGACCGCGCTGCCGGGCGGCGACTACTGCGACGTGCAGAGCGGGCGGACCGTCACCGTCGGCTCGGGCGGGCAGTTCACCGCCACCGTCGCCGCCGGGACGGCTCTCGCCCTGCACGCCGGGGCCCGTACCTGCTCCGGTACCCCGGCGGGCTCCGCCGGGGCCTCCTTCGGCGTCAACGCCACCACCGTTCCCGGGCAGAACATCTACGTCACCGGTGACCGCGCCGAGCTCGGCAACTGGAACACCGGCGGCGCGCTGAAGCTCGACCCGGCCGCGTACCCGGTCTGGAAGCTCGACGTGACGCTCCCGGCCGGGACCGCGTTCTCGTACAAGTACCTCCGCAAGGACGCCGCCGGGAACGTCACCTGGGAGAGCGGAGCCAACCGCACCGCCACCGTCCCCGCGAGCGGCAAGGTCACGCCGGCCGACACCTGGCGCAGCTGAGCCGCCGCTCCACAGACCAGGGCCGCCCGGCACCATCCTCCCTGCCAGGCCGGGCGGTCCTCATCCATGCGACACGTACACAAGGAGACCTGCCTTGATACGCCCTGCCGCAGGAGTGCTCGCCGCCGCCCTGGCCGTGACGTTCCTGCCCGCCCTCCCCGCCGCGGCCGCGACGGCCGGGCCGCCGCCCGCCCCGCCCTCGGACGCGAAACTGGCCGCCGAACCGGCCCGCCACGACCTGACCCGGGAGCAGTTCTACTTCGTACTCCCGGACCGGTTCGCGAACGGCGACCCGGGCAACGACCGGGGCGGTCTGACCGGCTCGCGCCTGGAGACCGGCCTGGACCCCACCGACAAGGGCTTCTACCAGGGCGGTGACCTCAAGGGGCTCACCGACCGGCTCGACTACATCAAGGGGCTCGGCACCACGGCCATCTGGCTGGCGCCGATCTTCAAGAACCAGCCGGTGCAGGGCAAGGGGGCCGATGTCTCCGCCGGCTACCACGGCTACTGGATCACCGACTTCACGCAGGTCGACCCGCACTTCGGGACCAACGCCGACCTGGAGCGGCTGATCGACAAGGCGCACGGGAAGGGGATGAAGGTCTTCTTCGACGTCATCACCAACCACACCGCCGATGTCGTGGACTACCGGGAGGCGTCGTACTCGTACCTGTCGAAGGGGGCGTTCCCCTACCTGACGAAGGACGGGGTGCCCTTCGAGGACAAGGACTACGCAGACGGGAAGGCGAAGTTCCCGAAGGTGGACGGCACGTCCTTCCCGAGGACGCCCTTCGTGCCGGACGCGAAGAAGAACCTCAAGGTGCCGGGCTGGCTCAACGACCCGACGATGTACCACAACCGCGGGGACTCCACCTTCGCGGGCGAGTCCTCCGACCAGGGCGACTTCTTCGGACTCGACGACCTGTGGACCGAGCGTCCCGAGGTCGTCAGCGGGATGGAGAAGATCTACGAGAAGTGGGTGCGGGACTTCGACATCGACGGCTTCCGGATCGACACGGTCAAGCACGTCAACACCGAGTTCTGGACGCAGTGGGCGACCGCCCTCGACACCTACGCCGCGAAGCGCGGACGTGACGACTTCTTCATGTTCGGCGAGGTCTACTCCGCCGACACCGCCGTCACCTCCCCGTACGTGACCCGCGGGAAGCTCGACGCCACCCTCGACTTCCCGCTCCAGGACGCGATCCGCGCGTACGCCTCCCAGGGCGCGGCGGCCGGCAGGCTGGCCTCCGTCCTCGGTGACGACTACCGGTACACCTCCGGCAAGGCCAACGCCTACGAGCAGGTGACCTTCCTCGGCAACCACGACATGGGCCGGTTCGCCACCTTCCTGAAGCAGGACCGGCCGGGCGCCGGGGAGCAGGAACTGCTGGACCGCTACCGGCTGGCCAACGAGCTGATGTTCTTCTCCCGGGGCAACCCGGTGATCTACTCCGGTGACGAGCAGGGCTTCACGGGCGCGGGCGGCGACAAGGACGCCCGGCAGCCGCTGTTCGCCACGCAGGTCGCCGACTACCTGGACGACGACCAGCTCGGAACGGTGCGCACACACGCGAGCGATGCTTACGATCCGGGACACCCGCTCTATCAGCAGATCAGTGCTCTCTCGAAGCTGACGAAGGCGCACCCGGCCCTCCGCGACGGCGTCCAGAGTGAACGTTTCGCCGACGGCTCCGTCTATGCCTTCGCCCGCACCGACACCAAGACCCGCACCGAGTACCTGGTCGCCGCCAACAACGGCGCCGCATCCCGCACCGTCGAGATCGACGCCCCGGCCGGCTCCCAGTACCGCACCCTGTACGGCGGCACCGCGCTGATCCGCGCCTCGGCGGCCGGCAAGCTCACCGTCCCGGTCCCCGCCCTCGGCTCCGTGGTCCTCCAGGCCGTGACCCCCGCCGCCAAGCCGGCCGTCAAGCCCGCCCTGACCCTGAAGGCCCCGGCCCCCGGCGCCACCGGCACCGTAGAGCTCTCTGCCGACATCAGCGGCGGCGGCCTCAGCCGCGTCGTCTTCGCCGCCCAGACCGGCAACGAGAAGTGGCAGGTCCTCGGCACCGCCGACCACGCCCCCTACAAGGTCACCCAGCACCTCGACGCCAAGACCCCGGCCGGCACAGCCCTGCGCTACAAGGCCGTCGTCGTCGACTCCGCCGGCCGCACCGCGAGCGCCCTCTCCGCCTCCGCCGCCGGCCAGGCCCCGCCCACCGAGATCCCCACCGCCACACAGCGCGACTACGCCGTCGTCCACTACAACCGCCCCGACGGCGACTACACCAACTGGCGGCTGTACGCCTGGGGCGACCTCGCCGACGGCGAAGCCGCTCCGTCAAAGGCACAGCCGGCCGGCCACGACTTCACCGGCCGCGACGCCTACGGCGCCTTCGCGTACGTGAAACTCAAGCCCGGCGCCTCCTCCGTCGGCTACCTCGTCATCGACAAGGACGGCAACAAGGACGTCGCCGCCGACCGCACCATCGACGTGACGAAGACCGGCGAGATCTGGCTGGAGCAGGGCAAGGAGGCGGCCCGCACCGACCGCCCCGCCTACCCGCCGCAGGACCAGAGCAAGGCCGTCCTGCACTACCAGCGCCCGGACGGCGCCTACGACGGCTGGGGCCTGCACGTCTGGACCGGAGCCGCGAACCCCACCGACTGGTCCAAGCCCCTCCTCCCCACCCGCACCGACTCCTACGGCGCGGTCTACGAGGTCCCGCTCACGCCCGGCGCCACCAGCCTCAGCTACATCCTCCACAAGGGCGACGAGAAGGACCTCCCCACCGACCGGTCCCTGGACCTGAAGGCCACCGGCCACGAGGTGTGGATGCTGGGCGGCCAGGAGCAGTACCTCCTCCCGCAGCCCGCCGGCTCCGCCGCCGCCCTGGACCTCACCAAGTCCCAGGCCGTCTGGATCGACCGCGACACCCTCGCCTGGAACGCCCCCGCCGCAGCCGCCTCCGTGCAGCTCCTCGCCTCGCGCGAAGGCGCCGTCAAGGCCGAGAACGGCACCCTGACCGGCCGCGCCCAGTGGCTGCGGCTCGACAAGGCCGAGCTCACCGCCGCCCAGAAGCAGAAGTTCCCGCACCTCGCCTCGTACGGCGCCTACACCGTCGACCCGCGCGACCGCGACCGGGTCCGCGAGGCCCTGCGCGGCCAGCTCGTCGCGAGCGCCCGCGCCGCCACCGGCGCGGTCCTCGCCGCCACCGGCGTACAGCTCGCCGGCGTCCTCGACGACCTGTACGCCACCACCGCCTCCCTCGGCCCCGTCTTCAAGGACGGCCGCCCCACCCTCTCCGTCTGGGCCCCCACCGCCCAGCAGGTCTCCCTCGAACTCGACGGCCGCACGGTCGCCATGCGCCGCGACGACGCCACCGGCGTCTGGTCGGTGCGCGGCGAACGCTCCTGGACCGGCAAGCCCTACCGCTACGACGTGACGGTCTGGGCCCCGAGCACCCTCCAGGTGGTCCGCAACCTCGTCACCGACCCCTACTCCACCGCCCTCACCGCGGACTCCGTCCACAGCCTGGCCGTGGACCTGGCCGACCCGAAGCTCGCCCCGCCCGGCTGGAAGACCCTGCGCAAGCCCGCGCCCGTCCCCTTCACCTCCGCGCAGATCCAGGAGCTGCACATCCGCGACTTCTCCGTCGCGGACCGCACCACCACCCACCCCGGCCAGTACCTGGCCTTCACCGACACCGCCTCGGCGGGCATGCGGCACCTGCGCGACCTGGCCGCCGCCGGGGCCTCGTACGTCCACCTCCTGCCGGCCTTCGACATCGGCACCATTCCGGAGAAGGCCGCCGACCGCACCGAGCCCGCCTGCGACCTCAAGGTGTACGCCCCGGACTCGCAGGAACAGCAGGCCTGCGTGGCCGCCGCGGCCGCGAAGGACGCGTACAACTGGGGCTACGACCCGCTCCACTACACCGTCCCCGAGGGCAGCTACGCGAGCGACCCGAACGGCACGGCCCGCACCGTCGAGTTCCGCAGGATGGTCCAGTCCCTCAACGGGTCCGGGCTGCGCACGGTGATGGACGTCGTCTACAACCACACCGTCGCCGCGGGCCAGTCGGACAAGTCCGTCCTCGACCGCATCGTCCCCGGCTACTACCAGCGCCTGCTGGCGGACGGCTCCGTCGCCACCTCCACCTGCTGTGCCAACACCGCGCCCGAGAACGCCATGATGGGGCGCCTGGTCGTCGACTCGATCGTCACCTGGGCGAAGGAGTACAAGGTCGACGGCTTCCGCTTCGACCTGATGGGCCACCACCCGAAGGCCAACATCCTGGCCGTCCGCACGGCCCTCGACGCCCTGACCGTCGCCAAGGACGGGGTCGACGGCAAGAAGATCGTCCTCTACGGGGAGGGCTGGAACTTCGGCGAGATCGCCGACGACGCCCGCTTCGTGCAGGCCACGCAGAAGAACATGGCCGGAACCGGCATCGCCACCTTCTCCGACCGGGCCCGTGACGCCGTGCGCGGCGGCGGCCCCTTCGACGAGGACCCGCGCGTCCAGGGCTTCGCGTCCGGGCTGTTCACCGCCCCGAACGCCTCGCCCGCGAACGGCACCGCCGAGCAGCAGAAGGCCCGCCTCCTGCACGCCCAGGACCTGATCAAGGTCGGGCTCTCCGGCAACCTCGCCTCGTACGCCTTCACCGACACCACCGGCCGCCGCATCAAGGGCTCCGAGCTGGACTACAACGGCGCCCCGGCCGGCTACGCGGCCGCCCCCGGTGACGCCCTCGCCTACGCCGACGCCCACGACAACGAATCCCTCGCCGACGCCCTGACCTACAAGCTCCCGCCGGCCACGAGCAACGCGGACAAGGCCCGCATGCAGGTCCTGGCCATGGCCACGGCCACCCTCTCGCAGGGCCCGGCCCTCTCCCAGGCGGGCACCGACCTGCTCCGCTCCAAGTCCCTGGACCGCAACTCCTTCGACAGCGGCGACTGGTTCAACGCCATCCACTGGGACTGCCAGGACGGCAACGGCTTCGGCCGCGGTCTGCCCCCGGCCGCCGACAACGCCCCGAAGTGGCCGTACGCGAAGCCGCTGCTCGCGGGACCGGCCCCCACCTGCACCGACATCGGCGCCACCGCGGCCGCCTACCGAGACCTGCTGAGGATCCGCACCACCGAGCCGGACTTCGCCCTCACCACCACCGAGGCGGTCCAGTCCCGGCTGTCCTTCCCCCTCTCGGGCAAGGACGAGACCCCGGGTGTGATCACCATGACCCTGGGCGACCTGGTGGTCGTCTTCAACGCGGCCCCCACCGGCCGGGCCCAGCGCGTCCCCGCCCTCGCCGGCACCGCCTACCGGCTGCACCCGGTCCAGGCCGCGGGCTCCGACGCCACCGTCAAGCAGTCCACGTACGACGCGAAGACAGGAGAGTTCACCGTCCCCGCCCGCACCGTCTCGGTCTTCACACGGCGCTGAGCCGGTCCAGCCGCTTCTCCAGCAGGATCACCCCGTAGGTCCTGCCGTCCTTCCCCTCCTTGTTGGGGAGCTCCCCGACCACCCGGTAGCCCGCACCCCGGTAGTACGCGAGCAGCCGGGGGTTGGTGGAGACGCAGTCCAGCCGCGCCCGTTCCCGACCGGTCCGGGCGGTCCGGCGCTCGGCGTGTTCGAGCAGCCGCCGCCCGGCCCCCGCGGGGGCCACCTCGCGCGCCACCATCAGCCGGTGGACGTAGCCGGCCACGGGCGGCTGGACCCCCCAGGCGCCCTCGTCGGACCACCACAACTCGTAGGCCCCGCACACGCGCCCGTCGGCATCGCCGGCGATCCAGACCTCGCCCTCGCGCATCCTCGACCGGAAGTGCGCGGCGTCCTTGTCGCCGGGCTTCCACTGATCGATCCCGTGCTTGCGCATCCACCGGGCGGCCTGGTCGTACAGCTGCACCAGCGTGCCGGCGTCCTTCTCCTCGGCAGGCCGGAACAGCATCTCGTCGTCAATGATCACGCGGGCATTATCGATGATCATGGGCGGCCGCCACACCCCGGATCCGACGCGGATCCAGCCCGCCTTCCACACCAGGCCCGGTACCCGGTCCGGCCCTCAGCCCGGGACGGTCTCCGACGCCCCGCCCGGCACGAGCGCACCGAGCCGCCCGACCAGCTCCCCGAAGGGCCCGTCGGCGGGCTCGCCGGCCAGGATGCCCACGAGGATCCCCGCCATCTCCGCGTCGTACGCGGCGCTCACGGCGGCCAGCGCGGCGAAGTCGTGCACCAGCTGCAGCTCCAGTTCGCCCCGCGGGATCCGGCGCCCGTCCAGCCAGATCAGCGCGGTGGACTCGGCGAGCGACACCCAGGACCGCACCACGAGCTCCAGGCGCGCGGGCGTGCGCTCCAGCCCGATGCCCAGGTGCGTGAGGATCTGCTCGTACGCCGCCTGCCGGACCTCGTCGATCATCGCGTTCGTCCGGCTGCTGCCGACGGCCGGACCGCCGCGCATCAGCGCCGAGAAACCCGGCCCGTGGTCGTCGACGAAATCGAAGAACCGCCCCATCACCCGCAGCAGGCGCGCCCCGAGCGGCCCCTCCCGGGGCTCCACGAACCGCAGCGCCAGCTCGTCGGCCGCCCGCCGCAGCGCGGCCTCGTACAGGCTCAGCTTGCCCGGAAAGTAGTGGTAGACGAGCGGCCGGGATATCCCCGCGGCCGCCGCGATCTCGTCGATCGACACATCGTCGGGCGAGCGGTGGCTGAACAGCTCCAGGGCAACCCCGATCAGCTGCTGCCGCCGCTCCTCGACACCCATCCTGCGTCGCACTCCGGTTGTCATGCGGACACCCTACTGGGGAGCGTTCAGAGGTCCAGGACCAGTCGGTCCCCCTTCGCGCGGGAGACGCACAGCAGCATCGAGTCCTCGCGCTCCTGGTCCGTGAGGAGCTCGTCGCGGTGGTCCACCCCACCCGCCAGAACCCGGTGTTGGCAGGTCCCGCAGAAACCCTGCTCGCAGGAGTACGGGGTGGCCGGCAGCTCCCGGCGCACCGCGGCCAGCGTGCTCTCGTCCGCCGCCACCTCGACGACCCGCCCCGAGCGGCGCAGTTCGACCGTGAAGGCCCGCCCCGGACCGGGGCCCTCCGAGGGGGAGAACCGCTCCAGGTGCACCGCTGCCGGATCCGCGGCCGCCGCCGTGACGGCCCGCATCAGCGGCTCCGGACCGCAGCAGTAGACCAGGGTGCCCGGCCCCGCCGCGGACACCGGGGTCAGGTCGGGCAGGCCCGTCTCGTCCTCGGGGAGGACCGACACCTGGTCGCCGTAGGGCGCGAGGTCGTCCAGGAAGGGCATCGAGTCGAGGGTGCGGCCCCCGTAGAGGAGGGTCCAGTCGGCGCCCGCCGCCGTGGCGGCCCGCAGCATCGGCAGGATCGGGGTGATGCCGATGCCGCCCGCGACGAAGACGTAGGAGGCCGCCGGGACCAGCGCGAAGCGGTTGCGCGGCGGGCGCAGTTCCAGCTCGGCGCCCTCGGCCAGCTGCGCGTGCGCCTCGCGGGAGCCGCCCCGGCCGTCCTCGATCAGCCGGATCGCGATCGTGTACCGGCCGGCGTCCGCCGGGTCGCCGCACAGCGAGTACTGGCGGACCAGGCCCGAGGGCAGGGTGACGTCCACGTGCGCGCCCGGGGTCCACGCCGGCAGGTCCGGTGACTCCACGGTCAGCCGCAGCACGCCCTGCGCGGGCTCCGTACGGGAGACGATCAGCGCCCGCAGCGCGCGGCGCGGGGAGTGGCCCGAGACCGGCGTCTCCAGGGCCGGCAGCGGCCAGAGCGGGGAGCCGCCGATGCGGCGCCTCAGGGCGCGCCGGGTCACCCAGGCCGCGCCCAGGACGGCCGTGACCGTGAAGGCGCGCCTCATGCCCGCACCCCGCCGTTCGCGCCGGGGGAGGCGGCGAGATAGGCCACCGCCTGGGCCGTCGAGCCCTCCTGCGAGGGGTGGTAGGCACGGGAGAGGTACTTCGGGATGGACTTCAGCATCGCTCCGGTCGACGGGAGCACCCCCTGCTGCCCGGCCACGAAGAACTTCCCGAAGGAGGCCTTGCCGTCCACCAGGTGCGGGTCGTTCTCCATGAAGAAGCGCACCCCGCGCTGCCAAAGGAACACCAGGGCCGAGAAGGCGGTCGCCCAGGTCCGCGCCCGGCGGCGGTAGTTGCCGTCGACGTGCATGAAGAGGTCGAAGGCCACCGAGCGGTGCTCGACCTCCTCCGCCCCGTGCCAGCGCAGCAGGTCCAGCATGGTGGGGTCGGCGCCCCGCCGGTCCAGCGCGTCGGCGTTCAGCACCCAGTCGCCCAGGAACGCCGTGTAGTGCTCGATCGCCGCGATCATCGCGACCCGTTCCATCAGCCACCAGTGGCGGGCCCGGCCCGGCGGCAGGGTCCGGTCGCCGAGGAGCTTCTCGAACAGCCAGTCCACCTGCGCGGTGTAGGGGGTCGGGTCCAGCCCGAGCCGCTTCAGGTGGGGGAGCACGTCGTCGTGGGCGGTGGCGTGCATGGCCTCCTGGCCGATGAAGCCGACGACGTCCGCCCGCAGTTGCTCGTCCTCGATGTACGGGAGCACCTGCTTGTAGACGTGTACGAACCAGCGCTCTCCGGCGGGGAGCAGCAGGTGCAGCACATTGATCATGTGCCCGGCGAAGGGGTCGCCGGGCAGCCAGTGGAGCGGGGTGTCCTCCCAGCCGAAGGACACGTTCCGGGGCCTCAGGTCCACGTGTTCCGACGCCACGGGGGCGGGCGCGAGCGGCGTATTAGACATGGCGTCAATGTACTGACGGGTAGGTGGGAGGAGAAGCCCCCTGCGCGGACTTCTCCGACATGCCGCTGCCCGGGCGCGGACGCGCCCGGGCAGCGTGTGTCGGTGTGCGTGCGGGTCGCGCGGGCTATCGCCCGACGTGGCCGGTCGAGAGCGCCCACTCACGGTTCAGGGTGCCCAGCGGGATGCGGCGCTCGAAGACGGGCGTGCCGAACAGCGACAGCTGGAGCTGGAGGTTTCCGCTCAGGTCGAAGCCGCCGTACAGCGCCCAGGCGCCGTCGAGGGAGGTCTTGCCGTCGCTGGACGCGGCCGCCTTGATGTCTCCCTCACCACGCAGGTACGGGGCGAAGTCCGCGGTGACGCCGACGGCGCCGTAGAGACCGACCGAGGCCTCGGCGCCGATCGCGCCCTTGACCCGCCCGGCGGCGGTGACGCTCGCCCGCACCGGCGTGCTCTTCACGTTCGAGGCGCTCACCGGGGTCCAGCCCTTGCCCGCGGCGTAGCTGCCGCCGACCTTGAAGTCGCCCTTGACGTCCTGCTGGACGTCGAGGGTCACGCGGCCGTCGGCCTCCACCTGGATGTAGCAGGTCAGGTCGAGGTTGACGACGACCGGCACCGGGCCGACCTGGATGACGGGCGAGCTGTGCAGCTTGGCGAACGGGATCCGCTTGGGCGCTCCGGTGCTCGCGGCGGCGCGGCCCTGGAGCTTCCACTGCGAGGACCAGTCACCGCTCATGCCGAGGAAGGCGCCGCGCGGACCGGGGCCGCCGCCGGTGCTGCCGTCGTACGCGAACTCGACCTGCGGTGCGAGCTGGACGAAGCCGGAGACCGAGGCGCCGGCCGAGGCGGGGGCGTCCGGGGCGGTGTCGACGGAGGCGTTGACGTCGAGCCGCAGGTTGCCGAGCGGCAGCTTCGCGCCCTCGGGGCCGAAGGTCAGGCCCGGGCCCTTGGCCCAGGAGAAGGTGACGCCCTTCGTCAGGGGCTCGACGGTGACCGCCGCCGGGTCGACGGGGACCTTGCCGTCGGCCTTGTCGTCACCCAGGACGGCGGCCAGCGTGGTGGAGGCGGTCTTGACCTCGGTGCCCTTGTCGGTCTTGCCGACGACCTCGGTGACCTTGGCGAGCAGGCCCGCGGGGGCGCCGGGGGCCGGTGCGCTGGCGATGACATCGCCCACCGCCACGGGCTTGTCGGCCTCGGGAGACTTGCCCGCCTCGGGGGACTTGCCGCTCTCAGGGGCCTTGCCCGTCCCGGACGACTTGCCGGGCGAGGGCGAACGGCCGGCTTCCGGTGCGGACTTGGCGATAACGGCCCGGCCGCTGGCCTGGTCGTAGGAGGCGACCTTCAGTGTGGACTTCTCGGTCTTGCCCTTCCCGTCGGCCCGGGCCACGGCCGCCGGCGTGGGCGTCCCCTGCGGTGCCGCGGCCACGTCGAGCTGCTGCGACGTGCCGTCGGACGAGGGGGTGACGGAGGCGGGGGCGGCCGGTCCGGCGGCGCTGGTGTGAGGGGTCGAGCCGCAGCCGGTGGCGGTGAGGGCGAGGGCGGTCAGGCCGGGTATGAGGAGGCGTCGGGTGAGCGTGCGCACGTGGGGTGACCTTCAGGTGGGGGAGGGGTGTTGAGGGTTACCGCGTGGTAACCGGAATCCGATCATGCCATGTACCCATGGCGACCGTCATGTCCGGATCCCGCCAACTACCCCACAGTTCCTGACGGTTGAAGCTTCACCCACCCGCGAAGCCCTACCGCAGCACGCCCGCCTTCGTCCCGTCCGTCAACTTGCCCGACAGATCCACCTGCGCACCCGCCGGCGCCTTCACCGCCATCCGGTTGCCGTTCGCAGACCCGCTCACCCCGCCGCCCGACACCGACAGCGAGGCGAACTGCGCACTGCCCGCCGCCAGCACGTACCACTGGCCGGCCCGCGACTTCCACAGCACGCCCGCCAGCACCCGCGGCTCCCGCGGCCCGCAGGCCGCCGACCCCTCCGAGCGGGCCGCCTGCGCCGCCATCGGGGCGCCCGGGGCCAGGAACTGCGCCTGCACCCGGTCGGCCGCCCCCTGCCAGGTCTCGGCCCGCGTGCAGAGCCAGGCCGCCGTCCCGTCGCCCTCCGGCAGCGGCTGCTTCGCGTACGTCCACGCGTTGACCGTACGGACCCCGTGCGAGCGGACCGCCGGCAGCAGACAGGCGATCCTCGACCAGTCCCCGAGTTCTGCGGCCTCCGTCACATCGCGCTCGGCACCCGGCGCACCCGACGTCAGCCGGGCCGGGGTCAGTTCACCGAGGTCGGTGATCAGCCGGGTGGCGCCGTCGCCCGTCAGCGCCAGCGCGTTCCAGCTCGTACAGCTGCCCGCCGGGGCCGGGCCCGCCACCGGCGGGGTCACCCCGTCCGGGGACGGCTTCAGCGCCACCACGGGCGCGGCGGGCTTGAGCAGGTCCCGCAGGGCCGTACCGGTGACCCACGGCGCCGTGAGATAGCGGACGTTGCCGTCGACCCGGCTGAGGACCAGCGCGGTGGCGGTCTCCGCCGATGCGCCGTCGGTCCGGGCGAAGTCGAGGGCGGCGCCCGCGGTCCCGGCCCGCGGCTCCGCGTAGCGGACCACGCGCAGGCCGTCGTACATCAGGACCACGACGGCCTGGTCCACGGCGCCCGCGAACAGCAGCTGCGCCGGCCCCATCGGCGGCCCGGCCGGTGTGCCCGGGGTGGCCGAGGTGACCACCGAGCGGCCCGGCCGGGCCCACACGGCCAGCGCCCGGCGCAGCAGCTCCGTATCGCCGGCCCGGTCGCCGCGGGCGGGCCAGGTGGAGAAGTCCGTACGCGACGACGTGTGCCAGAGGGCGGGCGCGGCCCGGACCAGCTTCGCGGGATCCAGGGCCTGCTCGGCCGCGGCGTTGCGCGCGTACAGCGGGGCGGCGGCCCCGTCCGAGCCCCAGCCCCCGCCGGGCAGCGCGAGCAGCGCCCCGCACACGGCGAGGGCGGCCCCGGCGGCCAGCGCGGCCCGCCCGAGACGGCGCCGCCGCAGCAGGTCGGTGGGCCGGGCCTGGAGCACGCACGGGTCGAACTCGGGGGAGGCGAACAGGGCGTCGTTCGCCGGATCCCCGGACTCCCGGACCGCGGCGGCCGGATCCGGGACCCCGGCCTCGTCGAGCACCCGGAGCACCTCCGGCTCGGACAGCCGTTCCAGGGCCCGCAGCACGCAGGCGGCCCGGCCCGGCCCGTCGAGGGTGGCCAGCCACTGGTCGAGGGCGAGCTCCTCGGCCCCGCCCGAGCGGGGGAACAGCCGCAGCCCCCACACCTGGGGGAGCACCGGCGGGAGCTGCGCGCGCCGCGGCAGCGCCCGGAAGGTCAGCGGGATCCCCGCCTCCAGGGCGGCGCGCAGCACGCGCAGCCGGACGTACGCGTACCCGGAGTCCTCCGCCCCGCCCCGCTGGCCCGGCACCCCGCCCCGCACGGCGGCCGCGGCCGCCGCCGAGTCCCGCCGCCCGCGCGGCAGTGCCCGCTGGACCAGCGAGTGGGCGGTGAGCACCCGCCGGTTGCGGCCGAGGGCGGGCGGCAGCACCAGATAGGCGAGCCGCACCAGCCGGGGGTAGTGCTCGACGATGGCGGCCTCGGCCTGCTCGACGTCCGGCGGCACGGGAGACACGGGAGGCACGGGGCGGGTGGCGGTATCCGGCGCAGTCACGTTCAGCAGAACGAGCGAATCGTCGGATGGTCACCGGTCCCGGCCTCCGGCCCGGGGCCGGAGGGCAGGCGCGGGGTCAGGGTGCGGGGTGCGGAGTGCGGGGTCAGACCACCAGACGGGCGCGCAGCGCCCCCACCGTCTCGTCGGCGACACCGAGCCCCTCGCGCACGTACTTCTCCATGGAGCCGTACCGCGTCTCGACCTCGTCCAGCGCCGCCCGCAGGTAGGAGGGGAAGACGCCGATCAGCGCGAGCGCGATGTCCGGGTCGCCGCCGGCCGCCGTGAAGCCCTCGATCATCGGGGCGAAGGCCTGCTTGACCGCCGGATTGACCGACAGGTATTCGGCCATCAGCGTCTCGTCGTCCGCGCCCAGCAGCGCCAGGATGACCGTCGCGCCCCAGCCGGTCCGGTCCTTGCCGGCCGTGCAGTGGAACAGCAGCGGGCCCGAGTCGGCGTCGGCGGCCTCGGTGAGCAGCATCCGGTACGCGGCCTGCGCGGAGCCGGAGTTCACGAAGGACCGGTAGGTGTCGGCGAACAGTGCCTGCACCCGCCCGCCGCCCAGGTGCTTCTCGGCCACGGCCGGGTCGGACAGCAGGTCCTTCAGCTGCGTGGCGGGCACCTGGGCGGAGCTCAGCTTGTCGGCGAGGACGTCACCGACCAGGAACCGGGCCCCGGCGGGTATCCGGTCGGGGTGGTCGGCGCGCTCGGCGGCGGTGCGGAAGTCGATGACGGTACGCAGGCCCAGCCCGGCCACCACCGGGTCGGCGTCGAGGTCGAGCCGGTCGAGCTGTCCGGAGCGCAGGACCAGGCCGGGGCGGACGGTGCGGCCGCCGGGGAGCGGGGTGCCGCCGAGGTCGCGGAGGTTGGCGACGGTGGTGGACGGGGTGGCGGTCATCGTGGCAGCTCCTGCTGGGTGTGGTTCATGTAATTTTCTGATGTTTCGCCCCGGAAAGGCAATCGATGGCCAGCGAGATCCCGATGCCCACCCCGAGCGCGGCCAGGTGCCCGGCGTCCGTGAAGGTCCGCCCGCGCCGGACCACCGGCGCCGCCGCGAGCGCCAGCAGGCCCACCCGCGCGGCCGTACGGACCGCCCCGCGCGGCAGGGTCGAGGTCAGCGAGCCGAGCACGGCGTTGAACCCGTAGCTCGTCCCCACGTCCACCGCGCGCCGGGTCCGGGGATCGGCCCTCCCGCGCAGGGCGCCGTAGACGAGGAGGGTCGCCGCGGCGTGCCCGAACAGGAACGCCGCGGCCGTCCACCAGGCGCCGTACGCGTACTCGGCGTACCCGAGGACCGCGACCAGCAGCAGCGCGTACGGCAGGGGCATGGGCTCCTCGACGACGAGAGCGCTGCTCAGCAGCGTCTCCCAGCGTCCGGCGGCGAGATTGTCGACATTCGTCGAGCAGTCCCGGAGCAGCCGCTCCCGCTCGGCCGCCCCGGTGCGCTCCAGGACGTAGGCCCCGAACTGCACCCCGCCGGCGTACACCGCTCCCCACGGAATTGGATTCATCTGCTCATGATCGGATAAGCCTCTGGCGGGCACCGAGGCGCCCCGTGCGAACATGTCCCGGCCATGTTCGAATCATTCGCGCCGATGCGCGCCACGCGAGCCGCAATATTCGCGGCGATGTGTGTCGTCCTGGGCGCGACAGGGCATTCGTTCATGTCCGGAACGAATATCCCCTTTTTCGGCCTTCTGGGTGCTTTCGGTGTGACCTGCGGGTTCGCATGGCTCGCCGCCGGGCGGCGGCGGGGCCCCGTGGGCATCACCGCCGCGGTGCTCTCCGTGCAGGGCGTGCTCCACCTGGTCTTCTCGGGGAGCGCGGCCGCGAAGCCGTTCGCCGCTCCCGCCCCGATGCACGGCCACCACCCCATGCCGGCCGCGGACGCGGGCTCGATGGCCGCCGAAGCCCCCGGCATGGCCGACGTGGCCGACATGGCCCACATGGCGGGCACCGCGGGGATGGCAGGCACCACGGGCATGGCCGACATGGCCGACATGGCCGGTCACGGTGGCGCCGCGATGATCGCCGCCCACGTGCTCGCCGGGCTGCTCTGCGCCGCCTGGCTCGCGCGCGGCGAGGCCGCCGTCTTCCGGCTGGCCCGCGTCCTGGCCACCGCCGCGCTGCACGCGGCCCGGCCGCTCGCCCGCGCGCTCGCCCTCGTCCGGGCACGGGTGGCCGCCGTACCGGCGCCGCCCGTCTTCCCCGCCCCGTACGAACGGCCGCGCCGGCTGCGCGGAGCCGTGCACGCCCACGCCGTGGTGCGCCGCGGGCCGCCCGGACGCGCTCCGCTCCCGCGTTCCACGGCCCCCGGCCGGCCTGCCCACGCCTGACCTGGCGCAGCGGCGAGACCTGGGGCCTGCTCCCCATGTCTTCGCCAACACCTAGGATCCCCATGTCTCTTGACGAGGCTCAAGACGTCCGCACCCCGGACGCCGAACCGGCCGGCACGGCCAAGAACCACGGCGGCAGCTGGGCCGCCGTACGGCCGCTGCTCCTGCGCATGCACTTCTACGCGGGGCTGCTCGTCGCCCCGCTGATCTTCCTCGCCGCCGCCACCGGGCTGCTCTACGCCGCCTCCTGGCAGGCCGAGAAGATCATCTACTCCGATGAGCTGACCGTCGCCCGCGTCGGCGAGAGCGCCCTGCCGCTCAGCGCCCAGATCGACGCGGCCAAGGGCGCCGCCCCCGAGGGCGAGGTCGTGTCCGTGTGGCCCGCCCCCGACACCGAGGCCACCACCCGGGTGATCATGGAGAGCCCGGGCCTCCCCGAGGGCGAGACCCTCACCGTCTTCGTCGACCCGTATACGGCCGAGGTGCGCGGGCAGCTCGCCACCGTCGGCGACGCGCTGCCGCTGCGGGCGTGGCTGAGCGAGTTCCACTCCAGCCTCCAGCTCGGCGAGTTCGGCCGGAACTACAGCGAGCTCGCCGCGAGCTGGATGTGGGTGGTCGCGCTCGGCGGACTCGCCCTGTGGCTCGGCCGCCGCCGCAAGCGCAGGTCGCAGCTGGTCCTCCCGGACCGCAAGGCCACCGGCCGCCGCCGCACCCTGTCCTGGCACGGAGCCGTCGGCCTGTGGGCCGTCGCCGGACTCGTCGTGCTCTCCGCCACCGGTCTGACCTGGTCGAAGTACGCCGGCGAGAACATCGGGCAGCTCCAGGACAGCCTCGGCGGGGCCACCCCCGCCGTCTCCGCGCAGCTCAGCACCGGGGCGGACGCCGGCTCCGACGAGCACGCCGGACACACCATGCCCGACGGCACGCAGATGGCCCCGCCGCCCGCGCCCACCACCGACGTCGGCATCGACAAGGCCGTGGACGCCGCCCGGGCCGCGGGCGTCACCGAGGCCCTCCGCGTGACCCTGCCCGCCAAGGGCAAGGGCTACGTCATCAAGGAGCAGGACAAGCTGGTGCCGGTGCACCTGGACTCGGTCGCCGTCGACCCCGCGGACGCCCGCGTCATGGACGAACTGCGCTTCGCCGACTACCCGGTCCTCGCCCAGATGACCCGCTTCGGCATCGACCTGCACATGGGTACGACCTTCGGACTCGCCAACCAGATCGCGCTGGCCGCGCTCGCCGTCGCCGTGATGTTCCTCGTCTTCTGGGGCTACCGCATGTGGTGGCTGCGCCGGCCGACGAAGGACCGCAAGCTGTCCGTCGGCCGTGCCCAGCCGCGCGGTGCCTGGCGCAAGCTCCCGGTGACCTTGCTGCTGCCGCTGGCCGCGGTGACCGCCGTGATCGGCTGGTTCGTCCCGCTGCTCGGGATCAGCCTGGTCGTCTTCCTCGCGGTCGACGTCCTGCTGGGCTTCGTCGCGGGCCGCCGGGCCAAGGCCGCGTAGCCGGCATCGCCGCACGGCCGCATCGCGCACGGCCGTCACGAACGAGGTGGGCCCGTACTCCCCAGGGGAGTACGGGCCCACCGTCGTCAGGTCAACCGGCAGCTCAGGGGGCGTACTTGTAACCGACCCGGCGCACCGTCTGGATCGCGGCGCGGTGGGAGGCGCCCAGCTTGCGGCGCAGACGGGCGATGTGGACGTCCACGGTCCGGCCGTCGCCGACGTGCCCGTAACCCCAGACCGT
The DNA here is from genome assembly GCF_055574035.1 of Streptomyces sp. NPDC030021. NCBI lineage: Bacteria > Bacillati > Actinomycetota > Actinomycetes > Kitasatosporales > Streptomycetaceae > Streptomyces > Streptomyces sp. NPDC030021. The sequence goes on from NZ_JBVIAH010000016.1 coordinate 142,032, forward strand.
GGTGACCAGCTGGTCGCGGCTGTGCACCCGGTGCGGGTGCTGCACCAGGTGGGCCAGCAGCTCGAACTCCAGGTACGTCAGGTCGAGCACCCGGCCGTCGACCTCGGCGGTGCGCTGCGCCGAGTCGATGCGGACCAGGCCGTCACCCGGTCCGGCCGGAGCGGGGGCGGCGGGAGCCGGCTGTACGGCGGCGGCCACCGCCTGCGGGGCGAAGGCGATCGGAGGCTGCTGGTCGGCCGGTACGAGCACCAGGTAGCCGATCATCGGCGGCTGACCCGGCAGCGCCGGCAGGGCGTGCTGGGGCGCGGGCAGCCAGGTGGCCCCCGGCGGCAGGAGGTCCACGACCCGGGCCACTTCGTCTCGGTCAACGGAACGGAGCCGGTGGCGCGGACTGGGCGGATAGGTCGGGGGAGAGGTCGCAGCGGTGGCGGCGGAGGAGAGGGAGCGGGTGTTCGCCATGAGTGGTCAGCTCTTTCACGCGGAGTGGTCGGCAGGAGACGTGCGTACGTCGTCGATGTCGATACCGCGCAGACCGAAGGCCTCGGGGAAGGTCAGGTGGGTGATCCCGGAGGCTTTAGAGGGCCGGCGCGTTCTTCGCGCGGCAACACTCCCGGTCGTAATCGTGATCCTGACGGGACGGCCAGAAAGGCTCGAGGTCGCTGCGACCTGACGAGGTGTGCGAATGGCTGGCCATGGCCCCATTCAAGCAGATGTCATGTCTCCGAGGCAGGTCTCGTCTCACCCCGTGGATGGAAATCTCACATATCGAGCTCACCCCCCTGTCAATCCCGGACAAAAGGAAACTCCTCAGGTGAGACGCAGCCGCTGCCACCCCGGGCCGACGTCCCAGCCCTTCTCCTGACGGGCCCAGCGCGCCATCACCTCCACCACCTCGGCCGCCGCGGGCAGATGCGCCTGGAAGTGCCGCTCCGCGGACCCGTCCCGGTGCTCCAACTGGTAGTCCCCGCCCTCGTCGTGCCAGACCTGTATGTAGACGTCCGGGTCCTCAACGATCCGCTCGACGATGACGAAGTGGTCCCCGTCCGCGCCGATGCGCTCCACGAGTTCGGACAACACGCCGAGCGACGGGCGTTCGTAGGACTCGCCGCGCTCTGTCTCGATCTTGATCGCCAACATGGCCGTACCGTCCCACACGCCACTGACAACGCCCGCCGGCCCCATGGGGGCGCGGCGGGCGCTGTCAGTGGTCATCGGCCGGGTGCGGTCCCGGCGGTGCCGGGGGTCGTGCTGGTCCTGCCGGTCGTCAGACCAGGCCGTCCTTCTCCAGGCCCGCGCAGCAGGTGTCCGTGATGAGACGGGTCACCACGTACGGGTCCACGTTCGCGTTCGGACGGCGGTCCTCGATGTAGCCCTTGCCGTCCTTCTCCACCTGCCACGGGATGCGGACCGAGGCGCCGCGGTCCGAGACGCCATAGCTGAACTCGTTCCAGGGGGCGGTCTCGTGCAGACCCGTCAGACGCTCGTCGATGCCGGCGCCGTAGTTCTTCACGTGGTCGAGCGGCTTGCTGCCCTCGCCCAGCGCCTCGCACGCGGAGATGATCGCGCGGTAGTCCTCGCGCATCGCCTTCGTGGAGAAGTTGGTGTGCGCGCCCGCGCCGTTCCAGTCGCCCTTGACCGGCTTCGGGTTCAGCGTCGCGGAGACGTTGAAGTCCTCGGCGGTGCGGTAGAGCAGCCAGCGCGCGATCCACAGCTGGTCCGAGACCTCCAGCGGACCGACGGGACCGACCTGGAACTCCCACTGACCGGGCATGACCTCGGCGTTGATGCCGGAGATGCTCAGGCCCGCCGCGAGGCAGTGGTCCAGGTGCTTCTCGACGATCTCGCGGCCGAAGATCTCGTCCGAGCCGACACCGCAGTAGTAGCCGCCCTGCGCGGCCGGGAAGCCGCCCACCGGGAAGCCGAGCGGACGGATGCCGTCGAAGAAGGTGTACTCCTGCTCGATGCCGAAGATCGGCTCCTGGCCGGCGAACTTCTCGGCGACCGGACGCAGCAGCGCGCGGGTGTTCGACTCGTGCGGGGTCATGTCGATGTTCAGGACCTCGCACAGGACGAGGATGTTGCCGCCGCCGCGGATCGGGTCCGGGCAGGAGAAGACCGGGTTGAGCACGCGGTCGGACGCGTGGCCCTCCGCCTGGTTCGTGCTCGAACCGTCGAAGCCCCAGATCGGCAGCGCGTCGCCGTCCCCGATGATCTTCGTCTTGGAGCGAAGCTTCGCCGTCGGCTCGGTGCCGTCGATCCAGATGTACTCAGCCTTGTAGCTCACGGGCCCCATCCTCAGACTCTGCGGGTGCTGCTGGTCGCTGCTTCATCGCTGCGGTGATGACCGCAGCGTGCACGCCCGCGATTTCTCTTCCGTTGCCCGTGTGTGAACCCCGTGTTACCGAGGTTTACATCGCAGGTCGGGTGGGTTGTGCGGGTTGATGGCGGCGCGCCCGTCCGGGTGGGGCAGACTGGCCACGTGAGCATTTCGTCTGATTTGAACTCCGCCGAGGACCCCGTCGAGGGCTCCGTCGAGAGCGCCGCCGAACCTGTCGCCGAAGGTGCCGCCGATCAGGCCCCCGCAGGCCGCCGCCCCCGGGTCGGGCTGCTGGGCACCGGCCCCTGGGCGCACCGCACCCACGCCCCCGCCCTCGCCGCGCACGCCGGCTCCGACTTCGCCGGCGTGTGGGGCCGCCGGCCCGAGGCCGCGGCCGAGCTGGCGCACGAGTACGGCGTGAAGGTGTACGAAGACCCCGACGAGCTGTTCGCCGAGTGTGACGCCGTCGCCTTCGCCCTGCCGCCCGACGTACAGGCCGCCATGGCCGTCCGCGCCGCCGCCGCCGGATGTCACCTGCTCCTCGACAAGCCCGTCGCCACCACCGTGGAAGACGCACGTGCCGTCGCCGAAGCGGTCACGCGCCACCAGGTCGCCTCCGTCGTCTTCCTCACCCTGCGCTTCGCCGAACCCACCGCGGGCTGGGTCGAGGAACAGGCCGCACGCTCCGGATGGTTCACGGCCGCGGCCCACTGGCTCGGCGCCGTCTTCCCGCCCGACGGAACGCCCAGCGCCTACGCCGACTCGCCCTGGCGCAAGGCCAAGGGCGGGCTGTGGGACGTCGGCCCGCACGCCCTGTCCGTCCTGATCCCGGTCCTCGGCGAGGTCACCGCGATCAGCGCCACCCGAGGCCCCTCCGACGTGGTCCAACTGGCACTGCGGCACACCTCCGGCGCGGCCAGCACCGCCGTGCTCAGCCTGGGCGCGCCGCGCGCGGCCGCCGGGGTGGGCCTCGAACTGCGCGGCACCGAGGGCGTGCACGAACTGCCCGGCTGGAGCGACGTACCGGGCGCCTACGGACGCGCCCTGGACGCACTGCTCACCGCGGCCCGGACGGGGGTGCCGGACCCGCGCGGGGCGGAGTTCGGGGCCCGGCTGACGGAGATCCTGGCCGAGGCGGAGGCGCAGCTCCCTACTTGATCACCGCGTTCGCCACGATGATGGCCAGGCCGATGGTGGCGTCCGCCATGCCGATCGCCAGGGCGGAGCCGAGCCGGTAGCCCACGCGGAGCGCGACGAGCGCACCCCAGCCGAACAGCAGGGCGGTGTTCACCCCCAGCCCGACGGCGGTCACCGCGTAGGCGTCCCAGTCGAAGACCCCGGCGGCGACCAGCAGCAGGACGGTGGGCAGGGCGGCCACGATCAGCGGCCACTCGTTCCACAGCGCCAGGCCCAGCATCCGCCACCGGTGCCCGGCGGAGTCCTGCCGGTGGGAGGCCATGTGGTGCGAGTACCCGTGTGCGAGCCCGGCGGTCGCGGCCGTCACGAGCACCCAGCTGGCGTCGTAGTACGGGGTGAACTCCTCCCCTTTCTGGTGCAGCGCGGCCAACAGCGCACTGGCCAGAACGGTCCCGTACACCCCGCCGAACATCCAGTCGGCCCCCCGCCGCCCGGGGCGTGAGCCCGCCCCGCCGGGGAGGGCCGGCTGGGCCGGCTGGCCGTGTGGCTGCTGCGCCTCGTTCACAACGGGTCCTTTGATCCGGTACGTCCTCTTTAGTGCTCTCGTCACCCTAGGGGGCGGGAGGTGGGGGCGGGGTGAAGAGGGGCGGGGTAAAGAGGGACCGGCCCGAACCGGAGAGACGATGAGACTGACGGGAAACCCCCATACGCATCCCTGATTCCGCCCCGGCGGCTCCCGCCCCCCCCCGAAGCCCCCGCCCCGCCTCTCCTCAGCCCGACCCGCTCACCACCCCCACCAAGGTTGTGAGTGCCCGGGTGAACGCCGAGTCCGGGGGTGTCGCGTAGCCGACCACCAGGCCCTCTCGGGGTGGCGTCGGGTCGGCCGGGTGTTGGTAGGACGACAGGCCGTCCAGGGCCAGGCCTGCGGCGTGGGCCGCCGCGAGGGCGGGGGATTCCTGGCCCGGGGGGAGTTCCAGTACGGCGTGCAGGCCGGCCGAGATGCCCGTCAGCCGGACCTCCGGGGCGCGTGCCGCCAGTACGGCGACCAGCTGGTCGCGGCGGTCCCGGTAGCGCAGGCGCATCCGGCGCACGTGGCGGTCGTACGCCCCGCACTCGATGAAATCGGCCAGTGCCAGCTGGTCCAGCGTGCTCGCCCAGGACTCCCGCAGCCCCTTCTCGGCCAGCACCTGGTCGCGCAGCTCGTCGGGGAGGACCAGCCACCCCAGGCGCAGCGCGGGGGAGAGGCTCTTGCTCAGCGAGCCCGCGTACACCACGTGTTCGGGGGCCAGTCCCTGCAGCGCGCCGACCGGTTTGCGGTCGTAGCGGAACTCCCCGTCGTAGTCGTCCTCCACGATCACGCCATCGGTGCCGCGGGCCCATTCCACGGCGGCGGCCCGCCGTGCGGGCAGCAGGCGGCCGCCCGTCGGGAACTGGTGCGCCGGTGTGAGCAGCAACGTACGCGCCCGGGAGGGGAGTTCCTCCCCCGGCCTCCGGCCGGGAGGTGCCCCCAGCCGGGCGCCGTCCTCGTCGACCGGGACGGGGTGCGGGCGGACCCCGGCGGCCTGGAGGATGCCGTGGTGGAAGGGGAGCCCGTACGCCTCGACGGCCCAGTCGCGGGGCCGGACGGACGACAGGAGCCGCAGTCCGTTGGCGAAGCCGGAGCAGATCACGATGTTCTCGGGGCTGCAGCGCACGCCCCGCGCCCGGGACAGGTAGCCGGCCAGGGCCCGCCGCAGTTCGGGCCGGCCCTGCGGATCGCCCGGCCCGAAGGCCTCGGTGGGTGCCTCGGTCAGGGAGCGGCGGGCGCTGGCGGCCCAGGCGGCGCGCGGGAAGGAGGCGGGATCGGGCTTGCCCTGGAGCAGGTCGTGGCGGGGCCGGTCGGGCGCGGGCCCGGCCGGGACGGCCGGTGCGCCGGTGGTTGCCACCCCCTCGGCGACCTGGGTGCCGGAACCCTGCCGGGCCGTGAACCAGCCCTCGGCTACCAGCTCGGCGTACGCGTCGGCGACGGCGTTGCGGGCCAGTCCGAGGTCGGCGGCCAGCGTCCGGTACGGCGGCAGCCGGGTCCCGCCGGCGAGTCGGCCGCTGCGCACGGCGCTGCGCAGCGCCTGGGCGAGGGCGGTCCGCCGGGCGCCCTCGGCGGGGAGTTCCAGGTGCAGGTCGGTGCCGCCGGGTCCCTGGTCGGGGGTGGTCATGGGCGCGGCTCCGATGCGAAGACGGCGTGGGTGGCCGTCAGGAAGCGGCGTACGGTCTCCCGTTCGGCGGGGTCGAAGGAGTCGAGCACCTGGAGCACCCCGTCGATCAGTGGCCCGAAGAACTCCCGGCCCAGACGGATCGCCGCCGGCTCCACGTGCAGCAGGATCCGGCGCCGGTCGTGGTCGTCGCGGATGCGTGCCACGTGGCCGAGCCGTTCGAGCCGGTCGATCACGGCGGTGGTGCCGGCGGAGTTGAGGCCGAGCCGGGCGCCGAGCAGGCCCGCGGTGGCCGGTTCGTCCGCCCGGGCCGCGTCGAGCAGGCAGATCAGGGCGCGTACGTCGGTGGGGTGCATGCCGTTGCGGGCGGCGAAGTCGGCCTGGCGCAGGCCGAACTCGACGGTCACCGCGCGGAGCAGGTGCACCAGTCGGAGGTTGTCGGGTTCCTCGGTTTCCGGTTTCCGGTGGTCCGGGTTTCTGTCGTCGTCCATATCGCCCCCTGGCGGAATCTCTCGCTGAGCGAGATTATCGCCTGGCGAGATGTTGGATGCGCATTGGATGCATTGGATGCATTGGATGCATTGGATGCATTGGATGCATGGGATGAGGCATGGGATGAGGCATGGGATGAGGGATCGGAGCGGCGCATGCACCGGACGTCTTCCTTCCGCGCCGCCTACGACGCGGTGCTCGGCCGGTGGCCCGGACCCGTCGAGGCCGTCGACCTGACCACCCCGTACGGGGTCACCCGCGTCAACCGCTGCGGCCCGGCCGACGCGCCGCCGCTGGTGCTGCTGCCCGGCGGCGGGTCCACTTCCGCCGTGTGGGGCGCCTGCGTCGCCGCCGGGGCGGCCCGTGCCCACCGGGTGCACGCCGTGGACCTGGTGGGGGACCCGGGGCTCAGCGTTCCGGCGCCCGACCGGGCGATCCGGACCGCCGCGGACCTGGTCGGCTGGCTCGACGCGGTCCTCGACGCGGTCCTCGACGGGCTGGGCCCGCACGGGCCGGTGACCCTCGCCGGGTACTCGTACGGGGCCTGGATCGCCGCCCACTACGCCGTCCGGCACCCGGCCCGCCTCGGCCGCCTGGTGCTGCTCGACCCGACCCAGGTCTTCGCGGGACTGCGCCCGGGCTACGTGCTGCGCGCGCTGCCCATGCTGGTGCGGCCCACCCCCGAGCGGATCCGCTCCTTCCTCGCCTGGGAGACCCGCGGGGCCGCGCTCGATCCGGCCTGGCTGCGGCTGCAGGAGGAGAGCGCCGGCTTCCCCGCCGTCCGGCCGGTCACCGGCCCGCGCCCGGACCTGTCCGGGCTCGCGCAGCCCTCGGCTGCGGGCCCGCAGGTCGACATCCTCTTCGCCGGGCTCGCCCGCTGCCACGACTCCGGCCGTGCGGCCCGGGCAGCGCGCGAGGTGCTGCCCGGCGCGCGTGTCGGCGTACTGCCCGGGGTCCCGCACCACGCGCTGCCCCTGACGGCCGCCGCGGAGATCGCCCGGCGCCTTTTCTAACCCTTGCGGGACAGGGCCTCGCGGACGGCTTCCTCGGAGCGGCCGACCACGGCCGTGCCGTCCTCGGCGGTGATGATCGGGCGCTGGATGAGCTTCGGGTGAGCGGCCAGGTGGGCGATCCAGAGCCCGCGCGCCGTGTCGGTCTCCTCGCGCGGCAGGTCCCGTACGCCGGTCTCCCTGGCGAGCGGGTCGGAGGTGCGCGTGATGTCCCACGGCTCCAGCCCGAGCCGGCCGAGCACCTCGCGGATCTCGTCCTCGGAGGGCACGTCCTCCAGGTAGCGACGCACCGTGTAATCGGCGCCCTCCGCGTCCAGCAGGGTCAGGGCGCTGCGGCACTTGGAACAGGCGGGATTGATCCAGATCTCCATGGCCGCAACCCTACCCAGGGTCGGTCTGGCCAGGGGCTTTTGTCAGTGGTCCCCGGTAAAATCGAGGAAGAACGACAGGAAGCCAACTACCGTTTGGGAGGCTGTAGATGGCCACTGCCACCACCGTCCAGCACGTCAAGAAGAAGCCGCTGCCGGCGGGGCTGCCCCGCGAGTGGTACGAGAGCCACAACCGCCGTCTGAAGGCGATGCGGCTGGCGATATCCCTGCTCGACTCGGGGACGTACGACGCCCGCCGTGCCACCAACCGGAAGATCCGGACGATGGCCGTTCGGACGGGGATCCACCGGCCGTCGAATGTCACCTGCAAGCTGGTGCGCGCGTTCATCATGGAGTCGTAGGCGCCTCAGGCCTCAGGCCCCATGCCTCAGGCGTCGGTTTTCGGTGGTCAGCTGCCGGTCGTGGTCGTTACGGCTGTCACTCACCGCACGACAGGGGGTTCCGGCCGGCCGAGCGCGGTCGGCCGGGACCGCCCTGCAAGACACCCCCTAAGCCGCCGGTTCCCGTCCGTCCAGGGACAGCAGCAGCAGCGCCACGTCGTCGTTCGGGCCGCCTTTCGTGAAGGCCGCGAGGTCCCGCCACACCGCCCCGAGCAGGCCCTCCGGGTCCCGTGCCAGTACGGGTACCCGGGCGGCGAGCGGGTAGAAGGCCCCCGTCGTGTCGCGGGCCTCCGTCACGCCGTCGGTGTGCAGCAGCAGCTGGTCCCCGGGGCGCACCGCCAGCTCCGTCACCGGCGGCGGGGCCGGACCGGCGAGCCCCAGGCCCAGGGGCGGCCCCGGCTCGACGATCACCTCCTCCACCGCCGATCCGCGGACCCGCAGGGCCGACGGATGCCCGCACGACACGATCCGGACGACGTCCAGCCCGGGCGGGAATTCCAGGAGTACGGCCGTGGCGAACAGCTCCGGATGCTCGACCGACGCGGCCGCCGCGTCCGCCACCAGCCGCCGGTCCAGCCGGGCCACGACCGCCCCGAGCCCGGCGTCGTCGATCACGGCCTCGCGGAAGGCCCCGAGCAGCGCCCCCACCGTGGCGACCGCCGCCAGCCCGTGCCCCTGGACGTCCCCGACCAGCGCCCGTACCCCGTACGGCCCGGCCCGCACGTCGTACAGGTCGCCGCCGACCAGCGTGCCGCGCTGTGCCGCCCGGTACAGGCCCGAACAGCGCACCGGACCCACCCGTTCCGGCACCGGCGGGAGGACCGCGAGCTGGGCCGCCTCCGCCACCGTCCGTACGCTGACCAGCTGCGCGTCCCGGCGCTGGCGGACCCAGGCGATCACCACGCTGAGCACCCCGACGGCGGCCACCGTGGCCAGGTCCGTGCCCCGGGCGTTGGCGACACCGAGCGAGTGGACCCCCAGCAGCAGGAGGACGATGCCGGCGAAGACCGCGGTCCCGGCCGCCCCGTACGCGAAGGCGGCAACCGGGGGCAGACCGGCCAGGAAGAACCCGAGCTCCGCGCCCGGGGTGACAGCCTGGGCCAGGACCAGCACGACCAGGGCCACCGCGGGCGCGATCCGGGCCCAGCGCGGCGGCGGCTCGCCGCGCAGCCATCCCGGCTCCTGACGTCGGCGTCTCACCTCTCCACCCTGGTACGGGGGCCGGGCCCGCGCACCCCGGACCGGCCCGCCGGGTGGCCTCGTACGCCCCGGGCCGCGACAGTGGGGGCGTGACGGCAGGCGAAGGCGCGGAGAAACGGCCCGGCAAGGCGCACATCGAGGCGCACGGCGAGGGTGACGGCTCGCAGAGCGCGGAGATCAGCACGCGGCTCAACTGGCTGCGCGCGGGTGTGCTCGGCGCCAACGACGGGATCATCTCCACCGCGGGCCTGGTGGTCGGTATGGCGGGGGCCACGACCTCGCGCGCGGCGATCCTGGCGGCGGGCGTCGCAGGGCTGCTGGCGGGCTCGCTGTCGATGGCGGCGGGGGAGTACGTCTCCGTCAGCTCCCAGCGGGACTCCGAACGGGCGGCGCTCGACCTGGAACGCCGGGAACTGGCCGAGGAGCCGGAGGCGGAGCTCGACGAACTCACCGACCTGCTCGCCGAGCGGGGGCTCAGCCGGGACGTGGCGCGGGAGGCCGCCGAACAGCTGACGGAGCGGGACGCGCTGCGGGCCCATGCCCGGGTGGAGCTCGGGATCAACCCCGACGAGCTCGCCAACCCGTGGCACGCGGCCTTCGCCAGCCTCGTCGCCTTCACGGTGGGGGCGCTGCTGCCGCTGCTGGCGATCATCCTGCCGGGGCCGTCGCAGCGGGTGCCGGTGACGGTGGTGGCGGTGCTGGCGGCGCTGACGCTGTGCGGGGTGATCAGTGCGCGGCTGGGCGGGGCGCCGCTGCCGAGGGCGATCGCCCGCAATGTGGCCGGCGGCGCCCTGGCCATGGCCGTGACCTACGCGGTCGGCACCTGGCTCGGCACCACGACCGCCTGAACCGGGCTCCGCCCCGGACCCGCGCCTCAAACGCCGGCGGGGCTGAAGGATCGCCTCAATCGCCGGCGGGGCTGGAATTCCAGCCCCGCCGGCGTTTGAGGCGCGGGCGCGGAGCGCCGTGTGGTGACGCCCGCCAGGGCACGCGCGTCCGGCGAAGGACAACGACGCACCCCCGAATTCCGCCGAGCCCGCGCAGCGACCCGGCAGGATGGGGGCATGCGGATTGCTGTCACCGGGGCGACCGGGCTCATCGGAAGTGCACTCGTGCGGTCCCTGCGGGCGGACGGGCACGAGGTGGTGCGGTTCGTGCGGCGGGAGCCCGTTGGGGCGGACGAGGCGCGATGGGATCCGGCGCGCGGGTACGTGGACCCTGCCGGGCTGGCCGGCTGCGGGGCCGTCGTGCACCTGGCCGGGGCCGGGGTCGGGGACCACCGGTGGACCGCCGCGTACAAGAGGGAGATCCGCGACAGCCGGGTGCTCGGCACCGCCGCGCTCGCGCACGCGCTCGCCGCCCTCGACGAGCCGCCCGCCGTCCTGGTCAGCGGTTCGGCCGTCGGCTACTACGGGGACACCGGCGACCGGGCCGTCGACGAGACCTGCCCGGCCGGGCAGGGGTTCCTGCCCTCGGTCTGCGTGCAGTGGGAGGCGGCCGCCGCCCCCGCCCAGGAGGCCGGGATCCGGACCGCGTTCGCCCGTACCGGACTGGTCGTCGCCCGCGAGGGCGGGGCCTGGGGGCGGATGTTCCCGATCTTCCGCGCCGGGATCGGCGGCTGGCTCGGCAACGGCCGCCAGTACTGGTCGTACATCTCCCTCCGGGACGAGATCGCGGCCCTGCGGCACATCATCGACACCCCGGGCCTGTCCGGCCCGGTCAACCTGACCGCCCCGGAGCCGCTGACCAACCGCCAGGTCACCGAGGCCATGGCCCGGGTGCTGCGCCGGCCCGCGCTGCTGCCCGTACCGGCCGTGGCCCTGCGCGTCGTGCTGGGGGAGTTCTCCGAGGACGTGCTGGGCAGTCAGCGGGCCCGGCCCGCGCGGCTGCTGGAGTCCGGCTTCGTCTTCCGCGACCCCGGCATCGAGCAGGCGATCCGCGCCGCGCTCTGAGATCCGCGTGCGACCACCGTGCGACCGTTCGTGACCCACATGCGACCGCTGTGCGACCGGAGTTGACCGCAATACCCCGCCGAACTCAGGTTCCCCTTTAACCGGTTGGGGGAAGGAGGATCCCCACACAGCCGCGCCGACCTCGGGGAGGGGCACGTGCTCAGCAGCGCACACCATGCCGCACACCATGCGGACGTCGTCATCGTAGGAGCCGGAGTCTCAGGACTCGCGGCAGCGCAGCACCTGATCGCGGCCGGAGTCACGGTCACCGTCCTGGAAGCCGCGGACGACCCCGGCGGGCGGATGGCCACCGAGTCCGCCGACGGGTTCCGGCTGGACCGGATCGGCCAGTTGCTCAACACCTCGTACACGGAGCTCGAACGCACCCCCGGCCTGCGGGCCCTGACCCTGCGCCCCATTACACCGGGCGTCCTCGTCCACACCGACGGGAAACCGCTGCGGGTCGGGGTCCTCACCCCGGCCCGGGCCCTGGCCAGCGGCTCCCTCGACCAGGCCCGGATCAGCGCCGCCCTCGGCCGGCTCGCCACCCTGCCCGAGGAGAAGCTGCTCGCCCGTCCCGAACGCACCGCGCACGCCGCCCTGCGCTCCCGCGGGCTGCCCGCGCGCACCCTGAACGGAGCGCTCCGCCCCCTGCTCGCCACCCTGCTGCGCGACCCGGAGCTCACCACCTCCAGCCGGGTCGCCGACCTCGCCCTGCGCGCCTTCGCCCGCGGCCGCCTCGCCGTGCCCGAGGGCGGCGCGGCGGCCCTGCCCGACCTGCTCGCCGCCGCCCTGCCGCCCGGCACCGTGCGGACCGGGGTCCGGGTCCGGTCGGTGGCGACCAACCTGGTCACCACCGAGGAGCACGGCGACTTCCGCTGCCGTTCCGTCCTCCTGGCCACCGGGGCCCGCGCCGCCGCCGAGCTCCTGCCCGGCCTGCGCGTGCCCGCCTTCCACGAGGTCACCGTCCTGCACCACGCCACCACCGCACCCCTGTCCCGGGACGGCTCGCTGCTCCTGGACGGGGACCCCAAGTGGCCCGTCTCCCACACGGCCGTGATGAGCGCGGTCGACCCGACCCGGGCCCCGGCCGGCCGGAGCCTGGTCACCACCACCGTGCTCGGCCCGCCGCCACCCGCGCGCACGGTCGCCTCACGGCTGGCCCGGCTCTACGACACCTCCACCCGCGAGTGGGAACTGCTGGCCGTCCACCACACCCCGGAGGCGGTCCCGGCGATGCCCCCGCCGCACGACATGCGGCGTCCCGTACGGGTACTGGCCGGGCTGTACGTGTGCGGCGACCACCGCGACACCAACACCGTCCAGGGGGCCCTGCACTCGGCCCGCCGCGCCGCCGGCGCCGTCCTGCGCGACTTCGGAATCCCGCTCCCGGTCGCCCCGGAGCCCGCACTTCCGGTGGCGGCCTGAGAACCATCACCGACACAGGGGCCCGGTCCCGTCACAGGACCGGGCCCCTGCCGCATGTCCCGGGGCGCTTCAGGACAGGGCGGCCACCCGGTCCCGGTAGGTCCGCACGGCCGAGGCGTCCCGGTACGGCTCCAGCCGCCGCTCGAAGTCCCGTACGTACTCCACCGCCCGCACCGACCGCATCTCCATCGCCTGCTGCGCCGCCTCCGCGCCCAGGGCGCACGCCTGGTCCAGCTCGCCCAGCCCCAGCCGGGCCGTGGCCAGCACCACCCGACAGAAGAGCCGGGAGCGCGCGTACGCAGGTCCCCGCAACTGCAGGGACCGCTCCGCGTGCTGCGCCGAGGCCCGGTACTGCTGGAGGTCCCGGTGGCAGTGCCCGAACTCGTCCGCCAGCTGCGCCTCGTCGTAGAACCGGGCCCAGTGCGGAACGTCGTCCCCCGGCCGGGCCGCGCCCAGCGCGCGCTCGGCCCGCACCAGGGAGGCGGTCGACGCCCGGACCTCGCCGAGCACCGCGTGTCCGCGCGCCTCCGCCGAGTGGAGCAGCGCCTGCACCACGGGCGGCGGGCCGGACCCGACGCCCTGCTGGGCCACCCGGGCCAGCTGCACGGCCTCGCGGCCGTGGCCGAGGTAGACCGCCTGCCGGCTCATGGTGACCAGTACGTACGAGCCGTAGGGACGGTCCCCGGCCGCCTGCGCGAGCCGTAGCGCCTGTACGAAGTACCGCTGGGCGAGCCCGTGCGCGGCGATGTCGTAGGAGGTCCAGCCCGCGAGCCGGGTCAGATCGGCGGCGGCCGAGAACAGCCGCCGCCCGGTGGTCTCCCCGTAGGTCCCGCGGAGCATCGGTTCGGCCTCGTGCTCCAGGTAGCGCACCAGGGCCTGGCGGGCGTGCCCGCCGCCGTAGGCCTGGTCCAGGGTCCGGAACAGCTCGCTCACCGATCTCAGCGCCGCGATGTCCCCGCTGGTGACGCGCTGCCCGGGGCCGCGGTCGATCTGCCGCTGCCGGGGGACCGAGGCCCGCCCCTGCAGGGGGACGCGGGCCGCAGCGGGTTCCGCGTCCCGGCCGACCCGCTCGTCGGCCCGCCCGATCAGCCAGTCCCGGCTGGGCACGACCAGCCCGGCCGGGGTGAAGGCGATCTTCCGGAGCTCGGCGTGCGAACCGGAGTCCTTGCGCCACAGCCCGCTCGCGATGTCCACGGCCTCCTCCGGGGTGGCCGCGAACTCCAGCCCCGCGTACACGGGCGCGCAGGCGTCCAGACCCAGGTCCTGGGCGGAGAGCCGGCGTCCGAGGCGGCGGGTGAAGACCTCGGCGATCAGCGCGGGGGTGGTCCCGCGGGGCTGCTGCCCGCGCAGCCACCGGGTCACGGAGGTCTTGTCGTACCGCAGGTCGAGACCGTGCTCCAGGCCGAGCTGGTCGACGCGGCGGGCGAGACCGGCGTTGGAGAACCCGGCTTCCGCGATCAGCGCCGCGAGCTGCCGGTTGGGGACGCGCTGGGCAGGTCGTTCCGTCATCGGCTCCACGGTTTCCTGACGTGACGGACCGGAGTCCCGGCCCTGTGAACGGCGTGAATGTAGCGGCGAACTTCGCCGATGCCGCCCTCTCTGCCCCACATTCATCCGATCGTGTGCAGAATGCGTAGGGCCCTTTACGGACCGGACCCCTCCGCCCGCGTACGCTGCGGCCCATGACCCCTCGGCCCCACAGGGCGCACCTCCCCGAGGAGCGAACCGAATCCACAGTCCCGCTGTCCCCGCCCGAACTGACCGAGGCGGAGTGCCGGCGCTGCGGCACCTACATCGCGGGGCTCGACGGCCGGTACGCGTGCGGGGTGTGCGGCTGGGTCAACGACCACTCGGAGGGCCACCGGCGGCTGCCGCGCGCGGACGAGGACCCGGACAGGCCGCTCAAAGGGCGGCGTCGGCCGAAGCAGCTGCCGGGGCCCCCGCCGGAGCCCAGTCCCGAGCCCACCCCCGAGCCCGTGCCGGAGCCCACCGCCGAGCCCGTGCCGGGGCCCTGAAGGGGCTCGCACGGGTCGCCGTACTCTTGCTCAGTGAGGTACGTGCACACAGCAGGTTCAATGAGGAGGCGCTGCGGTGGCTGAGCTTGGGTTTGTCCATCTGGGCTTCGGACCGGAATCCGTCGAGTACACCCAGGCCTGGGAAGAACAGCGCAGGGTGCACGCGGCCCGCTTCGCGGACGAGATCGAGGACACCTGCCTGCTGCTGGAGCACCTGCCGGTCTACACGGCGGGCCGGCGCACCGACCCCAGTGAGCGCCCGCTCGACGGCACCCCCGTCGTCGACGTGGACCGCGGCGGCAAGATCACCTGGCACGGCCCGGGCCAGCTGGTCGGCTACCCGATCATGAAGCTGCCCCGCCCCGTGGACGTCGTCGCCCACGTCCGCCGCCTCGAAGAGGCCCTGATCCGCACCGCCGCCGAGTTCGGCCTGGAGACGACCCGGGTCGAGGGCCGCTCCGGCGTCTGGGTCCTGGGCGACCCCGTCGAGGAGCGCCCCATGATCGGCGGCCTCTCGCTGGAGCTCGACCCCCGGCTGGCCGACGAGGAGTTCGACCCGCGGCTGAACGGCCCCGAGTACGCCCCCTCCAACGCCGGCCAGCGCCGCGAGGACCGCAAGCTCGCCGCCATCGGCATCCGGGTCGCCAAGGGCGTCACGATGCACGGCTTCGCGATCAACGTGAACCCGGACAGCACCTGGTTCGACCGGATCATCCCCTGCGGGATCCGGGACGCCGGTGTGACCTCGCTCTCGTACGAACTGGGCCGGGAGATCACCATCGCCGAGGTGCTTCCGGTGGCCGAACGGCACCTGAAGGACGTACTGGAGCACGCGGAGCTGAAGCCCCGCGAGATAGAGCCGGCCGTGGGCTCCTAGGGGGTGTCTTGCCGGTCAGGCCGGATCAGGGCGCGGTGCCAGACCCCGCGAGCCCGGCCTGACCGGCAAGACACCCCCTAGCCTTCGGGAATGAGACCGGCCGCCCGCAGGTTGGCCGACGTAAGAGCGTATGAAATTACGGGCGTACCCTGGTGGGCGCCGAACAATCGAAGTCACAGGGAGCCGGTCGTGTCCGCAGTCGCACCCGACGGACGCAAGATGCTGCGCCTGGAGGTCCGTAACGCCCAGACCCCCATCGAGCGCAAGCCCGAGTGGATCAAGACCCGGGCGAAGATGGGTCCCGAGTACACCAAGATGCAGGCCCTGGTGAAGGGCGAAGGACTGCACACGGTGTGCCAGGAAGCGGGTTGTCCGAACATCTACGAATGCTGGGAGGACCGCGAGGCCACCTTCCTCATCGGTGGTGACCAGTGCACCCGGCGCTGTGACTTCTGCCAGATCGACACGGGCAAGCCCGAGGCGCTGGACCGTGACGAGCCGCGGCGCGTCGGCGAGTCCGTGGTCACGATGGACCTGAACTACGCCACCATCACGGGCGTCGCGCGCGACGACCTGGCCGACGGCGGCGCCTGGCTGTACGCGGAGACCGTGCGCCAGATCCACCAGCAGACCGCGGGCCGCGAGTCCGGCCACACCAAGGTCGAGCTGCTGGCCCCCGACTTCAACGCGGTCCCGGAGCTGCTGGAGGAGGTCTTCGCCTCCCGCCCCGAGGTCTTCGCGCACAACGTCGAGACGGTGCCGCGCATCTTCAAGCGGATCCGGCCCGGCTTCCGCTACGAGCGCTCGCTCGACGTGATCACCAAGGCCCGTGCCTACGGCCTGGTGACCAAGTCGAACCTGATCCTCGGCATGGGCGAGGAGCGCGAGGAGGTCTCGCAGGCCCTGAAGGACCTGCACGAGGCCGGCTGCGAGCTCATCACCATCACCCAGTACCTGCGGCCCTCGCCGCGGCACCACCCCGTCGAGCGCTGGGTGAAGCCGGCCGAGTTCGTGGAGCTGGCGAAGGAGGCCGAGGAGATCGGCTACTCCGGCGTGATGTCCGGCCCGCTGGTCCGGTCCTCCTACCGTGCGGGCCGCCTCTACCAGCAGGCGATGGAGAAGCGCGCGACCGTCTGAGTCGTCCGTGCCGCGAGCGTGTGAAGTCGCGCACAAAGCGTTACTGGTGGGTAACACCGCATCGACGCGGCCCCTAGGCTCTTTCCTGAGGAAGAGTCCGGCGGGTCGCGTCAGTGTTTGCAACGTGTCCATCACATTTGACCGACCGGTCACGCCCTGGTAACACCAGTCAGTGACGCTTGGTCCACGCACCGCACACACCGCTCGCATCACGCAGAGGCGAGCATCGTGAAAGGGATCGACATCATGCAGGCCGCGCCCGTACGCGCCATTGCCATCCCGACCCTCTCCGACGCCTTCCGGGGCATTGAGTCCCTGCTGATGAGCGGGGCCCGTCGCAACGCCTGGACGGCGGTCCTGGAGGACCGCAAGCGGGCCAAGGACCGGGTCGAAACCGAACATGTACTTGAGGCCGCGGCTACCCGAACCCCGCAGGCCACGTAAACTTCGCTTTATGGCGAGGAAGTCAAACGCAGAGACTGCTGCGAACCCCGGGCGACTGAAGCAGATCGCCCTGACGTACAAGATGACGCGCAAGGCGGACCCGAAGGTCGGTCTGATCGTCGCAGGCGTGGGCATCGTCACCTTCGGTGTCTTTCTCGCGATCGGCTTCCTGGTCGGGCATGAGCTCTACCTGGGCATCCTGGGATTCCTGGTGGCGTTCCTCGCGATGGCGATCGTCTTCGGACGGCGAGCCGAGCGGGCTGCCTTCGGGCAGATGGAAGGGCAGCCGGGAGCGGCCGCGGCCGTGCTGGACAACGTGGGACGGGGCTGGACGACCACCCCTGCCATCGCGATGACCCGGCAGCAGGACATCGTCCACCGTGCCGTCGGCAAGGCCGGCGTCGTGCTGATCGCCGAGGGCAACCCGAACCGGGTGAAGCCGCTGCTCGCGAACGAGAAGAAGAAGCTGGCCCGGATCATGCCGGACGTGCCGGTGCACGACTTCATCGTGGGTACGGGCGAGGGCGAGGTGCCGCTCAAGAAGGTGCGCACCACCCTGCTCAAGCTGCCGCGCGTGCTGGCCGGCCCGCAGATCACCGAGGTCAACGACAAGCTGCGCGCCATGGGTGATCTCATGAGCAACATGCCGCTGCCGAAGGGCCCCATGCCGAAGGGCATGAAGATGCCGCGCGGCGGAAAGATGCGCTGACCAGGTCATCTGATTTTCGTATACGACACAGGGGTGGGCACCCCACCCCCCCAACCCGGGGGGAACCCCTTTTTTTTTTGCCTTTTTTTCCCTGTCCCGTTCCCGGCGCGGGACCCGAAGGAACGGGAAAAGCCATCCTGTGGG
>NZ_JBVIAH010000016.1:159861-196554 GCF_055574035.1 Streptomyces sp. NPDC030021
AAGAAGGAAGAAAAGGGACAACGGGGAGAAAGGAGTAGCAAACCCGCCCCTTGGTTTTTGCCCCAAAACAAGGTGTCCCCCCCCGGCCCGGGGATTGGGGGGTCCACCCCTGTGTCGTCGTACGTGTTCTCCGCGGCCCGGTCCTAGATGCGGACCTGGACGGCGCGGGCCAGCCGGTCGTGGAGGCCGCGGCCGTCGCGGTCCCAGATCAGCGCCGGGACGACCAGGGCGAGCAGCAGCGTGCGCAGGACCACCCGGACGATGCCGAGGCGGCCACCGGACTCCGAAATCACCCGGAGGCCCAGGATCCGCTTGCCGGGGGTGAACCCCACGGTGCCGACGGTCAGGATGGTGAGGGCCACGAAAAGAGCGAGGGTCCAGTTGCCCGCCGCGGTCAGGTTGCCGCCGGTGATCAGCCCGTAGGCAATCAGCTGACAGCCGATCCAGTCGATCCCGACGGCACCGAGCCGACGCCCGAAGCGGGCCACCGAGCCGGGCCCCTGCTGGGGCAGGCCGAGCCGCTGACCCGGATAGCCGAAGTCGACGCCCATCTCCTCGGCGGCCGCGCGGGGGCCGGAGAGCCAGGATCCGATTGCCTGTCTGTTGTCCACCCGAACACGGTACCCGTGGCGCCGCACGGCCCTCCGGCCGGACCCTGGTTAACTTGTGCGAAACAAATGGGTCATGCTTGGGAAATCCCGTCTGCTTATGGTCGGGTCAGCGTGCGGCACCGCACTGACGCACCACGAGCTATAAAGCCCGTCCCTGCCCCGGGGCCGGGAGTAGGAGGAGTTGGATGTTCAAGAACGCCGACGAAGTGAAGCAGTACATCGAGGAGAACGACGTCAAGTTCGTCGACGTCCGCTTCTGCGACCTGCCTGGTGTGATGCAGCACTTCACCATCCCGGCGCGAGCGTTCGACCCGGCGGAGGAGCTCGCCTTCGACGGATCCTCGATCCGCGGCTTCCAGGCGATCCACGAGTCCGACATGGCGCTGCGTGCCGACATCACCACCGCGCGTCTGGACCCGTTCCGCAAGGACAAGACGCTCAACATCAACTTCTTCATCCACGACCCGATCACGGGTGAGGCCTACAGCCGCGACCCGCGCAACATCGCGAAGAAGGCCGAGGCGTACCTCGCCTCCACCGGCATCGCCGACACCGCGTACTTCGGCCCCGAGGCCGAGTTCTACGTGTTCGACAGCGTGCGCTTCGCGACCTCCGCGAACGAGGGCTTCTACCACATCGACTCCGAGGCCGGCGCCTGGAACACCGGTTCCGAGGAGAACAACCGTGGCTACAAGGTCCGCTACAAGGGTGGTTACTTCCCCGTAGCACCGGTCGACCACTTCGCCGACCTGCGCGCCGAGATCTCCCTTGAGCTGGACGCCCAGGGCCTCCAGGTCGAGCGCCAGCACCACGAGGTCGGCACCGGTGGCCAGGCCGAGATCAACTACAAGTTCAACACGCTGCTCGCCGCGGCCGACGACCTGATGCTCTTCAAGTACATCGTGAAGAACGTCGCCTGGCGCAACGGCAAGACCGCGACCTTCATGCCGAAGCCGATCTTCGGTGACAACGGCTCGGGCATGCACGTGCACCAGTCGCTGTGGGCGAACGGCGACCCGCTGTTCTACGACGAGGCCGGCTACGCGGGCCTGTCGGACACCGCGCGCTACTACATCGGCGGCATCCTCAAGCACGCCCCGTCGCTGCTGGCGTTCACCAACCCGACGGTGAACTCCTACCACCGCCTGGTGCCGGGCTTCGAGGCGCCGGTCAACATGGTGTACTCGCAGCGCAACCGCTCCGCCGCCATGCGCATCCCGATCACGGGCTCGAACCCGAAGGCCAAGCGCGTCGAGTTCCGCGCCCCGGACCCGTCGTCCAACCCGTACCTCGCCTTCGCGGCGCTGCTGCTCGCGGGCCTCGACGGTGTCAAGAACAAGATCGAGCCGATGGAGCCGATCGACAAGGACCTCTACGAGCTCTCGCCCGACGAGCACGCGAGCGTCCCGCAGGTCCCGACCAGCCTTGAGGACGTCCTCAAGGCCCTGGAGGAGGACCACGAGTACCTCCTGGCCGGCGGTGTCTTCACCCCCGACCTGATCGAGACCTGGATCGACTACAAGCGCACGCACGAGATCGCCCCGATCGCGCTGCGTCCGCACCCGCACGAGTTCGAGCTGTACTTCGACATCTAAAAACGCCTGATGGGAGGCCCCCCACCACGCTCCACGGAGCGAGGCGGGGGGCCTTTCCGCTTTGACAGGGCCGCACGGGCGAGTGAGGGTGGAAATGACCTAAAAGCCTCATAAGCGAGCATGTGCGGAGGTGCATGACAATGCGCCGTAAGATCGTTGCGGCAGCCATGGCGGGCGCCGCGGGAATCGCGATAGGTCTGCTGCCCGTCGCCAGCGCCTCGGCTTCGGTCGTCACCGGTAATGGTGGCGGTGGCGGAAACGGTGGCTACAACTGCTACCGGTACCCCTCGAACCGCTCCGACGCCCGATGGGACGCCTGCTGCAACCACGACTGGCGCAACCGTCCCAGCTGGTGCTGGGACCAGGGCGGTGTCGGCGGATACAACGACAACTGGCGCGACAACCACAACTGGCGCGACTCGAACTGGTCGAACTGGAACGACTCCGGCCGCGGTGGCAACGGTGACTGGGGCAACCACGACGACTGGGGCAACGGCCGTGGTGGTGACGGCGGTCGCGGTGGCGACGGCGGCGGCAACTGGGGTGACGGCGGCGGACGCGGTGGCGACGGCGGCGGCAACTGGGGCGGCGGGGGCGGTGACGGCGGTCGCGGAGGCGACGGCGGTGGAGGTAACTGGGGCGGCGGCGGCGGCGGAGGGGGCGGCGGTGGCGGTGGCGGCGGCTGGGGTGGCTGAACCCCACCTGGAAACGTAGAGCCGCGGGCCCGGCACGACCCGGCCGAGCCCGGTCCGAGCCGGCCCACCTGAGCCGATGTGATGCCCCTGTTCCTACCCCTGGCGGAGGAGCAGGGGCATCGCCCCCGTGAGGTCACGCAGGCAGCGGACCGCGAGTTCCGCCGGTGATCCGGGACCCGAGACCGGGGCCTGCGTCGTCGACCACAGCTCCAGCGAGACACGGATCGCGTCCGTGGCCGCCGCAGCGAGCAGACGTACCTCCAGCGGGTCGGCCTCCGGGCCCGCCAGCCGGGAGATCACCGGGACCAGGTGCTCCTCGGAGTCCTGGTTCACGCGGTACCAGACCGCGCGCAGGGCTTGGTCGTCCGCCGCCGCGCGCAGCAGGCCGCGGGTCACCTCCAGGCCCTCCTCGACCGCCTGCTGTCCGCTCAGGGACCGGGTGACCGCGCGTTCCAGCGCCTCGCCCAGCGGCGTGCCGGGGGCCTCCTCGGCGAGCAGGGCGCGCCAGGCGTCACCGCCGCCGGCCAGCAGCGGGGCCACGGCCTCCTGCTTGTTGCGGAAGTAGCGGTAGAAGGTGCGCAGTGCCACCCCCGCCCGGTGGGCGATGTCCTCGGCGGTGGTGCCGTCGGGGCCGTGTTCGGCGAACAGTTCGCAGGCCGCGCGGGCGATGTCGAGCTGGGTGGCGGCCTTGCGGCGCTCGGTCAGCGACTGGGCTCCGGGGCCGGCCTGGGGAGAGTACGGGCGAGGGGATCTCACGGGTGAAGCGTACCCCTCGCCGCCCTCGGCGATTACATCCTTTGTCGTCATGACAAAACGTGCCATCGCTTGGGTACGCTCGCGCCATGAACCGTTACGAAGGACGTCGCGTCCTCATCACCGGCGGTGGCTCCGGCATCGGCCAGGCCACCGTCCACCGCATCCTCGCCGAGGGCGGCCGGGTCCACACCGTGGACGTCAACGAGGCCGGCCTGAAGACCACCGCCGACCGGGCCGCCGCCGACGGTCACGCGGCCCGGCTCACCACCGCGCTCCTCGACATATCCGACGAGAACGCCGTCAAGGAGGGCGTGGCCGCCGCGGCCGGCGTCCTCGGCGGGATCGACGTACTCGTCAACGCCGCAGGCATCCTGCGTTCCGGACACACCCACGCGACCACCCTCGACCTCTGGAACCAGGTCATCGGGGTCAACCTGACCGGCACCTTCCTGATGATCCGCGAGTCCCTCCCGGCGCTGCTCGCGGGCGACCGGCCGGTCGTCGTGAACTTCAGCTCCACCTCGGCGTCCTTCGCCCACCCCTACATGTCCGCCTACGCGGCCAGCAAGGGCGGCATCCAGTCCATGACCCACGCGCTGGCCGCCGAGTACAGCAAGCAGGGCCTGCGCTTCGTCAGCGTCGCACCCGGCTCCATCGAGAGCGGCATGACCACCGGCAACGGCCCCGGCCTGCCGGAGGACACCGACTGGTCCCTCTTCGCCAAGCTGGCCCCGGCCCTCGGCCAGGGCTTCGCCGGCCCGCAGACCGTCGCCGGCGTCGTCGCCATGCTGGGCTCCGACGACGGTGCGTTCATCACCGGCACGGAGATCCGCATCGACGGCGGCACGCACTACTGATCAGGCGCGGAACCGGTCCCACAGCCGGGGGAAGCGCTCCGCGAGCACGGCTTCGTTCTCGAAGTCCAGCGGGGCGCCCTCCGGCTCGGCCGCCTGCATCGGGATGCCCAGGTCCGGCGCCACCGCCCCGGTCAGCTGCTCGTACGCCTCGTCGGCCGCGTACCCCAGCTCCTCGCCGTCCCCGTCGATCTCCTCGTCGAAGTCGCCCAGGAGTTCCGCCAGCTGGTCGGGATCGTGCACCCCGCCCTCGAACACCTCCCGGCCCTGGCCGATCAGCCAGCAGCGGAAGTAGTCGAAGGCGTCGTCGCTCGCCCCGTCGAGCAGCACCCAGGCCGCGCCCCACAGGTCCCAGGTGTACGCCCGGTTGTACCGGGACTCGAAGTGGCGGGCGAAGTCCAGGACGGAGTCCGGGTCGAGCAGTGAGAGCCGCTCCACGAGCAGCTCGGCGTGTTCCTCGGGGTCGCCGTCGGCGGCCTCGCGGGTACGGTCGACGATCTCCCAGAACTCCGTCTCGTCCATCACCGCTCCAGCATCACGGGTTCACCCCCCGGCCGCCACCGCTCATACGGCCAAAGGCCGGTGTCCGACCCCCTTGGCGGGGCCGGACACCGGCCTTCGGCGTGCGGTGCGCGGGACCTTACAGGCCGTAGCGCTCCCGGGCCTCCTTGACGGCGGACGCCGGCACCTCGCCGCGGCGGGCGAGCTGGGCCAGCGCGGCCACCACGATCGACGGGGCGTCGACACCGAAGTGGCGGCGGGCGCCCTCGCGGGTGTCGGACAGGCCGAAGCCGTCCGTACCGAGCGAGGTGTAGTCCTGCTCCACCCACTGGCTGATCTGGTCCGGGACCTGACGCATCCAGTCGGAGACGGCGAGCACCGGGCCGGTGGCGCCCTCCAGCGCGCGGGTGACGTACGGGGTGCGCACCTCGCCGCGCAGCAGCGCCTCGTCGCACTCCAGCGCCTCGCGCCGCAGCTCGCCCCAGGAGGTGGCGGACCAGACGTCGGCGGCCACGTTCCACTCGGCGGCCAGCAGCTTCTGTGCCTCCAGGATCCAGTGGATCGCCGTACCCGAGGCCATCAGCTGGACCTTGGGGGCGTCGGCGGCCGGGGCCGCCTCCGCCAGGTCCGCCGCCGTGTTGAAGCGGTAGAGGCCCTTGAGGATGCCCTCCTCCACGCCCTCCGGCATGGCGGGCTGCACCTTCGGCTCGTTGTAGACCGTCAGGTAGTAGAAGACGTCTTCCGGCGTCTCGCCGTACATCCGGCGCAGACCGTCCTTGACGATCACCGCGATCTCGTACGCGAAGGCCGGGTCGTAGTTGAGCGACGCCGGGTTCGTGGACGCGATCAGGTGCGAGTGGCCGTCCGCGTGCTGGAGGCCCTCACCGGTCAGCGTGGTGCGGCCGGCGGTGGCGCCGACGATGAAGCCCTTGCCGAGCTGGTCGGCGAGCTGCCACATCTGGTCGGCGGTGCGCTGCCAGCCGAACATCGAGTAGAAGATGTAGAACGGGATCATCGGCTCGCCGTGCGTCGCGTACGACGTGCAGGCGGCGATGAAGTCGGCCATGGCGCCGGCCTCGGTGATCCCCTCGTTGAGGATCTGGCCGTCCTTGGCTTCCTTGTAGTACATGAGCTGGTCGCGGTCGACCGGCTCGTACGTCTGGCCCAGCGGCGAGTAGATGCCGGCCGACGGGAAGAGGGACTCCATACCGAAGGTACGGGCCTCGTCGGGGACGATCGGCACCCAGCGCTTGCCGGTCTCCTTGTCCCGCATCAGGTCCTTGACGAGCCGGACGAAGGCCATGGTGGTGGCCATCTCCTGCTTGCCGGAGCCCTTGAGCAGCGGGGCGAAGGAACGGTCCGCGGGGGCGGGCAGGGCCACGTGCTTGACCTTGCGGGCCGGGGCCGGACCGCCGAGCGCCGCGCGGCGCTCGTTCAGGTACTGCACCTCGGGGCTGTTCGCGCCAGGGTGGCCGTACGGGACCTGGCCGTCGGCGAAGGCGCTGTCCGGGATCGGGAGGCCAAGGAGGTCACGCATGTCCTTGAACTCGTCGATCGTCAGCTTCTTCATCTGGTGGTTCGCGTTCTTCGACTCGAACCCGGCGCCCAGCGTGTAGCCCTTGACGGTCTGCGCGAGGATGACCGTCGGCGCGCCCTTGTGCTCCAGGGCGGCCTTGTACGCGGCGTAGACCTTGCGGGGCTCGTGGCCGCCGCGGGAGCTGTGGAAGCACTCGGCGATCTTCGCGTCGGACAGCACGCCCGCCAGCTGCACGAGGTCGGCGTTGGCGCCGAAGAAGTGCTGGCGGATGTAGGCCACGTCGCGGGTCGCGTACGTCTGGAACTGCGCGTCCGGTACCTCGCGCAGGCGGCGTACGAGGGCGCCCGTGGTGTCGAGCTGGAACAGCTCGTCCCAGGCGGAGCCCCACAGCGACTTGATGACGTTCCAGCCGGCGCCGCGGAACTGGGCCTCCAGCTCCTGGACCACGCGGAAGTTGGCGCGGACCGGACCGTCGAGGCGCTGCAGGTTGCAGTTGATGACGAAGGTCAGGTTGTCGAGCTGCTCGCGGGAGGCGAGGGCCAGGGCGGCGGTCGACTCGGGCTCGTCCATCTCGCCGTCGCCCAGGAAGGCCCAGACGTGCGAGTTGGCGGTGTCCTTGATGCTCCGGTTCTGCAGGTAGCGGTTGAAACGCGCCTGGTAGATCGCGGAGAGCGGGCCGAGACCCATGGACACCGTCGGGAACTCCCACAGCCACGGCAGGCGCCGCGGGTGCGGGTAGGACGGCAGGCCGTTGCCGCCGGACTCCTGGCGGAAGTTGTCGAGCTGCTGCTCGGAGACGCGTCCGTCGAGGAACGCGCGGGCGTAGATGCCGGGGGAGGCGTGGCCCTGGATGTAGAGCTGGTCGCCCGATCCGTCGGCCTCCTTCCCGCGGAAGAAGTGCTGGAAGCCGGTCTCGTAGAGCCACGCGGCGGAGGCGAAGGTGGCGATGTGGCCGCCGACGCCGTACTTGGAGCCGCGGGTCACCATGGCGGCCGCGTTCCAGCGGTTCCATGCGGTGATCTTGGCTTCCATCTCCTCGTCACCGGGGAACTCGGGCTCCGCGGCGGTGGGGATGGTGTTGACGTAGTCCGTCTCCAGCAGCTTGGGCAGGGCGAGGCCGGCGGCCTCGGCGTGCTGGAGCGTGCGGCGGAGCAGGTATTCGGCGCGGCGCGTACCGGCGGCCTGTGCGACGGCGTCGAGGGAGGCCGCCCATTCGGCGGTCTCCTCGGTGTCGCGATCCGGGAGCTGGTCGAGCTCGCTCGGAAGCTTTCCTACGGGGTCGGACATTGCTGTGCGCCGCCTTCCGGACAAAGGAGAGGTGGTGAAAAAATCCCTGACGGGCAGGACAGGGTCGGTGGACCTGGTTGAGGTCCGCGACGACTGTAAATCGCTGATCGATGATCGATCAAATGAAAGTGACGAAGAAACGTCCATCCGGCGAAAGTCGGCACCGCGTGCCAGAGAAAAAGGCACGCGGTGCCGGTCAAACACGGACAAACAGGCGCGCCCGCAGTCGATCAAGCGCGCGGGGCGCACCCCAGGACATGCCGCTTCACGAGCAGCCCGATGTCCGGATCCTGACCGCGGAACGCCTCGACGAGAGCCTCGTGCTCCTCGGCGTACGACTTCTGGACGGTCCCCAGCCAGCGGATGGACAGCGCCGTGAAGACCTCGATGCCCAGGCTCTCCCAGGTGTGCAGCAGCACGCTGTTCCCGGCCGCCCGCACCATCTCCCGGTGGAACCCGACGGTGTGCCGCACCTGCGCGGTCCCGTCCTCGGTCCGGTCGGCCTCCCACAGCGCCGCCACGTGCGGCTCCAGCGCCGAGCAGTCGCTCGCCAGCCGCGGCGCGGCCAGCTCGGCCGCGATCTGCTCCAGACCGGCCCGGACCGGGTAGATCTCCTCCAGGTCGGCCGCGGAGAGGTTCCGTACGCGCACGCCCTTGTTCGGCGCCGACTCGATCAGCCGCAGCGTCTCCAGCTCGCGCAGGGCCTCCCGTACGGGGGTCTGGCTGACCTCCAGCTCCACGGCGATCCGGCGCTCGACGATCCGCTCGCCGGGCTTCCAGCGCCCGCTGACGATCCCCTCCACGATGTGCTCGCGGATCTGCTCGCGCAGCGAGTGCACGACGGGTGGGGTGATCATCGGGGCTTCATCTCCTGTAGGGGCATGCATCGCTTCGATGCGTAGACAATACGGCCGAGTAGCCCCCACCGGATGCGTTCCCGGTCGCGGACGCCGGGTGAGGCTGGTTACAACAGGCTCCGGACCAGGGCCCCGAGAGGGGTACGACGACGGCGCCCCCGCCCGGAGATGTTCCGGGCGGGGGCGCCGTGCCGTGTGCGACGGCCGGGGCCGTGCGGTGACCCTTACAGGCCGAGCTCGACCTCGAACTCGCCGGCCTCAAGGATCGCCTTGACGGCCGAGAGGTACCGGGCCGCGTCCGCGCCGTCCACCAGGCGGTGGTCGTAGGACAGGGTCAGGTACGTCATGTCGCGGATGCCGATGTTGGTGCCCTCGGCGGTCTCGATGACCACCGGGCGCTTCACCGTGGCACCGATGCCCAGGATGGCGACCTGGTTCGGGGGCACGATGACCGTGTCGAACAGCGCACCGCGCGAGCCGGTGTTGCTGATGGTGAAGGTCGCGCCCGACAGCTCGTCCGGCGTGATCTTGTTGCCGCGGACCTTGGCGGCCAGGTCGGCGGTCGCCTTGGAGATGCCCGCCAGGTTGAGGTCACCGGCACCCTTGATGACCGGGGTCATCAGGCCCTTCTCGGAGTCCACGGCGATGCCGATGTTCTCCGAGTCGAAGTAGGTGATGGTGCCCTCGTCCTCGTTGATCCGGGCGTTGACGACCGCGTGGGCCTTCAGCGCCTGGGCAGCGGCCTTGACGAAGAACGGCATCGGCGAGAGCTTGACGCCCTCACGGGCCAGGAACGCGCCCTTGGCCTTCTCGCGCAGCTTCATGATCTTGGTGATGTCCACCTCGACCACGGAGCTGAGCTGAGCCTGCGAGTGCAGGGCCTTCATCATGTTGTCGCCGATGACCTTGCGCATGCGGGTCATCTTGACGGTCTGACCGCGCAGCTCGGACACCGCGGCGGCCGGGGCCTTCGCGGCGGGAGCGGCGGCGGCATGGCCTGCGGCAGTCACAGAGGCGGCAGCGGCGGCCTTGGCGGCCTCGGCGGCGGCCAGGACGTCCTGCTTGCGGATACGGCCACCGACACCGGTGCCCGAGACCGTGGACAGGTTGACGCCGGACTCCGAGGCGAGCTTGCGCACCAGCGGGGTCACGTACGCGGCCTCGTCACCGGCGGAAGCCGGAGCGGCGGCCGGGGCGACCGGAGCCGGGGCGACCGGGGCGACCGGGGCCGGAGCGGCCACCGGGGCGGCGGCCTGGACCGGAGCCGGAGCGGCCGGGGCGACCGGAGCCGGAGCGGCGACCGGGGCAGCCGGGGCGACCGGAGCCGGAGCGGCCACGGGGGCCGGGGCGGCAGCCGGAGCCGGGGCGGCCGGAGCGGCACCGGCGACGCCGATGACGGCCAGACGGGCGCCGACCTCGGCGGTCTCGTCCTCGCCGACCACGATCTCCAGCAGCGTGCCGGAGACCGGCGCGGGGATCTCGGTGTCGACCTTGTCCGTGGAGACCTCAAGCAGCGGCTCGTCGGCCTCGACGGACTCGCCGACCTGCTTCAGCCAGCGGGTGACGGTGCCCTCGGTGACGGACTCGCCCAGGGCGGGGAGCACGACATCGGTGCCGGACGCGGCATGGCCCCCGGCAGTCTCAGCCTCGGCAGCGGCGGCGGGCGCCTCGGCGACGGGAGCCGGGGCCGCGGGGGCCTCGGCGACCGGGGCCGGAGCGGCCGCGGGGGCCTCGGCAGCGGCGGCCGGCTCGGCGGCCGGAGCCGCAGCAGCGGCCGGAGCGCCGGAGCCGTCGTCGATGACGGCCAGCTCGGCGCCGACCTCGACGGTCTCGTCCTCGGCGACCTTGATGGAGGCCAGGATGCCCGACACGGGGGAGGGGATCTCGGTGTCGACCTTGTCGGTCGAGACCTCGAGCAGCGGCTCGTCGGCCTCGACGCGCTCGCCCTCGGCCTTCAGCCAGCGGGTGACAGTGCCCTCGGTGACGCTCTCACCGAGCGCCGGAAGGGTTACGGAAACCGACATGGTTTCAGTTGCTCCTAACGAAAGTGCGGAAGTGGTCGTCGCGCCCGTGACGAATTAGTCGTGGGAGTGAAGCGGCTTGCCGGCGAGGGCCAGGTGGGCCTCGCCCATCGCTTCGTTCTGGGTCGGGTGCGCGTGGATGAGCTGCGCGACCTCGGCCGGCAGAGCTTCCCAGTTGTAGATCAGCTGGGCCTCGCCGACCTGCTCGCCCATCCGGTCACCGACCATGTGGACGCCGACCACGGCACCGTCCTTGACCTGGACGAGCTTGATCTCGCCCGCGGTCTTGAGGATCTTGCTCTTGCCGTTGCCCGCCAGGTTGTACTTCAGGGCCACGACCTTGTCCGCGCCGTAGATCTCCTTGGCCTTGGCCTCGGTGATGCCGACGGAAGCGACCTCGGGGTGGCAGTAGGTGACGCGCGGGACACCGTCGTAGTCGATCGGGACGGCCTTGAGGCCGGCCAGACGCTCTGCGACCAGGATGCCCTCGGCGAAGCCGACGTGCGCGAGCTGGAGGGTGGGGACGAGGTCACCGACGGCCGAGATGGTCGGCACGTTGGTCTGCATGTACTCGTCGACCAGGACGTAGCCGCGGTCCATCGCGACGCCCTGCTCCTCGTAGCCCAGACCCTGCGAGACGGGGCCACGGCCCACCGCGACCAGCAGCACCTCGGCCTCGAAGGTCTTGCCGTCGACCAGCGTCACGCGGACGCCGTTCTCCGTGTACTCGGCCTTGTCGAAGAAGGTGCCCAGGTTGAACTTGATGCCGCGCTTGCGGAACGCGCGCTCCAGCAGCTTCGAGCTGTTCTCGTCCTCGACCGGCACGAGGTGCTTGAGGCCCTCGATGACGGTGATGTCGGAACCGAAGGACTTCCACGCCGAGGCGAACTCGACGCCGATGACGCCGCCGCCCAGGACGATCGCCGACTCGGGGACGCGGTCCAGGACCAGCGCGTGGTCCGAGGAGATGATGCGGTTGCCGTCGATGTTCAGGCCCGGCAGCGACTTCGGCACGGAGCCGGTCGCCAGCAGGATGTGGCGGCCCTGGATGCGCCGGCCGTTCACGTCGACGGAAGTCGGGGAGGAGAGGCGGCCCTCTCCCTCGATGTAGGTCACCTTGCGGGAGGCGACCAGGCCCTGCAGACCCTTGTACAGGCCCGAGATGACCTCGTCCTTGTACTTGTGGACACCCGCGATGTCGATTCCCTCGAAGGAGGTCTTGACACCGAACTGGGCGGCTTCACGAGCCTGGTCCGCGATCTCGCCCGCGTGCAGCAGAGCCTTCGTGGGGATGCAGCCGTTGTGCAGGCAGGTGCCGCCGAGCTTGTTCTTCTCGATCAGGGCAACGTCCAGACCCAGCTGGGATGCGCGCAGCGCCGCGGCGTAACCGCCACTGCCACCGCCGAGGATCACTAGGTCGAAAACGGTGCTGGCGTCGTTCGCCACGTCACGTCCTCCATGCATGTGCGCCGGGCACCGGTCCTCTGTGACCGGGCGGCGGCTGGTATACGGCCGCTTGTTTCTTCGGCCCTGTGGTGGGGGCCCTGTCCTGCCGAGAACCCATCTTCGCATTTGTCGGGGGAACGCGGGACGCCGGGCCCACGATGTGATCGGGCGATCCTCCCGGACCGGGGGTTACCACTGCGTAGGTACCTACCGGGATACCTGCCGATTCCTTCAGGTTTCGTCGTGAGACGGACGCACCCCGGGCCCTGACCCGGCCCGGGGTGCGTCACGTCACATCGAACGGGGTGGTCAGCCGAGGTCGCCCGTGGCCGTGCGCTCGGCGAGACGCACCAGGGTGCGGACGGCGGAGCCGGTGCCGCCCTTGGGGGTGTAGCCGTGCGGCGCGCCCTCGTGGAAGGCCGGGCCGGCGATGTCGAGGTGGGCCCAGGTGATGCCCTCGCCGACGAACTCCTGCAGGAAGAGGCCGGCCACCAGGCCGCCGCCCATGCGGACACCCATGTTCGCGATGTCGGCGGTGGGGGAGTCCATGGTCTTGCGCAGCTCCGCGGGGAGCGGCATCGGCCAGGAGGACTCGCCGACCTCCTCGGCGATCTCGTGGATCGACGTGCGGAAGGCGTCGTCGTTGGCCATGATCCCGAAGGTGCGGTCGCCGAGGGCGAGCACCATGGCGCCGGTCAGGGTGGCGACGTCGACGATCGCGTCCGGGTTGTCCTCGGAGGCCTTGGTCAGCGCGTCACCGAGGACCAGACGGCCCTCGGCGTCCGTGTTGAGGACCTCGACGGTCTTGCCGCTGTACATGCGCAGCACGTCACCGGGCTTGGTGGCGGAGCCGGACGGCATGTTCTCGGCGAGCGCGAGCCAGCCGGTGACGTTGACCCGCAGGCCCAGCTTCGCGGCCGCGACGACGGAGGCGAAGACGGCGGCGGCGCCGGCCATGTCGCACTTCATCGTCTCGTTGTGGCCGGC
The DNA here is from genome assembly GCF_055574035.1 of Streptomyces sp. NPDC030021. Taxonomy (NCBI): domain Bacteria; kingdom Bacillati; phylum Actinomycetota; class Actinomycetes; order Kitasatosporales; family Streptomycetaceae; genus Streptomyces; species Streptomyces sp. NPDC030021. The sequence goes on from NZ_JBVIAH010000016.1 coordinate 173,009, forward strand.
CGGCTTCAGGGAGATGCCGCCCGAGTCGTAGGTGATGCCCTTGCCGACGAAGGCAAGGGTCTTCTCCGCCTTGGGGTGCGTGTAGGTGAGCTTCACCAGGCGCGGCAGGTTCTCGGAGCCCTTGCCGACGCCCATGATGCCGCCGAAGCCGCCCTTGATCAGGGCCTTCTCGTCCAGCACCTGGACCTTGATGCCGTTCTCCTTCGCGGCCGCGGAGGCGACCGCGGCGAAGGCCTCGGGGGTCAGGTCGTTCGGCGGGGTGTTCACCAGGTCACGGGCGACGTTGACCTCGGCCGCCACGACCGCGGCGCGCTCGGCGGCGGCCTTGTGCTCCTTGTCGCGGGGCTTGGCGCCCAGCAGGGCCACCTCGGCCAGCGGGGCCTTCGGGGCCGCGCCCTTGGCCTCCTTGCGGGCCTTGTTCTCGCCGCCCTGGTAGGCAGTGAAGGCGTACGCGCCCAGCAGGGCGCCCTCGGCGACGGCGGTGACGGCCGAGGCGTCCTCCAGCGGAAGGGCGAAGGCGGCCTTCTTGCTGCCGTGCAGCGCACGGGCGGCGGCACCGGCGGCGCGGCGCAGCACCTCCTCGTCGAACGACTCGTCCTTCTCGGGGACGGAGCCGAGCCCCACCGCCAGCACGACCGGGACCTTGAGACCCGCCGGGGCCGGCAGCTTGGTGATCTCGCCTTCGGCGCCCGAGGCGCCCAGCGCGTCGAGGACGCCGGCGAGCTTACCGTCGAACGCCTTGTCCACGGCCTCGGCGCCCGCGGCGACGATCGGTCCCTTGGGGCCCTTCGCCACGCCGACCACGAGGGCGTCGGCGCGGAGCGTCGCCGCGCCGGCAGTGCTGAGAGTCAGAGCAGTCACGGTGGTGAAGTCTCGCTTCCGTTTGTGTGTGTGGGCCGAGTGGGTGGACGGCCATCCGTAGCGATCGTATTCGGGGCCCGACGGCCGCCAGAAATGAGCCTACGCGTACGCGCTCGTCCGTACGTCACTCGAAGGTTTGGCAAGTTGTTCGATCAAGAGGCCGTCAGGTTCACCCATCTGTGGACTCTGCTCCAGGTTTGCCTCGTAGACCTGACGAGGTCCGAAAGACTCGGTCCACTCTCGCAAGGGGACGCGGGGTTCCTTTGCATGATTTCCACAGAGCCTCCCAGGCCCGGCCGTCCGCCAAGGGCCGAGTCGAGGGACGCCTGCGGGGGGAAAGGCCGAAATGGTCAACAAGAACCGGATGAACAGGGTCGCCGCGATGATGGCGGCAGCCGCCCTGGTGTCCGTGGCAGTACCTGCCGCGACCGCCCAGGCGGCCGTGACACCGCGCATCGACCTGAACGTGCTGGTCGTCGACGACGGTGGCAGCTCGGTCGAGGCGATCACCGCGGAACTCCGCGACACGGGGGTGCCCTACACCCGCGTCCAGCTGGGCAGCAGCGGCCGCCCCGTCATCAACGCGGGCTTCCTCAGCGACACTGTGGACGGCCGTCCGCGCGCCAAGTACCAGGGTGTCGTCCTGCCGAACGAGAACCCGTTCGGCGAGGGCTCGGCCGAGATGGCCGCCCTCACCGCCTACGAGACGACGTACGGCATCCGCCAGGTCGACGCCTACACCTGGGCCCACCCGGGCGTCGGGCTGGAATACACCGACAACGGCGGCTACAGCGGCCAGCTCGACGGCACCCAGGCCGCCGTCACCACCGCCGGGAAGGCCGGCCCCTTCGCCTACCTCGGCGGCCAGGTCACCTTCGAGGACAACTCGGCCCTGGTCCCTGAGAGCTTCGGCTTCATGGGCAAGCCGCGCCCCGGCTACACCAGCTACGTCGACGCGCCGGTCGGCTCCGGCCGGGCCTCGCTCGTCGGCGAGTACGCGCACGACGGCCGCAGCGAACTGGTCGTCACCTTCGGCTACAACCAGTACCAGCAGCAGTTCCGGCTGCTCGCCCGCGGCATCGTCGACTGGCTGACCCAGGGGGTGCACCTCGGCCAGAGCCGCAACTACTTCGCGGTCCACGTCGACGACGTCTTCGCCCCCGACGCCCGCTGGAGCAAGGACCTGAACTGCACGCCGGGCGACTACGCCTGCGCGGGCGGCGAGGGCAAGGAGAGCACCATCCGGATGAGCGCCGCCGACGCCGTGTACGCGGCGCAGTGGCAGACGTCAAAGAACTTCAAGCTCGACATGCTCTTCAACGGCGGTGCCGGGGAGGAGTGGAAGGCCGAGAACGGCGGCGTCGACGCGCTGACCGCCCAGCTCGTCGCCGACCGCGCCAAGTACCGCTGGATGAACCACACCTACACCCACCCGTTCCTCGGCTGCGTCCAGAACACCGCCGTCACCCCGTGGACCTGCACGAAGAACGCCGCGGGCGCGATCCAGTACATGAGCCGCGCCGAGATCTCCGCCCAGATCCGCGACAACAACAACTGGGCCGCCACCAAGGGCATCACCACGGACAAGACCGAACTGGTCACCGGTGAGCACTCCGGCCTCAAGACCGCACCGCAGCAGCCCGTGGACAACCCCAACCTGGCCGGCGCCCTCGCCGACAACGGGGTCAAGTGGGCGGGCAGCGACAACTCCCGCGAACCCGCGCAGCGAGCGGTCGGCGCGGCCCTCACGGTCCCCCGGCACCCGATGAACGTGTACTACAACACGGGCACCAACGCCGAGATGGCCGACGAGTACAACTGGATCTACACCAGCCGCGCCCACGGCGGAAGCGGCGTCTGCGAGGACAACCCGGCGACCTCCACCTGCCTGCCGGCCCCGCTGAACGTCAACACCGGCTACCTCGACGCCATCGTCCCGGCCGAGGCCCGCACCGCACTGCGCCACGTCCTGGCCAACGACCCGCGCCCGCACTACGTCCACCAGTCCAACCTCGCCGAGGACCGGACCCTCTACCCCGTGCTCAACCAGGTCCTCGACACCTACCGCGCCCTCTACGCCCCCAGCGCGCCGATCGTCAACCAGAGCATGAAGGACACCGGCGTCGAGTTCCAGCGCCGCGCCGCCTGGGACAAGGCCCTCGCGGACGGCAAGGTCACCGCCTACCGCATCGGCAAGGACGTCACCATCAAGGCGCCCTCCGGGGTCGTCGCCCCGGTGACCGCCCCCACCGGCACCAAGAAGCAGTTGCTGCTCGGCACCGCCGACTTCGGCACCGCGTACGCCGGTACCCGCTCCGCCTGGGCCGGTCCGGAGCTGCTCCAGAGCGCCGTCACGCTCAAGCTGCCCAGCTGACCGTCCCGCAAGCCACCACGAGTACCACCTAGCGCCGGCGCTCCGCGAACCCACGGGCGCCGGCCCCTTTTCCGTCCTGGGGGGACACACCGCATGAGTCATGGGCGTCACGTCACCATGCTCACCGAAGGCACCTATCCGCACGTCCACGGGGGCGTCAGTACCTGGTGCGACCAACTGGTACGAGGTATGCCGGAGGTCGACTTCAACGTCATAGCCCTGACCGGCTCCGGACGAGAGCCGGTCACCTGGGAACTGCCCCGCAACGTCTACCGGCACACCGCCTTCCCGCTCTGGGGGCCGCTCCCGTCCCGCATCCGCCGGTCGGCCCTGCGCGGCAAGGCCCACCGCCGCTTCACCGAGGTCTACGAGAGCTTCCTGCTCTCCCTGCTCGACCCCGAGCCCGATCCGGCCCGGCACAGCTTCTCCGAGGCCCTGCGCGAACTGGCCGTCCTGGCCCGGGCCGGAAAACTCGCACCGGCCCTGCGCTCCGAATCGGTCCTGCGGCTGCTGATGACCGTATGGACCCGCCCCGGGCTCGTCACGGCCGAGGCCCGGCCCACCATCCACGACGCGCTCACCGCCACCGACCTGCTGGAACACGCACTGCGCCCGCTCGGTGTCCGGATCCCGCCCGACAGCGTCGCGCACGCCGTCAGCAGCGGCCTCGCCACCCTCCCGGCCCTCGCCGCGAAATGCCTCGACGGGGTCCCCTTCCTGCTCACCGAGCACGGCATCTACCTGCGCGAGCGCTACCTCGGCTACCGCAGCGCCGCGCAGCGCTGGCCCGTCAAGGCCCTCATGCTCGGCTTCTACCGCGAGCTCAACACCGAGGGCTACCGGCAGGCCGACCTGATCACCCCGTGCAACCAGTACAACCGCCGCTGGGAGGAGCGCGGAGGCGCCGAGTCCGACCGCATCCGCACCGTCTACAACGGCGTCGACCCGCACGCCTTCCCCGAGGCCGGCCCCGAACCCGACGTGCCCACCCTCAGCTGGTGCGGCCGCATCGACCCGATCAAGGACCTCGAAACCCTCATCCGCGCCTACGCCTTCATGCGCGAGGAACTGCCCGCCCTGCGGCTGCGCCTGTTCGGCCCCGTCCCGGCCGGCTGCGAGGAGTACAAGCTTCGCCTGGAGAAGCTCGCCGCCGAACTCGGCGTGACCGACGGGATCACCTACGAGGGCCGCATCGAGCAGGTGGCCCAGGCCTACGCGGCCGGCAGCGTCGTCATGCTCTCCTCCATCAGCGAGGGCTTCCCCTTCAGCATCATCGAGGCCATGTCCTGCGGCCGCACCACCGTCTCCACCGACGTCGGCGGCGTCCGCGAGGCCGTCGGCGACACCGGCCTCGTCGTACCGCCGCGCGAGCCCGAGACCATGGCCCGCGCCACCCTCGCCCTGCTCCGCGACGACGAACGCCGGGCCGAACTCGGCCGGATGTCCCGCAAGCGGGTCGTGGAGAAGTTCACCCTCCACCAGTCCGTGGACGGCTTCCGGCACATCTACCGCGAACTCGCCGGCCAGCCCGTCCTGCCCGTCCACGCGGGCGACGAATGGACCCAGCGGCTCGCCGATCCCTGGTACCGCGAACTCGCTGCCGACGGGAGCCTGTGGTGAGCGGATCCCTCTGGCTCAAGCCGCCCGGCACCGGACCCGGCTCCGGCGCCGACACTCTCCCCGCCGTCCCCCGGCCGCGCCGCGACGGCCCCGGCGCCGACGTCACCACCGCCGACGCCGCCACCGACCCGATGGACGAACTCGCCGAGCGCCTCGACGTGTTCATCGCCTCCGCCGTCCACCCCGACGAGATCGCCGCCATCCTCGAATCCGACGGCATGACGGACGAGTACATCCGGCTCACCTACGGCCGGCACGACTCCTTCGGACTCGCCGAGGAGCTCTACGCACGGGTGCCCCGCTCCTTCCCGGAGCCGGGCGCCGCCCCCGACCCCTGGAAGGTCTCCCTCACCGCCTGCCTGCTGCGCGGGGTGATCTTCGCCCTGCCCGGCCTGGCCTACCTGCTGGGCGCGCCCCTGCTCGAAGGCCCCCAGGACCGCCTCGGCCTGCCCGCCGGGACCCTGACCCTGCTCGCCGGCGCGCTCATCGGCTGGGTCTGGGACCAGACCCTGTCCCACCGGGCCTACTCCTGGCTCGGCCTCGGCGACCGGGGCGCCGCCGGGCGGACCCTGCTCGTCGGAGCCCCCGTCGGCGCCCTGCTGGGCACCGCCGCCGCACTGGCGGTGCCCGGCGGGCCCCCGTTCTCCTACGCCTTCGCCGCTGGACAGGCCTTCTACGTCGGGGCCGCCACCGTCCTGCTGGTCCTCGGCCGGGAACGGGTGCTGCTCGCCGCACTCGCGCCGATGGCCGTCGGAGCCCTGCTCGCGCTCTTCGTCGACCTGCCCGTGCCGGTCCGGGTGACCCTGCTCGTGACGTCCCTGCTGGCCGCCTGCACCCTGGCCCTGCGGGAACTCCCGCTGACCGACGGGCTCCGGACCGCCGTGCACCGGATCCGCGCCTCGGCGGCCCGCCGCCCCGGCCAGGGCCCCGTGCGCTGGCAGATGCTGCGCGGCGCCGAGGAGGACTTCGCACCCCGCGGACCCCGGATCGGGGACTCGGTCCCCTACGGGGTCTTCGGCCTCGGCACCGGCCTGCTCGTGCTGTACGCCGCCCTCGGGGAGGTCCTCGCCGGAGGCCCCGCCGAGGCGGTCGCCGCCCCCTCGGCGGTGGCCCTCACCCTCAGCATGGGCCCGGCCGAATGGCTGCTCCACCGGTTCCGCAGCGGGACCCTCTCGGGACTCCAGGGGGCCCGCTCGCCGCAGGCCTTCCGCCGGCGGATGCTCGCCACCCTGACCCGCTGCCTCGCCGTCTACCTGACCGTCCTGCTGGCCCTGGGCCTGGCCGGCACCCTGCTCTGGCCCGGCGCCCCCATGCTCACCGGAGTCCGGATCGCGACCCTGCTGCTGCTCGGGGCCGTCATGTGGACCGGGCTGCTCCTGCAGTCCTTCGGGGCGGTCCGGCCCGCGGCCGTGGTCTGCTCCTCGGCCGCCGTCGCCCAGAGCCTGGCCCTGCTGACCGGGCTCGGCCAGCCCCGGGCGGTCCAGCTGGTGGTGGCGGGCGCCGCCGCCACCGTACTGGCCACCCTGGTCTGCCTGCTCCTCGGCCGCGCGACCGCCCACCGATGACGCACCATCCGTCCGAGAAGAAGGACCCCATGCTGCTGGTGCCCCTCTACGAGCATCCCGCCGACCGGCCGGAAGCCTGGGAGCGGCTCATCCGCTCCGCCGGCCGGCTGCACTCGGTGGTCCTCAACCCCGACAGCGGACCGGGTGCCGCCCGCGACGAACGGTTCGCCGTCGTCGCCGAACGGCTGCGCGAGGCCGGGGTACCCGTCCTCGGGTACGCCGACACCGACTACGGGCGGCGCCCGCACGCCGAGGTGGTGCAGGACCTGCTGCGCCACCGCGACTGGTACGCCACCGACGGGGCCTTCCTCGACCAGGCCTCCGCCGACCCGGAACTGCTTCCGCACTACGGGCGGCTCACGGTCGCCGCCCGGGCCGCGGGCGCCCGTACCCTCGTCCTCAACCACGGGGTCCACCCGCACCCCGGTTACGCCGAACTCGCCGACCTGCTCGTCACCTTCGAGGGCCCCTGGGACGCCTACCGGGACGCGGCCGCCGTACCGCCCTGGACCGCCGACCACCCGGCCCAGCGGTTCTGCCACCTCGTGTACGCCGTCCCGCCGGGCGCGCTCGCCGCCCGGCTCGCCGAGGAACTCGCCGCCGAACGCGGGGCCGGGGTGCACTGCGCCGTCCCGGGCAGCGGCGCGCACCCCTGGGGGACCTTGCCGTACGCCCTGGAGGCGGCGGGATGAGGAGACTCGCACTCCTGCTGGCGGTGCCCCTGCTGCTGCTCGCGGCGTGTACGGCCGAGCCGGAACCGGAACGCGACGAGCTGTCGCCCGACCCGCCGCCGGGCCAGCGCTGGCAGCCGAAGCCGGGGGTCGGCTGGCAGTGGCAGCTCACCGGGAAGCTCGACACCTCGGTCAAGGCGGCCGTGTACGACGTCGACGGGTTCAACACCACCAAGGAGCAGCTGGCCACCCTGAAGAAGGACGGCCGCAAGACCATCTGTTACATCTCCACCGGCGCCTGGGAGGACTTCCGGCCGGACGCCGACGCCTTCCCGAAGACGCTGCTGGGCGAGGGCAACGGCTGGGAGGGCGAACGCTGGCTGGACATCCGGCGCCTTGCGGAACTGGAACCGCTGATGGGCAAGCGGTTCGACATGTGCAAGGTGAAGGGCTTCGACGCGGTGGAGCCGGACAACATGGACGGCTACGCCAACCGGTCCGGCTTCCCGCTGACCGCGGACGACCAGCTGAAGTACAACCGTCTGATCGCCCGGCTGGCGCACGACCGGGGCATGTCGGTGGGGCTGAAGAACGACCTGGACCAGATCCCGGAGCTGGTGGGCGACTTCGACTTCGCGGTCAACGAGCAGTGCGTGGAGTACGAGGAGTGCGACCGGTACGCGCCGTTCACCGACGCGGGCAAGGCGGTGTTCCACGTGGAGTACGAGGGCAAGCCGAAGCGCTGGTGTCCGCAGGCCCGTGCGGCGAAGCTGAGCTCGATGCAGAAACGGTACGACCTCGACGCCTGGCGCCAGACCTGCCCCTAGCCTGGCCGGCACCCCAGCAGCCCACCTCCCGCAGCGCGGGGGAGCCCTCTCCTCCGGCTTCGCCGGGGCCACATTCAGCCTCGCCGCCGTTTGAGGCCTGCCAGGGCCACATTCAGCCTCGCCGGCGTTTGAGCAGGGGGCACCTCCCAGCGGTAGCTGGGGGAGGGTCCGGGCGGAGCCCGGTGCCCGGCGGAGCCGGGTTCCCTGGGGCTCCGCCCCAGACCCCGCGCCTCAAACGCCGGCGAGGCTGAAATTGGCCGGGCCGAGGCCGGATGTGCGGCCGCGAGGCTGAAGCGGCTACCCCACGGGGAGGATGGCGTGGACGCGGTAGCCGCCGCCGTAGCGGGGGCCCGCGAAGCAGGTGCCGCCCAGGGCGCCGGTGCGCTCGCGCATGCCGAGGAGGCCGTGGCCGCCGCCCGGGTCGGCCGGTTCCGGGGCCGCGCCGGCCGCCTCACCGCCGTCGTCGAGGACGGTCACCTCCACCGACGGCCCGACCCCGACCACGCTGACCTCGGCCTTCGCCCCCGGGCCCGCGTGCTTGCGGACGTTCGTCAGCGCCTCCTGGATCACCCGGTACGCCGCCAGGTCCACGGCCGCCGGCAGCGGCCCCGCCGTCCCGTCCAGCTGGACGATGACCTCCACCGGCAGCCCGGCGTGCCGGAAGGTGTCCACCAGCTCGTCCAGGACGTTGAGCCCCGGCGCGGGCTCCGTTGGCGCCTCCGGGTCGCCGGACTGCCGTAGCAGCCCGACCGTGGCCCGCAGTTCGTTCAGCGCCGACCGGCTGGCGTCCCGTACGTGCGCCAGCGCCTCCTTGGCCTGGTCCGGGCGCTTGTCCATGACGTGCGCGGCCACTCCCGCCTGCACGTTGACCAGGGCGATGTGATGGGCCACCACGTCGTGCAGGTCCCGGGCGATCCGCAGCCGTTCCTCGGCGACCCGCCGCCTGGCTTCCTCGTCCCGGGTCCGCTCGGCGCGCTCGGCCCGTTCCCGGATGGCGTCGACGAAGGCCCGCCGGCTGCGTACGGCGTCCCCGGCGGCCGCGGCCATCCCGGTCCAGGCGAAGATCCCGATGTTCTCCTGGGCGTACCAGGGCAGCGGCCCGGCGAGCATGGCCACGCCCGTCAGCCCCGCCATGGTGAGCAGCCCGATCCGCCAGGTCGTCGGCCGGTCGGTGCGGGCGGCCACCGTGTACAGGGCGATCACCGTGCACATGGCGACGGGCGCCCGCGGCTCCCCGGTGGTCAGCTCCAGCAGGGACAGCCCGCAGGTCACGGCGAGCACGGCGCGCGGCTGATGGCGCCGGAAGACCAGGGCGGCCGCGCCGAGCAGCATCAGCAGCAGCGAGAACGGCTCCGGGGTGCGCGTCCCGAAGGTGGGCCCGTGCGGCCCGTGCGGATCGGCGAAGGAGCCGACGACCATGGCGACGAACGCCCCGAACGCCAGCACGGCATCGGTGGCGAGCGGATGGGCCCGCATCCACTGCCGGGTGGGGGCGAACCGCGCGAGGTCTGTCGTCACCCGGATACGGTACGGCCTCATCCGCCGGTGCCCCCTACGGCGGAGGGTGCGGCCCCAGCGGGACGCGGGAGCGCACCGGACCCCAGCGCGCCCGCATCACGCACACCGCCATGACGGCGGTGATGGCCGCCAGGTGCTCCTTGCCCGCCAGGTTGTCCTTGACCAGCACCTCGCCGATCATCACCAGGATCACCAGGGCGCCGGTCAGGTACGCCCGATAGCGCCAGCAGACGTAGATGGCCAGCCCCACCACCGCCGCCGAGGGCCCGGTGTCGTTGACGATCCGGTCGGACACCGGCAGACCGAGGGGATGTTCCGGCCCGAGCGCGAGCCCGATCCGCGCGTACGTGGTCCCGGCGAGGGTGGCGACGTAGCCGATCAGCAGGGTGCGCCACCAGCCGATGCAGATCTCGGCGATGCCGAAGACGAGCAGGATCTGCGCGAGCGCCCCCCACACCGGCAGGTCCAGGGCGGGGACGAACAGGGACAGCGGGGTGCGCAGGAGGGCCGGCCCGAGCGGATCGGCGGCCTTGACCGATCCGAGGTCCTGGACCGGCTGGAACCCCCAGGAGGTGTTCTGCACGATCTGGAAGACCGAGGTCAGACAGACCGCGCCGAGGGTCATCGGGATCGCCCGCCACGTGTCGCGGACGAGCGCGTCCCGGACGGTCCAGAACATGGGTCCCCACTCACGGCGGGCGAACCGCCGGAGGGAGGGGGTGTTCCACGCTGTCAACGGCGGGTCTCCAGGTGTCTGCGGTGCAGCCACTTCGGAAGGCCGGGGGCCTCCAGGAAGCCCTCGGCCCGGCCGGCCGCGACACCGATCCGCAGCAGGTCCGAACTCTTCTCGAAGAGCATGAACCGCGGTTCCCAGATCGGCCGGTATTTGGCGTTGGCCCGGTAGAGGGACTCGATCTGCCACCAGCGGGAGAAGAAGCTGAGCAGCGAGCGCCACATCCGCAGCACCGGACCGGCGCCGAGCCTGGACCCGCGCTCGAAGACGGACCGGAACATCGCGAAGTTGAGGGAGACCTGGGTGACCCCGATCTCCTTGGAGCGTTCGAGGAGTTCGATGACCATGAACTCCATCAGGCCGTTCTCGGAGTCCCGGTCACGGCGCATCAGGTCCAGCGACAGACCCTTGGGCCCCCACGGTACGAAGGACAGCACGGCCCGCAGGCCGCCGCTGCCGTCGGTGCACTCCAGCATCACGCACTGGCCGTCGGCGGGATCACCCAGCCGGCCCAGCGCCATGGAGAAGCCGCGCTCGGTGGCGCCGTCGCGCCAGTCGTCGGCGCGGCGCACCAGCTCGGCCATCTCCTCGGCGGGGATGTCGTCGTGGCGGCGGATGCGGACCGTGTACCCGGCCCGCTTGACGCGGTTGAAGGCCTGCCGGACGGTCCGCATGGCGCGGCCCTCCAGCGTGAAATCGGCCGTCTCGACGATCGCCTCGTCACCGAGTTCGAGGGCGTCCAGGCCGTGCCGCGCGTAGATCTGCCCGGCCTCCTCGCTCGCCCCCATCACGGCCGGCACCCAGCCGTGCTCGCGGGCCTCGGCCAGCCACGGATCGATGGCGCCGGGCCAGGCTTCGGGGTCGCCGATCGGGTCGCCGGAGGCCAGGGAGACCCCGCCGACGACGCGGTAGGTGACGGCGGCCTTGCCGGTGGGGGACCAGATGACGGACTTCTCGCGGCGCAGCGCGAAGTAGCCGAGCGAGTCGCGGTCGCCCTGCCGGGCCAGCAGCGCCCGCAGCCGCTCCTCGTCCCCCTCGCTGATCGGGTCGACGGCGCGGCGCGAGCGGAAGGCGGCGAACAGCACGGCGAGCAGCAGCAGCATCGACATGACGTTGATGAACACGTCCACCCAGCCGGGCGTGATGATCGCCTCGGAGGCCCGCTCACCGGGCGTCAGGGTGATCAGCCGCATCACGCCGTACCACCAGCGCTCCGGGAAGGAGGCCTCGGCGCTGAGCGGGGAGACGTTGGTGGCGCCGACGAGCAGGGCCGCGACCAGCGAGGTGAGCAGCAGGCCGACGGCGGCGACGGCGCTGGCGAGCGTCGGGTTGGAGCGGTCGCCCTTGGCGTAGAACTCGTGGCGGCCCAGCAGCAGGGCCGCCGTGAAGGCCGCGGTCAGGACCAGGGAGACCCAGTTCTGCGCGTGCTCGCGGATCTCCTCGTGCGTGGAGAGCGCGTAGGCGAGCAGCAGGGCCAAGAGGCCGCTGAGGACGAGGTTGAGGATCCAGGAGGCCCGCTTGCGGCGGCCGAGGGTGACGGCGAGCAGCAGCGTGAACAGCCCGGAGGCGAACCCCGCCGTGAGCATGTAGGGGGTGTAGAAGTCCTCGATGTTGTGGCGCCTCAGGTCCTGCCCGAGCGAAACCCACACCGCGCTGAGGAAGTTGATGAAGGTGACGGCGCGCAGGTACCACACCGCGAACGCGGCACCGTGCCGTGAACGGGCGCTCCCCCGGCCGGTCTCCCGGCCGCTCCCCGCCGCCCTGCCGGCGGGATCGCCGCCGGTCTCTTTCCTGCCGGCTGACGGACCGGTCGCCGGTGCGGCGGTGCGGTCGGTCTCTGCGCTGGTCAAACGGACCTCTCCCATAAAAAGCGATCATATGGGGCACAGCTGTCCGTGATTGCGCGGTCGGGGGCCACGGCCTGGTCAGGACCGGGGGCCCCGGCGGCTCATTCCGTCGGCTCCTCCACCGCCCGCTCCGGGAGTTCCGCCGCGAGTGCGGCGGCCGCCTGGACGAGGGGGAGAGCCAGCAATGCCCCGGTACCTTCACCTACTGTGACGCCGAGGTCGAGCACGGGGTTGAGCGCCATTCGGTCAAGTGCCTTCGCCTGGCCCGGCTCGCCGCTGGCCTGTCCGGCCAGCCACCAGTCCGGAGCCCGGAACGCGGCCCGCTGGGCCACCAGCCCGCACGCGGCCGAAACGACACCGTCAAGGATGACGGGAGTACGGCGCACCGCGCACTGGAGGAGGAAACCGGTGATGGCGGCCACGTCCGCGCCGCCGACCGCGGCCAGCAGTGCCACCTGGTCGCCCAGGACCGGGCGGGCCCGGCGCAGCGCGTCGCGGATCGCCGCGCACTTGCGCATCCAGGCCAGGTCGTCGATGGGCAGGCCGCCGCGGCCGGTGACCACCGAGGCGTCCGTGCCGCACAGGGCGGCGACGAGGGTCGCGGCGACGGTGGTCCCGCCCACGCTCAGGTCACCGAGGACGACCAGATCCGTTCCGGAGTCGGCCTCCTCGTCGGCGATCCGCATCCCGAGCCGCACCGCGGCCTCGGCCTCCTCGGCCGTCAGCGCGTCCTCCACGTCGATCCGGCCGCTGCCCCGCCGGATCCGGTGCCCGGCCACGTCCGCGGGGAGCAGCTCGGGGTCGCAGTCGAGCCCGGCGTCGACGATCCGTATGGTGGCGCCGAACCGGCCGGCCAGGACGGCCACGGGGCTGGCCCCTTCGAGGACGGCCCGCACCAGCTCGTGGCCGGTGGACGCGGCCCGGGCGGAGACGCCCTCGGCGGCGATCCCGTGGTCGGCGGCGAACAGCACCACGCGCGGGCGCTCGATCGGTTTGACCGGAACCTGACCCTGCGCGGCGGCGAGCCACTCGGCGAGTTCGTCGAGCCGACCCAGCGCGCCGGGCGGGACGGCGAGGCGCTCACGGCGTTCCTCGGCGTCACGCCGGACGCCCCCGTCGGGGCGCTCGATCAGATCGGAGAAGTCGTCGAGATTCAGCGTGCTCATCTGCCAGAGAGTACAGCCGGTAAGGCCCTCCCTCAGGCCTTCGGCGACGGGCTGTCGGACACCTCGTCGTCGAGCCGCTCCGATGCTTTCCCGCGCTATTCCTTGAGTACGGTCACCAGGCCCGCGACGACGAGAAGTACGTGCTCGCACTCGCCCGCGACGGCCGCGTTCAGCCGGCCCAGCTCGTCGCGGAAGCGGCGGCCCGACGCGGTCGCCGGGACGACGCCCGAGCCGACCTCGTTGCTGACCAGCACCACCGGGCGGCGGGTCGCGCGTACGGCCGCCACGAGCTCGCCGGTCCGCTCGGCGAGCTGCTGCTGCCCGCCCTTGGCCCACACCGCGTCGTCCCACGCCCCGGTCCGGTCCATCGCATCCGTCAGCCACAGCGCCAGGCAGTCGATCAGCAGCGGCGGCCCGTCGGCGGCCAGCAGCGGAACCAGCTCGCACGTCTCCACCGTCCGCCAGCTCCCCGGCCGGCGCTCCCGGTGCAGGCCGACCCGCTGGGCCCATTCCGCATCACCGCCCCGGGTGCCGCCGGTGGCCACGTAGACCACCTCCGGGAAGGACTCCAGCCGCCGCTCCGCCTCCACGGACTTGCCGGAGCGCGCCCCGCCCAGCACCAGGGTCCGGCGCGGCAGCTCCGGCACCGCGTGGTACTCCCCGACGATCACGGTCGTCCCGTCCGGGACCGCCCGGGCCCCGGCCGCCGCGCACCGGCGCTCCAGCTCCCGGCCCGGCGGGGTGTCGTGGTCCAGGTGGACGGCGATCACGTCCGTCGCCGGGCCGACGGCGCCGCTCGCCCGCAGCCGCGCCAGCGCCTCGGGCCGGCCCAGCACATCCATGAGGACCATGTCGTACGGGCGCCGCCCGGCCTGGTCGGCGACCCCGGCCGGGGCCCCGCCCGGCGGCAGGTACAGCAGCCGGGCGCCGTCCGGGCCCGTCACCTCGTACCCGGTGCCGGGCGCGTCCATCGGCACCGCCCGTACCCGGTGCCCGGAGATCACCGCGAGCTCCCGCCCGTCCGGCACCCGCCCGGCGGCCGGCAGCCCGGGCGGCAGCTCGACCGCGGGCCCGTCGTGCGGGTGGGTCAGCAGCACCTGCCGCACACCGGCCAGCGAATGCCCGGCCCGGGCGCCCGCCAGCACCGCCCCGGGGGTCAGGTCCAGCAGCAGCGCCCCGTCGACGAGGACGGCCGTGGCGGCGCGGGAGCGCGAGCCGACGGAGACGGCGCAGGCCGCACAGGGGCAGCCCGGGCGGGGCAGGCCCTCGGGTGTTCCGGTGCCGAGCAGAGTGAGTTCCACAGGATGATCCTCCCGCGTCGCCGAGACTGCTGCGCGCCCGGCTACTCTGCGGGCACACTCAGGACAGGAAGCGTGCGAGCAACGGAGGCGGACATGGCGTGGACGTGGCGGTTCGAGACGGCCGACGGCACCGAGACGAGCCCGTCGGTGGTACCCGAGGAGTTCACCACGCAGGGGGACGCGGAGTCCTGGATCGGCGAGTACTGGAAGGACCTGCTGGAAGGCGGCGTCGAGCAGGTGAAGCTGTCCGACGACGGCGGGACCGAGCTCTACACGATGAGCCTGCGCGCCGCCCTGGACGCGTAGCCGCTCCGTAGGCAGGAGAACGACGGAGCCGCCGGTCACATACCCGGCGGCTCCGTCGTGTGAGGAGTCAGGCGCGATCCGATGATCTGAAGGAAACGGCCTAGGCGAGGTCGAACCGGTCGAGGTTCATCACCTTGTCCCAGGCGGAGACGAAGTCACGGACGAACTTCTCTTCCGCGTCCTTCGACGCGTACACCTCCGCGAGGGCTCGCAGCTGGGCGTGCGAACCGAAGACGAGGTCCACCGCGGTCGCCGTCCACCTGACGTTGCCCGTGGAGTGCTCCCGGCCCTCGAACACGTTCTCCGCCGACTCCGACGCCTTCCACTGCGTACCCATGTCGAGCAGGTTGACGAAGAAGTCGTTGGTCAGCGCCTCCGGGCGGTCCGTGAACACGCCGTGCCGCACCTGCCGGAAGCCGGTGTTCATGGCCCGCATGCCGCCGACGAGCACCGTCATCTCGGGTGCGGTCAGGTTCAGCATGCAGGCACGGTCCAGCAGAAGTGCCTCCGGTGACAGCTTCTCGCCCGCCTGCAGGTAGTTCCGGAACCCGTCCGCCTTCGGTTCGAGGACGGCGAAGGCCTCCACGTCGGTCTGCTCCTGCGAGGCATCCGTGCGCCCCGGTGCGAACGGCACCTCGATGTCGTAACCGGCGTTCTTCGCGCCCTGTTCGACGGCCGCGCAGCCGCCCAGCACGATCAGGTCGGCGAGCGAAACCCTCTTCCCGCCGGCCTGCGCCCGGTTGAAGTCCTGCTGGATCCCCTCCAGCTTCCGCACCACCTCGGCGACCTCGGGCAGGTCGTTCGCCTCCCAGTCCTTCTGCGGCGCGAGCCGGATCCGGGCCCCGTTGGCCCCGCCCCGCATGTCGGTGCCGCGGAAGCTCGACGCCGCCGCCCAGGCGGTGACGACCAGCTGGGGGAGGGACAGCCCCGAGGCGAGGATCGTGCGCTTGAGGGCGGCGACGTCCTCGCCGGCGACCAGCTCGTGATCGACCGCGGGTACGGGGTCCTGCCACAGCTGCGGTTCGGGGACCCACGGGCCGAGGTAGCGCGAGACCGGACCCATGTCGCGGTGCAGCAGCTTGTACCAGGCCTTGGCGAACGCGTCGGCGAGCTTGTCCGGGTTCTCGTGGAAGCTCTTCGCGATCGGTGCGTAGACCGGATCCATCCGCAGCGCGAGGTCCGTCGTCAGCATCATCGGAGCATGCCTCTTCGACGGATCATGGGCGTCCGGCACCGTGCCCTGGGCCGAGGGGTCCTTGGGGGTCCACTGCTGGGCACCGGCCGGGCTCGTGGTCAGCTCCCACTCGTACCGGAACAGGTTGTCCAGGTACCCGTTGTCCCACTTCGTCGGCTCGGCGGTCCACGTGCCCTCCAGCCCGCTGGTGAGCGCGTCGGCGCCACGGCCGGTGCCGTAGGTGTTCTTCCAGCCGATCCCCTGCTGCTCGATCGGGCAGGCCTCGGGCTCGGGCCCGATGTAGTCGGCGCCGGCCGCACCGTGGCACTTGCCGAACGTGTGGCCGCCGACGATGAGCGCGACCGTCTCCTCGTCGTTCATGGCCATGCGCGCGAACGTCTCGCGAATGTCCCGGGCGGCGGCGACCGGGTTCGGGTCGCCGTTGGGCCCTTCCGGATTGACGTAGATCAGTCCCATCTGCACGGCGCCGAAGGGGCCGGAGAGTTCCCTGTCGCCGCTGTAGCGCTCATCTCCGAGCCAGGTGTCCTCGGGCCCCCAGAAAACCTCCTCGGGTTCCCAGATGTCCTCCCGCCCGAAGGCGAAGCCGAACGTCTTGAAACCCATCGATTCCATGGCGCAGTTACCGGCGAACACCAAAAGGTCGGCCCATGAGATCTTCCGGCCGTATTTCTGCTTGACCGGCCAGAGCAGGCGGCGCGCCTTGTCGAGGCTCGCATTGTCAGGCCAGCTGTTGAGGGGGGCGAACCGCTGGGCGCCGGCTCCGCCGCCACCCCGGCCGTCGGCGATGCGGTACGTTCCCGCGGAATGCCAGCTCATCCGGATGAAGAGCGGGCCGTAGTGGCCGTAGTCCGCGGGCCACCAGTCCTGCGACGCCGTCATCACCTCGAAGACGTCCCGCTTCAGGGCGTCGGGGTCCAGGGTCGCGAACTCTTCCGCGTAGTCGAAATCCTCGCCCATCGGATCGGCCAGGGGCGAATTCTGGTGCAGAACCTGAAGGTCCAGCTGGTTCGGCCACCAGTCCCGATTCGACCTGGGGCGAGTCGGCGCGGGGGTCGGGGCAGGGATTACTGGGTTCTCGCTGTCGCTGCCGGACACGTCCGTCCTTCTTCCTGTGTCGATGTTTCCATCTGCTGGCTGCTGCGTCGGCGCGTCCGTATGTTCGCGCACCGAAGGGCCCGTCGCTGCGAGAACACGCAGGGCGCGGGTGCGTGGAAAACACTCGGAATTCGGATCGGAGTCCCGGCCCGACGGTTCCGCTTCCCGACGGGCCGGGACCGAAATCGCTAACGTTCTGTTGTCCTGCCGAGCCGAAAAGGTGAGCCGATATGAGTGACCTCCTGAAGCGGCTTCGGGAGCGCGGCTGGCGGATGACGTCCCAGCGCCGTGTCGTCGTGGAGGTCCTCGACGGCGATCACGTGCACCTCACGGCGGACGAGGTGCACGCCCGTGCGGCGCAGCGGCTGCCCGAGATCGCCCGTGCGACCGTCTACAACGCCCTGGGCGAGCTGGTCGCGATCGGGGAGGTGGTGGAGGTCTCCGTACAGGGCCGGGTCAAGCGCTTCGACCCCAACGCGCACCACCCGCACCAGCACTTGGTGTGCACCGGCTGCGGCACCATCCGCGACGTACACGCGGCCGGTACGCCGGCCGATCTGCCGCCGGAGGAGCGGTTCGGTTTCACCGTGTCCGCGGTCGAGGTCACCTACCGCGGGTTGTGCCCCTCCTGCGCCTCCGGGACGGGTCAGGCGTCGTGACCGTGACCCGTGCTCATGCGGAGCCCGCGTCCCGGGCCCGGTACGCGCGGGGGTGATGCCCTCCCACCGGGTGAACGCACGGACCAGGGCTGTGGCTCCGCTCAGGCCGACGAGCGGGGCGATCCGGTCGAGCGGCAGGTCCGTGGTCTCCAGCAGCCGACGGGCCCGGCTCGATGCTGGGCATGGCGGCAGTCAATGCCGGGCGGGGTCCGCCGTCAACCGGCCGTGGGGGCCGGGGAGTCAACGAGGTGGCCGCCAGGGTGAATGACCGGGCGCGGCAGCGATCCTAGGGTCGGGCTGCCCGTTGCGGCAGGCCGACCCGCAGACCCGCCGGGACGCAGCCGGTTCGCCTCATGCGCACCCGAAGGAGCACCTTTTGATCGTCTTTCTGCTGCCCTCGTCCGGCTACGACCCGACCGAGGCGGCCGTGCCCTGGGCCGCGCTGCGGGACGCCGGGTACGACGTACGGTTCGCGACCCCCGACGGGCGGGTCGCACTCGCCGACCGCCGGCTGACGGACACCGGCTTCTCCTGGCTCTCCCCGTGGCTGATGACCCGGCGCGCCGAGCTGGCGTCCTACCGCCGGCTGACCGACGACCCCTGGTTCCGCGCCCCGCTGTCCTACACCGAGGTCGACCCGGCCCGCCTGACGGGGCTGTTCGTACCCGGCGGGCACGCCCAGGGGATGCGTACGTTGCTGGAGGACACGGCCGCCCAGCGGTTGTTCGCACGGGTCTTCCTGCTGGGGCTGCCGGTGGGGGCGGTGTGCCACGGTGTGCTGCTGGCCGCGCGGGCGAAGGACCCCACGACCGGGCGGTCGGTGCTCCACGGCCGGCGGACCACCGCGCTGACCTCGCTGCTGGAACTGACCGCCTGGAACCTGACCCGACTGTGGCTGGGCCGCTACTACCGGACCTACCCGGCGACCGTCCAGGCGGAGGTCACCGCCGCCCTCGCAGATCCGCGCCACTTCCGGGCCGGCCCGCCGCTGCCGCTCCGGGACACCGCGGCGCGCCCCGGCCGCGGCTTCACCGTGCGGGACGGCAACTATGTCTCCGCCCGCTGGCCGGGGGACTGCCACCGCCTGGCGGCGGACTACCTCGCGCTCGTCCGCTCGCACCGGCGCACCCCCGCACCGACCGCCACGGAGAGCGGGAACTGACAGGGCCCCTCGCAGTCGGCCGGCCACCGGGTCGCTGATCGCGTCGAGTACGGGCGGACGGGAGCGGGGGTGACCGGATGTGACCGGTCGCACCCGGTCACCGTTCGGCCGGTGGGCCGCGGGCCGGGGGCTGCGGATTCCTGCCGGCCGGCTCGGGGCGTCAGGTGGGTGCCTGGTCCGCCGCCGCGGGCGGATCCGCCCGCTCCTCCTCGACCGCCACGGGGGACCCCTCCGGCGAACCGTCGTCCCCGCCGCTGGCGCGCAGGTGCCCGATCACCGTATTGGCCACCGCGACCAGCGGGACAGCGACGACCGCTCCGCCGATGCCGGCGACCACTCCGCCGGTGGCGACGGCCAGGACCACGGCCAGCGGGTGGACCCGTACGGCCCTCCCGAGTATGAACGGCTGCAGCACGTGGCCCTCGATCTGCTGGACGGCGAGCACCACCAGCAGGGTCATCAGCGCGGTGAAGACCCCCTGGGTGACCAGTGCGACGACCACCGCCAGGGCCCCGGACGCGACGGCGCCCACGAGGGGCACGAACGAGGCCAGGAAGATCACCACGGCGATGGGCACGGCGAGCGGCACGCCCAGGAAATAGATGCCGAGACCGATGAAGAGTGCGTCGATGAAAGCGACGATCAAGGTTCCGCGCACATAGGCGGTCAGGGTGCCCCAGGCGGCCGGCCCCGCGTCGGCGACATCCGGCCGGGCGGCTGCCGGGACCAGCTTCAGCGTCCACTGCCAGATGCGCCTGCCGTCGTACAGCAGGAAGAGCGTCGAGAACATCGCCAGCAGCATTCCGGTGATGATCTCCACCAGGACGGTCACTCCCCGGAGCCCGGTCGAGGTGATCTCGCTGGTGCTGGTGCCGATGGCATTGCTCAGACTGCCGGCGACATCGTTGATCTGCTGCTCGGTCACATGGAAGGGGCTGTCGAGGAGCCATCGTTTCAGCTCCTCGATGCCCTCCTGGAGCCTCCCGGACAGATTGTCCAGGTTGTCGAGCACCTGCCAGACGACGAACCAGCCGATCAGCCCCAGGACGACGAACCCGAAGAGCGCGGTGAGGGCGGTGGACAGCCCCCGGGAGAGCCCCGCACGGTGTAGCCGGGCGACCGTCGGTTCCAGCAGGGCAGTGATCAGCAGCGCGGCCGCGAAGGCGAGGACGACGAGCCGGACCGAACCGATCACCCGCATGATGACCCACAGGGCGGCCGCGAGCACCAGGAACCGCCAGCCGGCCTCGGCCGCGACCCGTACACCCCAGGGCACCGCCCGGGCGGGGTCCGGGTTGCGCGGACGGGTCCGGCGGGCCTCCGCGACCCGCTGCCGCTCGGCCGGCAGCTCTGCTTCGTGCCGCTCCTGCACCTGGGCGCGACGCTCACCGAGCGCCGCGGCGCCGGCCTTCACGCGTCCGGGCCACGTACGGATTCCGGGCATGCCGACCCTCCTTCCTCATCCGGCCGTCTGCCCCGGATTCCGGAGATCAGGCCGGTGCGGCCCGACGCGTTCGGACGGACTTCGGGAGGGCTACACGCGGATTCCGGGCGTACCGGGGCGGGTCAGGCCGGGAAGGGATGCGCAAACGCTGCACGTTGCCCCTGGGACGTCGCCTCCGGAGGGTGGGCGCCCTGGTGGCCGGGCCATGTCGCAACCCCACCGAACCCGGAAGGGCCTCACCCCTTCAAGAACCCAGCACGCGAGTCATCGACGTCCCGGGACAACACCCCTGGGCCGTCTCTGAGGGCGCCCTAGCCCCGTACCCCGCACAGGTGCAGCAGTGCCGCCACACCCCGGTAGGGGTCGGTCCGCCCGGCGCGGTCCTCGGCGGTCAGCAGCCGCTCCAGCTCCTCGTCGGGCGGCAGGATCTCGCCCGCCTCGGTGCCGTCGGTGAAGACGCGGACGCCGTACCAGGACTGCAGCGGCGCACCGATCCCCGACAGGGTCGCCGTCAGTCCGGCCAGCCGGTCCGCGCGGACGTCCAGGCCCAGCCGGTTCGTGTAGTCGGTGGAGTCGAACGCGGCCAGCGCGCCCTTCCAGTCGCCGTCCAGGCCCGGCCGCATGGCGAGCGCGTCGCCGTTGCGCACCAGCAGGGACAGCAGTCCGCCCGGGGCCAGCATCCGGGCCAGCCCGGCCAGCATGGCGTCCGGTTCGGGCACGTACATCAGCACCCCGTGGCACAGCACCACGTCGAAGCTGCCCGGCAGGAAGTGGGCCCCGGTCTCGCGGCCGTCGCCCTCCAGGAAGCTGACGCGGTCGCGGATCCCTTCGGGTTCCGCGGCCAGCGCCTCACGGGCGACGGCCAGCATGCCCGCGTCCTGCTCCAGGCCCGTCACCTTGTGCCCGGCGCGGGCCAGCCGCAGTGCCTGCGTTCCCTGGCCCATGCCCACATCGAGCACGCGCAGCCGCTGCCCGACCGGGAAGCGCTGCGCGATCTGCTCGTCGACCTGCCGGCCCACCAGCTCCTGCCGGACGGCGTTGCGCAGCCCGCCCAGGCCTTCGAGCCAGAGCCGCGCGCCTTCCGCGAAGCCTTCCCCCGACATGCCGGGCGTCGCTCGGCTCAGGGCCGTTCCCCTCGCTTGACCTGAGGCTTCGGGAGACGGAGGCGGCGCATCTGGAGGGTGCGCATGAGGCCGTAGGCGATGGCGCCGCGACGGGGCTCGTCCGGGAAGCGCGTGACCAGGGCCTTGCGGAGGCGGAAGACCAGGCCGATGGAGTCGAGCAGGATCAGGACGATCACGACGAGCCACAGCGTCAGCGCGATGCTCTGGATCGAGGACTGGCGCACCATGCTCAGCACCAGGATGACCACCGCCAGGGGCAGGAACATCTCGGCGACCGAGTAGCGGGAGTCCACGTAGTCGCGGACGAACCGGCGGACGGGACCCTTGTCACGGGTGGGCAGGTAACGCTCGTCGCCATTGGCCAGCGCTTCGCGCTGCTTGGCCATCTCGGTACGGCGACGCTCACGGGCTCGCTTGGCATCCTCCTTGCGGTTGCCGGTCGAGGCCACCACGGCCTTGCGCTGCGACTGGGCCACAGCACGCTTCGGCGTAGGGCGGCCCTTCGGGGCCTGCGGGTCACGGGGCTGCGAGAGGTCGGCGCTCACCTTGTCGGTGGCGGCGGCCTTCTCTTCCTTGGAGGAGCGGCTACCAAACACAAAACCCAAGCCTACGTGGTTGCGGGCATGGGCCCCACCCCGCTGGGGAACGATCCGGCAACGGCGGGCGTCCTTCCCCTTGCACGGTACGTGCGGTGGGCCCGTTCTCCTGGGATCACCTACTCCTTACGCCTGATGGGGCGCGGGTGTAGTCGTCCTGGAGGAGGAGCGCATCCGTACTCGAACAGTGCGGTAATGGAGACAGGGCCCGTACTGTGGGTTCTGTCGGTGACCTGGAGCACAGTCCGTCTAGAAGGGGGCGCGCGAAGCCCATGAGCGGTGTCATGAAGCGTATGGGGATGATCTTCCGCGCGAAGGCGAACAAGGCCCTTGACCGGGCCGAGGACCCGCGCGAAACCCTCGACTACTCGTACCAGAAGCAGCTGGAGCTGCTGCAGAAGGTGCGCCGCGGAGTCGCCGACGTGGCGACCTCCCGCAAGCGCCTGGAGCTGCAGCTCAACCAGCTCCAGGGACAGTCCGCCAAGCTGGAGGACCAGGGCCGCAAGGCCCTCGCCCTGGGCCGCGAGGACCTGGCCCGTGAAGCCCTGTCCCGGCGCGCTTCGCTCCAGCAGCAGGTCAGCGACCTGGAGGTGCAGCACCAGACCCTCCAGGGCGAGGAGGAGAAGCTGACCCTCGCCGCCCAGCGGCTCCAGGCCAAGGTGGACGCCTTCCGTACGAAGAAGGAGACCATCAAGGCCACCTACACGGCGGCCCAGGCGCAGACCCGGATCGCGGAGTCCTTCTCCGGCATCTCCGAGGAGATGAGCGACGTCGGACTGGCCATCCAGCGGGCCGAGGACAAGACCGCCCAGCTGCAGGCCCGCGCCGGTGCGATCGACGAGCTGCTGGCCTCCGGCGCGCTCGACGACCAGAGCGGCCTCGGCTCCAAGGACGACATCCAGGCCGAGCTGGACCGCCTCTCGGGCGGTACGGACGTGGAGCTGGAGCTCCAGCGCATGAAGGCCGAGCTGGCGGGCGGCCCGTCCGCCCAGCAGCAGGCCATCGAGGGCGGCGCGCAGGGCAACGGCCAGCAGCCGCAGACCCCGCACCGGTTCGACAAGCAGTAGGACGGGGCCCGTCATGATTGTCCGCATCATGGGGGAAGGTCAGGTGGAAGTGGCAGACAGCCACTTCCCCGAGCTCAACAAGCTGGACGACGAACTGCTCGCGGAGATGGAGAGCGGTGACGAGGAGGGCTTCCGGCGGACGCTGGGCGCGCTGCTCGACGCAGTCCGGCGGCTCGGCACGCCGCTCCCGGACGACGCGCTGGAGCCGTCCGAGCTGATCCTCCCCGGTGATGACGCCGCCCTGGACGAGGTCAGGGAGATGCTCAGCGACGACGGCCTGCTCCCGGGCTGAGCCCGGCCGGGTACACCGACGGCACCGGGGGGGGGGGGGGGGGGGGGGGGGGGGGGGGGGGGGGGGGGGGAGGGGGGAGGGGAGGGCGGGCGGGCGGGGGTGGTGTGGGGGGGGGGGGGTATG
>NZ_JBVIAH010000016.1:196564-222018 GCF_055574035.1 Streptomyces sp. NPDC030021
AACCCCACCTCCTACACTTTCTTCCTCACCCCCCCCCCCCCCCCCCCCCCCCCCCCCCCCCCCCCCCCCCCCCCCCCCCCCCCCCCCCCCCCCCCCGCCGCCGTCGTCAGTGCGGAGGCGGCTTCTCCAGGGAGACGCGGTGATCCGGGTCCGGGGTCCCGCCGATGAAGTTCTCGAACCTGCGGCGCGGCCGCGCCCAGCGCCGGTCGTGGTGGAAGGCGCGCAGCCCGGCCTTGGCCCGGGCGCGCGGCCGGTTCGCGTAGAACCGCTTCGCGTACGGGGATCCGGGCCGGGCCAGCCGGATCGCGCCGACCAGCGCCACGAAGGGCACGACCAGGCCGAAGAGCGCGGTGCGCGCCTTGCCCTTCCACAGGGCGAGCAGGGAGAGGAAGAAGTTGGTGGCCCCGTTCATGACGACCAGGCCGCGGCTCTGACGCTCCTCGCTCGACAGGTCGTTCACCCCGAAGGGCACGAAACCGCCGATGACCAGGGCCACGATGGCGGCCGTGACGACCACGAGCTCCACGCTCTTGCGGCCCTGCTCGCTCCAGTAGACGTCGTCGAGGTGCAGGATGAGCGCGAACTCGTCCAGGACCAGGCCCGCGCCCAGGCCGAAGATCACGGCGGATGCCCACGCGCCGAAGCCGTACCGGCCGCTGCCGACCGCGCCGAAACCGCCGATGATCACGAGGATCACGCCCGGCACCACGTGATGGATGTGCAGACCGCCCGGGGTGACGTTCTTGAAGGGGCCCCGGCCGGCCCGGATCGTCCGGGTGATCACACGGGTGACCAGGAACGACATCACGAAGGAGAGCAGGGCGAGCAGGAGCGGCAGCTTCCCCGGTTCGACGATGTTCCGATACCACCAGTGACCCATCCCACGGACTCCCTATTTGGCATGTAATGGGTAATTTACCGCTCGTGCTGAGCGGGTACCGTTCCCGCCGATGACAGATTCGTACGACGGCCCGCCCCTGATGCCGCCCCCGGAACGCGCCTCGTTCCTCGACGGCATCCGTTTCGCGTTCGGCACCCTCACCGTGCTGCCCGCCCGCATCACCCGCTGGGACCGCCCCGCCGCCCGCACCGGAATGGCCTGCGCCCCGCTCGCCGGGCTGGTCGTAGGCGTCCTCGCGGCCCTGCCCGGAGCGCTCCTGCTGCTGCTCGGCGGAGGCCCGCTGCTCGCCGCGGCCTTCACCGTCGCCGTACCGGCCGCGCTGACCCGGGGACTGCACCTCGACGGCCTCGCCGACACGGCCGACGGCCTCGGCAGCGCCAAACCCGCCGACCAGGCCCTGCGGATCATGAAACAGTCCGACATCGGCCCCTTCGGCGTCGTGGCCCTGGTGATCGTGCTGCTCCTGCAGGTGGCCGCCCTGTCCGACATCTACGCCGACAGCTGGATCCGCGGCGCCCTCGCCGCCGTGGTCGCCGCCGTGGCGGCCCGCCTCGCCATGACCCTGGCCTGCCGGGAAGGCGTCCCGGCGGCCCGCCCCGGGGGACTCGGCGCCGCCGTCGCCGGGGTGGTCCCGCGGCGCGCCGCCGTCCTGATCGCCGTGCTCGTCACCGCCCTGGCCGCGGCCGCCGCACTCCCGCTGGGCCTGCCCGCCGCCGGCCGGAGCGCGGCGGCGGTCCTGGCCGCCCTGCTCGCCGCGGAAGTGCTGCTCCGCCGCTGCGTACGCCGCTTCGACGGGGTCACCGGCGACGTCTTCGGCGCCCTGGCAGAGGTCGCGGCGACCACCGCCCTGATCGTCCTCGCCCTCGGCTGAACGGGCGGCCGGCGCTCCCGCGTACGCTCACCCCGTGGACCACACTGCGACGGACCTGCCCTCCGCCGCGCCCGTCAGGGTGCTGCTCGCCGACGACCAGGCGCTGCTGCGCAGTGCCTTCAAGGTGCTCGTCGACTCCGAGCCCGACATGGAGGTCGTCGGGGAGGCCTCCGACGGGGCGCAGGCCTTCGAGCTCGCCCGCCGGCTGCGCCCCGACGTCGTCCTCATGGACATCCGGATGCCCGGCACCGACGGGCTCGCCGCCACCCACATGATCAGCGCGGACCCGGAACTGGCCGGCGTGCGCGTCGTGATGCTGACGACCTTCGAGGTCGACGAGTACGTGGTCTCGGCCCTGCGGGCCGGCGCCTCCGGCTTCCTCGGCAAGGGCGCCGAGCCCGAGGAACTGCTCAACGCCATCCGCGTCGCCGCGGCCGGCGAGGCCCTGCTCTCCCCGGCCGCCACCAAAGGGCTCATCGCCACCTTCCTCGCCCAGGGCGGCGGCGCCGACCCGGCCGCCGCCGCAGGCTCGGCCGGGGCGCACGCGGAGCGGCTCGCCGCGCTGACCGTCCGGGAGCGCGAGGTCCTCGTACACGTCGCGGCCGGGCTGTCGAACGACGGGATCGCCGGGCGGCTGGAGGTCAGCCCGCTGACCGTCAAGACCCACGTGAACCGGGCCATGGCCAAGCTCGGCGCCCGCGACCGGGCCCAATTGGTGGTTATTGCCTACGAATCAGGACTGGTCCGCCCACGCGCGGAGTAGCACCGCCCGGTACGGCGTACTCCAGACGCGGTATGCCGCACATAAGGACGGCACCTGCGAGCGACGAAACGCGCCACCGCGGTGCGACAGGGTAGGAGTGCCCTCGCGTTCGTCACTGCAGAGAGATCTCATACCCATGTCGTGGCTGTCCCGCTTCAGCCTGGCCCAAAGGGCCTTGGTCGGCCTCGTGTCGATCGTCGCGCTCCTCTTCGGCGCCATAGCCATCCCGCAGCTCAAGCAGCAGCTGCTGCCCTCCATCGAACTGCCGATGGTGTCCGTGCTCGCGCCGTACCAGGGCGCCTCGCCCGACGTGGTCGAGAAGCAGGTCGTCGAACCGATCGAGTCCATGCTCAAGGGCGTCGACGGCATCACCGGCATCACCTCGACCGCCAGCGAGGGCAACGCCCTCATCATGGCCACCTTCGACTACGGCGACAGCGGCACCAAGCAGCTCGTCGCCGACGTCCAGCAGGCCGTGAACCGGGCCCGCGTCCGGCTGCCCGCCGAGGTGGACCCGCAGGTCGTGGCCGGCTCCACGGACGACATCCCGACCGTCATCCTGGCCGTCACCGCGGACAAGGACCAGCAGGCGCTCGCCGACCAGCTGGAACGTTCCGTCGTCCCCGTCCTCTCGGACATCGAGGGCGTCGGCCAGGTCACCGTCGACGGCGTCCAAGACCTCCAGGTCACCGTCACCCCCGACAACGCCAAGCTCGCGGCCGCCGGCCTCGACGGCGCCAAGCTCGCCGAGGGCCTCCAGGCGGGCGGCGCGGCCGTCCCCGCCGGCTCCTTCGACGAGGCGGGCAAGAACCGCACCGTGCGCGTCGGCGGCGGCTACACCTCCCTCGCCCAGCTGGAGGAGCTGCGCCTGACCCCGGGCACGGGCAAGCCCGCCGTCCGCCTCGGCGACGTCGCCACCGTGAAGCAGGAGCCGGCCAAGGCCGTCTCCATCACGCGCACCAACGGCAAGCCCAGCCTCGCCCTCGTCCTCACCATGGACAAGGACGGCAGCGCCGTCGCCATCTCCGACGCCGTCAAGGACAAGCTGCCCGAGCTGCGCTCCGCGCTCGGCGCCGGCGCCGACCTGACCGTCGTCAGCGACCAGGGCCCGGCCGTCGCCAAGTCCATCTCCAGCCTCACCACCGAAGGCATGCTCGGCCTGCTCTTCGCGGTGATCGTGATCCTGGTCTTCCTGGCCTCGCTGCGCTCGACGCTGGTCACGGCGGTCTCCATCCCGCTGTCCGTCGTCCTCGCGCTCATCGTGCTGTGGACCCGCGACCTGTCGCTCAACATGCTGACCCTGGGCGCCCTCACCATCGCCATCGGCCGCGTGGTCGACGACTCGATCGTGGTCCTGGAGAACATCAAGCGCCACCTCGGCTACGGCGAGGAGCGCGAGGCCGCGATCATCACCGCGGTCAAGGAGGTCGCCGGCGCGGTCACCTCCTCCACCCTCACCACCGTCGCCGTCTTCCTGCCGATCGGCCTCACCGACGGCATGATCGGCGAGCTCTTCGGCTCCTTCTCGCTCACCGTCACCGCGGCCCTGCTGGCCTCGCTGCTCGTCTCGCTGACGGTCGTACCGGTGCTCTCGTACTGGTTCCTGAGCGCCCCCAAGGGCGTCGAGCCCGGGAACGCCGAGAGCGCGGCCAAGGCCCGCCGCGAGGCCGAGGAGAAGGAGGCGCGCAGCCGCCTCCAGCTCCTCTACGTCCGCGTCCTGGGCTTCGCCACCCGGCGCCGGCTCACCAGTGTGGCCATCGCCGTGGTCGTCCTCTTCGGCACCTTCGGGATGACCCCGATGCTGAAGACCAACTTCTTCGACCAGGGCGAGCAGGAGGTCCTGACGGTCAAGCAGGAACTCGCCCCCGGCACCTCGCTGGCCGCCTCCGACGAGGCGAGCCGCAAGATCGAGCAGGTGCTGGCCTCGGTCGAGGGGGTCAAGAGCTACCAGGTCACCGTCGGCTCCTCCGGCTTCCTCGCGGCCTTCGGCGGCGGTACGGGCTCCAACCAGGCCTCGTACCAGGTCAGCCTCAAGGACTCCGGCAAGGCGGACGCCGTCAAGAAGGGCATCGAGGGCAAGCTGGCCGCCCTCGACGGCATCGGCGAGACCCGCATCGTGGCGGGCGACGGCTTCGGCAGCCAGAACCTCAGCGTGGTCGTCAAGGCCGGTGACGGCAAGGTCCTCGCCGAGGCCGCCGAGCAGGTCCGCGGCGAGGTCGCGAAGCTCAAGAACGTCGCCGACGTGCAGAGCGACCTGTCCCAGTCCGTGCCCCGCATCTCCGTGACCGCCACCCCCAAGGCGGCCGAGGCCGGACTGAACCAGGCCGCGCTCGGCGCGATCGTCGCGCAGGCCGTCCGGGGCAACCCGGCGGGCAAGGCCGTGCTCGACGACACCGAGCGGGACATCGTCATCAGGTCCGCGCAGCCGGCCACCACCCTGGCCGAACTGCAGGCGCTCCCGGTCGGCCCGGTCAAGCTCGGCGACATCGCCGAGGTCAAGGAGGTCCCCGGCCCGGTCGCGATGACCCGGATCGACGGCGCCCGCGCCGCCACCGTCACCGCGCGGCCGCTCGGCGACAACACCGGCGCGGTCAGCGCCGAGCTGCAGACCAAGCTCAAGGCCCTGGACCTGCCGGAGGGTGCCACCGCATCCATCGGCGGCGTCTCCGAGGACCAGGACGAGGCCTTCGGCTCGCTGGGCCTGGCCATGCTCGCCGCCATCGCGATCGTGTTCATGCTGCTGGTCGCGACCTTCCGGTCGCTGATCCAGCCGCTGATCCTGCTGGTCTCCATCCCGTTCGCGGCGACCGGCGCACTCGGCCTGCTCATCGCCACCGGCACCCCGATGGGCGTCCCGGCGATGATCGGCATGCTGATGCTCATCGGCATCGTGGTGACCAACGCGATCGTCCTGATCGACCTGGTCAACCAGTACCGCGCCCAGGGCCTCGGCGTCGTGGAAGCGGTCATCGAGGGCGGCCGCCACCGGCTGCGCCCGATCCTGATGACGGCCCTCGCGACGATCTTCGCGCTGCTCCCGATGGCGCTGGGCGTCACCGGCGAGGGCGGCTTCATCTCGCAGCCGCTCGCGGTCGTGGTGATCGGCGGCCTGGTCAGCTCCACCCTGCTGACGCTGCTGCTCGTGCCGACCCTCTACACGATGGTCGAGCTCCGCAAGGAGCGCCGCCGCGCCAAGCGCTCGGCGAAGCGCGAGGCGCGTCTGACGGTGGTCCCGGCCCCCTCCGCCACGGAGGAAGAGGTCCCGGCCAAGGCCTGACACCCCCCGCACAACGGCCGAAGGGCCGCTCCTCGAGGGGCGGCCCTTCGGGCGTGTGCGGGGGAGGCGGCGGCTACGGGAGCGCCAGCATCCGCTCCAGCGCGAGCTTCGCGAAGCTCTCCGTCTCCTTGTCGACCTGGATCTGGTTGACGAGGTTGCCCTCGGCCAGGGACTCCAGGGTCCACACCAGGTGCGGGAGGTCGATGCGGTTCATCGTCGAGCAGAAGCAGACCGTCTTGTCGAGGAAGACGACTTCCTTGTCCTCGGCGGCGAATCGGTTCGCCAGGCGGCGGACCAGGTTCAGCTCCGTGCCGATGGCCCACTTGGAACCGGCCGGGGCCGCCTCCAGCGCCTTGATGATGTACTCCGTCGAGCCGACGTAGTCCGCGGCCGCCACGACCTCGTGCTTGCACTCGGGGTGGACCAGGACGTTCACGCCGGGGATCCGGGCGCGGACGTCGTTGACCGAGTCGACCGAGAACCGGCCGTGCACCGAGCAGTGCCCGCGCCACAGGATCATCTTGGCGTTCCGCAGCTGCTCGACCGTCAGGCCGCCGTTCGGCTTGTGCGGGTTGTAGAGCACGCAGTCGTCCAGGGACATGCCCATGTCGCGGACGGCGGTGTTGCGTCCCAGGTGCTGGTCCGGGAGGAAGAGGATCTTCTCGCCCTGCTCGAACGCCCACTCCAGGGCCTTCTTCGCGTTGGACGAGGTACAGATCGTGCCGCCGTGCTTGCCGGTGAAGGCCTTGATGTCGGCGGAGGAGTTCATGTACGAGACGGGCACCGTGGCGTCGGCGATGCCGGCCTCGGTCAGCACGTCCCAGCACTCCGCGACCTGCTCGGCGGTGGCCATGTCGGCCATCGAGCAGCCGGCGGCCAGGTCCGGCAGGACCACCTTCTGGTCGTCCGAGGTCAGGATGTCCGCGGACTCGGCCATGAAGTGCACGCCGCAGAAGACGATGTACTCGGCCTCCGGCTTGGCGGCCGCGTCCTTGGCCAGCTTGAAGGAGTCGCCGGTGACGTCCGCGAACTCGATGACCTCGTCACGCTGGTAGTGGTGGCCCAGGATGAAGACCTTGTCCCCGAGCTTCTCCTTGGCCGCGCGGGCGCGCTCCACGAGGTTCGGGTCCGACGGCGAGGGCAGGTCGCCGGGGCACTCCACCCCGCGCTCGCTCTTGGGGTCGGCCTCACGGCCGAGCAGCAGCAGGGCAAGGGGCGTCGGCTGGACGTCCAAAGGCTGGGCGGTGGTCACGACACGCACCCTTTCTGTTCTGCGACAAGGGACTTCTGGATCATCACTTCGACTTCTCGTCTATTTGACGTTATCTATCATAACCGCTTCACGTCAGTTTGACGATGCCGATAGTGTCAATGTGACGCATCAGCCCACGATTCGCCGGGTCCACCCCCACGCGCGGTGTGCGAGCATGGAATATCTGAAACAAGCGTCGGGTCCCGGAATGAATCCGTGGTCCCGCTCGTTGCCACCGACGGCAAGAGTCCGACGTTTCCCCGCCTCAGGCGGGGAGCCGCCCACTTCGGGAGTGAATGCAGATGTCCGTACA
This sequence comes from Streptomyces sp. NPDC030021, assembly GCF_055574035.1. NCBI lineage: Bacteria > Bacillati > Actinomycetota > Actinomycetes > Kitasatosporales > Streptomycetaceae > Streptomyces > Streptomyces sp. NPDC030021. Next base: position 203,942 of record NZ_JBVIAH010000016.1, read on the forward strand.
GGACGACAAGACCACTGTGAGCGACGGCATCCTCCTGTCCGACGCCGCCGCCGAGAAGGTCAGGACCCTGCTGGAGCAGGAAGGCCGCGATGACCTGGCGCTCCGCGTCGCCGTCCAGCCCGGTGGCTGCTCCGGCCTGCGCTACCAGCTCTTCTTCGACGAGCGCTCCCTCGACGGCGACGTCGTGAAGGACTTCGACGGTGTGAAGGTCGTCACGGACCGGATGAGCTCTCCGTACCTCCACGGTGCCTCCATCGACTTCGTCGACACCATCGAGAAGCAGGGCTTCACGATCGACAACCCCAACGCCACGGGCTCCTGCGCCTGCGGCGACTCGTTCAGCTAAGCGCGGACGCCCACGAGGGCCCGCCCCCGGTCGAATCCGACCGGGGGCGGGCCCTCGTGTCATACCCGGTCCCGGGCCCTGCCCGGGACCTCGGCTACTGCCGGGGGAGCGGCTTGCCCGTGGCCGCGTCGAGCACCTTCCGGTCGCCCAGCGGCTGCTCCAGCGTCACCGTCAAGGACATCTCCTGCGCCAGCATGATGCAGGCCTGGCCCGGCTTGTTCGGGGTGTCCGTGATCTTCACCAGGACCGATTCCTTCTGCTCCCGCGCCTCCACGGCGTACGTGCTGCACACGCTGCCCCAGAAGTTCACGGTCAGCTTCCGGTCGGCCTCCGCGTACGAGAATCCCGTCACCGTGCGCAGGTCCTTCGGGCCGGGAGTGCTCTCCTGGGCGGCCGCCGCCGGCTGCACCACCGTGTGACCGGGCGCGCCGCCCTGGCCCGCCACCTCGAAGAGCCAGGCCGGAACCAAACCCTGCGCCCCGTTCACCGTGCCGGGAACCAGCCCGAGCACGGCGCCCTTCACCGTCTCCGTCCGCGGGGGCTTCATCGGCCGCGGCTCCGGGTTGCACGGCACCGTGTCCGTGGCCGGCACCGGGGTGTCCGCCATCAGCGGGACCGCGCTCGCGCATCCGCTGGGCTCGGGGTTGCCCTCCCTGCCACCCGACTTCGCGTTCAGCCGGGCCAGCGCCTCCACGGCCCCGACCACCTGCTGCGAGGCCGCCCGTACGGGAGCCTTCAGCTCCCCGTTGCCCCCCACCACCGAGCCGTCGGAGCCCACGCTGACCTTCGTGGCCCAGCCGTGCGTGCGCAGCCCGTCGACCACCGGGTCGGCGGTCACCACCCGTACCGAACCCTGGTTGAACCGGGCGTCGGGCGTGGCTCCCGCCACCCCCGCGGCGGCCAGTACGGGGGCCGCCGCGGCCTTGGCGGCCTCCTCCGACACCGGCTTGCCGGTCTCGGCCCCGCCGCCCGCACTCGCCCCCGCGTCCTGCGGGAGGGTGGCCGGGCCGCAGGTGTCCTTGCCGCGCACGCAGTCGTCCCCGGCGCCGTTGTTGTTGCCGTTGCCCGGAGCCTGGAAACGGGCGAAGTTCCACGTCCCCGGCGCCGTACGGGCCACCGTGAGCCGGGGCCCGGAGCCGTCGGCGGCCTCCCCGGCCAGCCAGACGTCCCCGCTCAGGCGCGGCTCGCCCGGCAGGCCCAGAGCCGCCGCGAGGCGGGCCACCTCCGCCGAGGTGACCTCGCCGGCCAGCGCGTAGGCGGGCGCGTCGGCCGGAGCCTCCGGAAGCTTCACGTCGGCCCGGTAGACCACCCCGCCGCCGGACGGGTCGGGCTCCCCGGGCGCGATGCCCGGCCCCGAGGGGTCTCCCGCGTCGCGGGGCGCGGACGCCGTGCTGTCACCCGTACGGTGGCCCGGCCCGCCGTCGCCGTAGGCGGTCGACGCCCAGTACGCGCCACCGCCGCCCGCGAGCAGGACGGCGGCCGCGATCGAACCGACGGCCCAGGCGGGCCGCCGCCGTGTTCCGCGTGATGTGTCGTCGGGTCCTTCGCTGGTCACCGCATCGCTCCTTCACCGGTCCCGTCGTACCTGATGCGGGTGTGACGGAGCGGGAGCGCAACCGGTTCCCTCCTACTGGTCCCCGTACACGGACGTGGAGGCGATCAGCCGCGCAGAGGCCGGCGGGACGCTGATCCCGTGGATCTGCGAAGGGGCCACGCGGACCGGCCGGGGACCCGCCGGAACCGCCCAGTGCGGGGCCATCCGGGCGCAGTCACCCAGCAGGCGGGCGAAACCGGGCTGTCGTGGGGCTTCCGCGCCGCGCTTGTCGGCGGTGTACTCGGAGTAGCCGAAACCGTCGGTATAGGTCATGCAGGCACCGTAGGCATCGGAACTCTGGCGAAGAAAGACCTACTAAGGGGTAGTTTCCGGGGTACAGCCCGGGGCTGCTTACCGGGTAGTTTTGACTGTCCCTCGCCGTCCTCAGCAGGAGCGTCCTCGCCGTGCGCATCGCAGTCACCGGCTCCATCGCCACCGACCACCTCATGACCTTCCCCGGCCGTTTCGCCGACCAGCTGGTCGCGGACCAGCTGCACACGGTCTCCCTCTCCTTCCTCGTCGACAACCTCGACGTCCGGCGGGGCGGGGTCGGCCCGAACATCTGTTTCGGTATGGGGCAGCTCGGCACCCGCCCGATCCTCGTCGGAGCCGCCGGCTCCGACTTCGACGAATACCGCGCCTGGCTGGACCGGCACGGCGTCGACACCGAGTCCGTCCGGATCTCCGAGGTGCTGCACACCGCGCGCTTCGTGTGCACCACGGACTCCGACCACAACCAGATCGGCTCCTTCTACACGGGCGCGATGAGCGAGGCCCGGCTGATCGAGCTCAAGTCCGTGGCCGACCGGGTCGGCGGACTCGACCTCGTCCTCATCGGCGCGGACGACCCCGAGGCGATGCTGCGCCACACGGAGGAGTGCCGCACGCGCGGGATCCCCTTCGCCGCCGACTTCTCGCAGCAGATCGCCCGGATGGACGGCGACAACATCCGCACCCTGATGGAGGGCGCGACCTTCCTCTTCTCGAACGAGTACGAGAAGGGCCTCATCGAGTCGAAGTCCGGCTGGACCGACGAGGAGATCCTGTCGAAGGTCGGCACCCGCGTGACCACGCTGGGCTCCAACGGCGTCCGGATCGAGCGCGTCGGCGAGGCCCCGATCGTGGTCGGCTGCCCGGAGGAGACCGCGAAGGTCGACCCGACGGGTGTCGGCGACGCGTTCCGCGCCGGGTTCCTGACCGGTCTGGGCTGGGGCGTCGGCCTGGAGCGTGCGGCGCAGCTGGGCTGCATGCTCGCGACGCTGGTCATCGAGACCCTGGGCACCCAGGAGTACGCGCTGGCCCGTGCCCACTTCATGGAGCGCTTCACCAAGGCCTACGGCGACGAAGCCGCAGCGGAAGTCCGCGCCCACCTCGCCTGACCGCCGTCGCCCCGGATCCGCGGGACCCGCTCCCGCGGCTCCCGCGGCTTCGACGTTCGCCCCAAGGGCCCACCCCACTGCAGCCCCACTGGTGGTGAGCCCGGCCAGATCCAGCCCCTCCGGCGTTTGAGCAGGGGCACCTCCCAGCGGTAGCTGGGGGAGGGTCCGGGCGGAGCCCGGTGTCCGGCGGAGCCGGGTCTCCTGGGACTCCGCCCCAGACCCCGCTCCTCAAACGCCGGAGGGGCTGGATCTGGCGCAGCCGGATGGGGGCGGGCCGGGTCAGGTGGCTCGGCGGACCGTGTACGCCGAGCCGACCTCGCGGGGGGTCTCGCCCACATACGTGTGGCCCCGCATCGCGCACCACGCCGGGATGTCCAGCCGCGCCACCTCGTCGTCGGAGACGACCGTGACGGTCCCGCCCACCGGGACCGTCACGATGGCCCGGGCCAGTTCGATCACCGGCTGGGGGCACCGCAGCCCGAGCGCGTCGAGCTCCAGGGAGTCCGCCACCGGCGCCACCGCCGGGGGCTCCGACACGCCGAGCCGTTCCCGTACGTCCGCCACCGCGCGCGGCAGCACCTCCAGGAACGCGTTGACCTCCTCCGCCGGGGTCCCCGGCGGCAGGGACACCCGTACGTTCCCCTCCGACAGCACGCCCATCGCCCGCAGCACGTGACTGGGGGTCAGCGTGGAGCTCGTGCACGAGGAGCCGGAGGAGACCGAGAAACCGGCCCGGTCCAGCTCGTGCAGCAGCGTCTCCCCGTCGACGTACAGGCAGGAGAAGGTGACCAGGTGCGGCAGCCGCCGCTCCGGATCGCCCACCACCTCCACGTCCGGGACCAGCCGCACCACCCTCCGCCGGATACGGTCCACCAGGACCCGCAGCCGGGCCGCCTCCGCGTCCGCCTCGGCCCGTACGGCCCGCAGGGAAGCCGCCGCGGCCACGATCGCTGGCAGGTTCGTGAAACCGGGGGAGCGCCCCGACTCCCTCTCGTCCGCAGGCCCTTGGGGGGAGAAGCGCACCCCCTTGCGGACCGCCAGCAGGCCGACCCCGGGCGGGCCGCCCCACTTGTGCGCACTCGCGGCCAGCACGGACCAGGCGCCCTCCACCGGACCCCAGCCCAGCGACTGGGCCGCGTCCACCAGCAGCGGCACCCCGGCCGCCGCGCAGACCTCGGCCACCTCCGCCACCGGCTGGACCGTGCCCACCTCGTGGTTGGCCGACTGGAGGCAGGCGAGGGCGCTCTCCGGGGCGAGCGCGTCCGCGTAGGCGGCGGGCGTCACCGCGCCCCACCGGTCCACCGGGACCTCGGTCACCGTCCCGCCGCCCGCCTCGTGCACCTCGGCCGCATGCAATACAGAACTGTGTTCGACCGCCGATACGACCAGATGACTTCCGACGCGCCGGCGCCCTGCGAGGACCCCCGCCACTCCCGTGTGAACCGCGTGCGTCCCCGAAGGAGTGAACACGAGCTCGTCGGCCCGGCATCCCACCGCCTCCGCGGCGGCCTCCCGCGCCGCGTCCAGCAGCAGCCGGGCGCGCCTGCCCTCCCGGTAGAGCCGGGCCGGATCGGCCCAGCCCTCGTCCAGGGCGGCCTGCAACGCCTGGCGGGCCACGGGGTGCAGGGGAGCGGCGGACGCGCTGTCGAAGTACGGCATCCGGTCACGCTAACGCGAGGCCCGCAGCGTTCGAGGTCAGGGGGCGTCAGATGTGCTCCGGAGCCCGCCATTCAGGGCCATTCGCGCTGTCCCCCGGACGGCGGATCCATCCCTTCGGGGGCAGTAGCGGCGCGTTGGGCACCCTCCCCGCGCGACCCCAAATAGCGTCCAGTAGGGTTTGGTCCGCATAAACATCCAAACCCCTGCCTGCGTCAGGGCCGGCGACCGACCCGAACACGGCCGCGGCCGGCCGCGCGGGCCGAGACTCTCGGGAAGGCGCTACGTGAGTCCCTACGGCTCCGACCGCTCGCCGCGGCGCCCGATGCGGCGGAAGCTGCTGCAGGCGCTGACTGCGGGCGTGGTCCTGGCGACCGCCACTGGTTGCTCGTATACATGGAAAGACTTCCCCCGCCTCGGAATGCCGACTCCGGTAACCGAGGAGGCGCCGCGCATCCTCTCCCTGTGGCAGGGATCCTGGGCGGCCGCGCTGGTGACGGGCATCCTCGTGTGGGGCCTGATCATCTGGAGCATCATCTTCCACCGGCGCAGCCGGACGAAGATCGAGGTCCCCGCGCAGACCCGGTACAACATGCCCATCGAGGCGCTGTACACCGTGGTCCCGCTCATCATCGTCTCGGTGCTCTTCTACTTCACCGCTCGTGACGAGTCGAAGCTCCTGGCCCTCACCCCGAAGCCGCCGCACACGATCAACGTGATCGGCTTCCAGTGGAGCTGGGGCTTCAACTACGTCGAGAACGTCGACGGCGACGCGGCGACCCCGAAGGCGGGTGCGGTCCCCAAGGAGCTGGCCTCCATCCCGGACCGCTTCACCAAGGACTTCCCGGCGGGCGCCGAAGGCGTCTACCAGAAGGGTGTCCCGGGCGACAAGAACCCCCAGACGGGCAACCCGGGTCCGACCCTGGTCCTCCCCAAGGGCGAGAAGGTCCGTTTCATCCTGTCGTCGAACGACGTGATCCACTCCTTCTGGGTGGTCCCGTTCCTGTTCAAGCAGGACGTCATTCCGGGCCACACGAACGTCTTCGAGGTCACCCCGTCCGAATACGGCACCTTCATGGGCAAGTGCGCCGAGCTCTGCGGCGTTGACCACTCCCGGATGCTCTTCAACGTCAAGGTGGTCTCCCCTGAGGAGTACCGGGCGTACCTGAAGGATCTGGCGGAGAAGGGTCAGACCGGCTACCTCCCGGCCGGCATCCAGCAGACCGACCCGGCCCGGAATGCGGAAGTGAACAAACTGTGAGCATCCTCAACGAATCCCAGGGTGCCGCCGCCGACTCGTATGAGAACGAGCTGCCGGTACGGCGCAAGCAGCCGGGCAATGTGGTCGTGAAGTGGATGACCACGACCGACCACAAGACCATCGGCACGATGTACCTGGTCACGTCGTTCGTGTTCTTCATCATCGGCGGCGTGCTGGCGCTCTTCATGCGCGCCGAGCTGGCCCGTCCGGGCACGCAGATCATGTCGAACGAGCAGTTCAACCAGGCGTTCACCATGCATGGCACGATCATGCTGCTGATGTTCGCCACCCCGCTCTTCGCGGGCTTCGCCAACTGGATCATGCCGCTGCAGATCGGTGCGCCCGACGTGGCGTTCCCGCGGCTGAACATGTTCGCGTACTGGCTGTACCTCTTCGGCTCGACCATCGCTGTGGCCGGCTTCGTGACGCCGAACGGCGCCGCCGACTTCGGCTGGTTCGCCTACTCCCCGCTGTCGGACGCGGTCCGGTCGCCGGGCATCGGCGCCGACATGTGGATCATGGGTCTGGCCTTCTCCGGCTTCGGAACCATCCTCGGCTCGGTCAACTTCATCACCACGATCATCTGCATGCGCGCACCCGGCATGACGATGTTCCGCATGCCGATCTTCACCTGGAACGTGCTGCTGACCGGTGTCCTGGTCCTGCTCGCCTTCCCGGTGCTGGCCGCCGCGCTCTTCGCGCTGGAGGCCGACCGCAAGTTCGGTGCGCATGTGTTCGATGCCGCGAACGGCGGCGCATTGCTATGGCAACACCTCTTCTGGTTCTTCGGGCATCCAGAGGTGTACATCATCGCGCTGCCGTTCTTCGGAATCGTCTCCGAGATCATCCCGGTCTTCAGCCGTAAGCCGATGTTCGGCTACATCGGCCTGATCGCCGCGACGATCGCGATCGCCGGCCTCTCCGTGACCGTGTGGGCCCACCACATGTACGTCACCGGTGGCGTGCTGCTGCCGTTCTTCTCCTTCATGACCTTCCTGATCGCGGTACCGACCGGTGTGAAGTTCTTCAACTGGATCGGCACCATGTGGAAGGGCTCGCTGTCCTTCGAGACCCCGATGCTCTGGACGATCGGCTTCCTGGTCACCTTCACCTTCGGTGGTCTGACCGGCGTCATCCTGGCCTCGCCCCCGATGGACTTCCACGTCTCCGACTCGTACTTCGTCGTCGCGCACTTCCACTACGTCGTCTTCGGCACCGTGGTGTTCGCGATGTTCGCCGGCTTCCACTTCTGGTGGCCGAAGTTCACGGGCAAGATGCTGGACGAGCGCCTCGGCAAGATGACGTTCTGGACGCTGTTCATCGGCTTCCACGGCACCTTCCTGGTGCAGCACTGGCTGGGCGCCGAGGGAATGCCGCGTCGTTACGCGGACTACCTCGCCGCCGACGGTTTCACCACGCTGAACACGATCTCGACGATCAGCTCGTTCGTGCTCGGCCTGTCGATGCTGCCGTTCATGTACAACGTCTGGAAGACGGCCAAGTACGGCGAGAAGGTCGAGGTCGACGACCCGTGGGGTTACGGCCGTTCGCTGGAGTGGGCGACGTCCTGCCCGCCGCCGCGGCACAACTTCCTCACCCTGCCGCGGATCCGTTCCGAGTCCCCGGCGTTCGACCTGCACCACCCTGAGATCGCGGCCCTCGACCACCTCGAGGACCACAGCGTCGCCGCCAAGGCCGTCACCGGTGGCAAGGAGGCCGGCAAGTGAAGATCCAGGGCAAGATGTTCCTCTGGCTCTCCTTCTTCATCCTGATCATGGCCGTCGTGTACGGCGTGTGGTCGAAGGAGCCCGTCGGTACCACCGCGCTCTTCCTGGCCTTCGGCCTGAGCGTCATGATCGGCTACTACCTGGCCTTCACGGCCAAGCGTGTCGACGAGATGGCCCAGGACAACCTGGAGGCCGACGTCGCCGACGAGGCGGGCGAGCTGGGGTTCTTCTCCCCGCACAGCTGGCAGCCGCTCTCGCTGGGCATCGGCGGTGCGCTCGCGTTCATGGGCGTCGTCTTCGGCTGGTGGCTCATGTACTTCTCGGCCCCGATCATCATGATCGGCCTGTGGGGCTGGGTGTACGAGTACTACCGCGGTGAGAACCAGAACCAGTAGCAGCACCTCCGCGGCCGCGCCGCGCAGCACTTGGGGCCCGGGCCCCTCCTTCGGGAGGAGCCCGGGCCCCTCGTTTGCAGTCACCCCGCGCGCCGGATTTGTCATATCTTCATAGCGTTGGCTCCATGAAGCACTCACCGCGTCTTTGGACGGTACTCAGCTGCTCCCTGCTGGTCGCGTCCCTCGGGGCCGGCGCCACCGCATGCGGGTCCGGCGACAAGAACCCGCTGTCAGCCCGCCCGTACGACGCGGGCGATCAGGTCGCCTTCAACCAGAGCGCCGGCAACCGCCCCGTGAACCCCGACCGGCCCCTGGAAATCACCGCCAAGAGCGGCGGCGGCCGGATCACCGATGTGCTGGCCGTGGACACCCACGGCCGCCGCCTGGCGGGCGAACTGAGCGCCAAGGGGGACCGCTGGCACAGCACGACCCCGATGGCCTCAGGCGTCCGCTACACGGTCACCGTGAGCACCGAGGACGAGCGGGGCGCCCCCGGCCAGCGCACGCTCACCTTCGACACCACCCCGTCCAAGGGGATCCTGAAGGTCGAGTTCGGCCCGGACGAGGGCAAGTACGGCGTCGGGCAGCCCATCACCGCCGAACTCAGTGAGCCCGTCAAGGACAAGGCCGCCCGCGCCATCGTGGAACGGGGCCTCGTCGTCGACACCCCGCCCGGCGTCGAGGGCGCCTGGCACTGGGTGGACGACAAGAACCTCCACTACCGGCCCAAGGACTACTGGCCCGCCAACTCCGCCGTCTCCGTACGGAGCAACCTGGAAGGCGTCAGGATCACCGACGAACTCCACGGGGCCGTCGCCAAGCCGCTGAAGCTGGAGATCGGGGACCGGGTCGAGGTCACCACCGACGCCTCCTCGCACTACCTCACGTTCCGGCGCAACGGAGAAGTGATCAACACCATCCCGGTGACCACCGGAAAGCCCGGCTTCTCCACCCGCAACGGCATCAAGGTGGTGCTGGGCAAGCAGTACTTCGTACAGATGCGCGGCGACACCGTCGGCATCGGCGGCAGCGAGTACTACAACCTGCCCGTCTACTACGCCACCCGCGTCACCTGGAGTGGTGAATACGTCCACGCCGCGCCGTGGTCCGTCGGCTCCCAGGGCTACGAGAACGTCAGCCACGGCTGCACCGGCATGAGCACCGGCAACGCCGCCTGGTTCTACGAGAACATCACCGAGGGCGACGTCGTCAAGGTGATCAACAGCATCGGCGACGACATGGACGTCTTCGGCAACGGCTTCGGCGACTGGAACATGGACTGGAAGGACTGGCGCCAGGGCAGCGCCCTGCTCAAGGGCACCCAGGAAGGCCGCAGCCCGGTCGACCAGGCCCGCCTGCGCCCCACCGTCTAGGTGGCCCCGGGCCGGCCTCTCCCCCCGGACGCCGTCCGGGGGGGGAGAATCCCGGCCCATTCACCCGTACGGGCCCCTGCGGGGCACACACGGGCACACACGGGGCCCGCGGGACGGATCAGGCGTCCAGGGACAGACGGGTCCTCAGGAGGCCCGCCAGGGTGTCCGCGAACTGCACCGGGTCCACCGGAAGGGTCACGGCGGCGTCCGCGCGGCTCCACGTGGCCAGCCAGGCGTCCTGGGGGCGCCCCATCAGCAGCAGCACCGGCGGACACCGGAAGATCTCGTCTTTGATCTGCCGGCACACGCCCATGCCCCCGGCCGGAACCGCCTCGCCGTCCAGCACGCACACGTCGATTCCGCCCGCGTCCAGCTCCGTCAGGACCGCCGGCAGCGTCGCGCACTCCAGGAACTCCACCGGCGGCAGGTCCTCGGCGGGCCTGCGTCCTGCCGCCAGCCGCACCTGCTCCCGGGTGCCCGCGTCGTCGCTGTAGACCAGAACCCGCGCAGTCGCCCGCATTTCGTTCCTCCACGTGGCCGTGAATCACGTTGATGTTGCGCGGGATGCTACTCCTCCCGGTGCGCCGTCAACATCGGTTCGAACATGTCGCAGGTGACGGCGCGCAGGGCTCATCTGATGGGCCGTTCGGGCCTTGCACACGCCCCTGACACTCCGAACGGCACCCCCCGGGGTGAGGGCGGGATAAGCGACCGACATAATGTCGGTCGTGGCGACAGCAACGACAGTAGATACCGGGCACGCGCACCCGACGGTCAACCGGCCGAACCTCGTCAGCGTCGGAACCATCATCTGGTTGAGTTCCGAGCTGATGTTCTTCGCGGCCCTCTTCGCGATGTACTTCACCCTGCGATCCGTGATGGGTCCCGAGTTCTGGACGAAACAGGCCGAAGCCCTGAATCTTCCCTTCTCGGCGACGAACACGACGATCCTGGTGCTTTCCTCGCTCACCTGCCAGCTCGGCGTATTCGCCGCCGAGCGCGGTGACGTGAAGAAGCTCCGGACGTGGTTCATCATCACGTTCGTCATGGGTGCGATCTTCATTGGCGGCCAGGTGTTCGAGTACACCGAGCTGGTCAAGCATGAGGGCCTGTCCCTCTCGTCGGACCCCTACGGCTCGGTGTTCTACCTGACCACCGGCTTCCACGGTCTGCACGTGACGGGCGGTCTCATCGCCTTCCTGCTGGTCCTCGGCCGGACGTACGCGGCCAAGAGGTTCACCCACGAACAGGCCACGTCGGCCATCGTCGTGTCCTACTACTGGCACTTCGTCGACGTCGTCTGGATCGGCCTCTTCGCGACGATCTACCTGATCAAGTAGCGAACACGTCACCGGGCAAGACCCGGCACTCCATCCAGACACACCGACGCAGAAGATCCTGACACCGGGGTAATCCGTGAAAAAGCTCTCCGCACGACGACGCCATCCGCTGGCGGCGGTCGTCGTTCTACTCCTCGCGCTGGCGGCCACTGGGGGGCTGTACGCCGCCTTCGCCCCCGCGGGCAAGGCGCAGGCCGATGAAACCGCCCAGTCCCTCGCCATCGAGGAGGGCAAGAAGCTCTACGCCGTGGGTTGCGCAAGCTGCCACGGAACCGGCGGTCAGGGTTCCTCTGACGGCCCGAGCCTGGTCGGCGTCGGCTCCGCGGCCGTCGACTTCCAGGTGAGCACGGGCCGCATGCCCGCCCAGCAGCCCGGCGCCCAGGTGCCGAAGAAGCCCGTCATCTACGAGCAGGCGCAGATCGACCAGCTGGCCGCGTACATCGCGTCCCTCGGCGCCGGTCCGATCACGCCGACCGCGAAGCAGTACGACCCGGCGGGCGCCGACATCGCCAACGGTGGTGAGCTCTTCCGCAACAACTGCGCGCAGTGCCACAACTTCACCGGCGAAGGCGGCGCGCTGACGAACGGCAAGTACGCCCCCAACCTTGAGGGTGTCTCGCCGAAGCACATCTACGAGGCCATGCAGACCGGCCCGCAGAACATGCCCTCCTTCCCCGACAGCACCATGCCGGAGAAGCAGAAGAAGGACATCATCGCGTACCTCCAGAACGTCAACGGCGAGAAGTCGACCAGCCCCGGCGGCCTGAAGCTCGGTGGCCTCGGCCCCGTCTCCGAGGGTCTGTTCGGCTGGATCTTCGCCCTGGGTGCGCTGATCGCTGTCGCCGTCTGGGTCGCGGCCCACACCGCTAAGGCCAAGAAGTCATGAGTAGCCAAGAGATTCCCGAAGAGAAGCACCTGCCGAGCGAGCAGGGCGACGCCCACCACGGTGGCGTAGCGGTCGCGGACGACCCGTTCGCCGACCCGGGCCTGCCGGTCCACAAGCCCCGCATCCAGGACATCGACGAGCGGGCGGCGAAGCGCTCCGAGCGCACCGTCGCGATGCTCTTCATCCTGTCGATGCTGGCGACGATCGGCTTCATCGCGTCCTACGTGATCTTCCCGGTCGACAAGATCGTGTACATCTTCCCCATCGGGAAGGTCAGCGCGCTCAACTTCTCCCTGGGCATGACCCTGGGCGTGGCCCTCTTCTGCATCGGCGCGGGCGCGGTCCACTGGGCCCGCACCCTGATGTCCGACGTCGAGGTAGCCGCCGAGCGCCACGAGATCGCCGCCCCGCCGGAGGTCAAGGCGCAGGTCCTGCAGGACTTCGCCGACGGCGCGAGCGAGTCCGGCATCGGCCGCCGGCCCCTGATCCGCAACACGCTGCTCGGTGCGATGGCCATGGTGCCGCTCGCCGGCGTGATGCTGCTGCGCGACCTGGGCCCGCTGCCCGAGGAGAAGCTCCGCAAGACCCTGTGGGCCAAGGGCAAGCTGCTCATCAACGACAACACCAACGAGCCGCTGCGTCCCGAGGACGTGCTCGTCGGGTCGCTGACCTTCGCCAGGCCGGAAGGCCTGGAGGAGGAGCAGCACGACTTCCAGGTCCAGATCGCCAAGGCTGCCCTGATGATCGTCCGCATTCAGCCGGACGACATCAAGGACAAGAAGGAACTGGAGTGGTCCCACGACGGGATCGTGGCCTACTCCAAGATCTGCACCCACGTCGGCTGCCCGATCAGCCTGTACGAGCAGCAGACGCACCACGTGCTCTGCCCGTGCCACCAGTCCACCTTCGACCTCTCCGACGGCGCCCGTGTCATCTTCGGCCCGGCCGGTCACGCGCTTCCGCAGCTGCGGATCGGCGTGAATGACGAAGGCTTCCTCGAAGCGCTTGGCGACTTCGAAGTGCCCGTCGGTCCTGCATTCTGGGAGCGCGGATGAGCACCAGCGACAACAACGAGCGCAAAGCGCCGGCCGGCGAGCGCGTAGCGGACTGGGCGGACGGCCGCCTGGGCATCTACGGCCTGGCCAAGGCCAACATGCGCAAGATCTTCCCGGACCACTGGTCCTTCATGCTGGGTGAGATCTGCCTCTACAGCTTCATCATCATCATCCTCACGGGTGTGTACCTGACGCTGTTCTTCCACCCGAGCATGAACGAGGTCGTGTACCACGGCTCGTACGTGCCGATGCAGGGCGTCATGATGTCCGAGGCCTTCGCCTCGACGCTGGACATCAGCTTCGACGTCCGCGGTGGCCTGCTGATCCGTCAGATCCACCACTGGGCGGCGCTGATCTTCGTCGCGGCGATGATCGTGCACATGATGCGCGTCTTCTTCACCGGCGCGTTCCGCAAGCCGCGTGAGGTCAACTGGATCTTCGGCTTCCTGCTGCTGGTCCTCGGCATGTTCACCGGCTTCACCGGTTACTCGCTGCCGGACGACCTGCTCTCGGGTACCGGTGTCCGCTTCATGCAGGGCGCCATCCTGTCCGTCCCGGTCGTCGGCACGTACCTGTCGATGTTCCTGTTCGGCGGGGAGTTCCCGGGCGGCGACTTCGTCGCGCGGTTCTACTCGGTGCACATCCTGCTGCTGCCCGGCATCATGATGGGCCTGCTCGTGGCCCACCTGATCCTGGTCTTCTACCACAAGCACACCCAGTTCGCGGGTCCCGGCAAGACGAACAACAACGTCGTCGGCATGCCGCTGCTGCCGGTCTACATGGCCAAGGCCGGAGGCTTCTTCTTCCTGGTCTTCGGTGTCATCGCGGCCGTCGCGGCCATCGCCACGATCAACCCGATCTGGGCGCTCGGCCCGTACCGCCCGGACCACGTGTCCACCGGTGCGCAGCCCGACTGGTACATGGGTATGCCGGAAGGCCTGATCCGAGCCATGCCCGGCTGGGAGATCAACCTGTGGGGCCACACGCTCGTCCTGGGCGTTTTCATCCCGCTGCTGCTCTTCCCGCTTGTGCTGGGCTCGATCGCCGCCTGGCCGTTCATCGAGTCCTGGGTCACCGGGGACAAGCGCGAGCACCACATCCTGGACCGCCCGCGCAACGTCCCGACCCGTACGGGCTTCGGTGTCGCCTGGATCGCGGAGTACATCGTGCTCCTCATCGGCGGTGGCAACGACATGTTCGCCCAGTACTTCCACCTGTCGATCAACTCGATCACCTGGTTCGTCCGGATCGGCTTCTTCGTCGTCCCGGTCCTCGCCTTCATCGTCACCAAGCGGATCTGCCTCGGCCTCCAGCGCCGGGACCACGACAAGGTGCTGCACGGTCGCGAGACCGGCATCATCAAGCGTCTGCCGCACGGTGAGTTCGTCGAGGTCCACGAGCCGCTCCCGGCGGGCCAGCTGCACAAGCTCACCGCGCACGAGCAGTACAAGCCGATCGAGATCGGCCCGACGGTCGACGAGAACGGTGTCGAGCGCAAGGTGAAGGCCGCCGAGAAGCTGCGCGCGAAGCTCAGCAAGGGCTTCTACGGCGAGAACAACCAGATTCCGAAGCCCACGGTGGAGGAATACAAGGAGATCCAGGCCGGCCACGGCCACCACTGATCCCCGTATGAACGCATGAGGGACTGATTCCGGTCAGTCCTGGTGTCGCCACGGCGAGAGCCCCGTCCAGTGTCTGGACGGGGCTCTTTGCCGTAACCGGGGCTGGATAGGCTGAACCCTGACCGATCAGACGTGGGCGCCAGAATATGGGGACGGCCCACCGACAGCAGGAGCGGACCATGAACGTTGCGACCCCGGCAGGCGGCGACAGCGTGGCGGCCCGTGGCTGGCCGGGCGTTCTCGACGCTCTGCTGACCGGCCGGGACCTGCGTGCGGAGGACACCGCCTGGGCCATGGACCGGATCATGCGGGGGGAGGCCACCGACGCCCAGATCGCCGGCTTCACGGTCGCGCTGCGGGCCAAGGGGGAGACGGTCGAGGAGATCAACGGCCTCGTACGGGCGATGTACGCGCACGCCAACCTGATCGAGGTGCCGGGCCGCACGGTGGACATCGTCGGCACCGGCGGCGACGGGGCCAAAACGGTGAACATCTCCACGATGTCGGCGATCGTGGTGGCCGGTACCGGCGCCAAGGTCGTCAAGCACGGCAACCGGGCCGCGTCCTCCGCGAGCGGCTCCTCGGACGTCCTGGAAAAGCTCGGGGTCAACCTCCAGCTGAGCCGCGAGCGGGTCGTGGAGGTCGCCGAGGAGGCCGGCATCACCTTCTGCTTCGCGGTCAAGTTCCACCCGGCACTGCGCCATGTGGCCGCGGCCCGCAAGGAACTGGGCATCCGGACCTTCTTCAACGCGCTGGGCCCGCTGACCAACCCGGCCCGGGTGCGCGCCCAGGCGACCGGCGTGGCCGATCCCCGGATGGCCCCGATCATCGCGGGCGTGCTCGCCGAGCGGGGCTCGTCCGCGCTGGTCTTCCGCGGTGACGACGGCCTGGACGAACTGACCACGACGTCGACCTCGCGCATCTGGTGGGTCGGCGACGGCAAGGTCTCCGAGCGGGCCTTCGACCCCCGTGACGTGGGCATCTCCCTGGTCGACGTCTCCGCCCTGGCCGGCGGGGACCCCTCGTACAACGCGGACGTGGCCCGCCGCCTGCTGGCCGGCGAGACCGGACCGGTCCGCGACGCCGTGCTGCTGAACTCGGCGGCGGCCCTGGTGGCCCTCGACCCGGGCCCCGGCAGCCTGGAGGAGCAGATCACGGCCGGTATCGCCCGTGCGGCGGAGTCCATCGACTCGGGTGCGGCGCGGGCGGCCCTGGAACGCTGGGTGACGGCCAGCAACGCGTAGCGGTGTGAGAACGGCGTGAAAGCAACGACCCCGGTCCGCCATTCGGACCGGGGTCTTGCGTTCGGGCGATCTTGTGGCAGGATGCTGACCAGGTCACGAGTGACAGCGTTTAGGCCCCGGCTTGCTGTCCGGCAACCCTCCTTCCGTGGCGGGGTGCCCCGGGTGATGACCAGGTCGTAGGCAGCAAGGCCTACGGCAAGCGCGGATCCCTCGACGCCAGGGGTCCTGGTCTTCTCGAGGAGCTTTTTCCGTGAGCAAGCGAATGCGATAGGGCGGCTCCGCCCCTACTTCACCCCTCGGATCAGGGTCACTTCCGTGTACCCCCGCCCAGCGCGGACCGAGGACCCTCCCGTACCCCGGACGGCCGCAGCGCCGTACCCGCGTACGGGCACACCGAAGCCATTCAGCCCTGCCTGCCGGGAGACACCGCCATGTCCGCAACCCTGAACGCCGCCGTCGCCACCACCGCCGCAGCCACCGTCGACCCCGCCTGTGCCGAGCCGCTCGCGGTCCTCGGCCGGGACGTCACCGTCCCGCTCGTCACCGGCGGCGAGGTCACCTACGCGGCCCTCGACTACGCGGCCAGCGCCCCCGCCCTGCAGCGGGTCTGGGACGACGTGGCCGCGTACGCCCCGTACTACGGCAGCGTGCACCGCGGCGCCGGATACCTCTCGCAGCTCTCCACCGACCTCTTCGAGCAGAGCCGGGTCACCGTCGCCGAGTTCCTCGACTGCCGGCCCACCGACCAGGTCGTCTTCACCCGGTCCACCACCGACTCGCTGAACCTGCTCGCCGCCGTACTCCCCGCCGACTGCCAGGTGTTCGTCTTCGAGACCGAGCACCACGCCTCCCTGCTGCCGTGGGTCGACGCACAGGTCACCTACCTCAACGCGCCGCGCACCCCCGCCGAGGCCGTCGCCACCCTGGAGCGGGCGCTCGCCGACCGCGACCCTCACGGTCCCGCGCTGGTCTGCGTCACCGGCGCCTCCAACGTCACCGGCGAGCTGTGGCCGGTCAAGGAACTCGCCGCCGCCGCGCACGCCCACGGCGCGCGCATCGTGCTGGACGCCGCCCAACTGGCCCCGCACCACCCCGTCTCCGTGCAGGAGCTGGACGTCGACTGGGTCGCCTTCTCCGGGCACAAGCTCTACGCGCCCTTCGGCTCGGGCGTGCTCGCCGGACGCGCGGACTGGCTGCAGGAAGCGCAGCCGTACCTGGCCGGAGGCGGGGCCTCCCGCAAGGTGGCCCGGCGCGAGGACGGCGGCGTGGACGTCGAGTGGCACACCACCGCGGCCCGCCACGAGGCCGGCTCCCCGAACGTCATC
Organism: Streptomyces sp. NPDC030021; assembly: GCF_055574035.1. Classification (NCBI taxonomy): domain Bacteria; kingdom Bacillati; phylum Actinomycetota; class Actinomycetes; order Kitasatosporales; family Streptomycetaceae; genus Streptomyces; species Streptomyces sp. NPDC030021. The sequence goes on from NZ_JBVIAH010000016.1 coordinate 221,145, forward strand.
GGCGTCTACTCCATCGCCTCGGCCTGCAAGGCCCTGACCGAGGCCGGCTTCGAGAACCTCGTCGCCCGCGAGCAGCACCTCATCGCGAAGGTCCGCAGCGGCCTGGCGGAGGTCCCGGCGGTCCGGATCCTCTCCCTCTTCGGGGACGACGCCCCGCGGGTCGGCGTCATCTCCTTCGTGGTGGACGGCTGGAACAGCTCCCACTTCGCCGCCGCGCTGTCCGCCGAGTACGGGATCGGCGTCCGCGACGGCCTGTTCTGCGCCCACCCGCTGGTCCGCACCCTGCTGGGCAGCGAGCCGCAGGCCCAGGGCGAATGCGGAGCCCCCGAGGCGGCGCCGGGGGAGCGCTCGCTGAACGCGATCCGCGTCAGCTTCGGCGCCGGGACCCCCGACGAGCACGTCGACCGCTTCGTCGGCGCCGTGAGGGAACTGGTCACCACCGGAGCCAAGTGGCAGTACCGCACGGAGGAAGGCCGCTGCGTACCCGCCGTGTGACCTGCGGTCCGCTCGGCGGTGTGCGGTACGGCTCTGCCCTTGCCTCGGTCCCTTGCGGGGGGCTTGGCGGTGTGCGGCGGGTCCGGATCCATGCCGGGCTCCGCCCGGACCCGCGCCTCAATCGCCGGCGGGGCTGGGTGGTGTGGGGCGGTGCCCCGCACGAGGGTCTCCTCGGCTCGGCGCGTCCGGGCTCGTCACGGCCAGACGGCCCGGGTTGCGCGCTCGTCCTGCGGGGACCCTCCTGCGTGTCCCCGCCCCACGGCAGGGCTCCGACAGCGACGGCATGAGGGGTGGGGGGACGGGGCGGGGTGTCCCCGCAGGACGAGCGCGCGACCACCGGGTACAGCCGAGACATGCCCGCACGCGCCGAGCCGAGGAG
>NZ_JBVIAH010000017.1:0-158501 GCF_055574035.1 Streptomyces sp. NPDC030021
TTCTGTTCTTGCGTTTCCGACTCTATCAGACTCTTTCGTGTCCGACTTCCTCGGCGCTTTCCAGGTTTTCGCTTTCGCGCTTTCCCTTTCCGGCGAGTCCGACTCTATCAGATCCTTTCGGGCCTGATCCCCAGTCAGCGGGGCTTGCCTTCCGGGCTGTTGGGCCCTTTCGACGAGTGAGACAGTAGCGGATTCCGTGCCTCCGAACCTAATCGGCGGCTGCGTCCTGGAACGCGGATTCCTCATTCGCAAATACGCATGAAAACGAGACGACGGAGTGCGTCGTTCGTTCGAATGTGTAGTGCGGGATGGCTGTCCGGGGACCGACCGGGGTCGGCGCTCACTTCGGACAACTCGAAGAACCTTACGGACCGGGCACATCTGTGTCAACCCCCGGCTGACCCGCCGCGCGGGATCCGCGAAACTCCCGCCGCCTTCAGCCCCTTCGGTCTACGCTGGGCCCATGACTACGCATGCGCTCACGCTCAGCCTTCGCTGGTGGGCCGCCTGACGGCGGCCGACCTTCCACGCGAGCACGCATGCGCTCACGGCCGCCGCTACGGCGGCCGTTTTTGTTTCTCCCCTCCCGGGAGTGGCTCGGTCGCCCGGCGCGGTGGCCACCGGCACCACTCACACACAGGGAGAGCAGGACATGACGACGACGAGGATCTTCAGCGGGATCAAGCCCACCGGACACCTGACGCTGGGCAACTACCTGGGGGCCGTGCGGCAGTGGGTCGAAGCCGACCTGACGCCCGAGTCCGCGCTGTTCTGCGTCGTCGATCTGCACGCGCTGACCGTCGAGCACGAGCCGGCCCGCGTACGAAGGCTGAGCCGGCAGGCGGCGACGCTGTTGCTGGCGGCCGGGCTGGATCCGCAGCGGTGCACCCTCTTCGTGCAGAGCCATGTCGACGAGCACACCCGGCTGGCGTACCTCCTGGAGTGCACCGCCACCGACGGGGAGCTGCGGCGGATGATCCAGTACAAGGAGAAGGCGGCGAAGGCGCAGGCCTCCGGGGAGGGCGTGCGGCTGTCGCTGCTCACCTATCCCGTGCTGATGGCGGCCGACATCCTGGCGTACGGCGCGCAGGAGGTGCCGGTCGGGGAGGACCAGCGGCAGCACGTCGAGCTGACCCGGGATCTGGCGGTGCGGTTCAACCAGCGGTACGGGCACACCTTCACCATGCCGAAGGCGACGCTTCCGGCGGTGGCCGCGCGGGTCATGGACCTGCAGGACCCGACGTCGAAGATGGGGAAGTCCCATGAGAGCGGGGCCGGGATCGTCTATCTGCTCGACGAGCCCGGGGTCGTGCGCAAGAAGGTGATGCGGGCGGTCACCGACAGCGGGGACGGTGCGGTGGTCTACGACCGGGAGGCGCGGCCGGGGGTCGCCAATCTGCTGGACATCCTGGCGGCGTGTGCCGGGGGTGATCCGGCCGAACTCGCCGAGGGGTACAGCGGCTACGGGGCGCTGAAGCGGGATGTCGCCGACGCGGTGGTCGAACTGCTGCGGCCCGTACAGGAGCGGCATGCGGAGCTGGCGGGCGATCCGGCGGAGCTGGAGAAGGTGCTGCGCGAGGGTGCCGGGCGGGCCAGGGAGCTGGCGCGGCCGGTGGTGGACCGGGCGTACCGGGCCATCGGGCTGCTGGAGCCGTGACGGGTGGGGGGTCCCGCATGCCGCGGGGCCCCCACCGGTACGGGTGTCTCAGCTGTTGCCGGAGGCGAGCTCGCGGCTGCGGTCGCGGGCCGCTTCGAGGGCGGCGATGAGGGCGGCGCGTACGCCGTGCTTCTCCAGTTCGACGATGGCGTTGATCGTCGTGCCGGCCGGGGAGGTGACGGCCTCGCGGAGCTTGACCGGGTGTTCGCCGCTGTCGCGCAGCATGACGGCGGCGCCGATGGCGGCCTGGACGATCAGGTCGTGGGCCTGGGCGCGGGGCAGCCCGAGAAGGATGCCGGCGTCGGTCATGGCCTCGACGAGGAAGTAGAAGTAGGCGGGGCCGGAGCCGGAGAGGGCGGTGGCCGCGTCCTGCTGGGACTCGGGGACGCGCAGGGTCTTGCCGACGCTGCCGAAGATCTCCTCGGTGTGGGCGAGGTGCGCCGCGGTGGCGTGGCTGCCGGCGGAGATGACGGACATGGCCTCGTCGACGAGGGCGGGGGTGTTCGTCATGACGCGGACGACGGGGGTGCCGGGGCTGAGCCGTTCCTCGAAGAAGGCGGTGGGGACACCGGCGGCGCCGCTGATGACCAGGCGGTCGGCGGGAACGTGCGGGGCGAGCTCGTCGAGGAGCTTGGCCATGTCCTGGGGCTTGACGGTGAGGATGAGGGTGTCGGCGCGCTTGGCGGCCTCGGCGTTGGAGACGGCCTCGACCCCGTAGCGGGTGCGGAGTTCCTCGGCCCGTTCGGTGCGGCGGGCGGTGACGAGGAGCTTCGAGGCGGGCCAGCCGCCGCGGATCATTCCGCTGAGCAGGGCCTCGCCGATCTTGCCGGTACCGAGGACTGCGACTGTCTGGGTCATGCCCGATCCACCTCGCCGAACTGTTCTTGCGCGTGAGCTGCCTATACGTCCTCATCCTTGCACCCGGGCGGGGAAGGGGGAGGGTGCCGTCCGGAGTGCGGTCAGGGGGTGCGGCGGCGGAGGGTGACCGCGCCGAGGGCGAGGACGAGCAGGGCGCAGGCGGCGACGATCGCGGCGTCGCGGACGAAGTCGGCGGTCATGTCGGTGTGGGTGACCACCTGGGTCATGCCGTCGACGGCGTAGGACATGGGCAGGACGTCGGAGAGTCCTTCGAGGACGGGGTGCATGGTGTCGCGGGCGGCGAAGAGGCCGCAGAGGAGCAGCTGGGGGAAGATCACCGCCGGCATGAACTGGACGGCCTGGAACTCGGAGGCCGCGAAGGCGGAGACGAAGAGCCCGAGTGCGGTGCCGAGGAGGGCGTCGAGGAGGGCTACGAGGAGGAGCAGCCAGGGGGATCCGACGACGTCGAGGCCGAGGGCCCAGAGGGCGAGGCCGGTGGCGAGCAGGGACTGGAGGACGGCGACGGCGCCGAAGGCGAGGGCGTAGCCGGCGATGAGGTCGCCCTTGCCGAGCGGCATGGCGAGGAGGCGTTCCAGGGTTCCGGAGGTGCGTTCGCGCAGGGTGGCGATGGAGGTCACCAGGAACATGGTGATGAGGGGGAAGATCCCGAGGAGTGAGGCGCCGATGCCGTCGAAGGTCTTGGGGCTGCCGTCGAAGACGAAGCGCAGCAGGGTGAGCATCAGTACGGGGACCAGGAGCATCAGCGCGATGGAGCGCGGGTCGTGGCGGAGCTGGCGCAGGACGCGGGCGGCGGTGGCGGTGGTGCGGGCGGCGTTCATCGGGTCTGCTCCCGGATGGCGGTGACGTTGGAGACGGCGGCGGCGTTGGCGTTGGCGTTGGCTTCGTCGACGAGGCGCAGGAAGCCCTCCTCGACGGTGGTGGCGTGGGTACGGGTGCGCAGTGCGTCGGGGGTGTCCTGGGCGAGGATGCGGCCCTCGCGCATGAGGAGCAGGTCGTGGCAGCGCTCGGCCTCGTCCATGACGTGGGAGGAGACGAGGAACGTCGCGCCGCGGGTGGCGGTGATGTCGTGGAAGAGGTTCCACAGGTCGCGGCGCAGGACGGGGTCGAGTCCGACGGTGGGTTCGTCGAGGACCAGGAGCTCGGGGGTGCCGAGCAGGGCGACGGCGAGGGAGACGCGGCTGCGCTGGCCGCCGGAGAGGTTGCCGGCGAGGGCGCCGGCACGGCTGGTGAGGTCGACGTCGGTGATGGCGCGGCTGACGGCGGCGGCGCGGCGGTCGGCGGCGGCGCGGCCGGGGTCGAGGACGGCGGCGAAGTAGTCGAGGTTCTGCCGGACGGTGAGGTCGTCGTAGACGCTGGGGGCCTGGGTGACGTAGCCGATGCGGGAGCGGAGCCGGGGGTGGCCGGCGGGGTGGCCGAGGACGTCGAGGGTGCCGGTGACGTGAGCCTGGGTGCCGACGATGGCGCGCATGAGGGTGGATTTTCCGCAGCCTGAGGGGCCGAGGAGGCCGGTGATGCGGCCGCGGGGGACGTCGAAGGCGATGGCGTCGAGGACGGTGCGGGGAGTGCGGCCGGTGCCGCGCCGGACGGTCAGGTCATGGGCGTGGACGGCGGCCGGGTCTTCCTCGGCCTGGTTATTCATCATGTGATGAATAATGCTCCTGGCGGTGCCAGGACGTCAATCGCCGGGACGGGTGTGGGTGTGGGTGTGGGCGCGGGTGCGGGTTGCTTCTCGCCGCTGCGCCGCGCGCGGGGCTACTTCTTGCGCTTGGGCCGACGGGCGGCCGGGTTCCCCGTACGGGTGCTGCGGCGGCGGGCGTATTCGACCTGGGCGCGCTCGTACTCGGCGCGGCGGAGCTTCTCGCCCGGCGCCTCCCCGAGGCAGCGCAGGAAGTACGCGATCAGGGAGCCGATGAAACCGATCGTCTTCAGGCCCTTGAGGGCGGCCTCGTCGGAGGACGGGGCGGGGCGACGGCTGAAGGAGGCCCAGGTCTTGGTGAAGGCGATGGAGCTGGCGATCGCGAAGAGGACGACGACCGAGATGCTGAGGAAGGGGCCGACGTTGCCGATCTCCAGGCCCTCGTAGGCGAAGCGGAGCAGCAGGGCGGCGGCGACGGCGGTGGCCAGCGAGCCGATGGCGAGGCCGACGCGGCGCAGGGCGTAGCCGCCGTCGTGCTCGACCCAGGTGGTGCCGAAGAACGGGATCGGCTCGGGCTGCGGGCCGGCGGGCAGCGGGGCCTGCGCGGCCGGCTCGGCGGGGGTCTGGTCTCGCTGGTCGTCGCTCACATCAGCGATTATCCCTCGCCGGGCCGGTCGGGCCGGGTGTGTCTCACGTGGCAGACGGGTCCGGGACGGTCAGCCGCACTGGGTGACGACGTAGCCGTCACTGCCCGTCTTCACGTACGCGTCGGAGACGAAGCGGCCGTTGCCGATGCAGTCCCAGACGTCGGTCGTGCCGTACGGGCCCGAGATGGTGGTGCCGTCGCACTGGCAGCGGAGCGTGACGGTCGCGCCGTACGGCAGGACGTCGATCACCGAATAGTTGGTGCCGGGGCCGCTGCGGACGTTCACCCGGTAGCCGGGCGCCACCGGGTAGGACGGGTAGCCCGAGCCGGACGCCAGGCTCTGGACTTGGCTCGAATCGTTCTCCACCGACATACGAAATCTCCCCCCATGGGTGTTGCCGTGCGCAACTCGCGCAGGGTAGCAGGACCTTGGAGATGCGCAGGGGTCATCGACTAGGCTCCGGCGGGGGTGGTGAGCGGTGCATTCGCTGCGCGCGGACTACGCGGGCTTTCCGGAGTATGCCGGGCAGTACCGGCTCGAATCGGTGCTCGGCTCCGGAGGGATGGGCGTCGTCCATCTGGCCACGTCCGGTTCGGGGCTGAAACTCGCCGTCAAGATCGTGCACCCCGAGCACGCGGTGGACCCGGAGTTCCGCGCCCGGTTCCGGCAGGAGGTCGCCGCCGCGCGGCGGGTCAGCGGGGCGTTCACCGCGCCCGTCGTCGATGCCGATCCCGATGCCGAACGGCCGTGGATGGCCACCCTGTTCATCGACGCGCCGACGCTCGCCGAACGGGTACGGGAACAGGTCCTGGACCCCGTCGAACTGACCCGGCTCGCCGCCGGCCTGGCCGAGGCGCTGCGGGACATCCACCGGGCCGGAGTGGTGCACCGGGACCTCAAGCCCAGCAACGTGCTGATGGCTCCGGACGGCGTGCGGGTCATCGACTTCGGGATCTCGCGTCCGGCCGACAGCGACCTGCGGACCGAGACCGGGAAGCTGATCGGTACTCCGCCGTACATGGCGCCCGAGCAGTTCCAGCGACCGCGGGACGTGGGGACGGCCGCGGACGTCTTCGCCCTGGGGGCCGTGCTCGTGCACGCGGCGACGGGGCACGGACCGTTCGACTCGGACAGCCACTACCTGGTGGCGTACCAGGTGGTGCACAGCGAGCCCGATCTGACCGGGCTGCCGCCGCGGCTCGTACCGCTCGTCGCCCGGTGCCTGGCGAAGGATCCGGTGGAGCGGCCCACCGCCGAGGAGCTGATCGCCGAGATACGGGCCATCGCGTACCCGACGGCCGAGGACACCCAGGCCTTCATCCCCCAACCGCGACGGCCCGTCGAGGCGGAGCAGGTCACCCACCAGAGGGAGAGGATCGCCGCCGAACCCAAGTCGCCGCCCCGCCCGCGGTCCCGCCCGTGGTCCCGTCGGCGGGCCCGCATGGCGGTCGGAGCCGGGGTCGGTCTGTTGCTCGTGGGCGGGGCCGTCGGCGGGTACCGGCAGTTCGGGACGGCGGCCGAGCCGCCCGCCCAGATCGCCGCGAAGACGGGCCCGTCACCGCAGAAGGCCTTCGCCCCGTGGGCGGCCCCCCTGGGCAAGCCCGCGAGCGGCAACCGCACCGGGGCCTGCTCCTGGCAGGCGGCGGCCCTCTATTGCGCCGGACCGGGCCTCGTCGCGGCCCGGCTGAACCCCGCGGACGGCTCCACGGTGTGGGCACTGGAGGCGACCGGGCCGGCGAAGGCGGTGACGGCCGTCAGCGCGCCGCAGCACGCGGGCGGGCAGGTCCTCGTCGTGGTGCCGGGCAGCGAAACGCTCCGGGCACTGGACCCGGGCACGGGGGCCGAGCGCTGGAGGCACAAACTCCCGGGCGGCGCGCAGGCGGTGGCCGCAGGCGGGCAGGTCCTGCTGGTGGGGACGGGCGGCAGCGTCACGGCGCTGGACCCGGCGACCGGCACACCGCGCTGGACCAGGCAGATCGGCGGGGTCGGATCCGTCTGGTGGGGCGACGGCGGACCGGAAGGCGCGGCGCCCGGGCTGTACGTGGCGACGCCCGAGAGCGGCGGCGGTTTCACACAGATCGCCGCGGTGGACCCGGCGAACGGGACGGCGCGCTGGGAACTGCGGACGGCGGGGTGGCTGCGGCCGGTCGGCACCGCGCAGGGCGGGCTGTACCTGCTGGACATCGACGCGTCCGCCAAGGCCACCGCCGTCGTACGCGCCGACCTGGCAACGCGCAGCGTGCACCGGGTCCGGCTGGCGGCGCCGCTCTTCGACGCGGAGGCGACCGTCGCCCCGGACGGGACCACGTACCTGTCCGGGACCTCCGGCGCGCTGGTGGCGGTGGGAGCGGCCAAGGAGCAATGGCGGTCGGAGACGGGCGTGACCGTGGCCTCCCGCCCCGTCTTCGCCGACGGCCGGGTCTGTCTGATGGCGCCGGACGGCCGGCTGCTGGCCGTCGACGCCGCCAGCGGCCGGCCCGCCGGGCAGACCAGGCCGCGAATGGCCGACGGCAAGGCAGCCACCTACACCGCGACCCTGCCCGCTCCGGTGGCCGGGGACGGGCGGCTCTTCGGGAGCGCGCCCGACGGGACGGTGTTCGCGGTGGCCGCCGACGCGCCCGCCGCCTGGTGAGACGCCGGCGCCCCCGCACCGGAAGGTGCGGGGGCGCCGGCGAAGTCGGTCGTCAGCCCAGGAGGGAGACGTCGCGGACCGCGCCCTTGTCGGCGCTGGTGGCCATCGCGGCGTAGGCGCGCAGGGCCGCGGACACCTTGCGCTCGCGGTTCTTCGGGGCGTAGACGCCGCCGAGTGCCTCGTGGCGGGCCGCCAGGGTGGCCTCGTCGACGAGGACCTCGATGGACCGGTTCGGGATGTCGATGCGGATCCGGTCACCGTCCTCGACGACCGCGATGGTGCCGCCCGAGGCCGCCTCCGGGGAGGCGTGGCCGATGGACAGGCCCGAGGTTCCGCCGGAGAAGCGGCCGTCCGTCACCAGGGCGCAGACCTTGCCGAGGCCGCGGCCCTTGAGGAAGGAGGTCGGGTACAGCATCTCCTGCATACCGGGGCCGCCGCGCGGGCCCTCGTAGCGGATGACGACGACGTCGCCCGCCTTGATCTCCTTGCGGAGGATCTTGTCGACGGCCTCGTCCTGGGACTCGCAGACCACGGCCGGGCCCTCGAAGGTCCAGATCGACTCGTCGACGCCGGCGGTCTTCACGACGCAGCCGTCGACGGCGATGTTGCCGCGCAGCACGGCCAGTCCGCCGTCCTTGGAGTACGCGTGCTGCACCGAGCGGATGCAGCCGCCCTCGGCGTCGAGGTCGAGGGTCTCCCAGCGCTTGGACTGGGAGAAGGCGGTGGCGGAGCGCTCGCAGCCGGGGGCGGCGTGCCACAGCTCCATGGCCGTGTCGGTGGCCGTCCCGGAGCGGGCGTCCCACTTCGCGAGCCAGTCCTCCAGGCCGTCCGAGTGGACGGTGGTGATGTCCTTGTTGAGGAGGCCGCCGCGGTGCAGCTCGCCGAGGATGGCGGGGATACCGCCGGCCCGGTGGATGTCCTCCATGTAGTACGTGCCGCCGGGCGCCACGTTCGGCGCGACCTTGGACAGGCACGGGACGCGGCGCGAGACGGCGTCGATGTCGGTGAGGTCGTACTCCAGGCCCGCTTCCTGGGCGGCGGCCAGCAGGTGCAGGATCGTGTTGGTGGAGCCGCCCATCGCGATGTCGAGGGCCATGGCGTTCTCGAAGGCCTCGCGGGTGGCGATGCTGCGCGGGAGGACGGACTCGTCGCCGTCCTCGTAGTAGCGCTTGGTGATCTCCACGACCGTGCGGCCGGCGTCCTCGTACAGGGCGCGGCGGGCGGTGTGCGTGGCGAGGACCGAGCCGTTGCCCGGGAGGGCCAGGCCGATGGCCTCGGCGAGGCAGTTCATGGAGTTGGCGGTGAACATGCCCGAACACGACCCGCAGGTGGGACAGGCGTTCTCCTCGATGCGGAGCACGTCCTCGTCCGACACGTTCTCGTTGGAGGCGTCGACCATGGCGTCGATCAGGTCCAGCTTGCGGACGGTGCCGTCGACGAGGACGGCCTGACCGGCCTCCATCGGACCGCCGGAGACGAAGACGACCGGGATGTTGAGGCGCATGGCGGCCATCAGCATGCCGGGGGTGATCTTGTCGCAGTTGGAGATGCAGATCAGCGCGTCGGCGCAGTGCGCCTCGACCATGTACTCGACCGAGTCCGCGATCAGGTCGCGGGAGGGCAGGGAGTAGAGCATGCCGCCGTGACCCATGGCGATGCCGTCGTCGACCGCGATGGTGTTGAACTCGCGCGGGATCGCACCGGCGGCACGGATGGCGTCGGAGACGATGCGGCCGACCGGCGCCAGGTGGGTGTGACCGGGGACGAACTCGGTGAAGGAGTTGGCGACCGCGACGATCGGCTTGCCGATGTCCGCGCTCGCTACGCCCGACGCGCGCATCAGCGCACGCGCGCCTGCCATGTTGCGGCCGTGGGTGACGGTGCGGGACCTCAGCTCGGGCATGCGGTTTCACTCCCCATGAGTGCGGCTGTACGGTCAGCCGCGACTGCGGATATGGCTCAGATACGAGGCTACGCCCACCGCCCGCGATCCGGACAGCGCGTCCGGATGCCGGGACGGCGGGCTCATTCCTCGGTCAGGTACCGCTGGAGCGTGGGCGCCACGAGGGCCACGATCTTCTCCGGGTCGGCGGACGCGAGGGGCTCCACCTGGACCACGTAGCGCAGGATCGCGATGCCGACCATGTGGGAGGCGGCGAGCTCGGCGCGGAAGGTCGGGTCGGGGACGTCCAGGTCGGCGGCGACGCGCTCCAGGAGCCGCCGCAGGACCAGCCCGCGCAGTACCTTCGCGGCGGCCTCGTGCGTGAGCGCCGAGCGGATCACGGCGAGCAGCGGGACCCGGGTGACCGGGTTCTCCCAGACGCCCAGGAAGTAGCGGGCGAGGCGCTCGCCGATGCCGTCCGGCCCCTCGCCGATGATCGCGGGGACCACCAGGGCGGGCTCGATGCTGACCTCGATGGCGGCGGCGAACAGGTCGTCCTTGCTGCCGAAGTAGTGGTGCACCAGCGCCGGGTCGACGCCGGCGACCTTCGCGATGCCGCGCACGGACGTCTTGTCGTACCCGCGCTCCGCGAACACCTCACGGGCGGCGAGCCGGATGCGCTCCTGGGTGCCGGGGCCGTCGTCGGCCTCGTCCTGCCGGGGCCGGCCGGGGCCGCGGCGGCGCGGCTTGGGTGCGCCGGGGGTATCGGTCACGGCCGGCGGGCCTTGTCGCGCTCGGCGGGGGTGGATGTCGTGGATGTGGTGGATGTGGTGGCGAGGTGCAGGCGGGTGAAGGCCAGCGCCTCGGCGAGATCGGCCTCGCGCTCGGCGGAGGACATCGCCCGGCGGGTGTTCACCTCGATCACCACGTGCCCGTCGAACGAGGTCCGCGCGAGGCTCTCCAGCAGCTCGGCGCAGGGCTGCGTGCCGCGGCCCGGGACCAGGTGCTCGTCCTTGGCCGATCCGTTCCCGTCGGCGAGGTGGATGTGCGCGAGCCGGTCGCCCATCCGGTCGATCATCGCGGTGGCGTCGGTACGGGCGGTCGCGGTGTGCGACAGGTCGACGGTGAAGTGGCGGTAGTCGTCCTTCGTCACGTCCCACTCAGGGGCGTACGCGAGCATCTCGCGGTCGCGGTAGCGCCACGGGTACATGTTCTCCACGGCGAACCGGACGTCGGTCTCGTCGGCCATCCGCCAGATACCGGTGACGAAGTCCCGCGCGTACTGGCGCTGCCAGCGGAAGGGCGGATGCACGACCACGGTGCTCGCCCCGAGCCGCTCGGCCGCGGCCTGGGCGCGCTGCAGCTTGGTCCACGGATCGGTGGACCAGACCCGCTGGGTGATCAGCAGACAGGGCGCGTGCACGGCCAGGATCGGCACCCCGTGGTGGTCCGACAGCCGGCGCAGGGCGTCGACGTCCTGGCTGACCGGATCCGTCCAGACCATCACTTCGACGCCGTCGTAACCGAGGCGCGCGGCGATCTCGAAGGCGGTCGCCGTCGACTCCGGATAGACGGAGGCGGTGGATAGGGCGACTTTCGCGGTCGGGACACGGACTGGTTCTGCCACGAAGACAGGGTACGGGCCCGCACCGGCGCCCGACCGTGACGGCGGCCACGCGACTCCGGAAGGCGGGATCTGCCCGACCACCGAAGCCCCCGCCCCGCCCCACCCTCCCGACCCCGCCCCTACGCCCCTACGCCTCCGGGGCCGGCATGTGGTCCAGCCTGCGCAGGATCACGCCCTCGCGGAGGGCCCACGGGCAGATCTCCAATTCCTCCACGCCGAAGAGGTCCATCGCGCCCTCCGCGACCAGCGCTCCCGCCAGGAGCTGGTTCGCCCGGCCCTCCGAGACGCCCGGGAGGGCCGAGCGCTGGGCCGTGGTCATCGCCGCCAGGCGCGGGACCCATTCCTCCAGGGACTTGCGGCTCAGATCTCGCTGCACGTACAGGCCGTCCGCCGAGCGGGCCGCGCCCGCGATGCGGGCCAGCTGCTTGAAGGTCTTCGAGGTCGCCACCACGTGGTCCGGCGCACCGAAGCGGCTGAACTCGCCGACCGTCCGGGCGATCTCCGCCCGCACGTGCCGCCGTAGCGCCCGGATGTCCAGCGCGTCCGGCGGGTCGCCCGGGAGCCAGCCCGAGGTGAGGCGGCCCGCGCCCAGCGGGAGGGAGACGGCCGCGTCCGGGTCCTCGTCGATGCCGTACGCGATCTCCAGCGAGCCGCCGCCGATGTCCAGGACCAGCAGTTTCCCGGCGGACCAGCCGAACCAGCGGCGGGCCGCGAGGAAGGTGAGCCGGGCTTCGTCCTCGCCGCTCAGCACCGGCAGGTCGACGCCGGTCTCGGCCTTGACCCGTGCGAGGACCTCGTCCGCGTTCGTGGCTTCGCGTACGGCGCTGGTCGCGAAGGGGAGGACGTCCTCGCACCCCTTGTCCTCGGCGGCCTGGACCGCGTCGCCGATCACCGAGACGAGACGCTCGACGCCTTCGGGGGTGACGGCTCCGCGCTCGTCGAGCAGCTCCGCCAGCCTCATCTCCACCTTGTGCGAGTGCGCCGGCTGCGGGCGCGCGCCGGGGTGCGCGTCCACCACCAGCAGATGGACCGTATTCGAACCCACATCCAGCACACCGAGTCTCATAGGGGGAAACGCTACTGCGAGGAAGACTCGGGGGTTGTGTAAGGGGCGCATAGGCTTGGGTTTGTGCCAAATACGAAGAAGGCCAACAAGACCCGGTCGCAGAAGGACACGGGCAAGGACACCGTCAAGAGCAAGGCGAAGGCGAAAGCCAAGCCCGACGCCAAGGGCGGCAAGGACAAGGCCGTGCTCGCGGCCGACGAGAAGGGGCTCGACTTTCCCCGGGCCTGGGTGGAGTTCCCCGACCCCGCCGACGACGAGCAGGTCTTCCGCTGTGACCTGACCTGGCTGACCTCCCGCTGGACCTGCATCTTCGGCAGCGGCTGCCAGGGCATCCAGGCGGGCCGGGCCGACGACGGCTGCTGCACGCTCGGCGCGCACTTCTCCGACGAGGACGACGAGCAGCGCGTCGCGCAGCACGTGGCCCGGCTGACGCCCGAGCTGTGGCAGTTCCACGACGTCGGCAGCGAGAGCGGGTGGACGCAGCACGACGACGACGGGGAGAAGCAGACCCGCCGCTGGGACGGCGCGTGCATCTTCCTGAACCGGCCGGGGTTCCCCGCCGGGGCGGGCTGCTCGCTCCACATCCTCGCGGTGAAGGAGGGCCGGGAGCCGCTGGAGACCAAACCCGACGTCTGCTGGCAGCTGCCGATCCGCCGGACGTACGAGTGGATCGACCGGCCGGACGACACGCGCGTGCTGCAGGTGTCGATCGGTGAGTACGACCGCCGCGGCTGGGGTCCGGGCGGGCACGACCTGCACTGGTGGTGCACGTCGGCCACCTCCGCGCACGGTGCCGGCGAGCCGGTGTACGTGTCGTACCGCCCCGAGCTGACCGAGCTGATGGGCAAGGAGGGCTACGACGAGCTCGTGAAGCTGTGCGAGGCGCGGCTGGCCTCGCTGCTGCCGATGGCTCCGCACCCCGCGGATCCTGCCTGACCGCGGGCCCTCTCAAGGTCCCGTCGAGGCCGACGGGGCCGGGCCCGGGGCGGGGGAAACCGTTCCGCCTGAGCCCTCCGTCGGGGTCGGCTCGGGCGTCGGGGACGGCGGCGGGATCGTCGGCTCCGTCGGGGACGGGGTCGGGGTGGACGGCTGCGTCGGGTCCGGCGAGGGCGCCGGGGTCCCGGGCCGCGTCGGGTCGGTGGTGGGCGCGGGCGTCGCCGCGGGCCGGCCGCGGCCGGCGATGGAGATCACGGCGCCGCTCGGGTCGACCCCGACCCGGGCCGTCCAGGCGCCGATCGGCTGGCCCTCGGGGTCCACGGCGATCCGTAGGGTGACCGATTCTCCTGGGGCCAGCGTGCCCGCGGTCCGGCTCGCGCGCAGCCAGGGGGCGTCGGACCAGAGCCGCCAGTCCACGGGTCCGCCGCCGGAGGCGGTGAGGGTGAGCAGGGTGACGGCGCCCCGGGCGGACGCGGCCACGGTGAGGTGGCCGGCGCTGCCGGGGTGGTCGGGGGTCGCGGGCGGACCGGTGCTGATGATCTCGACGGAGACGTCGGAGGTCGTCTCGCTCTGGGCGAAGCCTGGGCCGCTGGTGGTGGTGGCGTTGCCGGCGTTCTCGTAGGCGGTCAGCGGGCGGCCGTCGGTCCGCGCGGCCGGGAGTTCGGACTCGCTGGCGGAGATATGGGTGGCGTCGCCGCCGGCGGGCTCGCCGGAGCCGGGGTCGCCGCGGTACGCCGCCCACAGGGCCAGGACCGGGGCGGCGACGACGGTGGCGACCACGGTGGTGGTCACCACGCGGGCGCGCAGCCGGTCCCGGCGGGCCGCGCGGTCCTTGGGGTCCATGGGGAAGCCGGTGCGGTCGAAGCGTGGGGCGGTCCCCCGGCCGCGGCCCCGGCCGGAGCGGAGCATCGCGGCGTGGACGGCGGTGCGAGGGGCGGGTACGAGGGGGAGCGCGGCGGTGTTGAGGCCGCCGGAGCCGGGCCAGGGGCCCGCGGCGCCCACGCGTTCGGCGACGCGGCGACATCGGGGGCAGTCGTCGACGTGGCGGACGAGCTCGGCGCGCAGGGGGCTGGAGAGCAGGACGTTGCCGTCGCCGTCGTCGCCGGTGAGCCGGGAGACGCTGGGGCAGTTGCCGGTCTCGACGACGGCGAGGGCGGCGCGGGTGCGCTCCACCTCGCAGGCGGCGCCGGAGAGCAGCTCACGGGCGGCGGCCGCGGGGGTGCCGAGGACGGCGGCGAGTTCGGAGACGCCGAGGCGGTGGCGGACGGCGAGTTCGAGGGCCTCGCGCTGCTCGGGTGTGGTGCCGGCGGCTTCGGGCCAGGCGAGCCGGGCCAGTTCGGTACGGCGGTGGGCGCTCACGTCAAGCGGCCGGTGGGCGTCCTGGCCGCGGTCGGGTTGCGTGTCACCACCCGGCGCACGGTCACGCCCGGTGTGCTCCGGCGCACGCCGGGCGGAATGCGCTCCCTGGCGCGCGCGCCGCTGCTCGGCCAGCCGGTGCAGGCAGCCCCAGCGGGCGAGCGCGTAGAGCCAGGCGCGCCGGTCCCCCTCGTCGGGGCAGCGGCCGGGATGCCGCTCGGCCACGGCGAGGACGTCCCCGAGCACGTCGGTCGCCGTGTCGTGGTCGCACAGGACCGACAGGCAGTACGTGAACAGGCCGTCCAGGTAGGGCTCGTGCCGGAACGGCGGCGGCTGCTCGGCCTCGTGGGGCATGCGCCCGTGCGCCCGGTGTGCGCCGGTGCGCGCTGAGGAGTGTGCCTGGTTGCTGCTGTTCACCTGGCGACCGTAGGCGGCACGCCGGTGACGCCCTGGAAGCCTTCGCCACATTTAGCCCTTACGGGTGAACAGATCGGTGAGGCGCTGACGCAGGCCCTGACGCGGTCGGACCGGCAGGTCCTGCTGCCGTAGGCCTGTGGGTCCCGCGAGGTCGGCGGGACCCACGCGCACCTCGCGCAGCAGAGCGCCGTCCTCCCCGTGGAACTCCACGGAGAAGGGGAGGCCGCGTGCGGACAGCACGGCGGTGAGCGCGTCGAGCCGGCCGGCGTCCGCCTCGCCGTGGAGGAGGACGCCGGCGTCGACCGGTTCGATCTCCAGCCGGGCCAGCGGACTCTCCACCTCGTACCCCTCCCAGGAGGAGGATCGCGAGCTCCAGCCCGCGCGGACGAAGAACGCGGCGAGGTCCGCGGCGGAGCGGCGGCCGGGGAAGAGCCCCGCCACATCCGCGACGGTCATGCCGATCACGCCGGCGTCGAAGGGGGATCCCTCGTCGGACAGGCCCATGGGGACACCCTCGCACCACGCCGGCCGCGCCCCGCGACCAGCACCCCGGTCCGGCCTGTCGGTGCGGGCGGCTACCGTGAACGGCATGGCTGCCCGCACCGCTCGTTCATCCGCCAAGGACCGGCCGTCCTACCGCTGCACCGACTGCGGCTGGACGACCGCCAAGTGGCTCGGCCGCTGTCCCGAATGCCAGGCCTGGGGCACCGTGGAGGAGATGGGCACGCCCGCCGTGCGGACCACCGCCGCCGGCCGGGTCTCGACCGCCGCGCTGCCGATCGCGCAGGTCGACGGCCGGACCGCGACCGCCCGCAGCACCGGCGTGGACGAGCTGGACCGCGTCCTCGGCGGCGGGCTCGTGCCCGGCGCCGTCGTCCTGCTCGCCGGCGAGCCCGGTGTCGGCAAGTCGACCCTGCTGCTGGACGTCGCGGCGAAGGCGGCCAGCGACGAGCACCGCACGCTGTACGTGACGGGCGAGGAGTCGGCCAGCCAGGTGCGCCTGCGGGCCGACCGGATCAACGCCCTCAGCGATCACCTCTATCTCGCCGCCGAGACCGATCTGTCCGCCGTCCTCGGGCATCTCGACGCCGTGAAGCCCTCCCTGCTGATCCTGGACTCCGTACAGACCGTCGCCTCCCCCGAGATCGACGGCGCGCCCGGCGGCATGGCCCAGGTGCGCGAGGTGGCCGGAGCGCTGATCCGGGCCTCCAAGGAGCGCGGGATGTCCACCCTCCTCGTCGGCCACGTGACCAAGGACGGGGCCATCGCCGGTCCCCGCCTGCTGGAGCACCTCGTCGACGTGGTGCTGAGCTTCGAGGGCGACCGGCACGCCCGGCTGCGGCTGGTGCGCGGCATCAAGAACCGGTACGGGGCCACCGACGAGGTCGGCTGCTTCGAACTGCACGACGAGGGGATCACCGGGCTCGCCGACCCGAGCGGGCTGTTCCTGACCCGGCGGGCCGAGGCCGTTCCGGGCACCTGCCTGACGGTGACTCTGGAGGGGAAGCGCCCGCTGGTCGCCGAGGTGCAGGCGCTGACCGTGGACTCCCAGATCCCCTCCCCCCGGCGCACGACCTCGGGCCTGGAGACCTCGCGTGTGTCGATGATGCTGGCGGTGCTGGAGCAGCGCGGCCGGATCACGGCGCTCGGCAAGCGCGACATCTACAGCGCCACCGTGGGCGGGGTGAAGCTGACCGAGCCGGCCGCCGACCTGGCGATCGCGCTCGCGCTGGCCTCCGCCGCCAGTGACGTGCCGCTGCCGAAGAACCTCGTCGCGATCGGTGAGGTCGGCCTGGCCGGCGAGGTGCGGCGGGTGACCGGCGTGCAGCGGCGGCTCGCGGAGGCGCACCGGCTGGGATTCACGCACGCGCTGGTCCCGGCGGATCCGGGGAAGGTGCCGGCCGGGATGAAGGTCATCGAGGTGGCCGACATGGGCGACGCGCTACGGGTGTTGCCGCGCGGCCGCTCCCGTACGCCGGCCAGGGAGCGGTCCGCGGAGTAGCCGACGCGGGGGAAGGACCGGGGGGCACAACCGGGGGACGATCCCCTGGTCAGGGGGGCCGTAGGGGGCCCGGCCGGGCCGTACCTGGCCAAGCCACGGCGGGGCCGTGGCGCGCGCCGGTAGACTTTGTGCTGGTCCGCCCGGCCGTACGCACGTCCTCGTGCCCGCGGCGCTGGGCGGCGCAACCCGCGACCGGAGGAGTGCAGTGGCAGCCAAGGACGGGGCAGCAGCATCCGGGAAGTCGGGCGCGAGCTCCAAGCAGGAGGCCATGATGCGCGCCTCGCTGAGCGCGGTCGCACCAGGTCAGCCGCTGCGTGACGGCTTGGAGCGGATCGTTCGCGGCAACACCGGCGGGCTCATCGTCCTCGGTATGGACAAGAGCGTCGAGGCCATGTGCACGGGCGGTTTCGTCCTGGACGTGGAGTTCACCGCGACCCGGCTGCGCGAGCTGTGCAAGCTCGACGGCGCGCTCATCCTCGACAAGGACATCACCAAGATCCTGCGGGCCGGTGTGCAGCTCGTGCCGGACGCGTCGATCCCGACGGAGGAGACGGGTACGCGGCACCGTACGGCCGACCGCGTCTCCAAGCAGTGCGGCTTCCCCGTGGTGTCGGTGTCCCAGTCGATGCGGCTGATCGCGCTGTACGTGGACGGGGAGCGGCGGGTCCTGGAGGAGTCCGGGGCGATCCTGTCGCGGGCGAACCAGGCGCTGGCCACGCTGGAGCGGTACAAGCTGCGCCTCGACGAGGTCGCGGGCACGCTGTCGGCGCTGGAGATCGAGGACCTGGTCACGGTGCGCGACGTGACGGCGGTCGCGCAGCGGCTGGAAATGGTCCGCCGGATCGCGACCGAGATCGCCGAGTACGTGGTCGAACTGGGCACGGACGGGCGACTGCTGTCGCTGCAGCTGGACGAGCTGACGGTCGGGATCGAGCAGGAGCGGGAGCTGGTCATCCGGGACTACGTGCCGGAGCCGACGGCGAAGCGTTCCCGCACGGTGGACGAGGCGCTGGCGGAGCTGGACGCGCTCACGCATCCGGAGCTGCTGGAGCTGGCGATCGTGGCGCGGGCGCTCGGGTACACGGGCTCGCCGGAGACGCTGGATTCGGCGGTGTCGCCGCGCGGGTACCGGCTGCTGGCGAAGGTGCCGCGACTGCCGGGCGCGATCATCGAGCGGCTCGTGGAACACTTCGGCGGGCTGCAGAAGCTGCTCGCCGCGAGCGTCGACGACCTGCAGACGGTGGACGGGGTGGGCGAGGCCCGCGCACGGAGCGTCCGTGAGGGCCTGTCCCGCCTGGCGGAGTCGTCCATCCTGGAACGCTACGTCTAGTGCTGTGACCGGCCGTCTCTTCCGGGGCCCGAACGCCGGCGGGGCCGGCATTCAGCCGCGCCGGCACGGGTCCGATCAGTCCTGCTTGAGGACGAACGAGGTGCGGGCCACCGGCATGCCCGGGGCCTTGACCTCGACCACGTAGGTGTCGGGTGCCGCGGACCCCGCCGGAGGCGACTGGCACTGGTCGGCCGCGCTGAACCTGCGGTCCCAGTCCAGCGACTGCTTCGTCTCACCCTGCGCCGGGAGGCGGAAGAAGGCGTTGCCCGCGCCCGTCGGGCAGTCCGCCGAGGACCAGACCGCCTTGCTGCTGCTCGCCTGAAGGATGGTCAGGACGGCCTGCTTCGGACCGAGGTCGATCTTGCAGGTGGTTCCGGAGGTGTTGCGGGCGACCAGTTCGAGGCGCGGCTTCTCGTTCGCCTCGTACTCGTTCTTCACGCTCTTGACCTCCCACTGCAGCGCTCCCGGCGCGCACGTGGGGAGCGGGGAGTCCGCCGGGACCGGAGCCGGGCCGCCCGCGGCGCCGCCGGAGCCGGAGCCCGAGCCGCCGTTCGAGCCCGTACCGCCGCCCGGTTCGCCGTTCTTGCCCGCGCCGCCCGTGTTGCCGCCTCCGGAGCCCGTGTTCCCGCCGCTGCCCGATTCGGGGCGCCCGCCGGGGGCCGCGCTGATCGCGGGGCCGGTGCCGGCCGGTCCCGGGGTGATCGAGGTGACGGGGTCGGGGCCGTCCTGGCCCTTTCCGTTCGTACTCGTCCTCCCCCCACCGGAACTGACGGTCCATACGGCGAGGAGTGCCAGGAGCGCGACGACGGAAGCCAGCACAGCCCTCCGTCGCCAGTAGATGGAGGAGGGGAGCGGCCCGACCGGATTGCGCAGAGATCCCACGGACGGAACTTTACGAGAGTTCGCGACCCGATCAGTGCCCCACATGCCGCGCAGAGGACTTGATTTGCCGATGATCATCCTGCGGGCGCAATCGGGGCGCCGAGATCCGGCCAAAGGGGTCGATGCGGAGATCGATCCGCTGTGAGTGCGTTCGGTGATCACGGGCCGGCTCCGGCCTCTGTCCCGCCCTCACCCATATCGCCCACCGGACACCCTCATGGGCGCAATCGGCCTCCATGATCTGGACGGCATGCGGGCTCCTCCCCTTCGGGGTGCTCCTTAGGGCCGCCTGGTGGCGCCCGCGTGGCCGGGGCGCCGCGCGGGCGGGTGGCGGACCGGCCGTCGTCCGGTTCACCGGCCCCGTTCCGGCGCGCCGGGGGAGGGGAAACGTGCCAGGATGCCGTCTGCCATGACTGCATCTCCCGATTCCTCCACGGCCGTATCCCCCGACTCCTCCCACGCGCTGCACTCCCCCGTCATCGCGTGGTTCGACGAGCACGCCCGCGACCTGCCCTGGCGCCGCCCCGAAGCCGGCCCCTGGGGGGTCATGGTCAGCGAGTTCATGCTCCAGCAGACGCCCGTCAGCCGGGTCCTGCCGGTCTACGAGCAGTGGCTCGCCCGGTGGCCCCGCCCCGCGGACCTGGCCACCGAGGCCCCCGGCGAAGCCGTACGGGCCTGGGGGCGGCTCGGCTACCCGCGCCGCGCGCTGCGGCTGCACGGGGCGGCCGTCGCGATAACGGACCGGCACGGGGGCGACGTACCGCGGGAGCACGCGCAGCTGATGGCGCTGCCCGGGATCGGCGAGTACACGGCGGCGGCCGTGGCCTCCTTCGCGTACGGGCAGCGGCACGCCGTCCTCGACACCAACGTCCGCCGGGTCTTCGCGCGGACCGCGACCGGGGTCGAGTACCCGCCGAACGCGACGACCGCCGCCGAACGGCGCCTCGCCCGGGACCTGCTGCCCGAGGATGATGCCACCGCGGCCCGCTGGGCGGCCGCCTCGATGGAGCTCGGGGCGCTGGTGTGCACCGCCAAGAGCCCCGACTGCGCGCGCTGTCCGGTGGCCGGGCTGTGCGCGTGGCGGCTCGCCGGGAAGCCGGCGCACGAGGGTCCGCCGCGGCGCGGGCAGACGTACGCCGGTACCGACCGGCAGGTGCGGGGCAAGCTCCTCGCCGTGCTCCGGGAGGCGGTGGGCGCGGTTCCGCAGGCGGTGCTCGACACGGTCTGGGACGAGCCGGTGCAGCGCGCCCGGGCGCTGGACGGGCTGGTGTCCGACGGGCTGGTGGAGCCCTTGGACGGGGGCTTCTACCGGCTGCCGCAGGCCCTCCCCCGGACCGTCCCGCAGGCCTGACCGAAGCTGACTCCGAGATTCCGCTTTCTGCCGGGAAACTCCAGCTCACGGGGGTTGTTACACAACCTATGGGTGTCCGTGCGCCCACCGAAGGCTGGCTCGCACAGGCCCGTGACAACCCCTCCGTACCTTCGAATCCGTAGGACACGGGGATGAGCGGTTGGACGGGTGGAGGCGGTCTCAGATGGCGCACGGTGAGGTACTCGGATTCGAGGAGTACGTACGCACCCGGCAGGACGCGCTGCTGCGCAGTGCCCGGCGCCTGGTCCCGGACCCCACCGATGCCCAGGACCTCCTGCAGACCGCGCTCGTACGCACCTACGGCCGCTGGGACGGCATCGCCGACAAGTCCCTGGCCGACGCCTATCTGCGCCGGGTCATGATCAACACCCGCACCGAGTGGTGGCGCGCCCGCAAGCTCGAAGAGGTCCCCACCGAGCAGCTCCCCGACGCCTCCGTCGAGGACGGCTCCGACCAGCGGGCCGACCGCGCCCTCCTCATGGACATCCTCAAGGTTCTCGCGCCCAAGCAGCGCAGCGTGGTCGTCCTGCGACACTGGGAGCAGATGAGCACCGAGGAGACGGCCGCGGCGCTCGGAATGTCGGCGGGAACCGTGAAGAGCACTCTGCACCGCGCGCTGGCCCGCCTCCGGCAGGAGCTGGAGAGCCGGGATCTGGACATGCGTGCGCTGGAGCGCGGTGACCACACCATGCAGTACGAGGGGCGTGAGCGGTGCGCGGCCTGAACGGCCAAGGTTTGTCCGGGGGTTCTCTGGTGCTGATGTCGGCGGGGACGGTCGTCCTCGTCGGCACAGCCGTGTTCGCGGTCGGGTGCGCCACGGGCGGCACCGGCCTGCGCGACGGCGGCCCGGCCCGCACCGAGGCCGTGGCCAAGGCCACGCCGTCGGGGCCCACCCCCGACGAATCCGTCCCGCCCTCGTCCGGCCGGCCGCTGAAGAAGGTCGACCCCGTCGGGCTGCTGATGAAGGACCCCAAGGTCAGCACCGAGGTCAAACGGGACCTCAAGCCCTGCTCGGGCAAGGAGTACCCGGTGGACGTGAGCTACGGGAAGATCACCGGCAGTCCCGTCGTGGACATCGTGGTGAACGTCCTGTCCTGCGCCGACGCCCTGGGCCGCGGAACGTACGTGTACCGGGCGGACGGAGACACGTACGAGAATGTGTTCTCGGACGAACAGCCACCCGTCTACGCGGAGATCGACCGGGGCGACCTGGTGGTCACGAAGCAGGTCTACGGAAAGAGCGACGCGCTCGCCTATCCGTCGGGCGAGGACGTGATCACGTACCGCTGGAACGGGGAGAAGTTCACCGAGCAGGACCGAGTTCACTCGGAGTACAGCAACGTGGTCGACGGCGGTGTCCAGCCCGCCCCGGTCACGAGTCAGAAGAACTGAGCACAGAAGAACCGAGGCGAGGCTCCCGCATGGCCGAGACCCATGTCCTGTTCGTGGAGGACGACGACGTCATCCGTGAGGCCACGACCCTGGCGCTGGAACGCGACGGGTTCGTGGTCACGGCCATGCCCGACGGCCTGTCCGGACTGGAGTCCTTCCGCGCGAACCGGCCCGACATCGCCCTGCTGGACGTGATGGTCCCGGGCATGGACGGCGTGAGCCTGTGCCGTCGCATCCGCGACGAGTCCACCGTCCCGGTGATCATGCTCTCCGCGCGCGCCGACTCCATCGACGTGGTGCTGGGCCTGGAGGCGGGCGCCGACGACTACGTCACCAAGCCCTTCGACGGGTCCGTGCTCGTGGCCCGGATCCGCGCGGTGCTGCGCCGCTTCGACCACTCCGGCGGCCCGCAGAACGGCGGAGCCAACGGGGCCGACAACGACTCGGACGCCGAGCGCGGGGTCCTCTCCTTCGGCGACCTGGAGGTGGACACCGAGGGCATGGAGGTCCGCCGGGCGGGCGCCGCCGTGGCCCTGACCCCGACCGAGATGCGGCTGCTGCTGGAGTTCTCCTCCGCACCCGGCACCGTGCTGTCGCGCGACCGGCTGCTGGAGCGGGTCTGGGACTACGACTGGGGCGGCGACACCCGTGTCGTGGACGTCCACGTCCAGCGGCTGCGCACCAAAATCGGACAGGACCGCATCGAAACGGTCCGGGGCTTCGGATACAAACTCAAGGCATGAGACGGTTCACCTTCCGCACGGGGATCCGCTGGAAGATCACCGTCGCCATCGCCTCCGTGGGCGTCCTCGTCACGATCGCGCTGAGCCTGGTGGTGCACAGTGCTGCCCGCGTGTCGATGCTGGAGAGCGCCCGCGAGGTGCAGCTGGAGCGCGTGCAGTTCATCTCCCGCAATGCCGACGCCGGGCGCAAGCCGCCCATGGGGGCCAAGCTCAACGATCCCGAACTGCCCGCCGAACTGCGGCACAAGGCGCAGTCGGGCCGGCGCGGGACCTACATCCAGGAGCGGCCGGGCGGGGGGCTGCCCGAGGTGTGGGCCGCCGTACCGCTCGGGAACGGGATGGTGCTGTCGCTGCACACGCCGTTCCGGGAGAGCACCAATCTGCTCCCCGACCTGGACCGGGCCCTGCTCATCGGCGGGCTGTCCGCCGTGATCGGCGGCTCGGCGCTCGGCGTGCTCATCGGCGGGCAGATCTCGCGCCGGCTGCGCAAGGCCGCGGCCGCTTCGCAGCGGGTGGCGCACGGCGATCCCGACGTACGCGTCCGGGACGCGGTCGGCGGTGTCGTGCGGGACGAGACGGACGACCTGGCGCGGGCCGTGGACGCCATGGCGGACGCCCTCCAGCAGCGGCTGGAGGCCGAGCGGCGGGTGACCGCGGACATCGCGCACGAGCTGCGGACCCCGGTGACGGGCCTGCTCACGGCGGCGGAACTGCTGCCTCCGGGGCGGCCGACGGAGCTGGTGCGGGACCGGGCCCAGGCCCTGCGCGCGCTGGTCGAGGACGTGCTGGAGGTGGCCCGGCTGGACAGCGCGTCGGAGCGGGCGGAGCTCCAGGACGTGGCGCTGGGCGAGTTCGTGAGCCGGCGGGTGGCGTCGCTGATGCCGGAGGCGACCGTACGGGTCGTCGCGGACGAGATCGTCAGCACCGACCCGCGCCGCCTGGAGCGGATCCTGGGGAACCTGCTGGCCAACGCCGCGCGTTACGGGCAGCCGCCGGTCCAGGTCGACGTCGAGGGCCGGGTCGTACGGGTCCGGGACCACGGGCCGGGCTTCCCCGAGGCACTGCTGCGCGAGGGGCCGAGCCGCTTCCGCACCGGGTCGACGGACCGCGCGGGCGTGGGGCACGGGCTGGGGCTGACCATCGCGGAGGGCCAGGCGCGGGTCCTGGGCGCCCGCCTGACCTTCCGTAACGTGGCCGCCCGGGGCGGCTCGGAGCGTGCGGGCGCGGCGGCGGGTGCGGTGGCGGTCCTGTGGCTGCCGGAGCACGCGCCGACGGCGACGGGCAGCTTCCCGATCCTCAAGCTGCCGCAGGGCTGAACCGGGGCGGGTGGGGCGGACGGGTACCGGGCCGTATCCGCCCCGGGGTCCGTGACTTAGCATCCAGTGACATGACCGACGGTACGAATCCCCCGAGCCACCCGCAGCCCGAATCCGCCCCCGGGAGCGGCGGATACGGGTTCCCGCCGGGACCGCCCGCGCAGGACGGCTACGGCTACCCGACCACGTCCGGCGGCTACGGCTATCCGCAGACGGGACAGCAGCCGAACCCGTACCAGCAGGACGCGGGGGGCGGCCAGTGGCCGCCGTCCCAGCAGGACGCGGGCGGCGGCGAGTGGCCGCCGTCCCAGCCGGGCTTCACGAGGCTGGCCGGTCCGGACCTCCCCGGCGCCTCGCAGCAGCCGGACTGGGAGGCCATGGCCGACCGCTCCGCGGCCGAGCGGCGCAAGAAGCGGCTGTGGATGCTGGGCGGCGCGGTGACCGTACTGGCGCTGCTGGCCGGCGGCGGAACGTTCTTCCTGCTGGGCGGCAACGAGGACGGACAGGACGCGCAGCCCGCGAACTCGGCCTCCGCCTCGCCCGAGCCGGAGGATGCGAAGGGGCCTGCCGCCTACACCGCGACCGTCGCGGGTGACGACACCCTGCTGCGCGACAGCTACGGCAGCATGGGGATCCGGCTCGGCCCGGACCTCAAGGTCGGCCCGCTGGGCAAGCGCTTCCAGGTCGTAGGCAAGGGCACCGGGAACTCGTGGGGGCAGTCCGCCGAGCCGGTCGTGGACGTGACCAAGAGCTTCACCGTCACGGCCCGCGCCTACAACTCCGCCGCCAAGGGCTCGCGGATCATCATGAGCCAGGGCGACGGGGAGTCGTTCTCCTTCGAGCTGGGCGTGAACGAGGTGAACGGCAAGCAGGCCTGGATCTTCCGCGTGCAGACGGGCGACAAGGGCGCCGCGGCCACCACGCGGACGGTCACCGCCGAGGGGCTTGAGATGCTGAAGACGCCCACGCTGCTGATGGCCACCTACGACGCCGAGAAGAAGGCCATCGCGCTCTACGTGGACGGCAAGAAGGCCGGCGAGACTCCGGTGCCGCCGATCTGGCAGGCCCCCGGTCCCCTCCAGCTCGGCCGGTCCAAGCACCACAACATCTGGACCGGTCCGTGGCAGGGCGCCCTGCACAACATCAAGACCTACGACATGGCCTTCACGGCGGAGCAGGCCGCCGCGTACAAGGAGGGGAAGCTCGAACCATCGCCGAAGCCGACCCATGCCTGGCTGCTCACCTGATCGGTGAGCAGGGCGGGTCGGCCGGTACGACGGGTGCCGCGGGCGCCGCGGATGCGGCGGGTACGGCGGGTACGGCGGGTGCTGCGGGTACTGCGGTCGGGACGGGTCAGACGGTGACGCCGTTGGTGCGCAGGAAGGCGACCGGGTTGACGGCCGAGCCGTAGTTCGGGGTGGTGCGGATCTCGAAGTGCAGGTGCGGGCCGCTGGAGTTGCCGGTGTTGCCCGACAGGGCGATCCGCTGCGAGGCGTTGACCTTCTGGCCGATCTTGACCTGGATCTTCGAGAGGTGCGCGTACTGCGAGTACGTGGCGTTGGCGTGCTTGATCACGATGGCATTGCCGTACGCGGGGCCGTCGCCGCCGCCGTTCGGGCCCGCCTTGACGACGACGCCGGCGGCCGCGGCCTTGACCGGGGTGCCGACCGGGACGGCGAAGTCCTGGCCGGAGTGCTTGTGGGACCACATGTTGCCGCCCTTGCCGAAGGTCGCGGACAGCGTGTACTTCTCCAGCGGCTTGTCCCAGAGACCGGCCTTCGAGGCGCCCGCGGCACCGGCGGCGCCGGCCGCCTTCGCGGTGACGGCGGTCTGCGGGGCGTCTGCGAACGCGGCGGTCGTGCCCGCCCCGAGGGCCAGCACGGCACCGAGAGCGGTGGTGCCGACAGCGATACGGGTACGACGGGTGTAGACGCGCTTCGCGAACATGTGCAGACCTCCGGGGCCGGGGACAAGGGGGGTTTCACACCTGTAAGAGGCATGAAGTGACCCGGCACGATCGAGCGAGTGCCGGGTTGGCTCATCTTTGGTAACCCGCGCCCCGGGACTTCCCCAAATGTCCCGATTACTAGCGGAACTCGTAGCGGCCCCCGTGTGACGCGCCCCGTTGACGGCCTCCCTCCAGGGACGAAGGTCCCGCAGCAGAGCCTTTTGGATCTACGAAACGACCTAGTACGTCCGATTTGTCTTGTGCGGCTTGTCACCGGGCCCCGCCGCCGTCTGAGGCCCAGGTCACAGGGGGTGTCCTGTCGATCAGGGCGGATCAGGGAGCGGTGGTCGGCAAGACACCCCTAGGCTCCGATGCCGTGGACGCATCGGTGGTGGGGATCCGGCTGGCCTCGGGGGTCGTGGCACCCCTCGTCAGGAAGCTCTTCCGGCAGGAGGGGGCGGGCGCGGGGCTGGTGGACCGGCCGCACCGCATCTCCTCCTACGTGGCGTGGCGCGAGAAACGCGAGCTCCACGCCACCGACCTGCGCAAACTCGCCGACCACCTGGTGAAGGAGGCGTTAGAGGCCCCCGGGGAACGCCCCCTGCCCCCCGGCGAGGAGGCGGGCGTGTCCGCCGCGCTCGCCGCCACCCTGTACGCGCTGGGCGACCTCACCCTCTCCGACGTGGATGCCGTCCGCCTCGGCCCGCAGGCCTTCGCCCGGAAGCTCCGGGCCGTCGGCCCGCACCCCGGGCTCTCCCGGGACGCCGAGCTCTTCCACGCCCGCCTGGTGGACCTGGCCTGTCTGCACATCCTGAACTTCTTCACCCAGCGCTCCACCTTCGTGGCGGCGACCCTGGTCGAACAGAGCCGACTGCATGCCGAGACCATCGCCAAGGTGGACGAGCTGCTGACCCGCCTGCCCCGCCAGGACGGCCGGGACACCGCCTTCGAGACCCGCTACCTGGACTATCTGGCCCGGCGCCACAGCACCCTCACCATCTTCGGCCTGGACCTGGCCCCCGGCTCCTCCCGCTGGCCGCTGGACGCGGCGTACGTGAGCCTGGAGGTCTCCACCACCCCCGGAGCCGGTGCAGAGGCCGGGGCAAGGGCCGGCGAGCTCCCCGCCCCCTACTCCCCGCCCGCCGACCGGCTCCTCGACGAGCACCACCGCGTCCTGCTGCGCGGCGAGGCCGGATCCGGCAAGACCACCCTCATCCAGCGGCTGGCCGTCTCCGCCGCCCGGGACCACGCCGACGGGCTCGTCCCCTACGTCCTGCCCCTGCGCACCCTCACCCGGCACGGCGAGCGGCTCCCCGCGCCCCGCGACTTCCTCTCCGGCACCCCGCTGGCCGGGGAGGCCCCCGAGGGCTGGGAGGGCCGCGTCCTGCGCGACGGGCGCGCCCTGCTGCTGGTCGACGGCATCGACGAGATCCCGGAGGCCGAGCGGGACCGCGCCCGGGACTGGCTGGCCGACCTGATCACCGCCTACCCGGGCAACCGCTGGCTGGTCACCTCACGGCCCTCGGCGGTCCGGCAGGACTGGCTGGCCGAGGTGGACTTCTCCGAGGTGACGCTGGCGCCGATGAGCCAGGCGAACGTACGGGCCTTCATCGAGCGCTGGCACGCGGCCGCGGACCATGCCCCGGCGGAGTACCAGGAGCAGCTGCTGGACTCCGTCGCCAAGAAGCCGGACCTGGCCCGGCTCGCCACCAACCCGCTGCTGTGCGGCCTGATCTGCGCGCTGCACCGGGAGCGCCGGGGGTTCCTCCCCTCGGGCCGCAAGGAGCTGTACGCCGCCGCGCTGTCGATGCTGCTGGACCGCCGCGACCGCGAACGGGGGGTGCGCCTGCCGTACCTGGCCGAGGAGCCCCAGCTCCAGCTGCTCCAGCGGCTCGCGTACTGGCTGATCCGCAACGGCCGCACCGAGCTGGACCGCTCCCGGGCCGAGGCGCTGATCGCGGACGCGCTGCCCGCCGTACCGGCCGCCGGCGCCCTCGGCGACGCACGGGCCGTGTTCGCGCACTTCCTGGAGCGCACCGGCCTGCTGCGGGCGCCGACGGTGGACACGGTCCAGTTCGTCCACCGCACCTTCCAGGACTTCCTGGGGGCCCGGGCGGCCCTGGACGAGGGCAGCCTCGGCGAGCTGACCGGCCACGCGGACGACGACCAGTGGGAGGACGTCATCCGCATGGCGGTGGCCCAGGGCCGACCCCGCGAGCGCACCGAGATCATCAGGGGCCTGCTCGCCCGGGACTCGCAGCGGTCGGTCCTGCTCGCCCTGGCCTGCCTGGGGTACGCGGCCGAACTCGATCCCGTACTGCGCGCGGAGGTCGAGCGGCAGGCGGGCCGGCTGATCCCGCCCACCAGCGTGGGCATGGCGCGCGAGCTGGGCCGGATCGGGCCGCTGGTCCTGGAACTGCTCCCGCCGCCGGAGCGGGCCCCCGCCGGTCCGGCGGCCCTGCACACGGTCCAGGCCGCGGGCGGGGTGCTGTCGGAGCTCGCGATCCCCTTCCTCGTCGGCTACACCGGCCACCCCTCCTACGAAGTCCGGGCGGAGCTGGCCAGGCTCTGGCCGCGCTTCGAAACGCGCCGGTACGCTGCGGAGGTCATCTCCCTGCTCCCTGCAGACCAGAACGTGACGGTCGTGTCAGACGCGGAGCTGGCCGCTCTGGCCGAGTTCTCGCCCCGCCGGGACCTGAACGTGGTCGGTGAGGTGACGGGCGAGGCCCTCGCCGGCTATCTGGGCGCGGTCCGGGCCCAGTACCTCGCCGTGCGCGGCAACGGCCTGCTCACGGACCTCGGCTTCCTGGAGGGCCAGGACGCCCTGCTCGCCATCGAGATCTCCCACTGCTCCGGGATCCGGGACCTGGAAGGGCTGATGGGGCTGCCGGTCCGGTCGGCCGTGCTCGACCTGCGCGGCGACCGCCTCCCCATCGGCCCCGTCCTCGCCGGGTGGACCTCCCTGCGCGGCCTCGTGCTCCGCGGCACCCACGCCAACTGGTCGCTGGACGGGTTCGCCCCCCGCGTCGAGCTGGACAGCGTGAACATCTACTCGGTGACGCCCGACGCCGCCGGACCCGTCGGTCTGTCCCGCCACCGCGGGCTCCGGTCCGTCTCGCTCGGGGGGTGCTGGGCCCCGCGACACCCGGCCGAGTGGCAGGAGCTCGCCCTGCTCACGAAGCTGACCGAGCTCGCCGTACCGGACGTGTCCCTCGATCTCCTCCCGGACGGCCTGCGCATGCCCTCGGTGGAGCAGCTCCACGTGCCCCGGAGCACGGGCCTGGGCCCGGAGATCACCCGCCGGCTGCCCACGGTCTTCCCCGGCCTGAGAACCGTGTCCGGGGATTTCGACGAGTCGGCCATCGGCGCGCTGCCCCCGCACATCCAGGTGACCCGTTCGTAAGGGCCGTCCAGCCGGAAAAAGGGGCGGCCCCGGGACTTTTTGGTCCCGGGGCCGCCCCTTGGTACTGATCCGCGCTTACGCGCCCTTCGACAGGTCCGGGCCGGAGCCCGTGGCCTCGATCGGGGGGAGGTCGGGCAGAGCCGACTTCTCCTCGCCGCGGAAGGTGAACTTGGCGTCCTCGCCCTCACCCTCCTTGCCGACGACCACGATCTGACCGGGACGCAGCTCGCCGAAGAGGATCTTCTCCGACAGCAGGTCCTCGATCTCGCGCTGGATGGTCCGGCGCAGCGGCCGGGCACCCATGATCGGGTCGTAGCCGCGCTTGGCGAGCAGGAGCTTCGCGTCACCGCTCAGCTCGATGCCCATGTCGCGGTCCTTGAGGCGCTCGTCGACCTTGGCGATCATGAGGTCGACGATCTGGATGATGTCTTCCTCGGTGAGCTGGTGGAAGACGACCGTGTCGTCGACACGGTTGAGGAACTCGGGCCGGAAGTGCTGCTTGAGCTCTTCGTTGACCTTCGCCTTCATCCGGTCGTATCCGGTCTTGGTGTCGCCCTGGGCGGCGAAGCCCAGGTTGAAGCCCTTCGAGATGTCCCGGGTACCCAGGTTGGTCGTCATGATGATGACCGTGTTCTTGAAGTCCACGACCCGGCCCTGGGAGTCGGTCAGGCGACCGTCCTCCAGGATCTGGAGAAGGGAATTGAAGATATCCGGGTGGGCCTTCTCGACCTCGTCGAAGAGGACGACGGAGAACGGCTTCCGGCGCACCTTCTCGGTGAGCTGGCCGCCCTCTTCGTAGCCCACGTAGCCGGGGGGCGAACCGAAGAGACGGGAAACCGTGTGCTTCTCGCTGAACTCCGACATGTCGAGGGAGATCAGCGCGTCCTCGTCGCCGAAGAGGAATTCGGCGAGCGTCTTGGAGAGCTCGGTCTTACCGACACCGGACGGACCGGCGAAGATGAACGAGCCACCCGGGCGCTTCGGGTCCTTCAGACCCGCACGGGTACGGCGGATCGCCTGGGAGAGCGCCTTGATGGCGTCCTTCTGGCCGATGACCCGACGGTGGAGCTCGTCCTCCATGCGGAGCAGTCGCGAGGACTCCTCCTCGGTGAGCTTGAAGACGGGAATGCCGGTCGCGGTCGCGAGGACTTCGGCGATGAGCTCGCCGTCGACCTCGGCGACGACGTCCATGTCGCCGGCCTTCCATTCCTTCTCGCGCTTGGTCTTCGCCGCCAGCAGCTGCTTCTCCTTGTCACGGAGAGACGCCGCCTTCTCGAAGTCCTGGGAGTCGATGGCCGACTCCTTGTCGCGGCGCACGCCCGCGATCTTCTCGTCGAACTCGCGGAGGTCCGGCGGCGCGGTCATCCGGCGGATGCGCATCCGGGAGCCGGCCTCGTCGATCAGGTCGATCGCCTTGTCCGGGAGGAAGCGGTCCGAGATGTACCGGTCCGCCAGCGTCGCCGCCTGGACGAGGGCCTCGTCCGTGATGGAGACGCGGTGGTGGGCCTCGTAGCGGTCGCGCAGGCCCTTGAGGATCTCGATCGTGTGGGGGAGGGAAGGCTCCGCCACCTGGATCGGCTGGAAGCGGCGCTCAAGGGCCGCGTCCTTCTCAAGGTGCTTGCGGTACTCGTCGAGCGTCGTGGCACCGATGGTCTGGAGCTCACCACGGGCCAGCATGGGCTTGAGGATGCTGGCGGCGTCGATCGCGCCCTCGGCGGCGCCCGCACCCACGAGGGTGTGGAGCTCGTCGATGAACAGGATGATGTCGCCGCGGGTGCGGATCTCCTTGAGCACCTTCTTCAGGCGCTCCTCGAAGTCACCGCGGTAGCGGGAACCCGCGACCAGGGCGCCGAGGTCAAGCGTGTAGAGGTGCTTGTCCTTCAGCGTCTCGGGAACCTCGCCCTTGACGATCGCCTGGGCCAGGCCCTCGACGACGGCGGTCTTGCCGACGCCGGGCTCGCCGATGAGGACCGGGTTGTTCTTCGTACGGCGGGACAGCACCTGCATGACCCGCTCGATCTCCTTCTCGCGCCCGATGACCGGGTCGAGCTTGGATTCGCGGGCCGCCTGGGTGAGGTTGCGGCCGAACTGGTCCAGGACGAGCGAGGTCGAGGGCGTGCCCTCGGCCGGGCCGCCGGCCGTGGCCGACTCCTTGCCTCCACCGGTGTAGCCGGAGAGCAGCTGGATGACCTGCTGCCGGACTCGGTTGAGATCGGCGCCCAGCTTCACGAGGACCTGGGCGGCGACACCCTCGCCCTCGCGGATCAGGCCGAGCAGGATGTGCTCGGTGCCGATGTAGTTGTGGCCGAGCTGGAGGGCCTCTCGGAGCGAAAGCTCCAGGACCTTCTTCGCCCGCGGGGTGAAGGGGATGTGGCCGGACGGGGCCTGCTGCCCCTGACCGATGATCTCCTCAACCTGCTGGCGAACAGCCTCGAGCGAAATCCCGAGGCTCTCCAGGGCCTTAGCGGCGACACCCTCACCCTCGTGGATCAAGCCCAGGAGGATGTGCTCGGTGCCGATGTAGTTGTGGTTGAGCATCCGGGCTTCTTCCTGAGCCAGGACGACAACCCGCCGCGCGCGGTCGGTGAACCTCTCGAACATCGTTTATCGCTCCTCAGAGCGGTCGGGCAGTTCGGGGTCGGTCCCCGCCCTGTCCTTCCGCATGCTAGTCCCGCGGGGCGGGACAGCTCATTCCAACTGCCGACATCCGTCCGCGGCTCACCCCTGCATCAGCGGGAAAACCGGCGTGAAGAGCCGACAACTGCTCCAACTCGATGGTGCGAGACGATGTTCCCGCAGGCCAGGCAGATACCCGTCATGCGTGTACGCCGACGGCGAACGGAAGCCCGTCAAATCAGCGTGTCGCCCCGATCCACTAGGAATGTCTTACCCGTAAGGACTGACACTCCATGCCGGTGCCACCGGTTCCCTCAGCTAAGGGCGAACACAGTTGCGTCCCGAATGCGGACTCCGGACTCCACGGATGTTTACGTTCCGCATGGCCGTGAGTGCGGTGTGTCACATCGAGCGTAACCCCGGGGCGTTTCGGAAGTTGCTCCGGACATGGCCGTAACCCTCCCGCCGCTCGCCCCGCCGACCGTGCCGTCGCCCCGCCCGGCGCCCGAGGAGGACGCGTACGCCTCCTGGTACGGGAGAGTGCTCGGCTGGACCGTCGTGGGCGGGCCGCCCGCCCAGCTCGCGACCGGCATCCGGTTCGACGTGCTGGAGCTGCCGTCCGACGCGGGGGCCGCACTGCTGCGCAGGCCGGTCGCCACGGGCCCGGTGGCCCTGATGGGGCGCCGGATGCGGTTCCTGGTGGCCGCGGGGAGCGCAGAGGAGCTCGACGGGCTGCTCGACTGGCTGGAGTGGGGCGGGGTCGCCCTCGATCTCGCCGCCCTGGGTGCGGGTGGCCGGATCACCGCCCCGGTGCCGCCGGGGCATTGCGTAGGGGACGGGAGTCCCCGGGGGGCCGCCGTGTGGCTACGGCCCCCCGAGCAGGGGTGCGAGGCACTTCTGCCTGCCCTGTCCGGTCCCGGACAGGGCGCCGGTCCCGGGCGGGTGAGCGCCGGGCCCGATCTCGTGCGCCTGGTCTCCGCGGCGGCGACGGAATGCCACCGCGCGCGGCTCCGGCGCCGTACGCCCCTGCGGAGCGCCGTGGCCGGGCCTCCCTCGCGGGCCGGCCGGGTCAGTCCCTGACGGGTCAGACCCGGTTTTCGTAGGCGTCGCGGATCTCCTGCGGAACGCGACCGCGGTCGTTGACGCTCATGCCCTGGGACTTCGCCCAGGCGCGGATCTCTGCGGTGTCCGGGTTGCCGGACGCCGCGGCCGTACGGCCCTTGGCGCGACCGGTGGACGCGCGGCCACCGGTACGGCGGCCGCCCTTGGTGTACGGGTCGAGCAGACCGCGGAGCTTTTCAGCGTTGGCGGTGGTGAGGTCGATCTCGTAGGTCTTGCCATCCAGAGCGAACGTCACCGTCTCGTCCGCCTCGCCACCGTCGAGGTCGTCGACAAGAAGGACCTGAACCTTCTGTGCCACCGGGATTTCCTTTCATCGAAAAGCAGTACGCGGAAAGGAAACCGCTTTTGCCTGGAAAACACAAACCCCCGGGGAGAGGTTCGAGACCGCAACAGGGCGGGAAACGTGCGCGATTCGGACATAGGCCACAGGTACGCGAGCGCCGGAAAAGCTGAGGCCATCGATCAGAGGTGCAGAAGCATCCGACTGTTGCCCAAGGTGTTCGGCTTCACTCGTTCGAGACCGAGGAACTCGGCGACACCCTCGTCATAGGAACGCAGCAGCTCCATGTAGACATCGGTCTTGACCGGGGTCTCGCCGATCTCGACGAAGCCGTGCTTCGCGAAGAACTCGACTTCGAAGGTGAGGCAGAAAACCCGGCTCACCCCGAGGGTACGGGCGGTACGCAACAACTGCTCCAGCACCTGATGCCCGACTCCGGCACCCTTCAAGCCCCGGTCGACGGCGAGAGTGCGCACTTCGGCGAGGTCTTCCCACATCACGTGGAGTGCGCCGCAGCCGACGACCTCGCCGTCGGACTCGCGTTCCGCGACCCAGAACTCCTGGATGTCCTCGTAAAGGACGACCGGAGCTTTGTCGAGCAGGATCCGCTGCTGCACGTACTGGTCGAGGAGGCGGCGCAGCGCGGGAACATCACGCGTCCGGGCACGGCGGATCGTCACTGTTTCTGCATGTGCAGTGGAAAACTCTCCCATGGCTGCGGACGTTATCGTCCCGGCTCCTGCGGGCGCTCGGCGGACTCCCCCTCGGCCACGGGCGGAGCGGGGGGTTCTGGGGCGGTGTCGGCGCCCGACTCGTCGTCGTACTGGACGACCCGCACGGCGTCGCGGAGGGCGTCCCGCTGTTCCGCGGACATCATGCCGAAGAAGGCCACCAGGGCGGCCGCGGGGTTGTCGCTCGTCGACCACGCTTCGTTCATCAGTGCGGCCGAGTAGGCGGCGCGGGTGGAGACCGCCGTATATCGATAGGCGCGGCCTTCGGCTTCCCGGCGGACCCAGCCCTTCTGATGAAGATTGTCCATAACGGTCATGACCGTGGTGTACGCGATGGACCGTTCCTGCTGGAGGTCTTCCAGTACTTCTCGCACGGTGACCGGGCGGTTCCACTGCCACACCCGTGTCATGACGGCGTCTTCGAGTTCTCCCAAGGGGCGAGGCACAGCAGCACGATAGTGCGGCTTGTGCGGAATTGCCCGACTATTCGCTCGGCAACGCGCAAGAAAATCGGGCGCACGGCCGGTGGAGCCGCACGCCCTGAGGGTTACTTCTGCTGCTGCTGGGCGGCCTCGGCCCGGGCGAGCACGGCGTCGACCGCCGCGTCCTCCTTGGCCTTGTTGGAACCGCCCTGGCTCTTCACGATCGTCATGACGAGAGCGATGAAGAACACGGCCATCACGAAGGGGGGCACGAGCGCGGAGACATAGTCCATGCCCCCCAGCGTAGCTACCCGGCGGCCCGCCCGGCCGCCGGGGGCGGGCTGGGCTTGCGGCGCGGCGGGAACACCTCACCAGGGGTCGGAATGGGCCGCTCCGGGCGCGGCGGCTCCTTGGGGTGCGGCGCCGGGCGGGCCGGCGGCTCGTCCTTCTCCTTGCCGCCGGCCAGGGCCAGCAGCCGGGTCCGGGGCGCGGGGGCGGTCGACAGCCGCCGCCGTACGGAGCGCTCCGCGACCGTCCGGACCCGTTCCAGCAGCGCGGCGGCGACCGGATTGGCGCGGAGCGCGCGCAGGGCGGCGAGGTCGTCGGGCTCCGGTTCGTACCCGGCGGCCAGGGCGTCCTGCAGCAGCTCCAGGTAGCCGGAGAGACTGCCGGGCAGGGCGCCGCGGTAGCGGGCGAGGTCCGCGAGGAGGAACGCTCTGAGCCGGCCCGCCTCCTGGACCGCTTCGTCCACCGACCGCGCGAGGCGCAGGCAGTCCTGGACCTCCTCGGCCGTCAGGGGGGCCGAGGAGGACTGAAGGGCGTGGGCGAGGAGGCGCCTGAGCAGGTGCAGCTCAGCGGCGCCGAACGCCATGCCGCCGCGGGATCCGTAGGGCGTGGGCATGGGCCGAAGATACGCGCTAATCGGACAAAATCCCCTGATCGCGCGTGCGGCGCGCTCGGCGGGTCCCTCAGCCGGTCTCTTTGACCGCGCGCAGGAATGCGGCCCAGGCGGCCTGGGTGGTGGCGAGCACGAGGTGGGCGGGGTCGGCGCGGTCGGCGACCTTGACGAGGGCTCCGGGGGCGGTGGCGACGTAGACGCAGGCGTCGCCCTCACTGCAGAACGAGGACTTACGCCACGCGGGCTGAGTGGTCATGGTGTCTCCTCCGGGCGCGGTGGCCGGTAATTGCCGTCAATGACGGTAACGCCGTGGCCGGGCTGCGCCGGCGGCTTTCGGGAATTCGGCGTTTCGCCCTTGCCTTCCGAGGGCGGTGCGGGTACCGCTGAGCTGGGCCTCTCCCCGCCCCGCCCTTTCGCCGCTTCCCGGGGCTCCGCCCCGGACCCCGCGCCTCAAACTCCCCCAGCTACCGCTGGGAGGTGCCCCCTGCCGGGGCTGGATTTCGCGAGCCTAGATACGGGCCACGAAGGCCGAGACCGCTTCGTGGACGTCGGACTCCGTCCAGGACAGGCCCGGCTCGGTGATTTCCAGTTCCGTCACCGCCAGGCCCGGCGGGCCGTCGGCGGACCAGCGGCGGAAGAGGACCGTGCCCGTCTCCTCGGCCTGGCGCAGGCCCGCCTGCGTCAGCCGGTCCGGCTCGTACGGGAGCCACACCTGGAACTGGTGGGTGTGCGGCTCCTCCGGGTTGATCCGGGCCCAGGGGACCCCCGAATCCGCGAACGCCGAGCGCAGCGCCCGGGCCACCACCCGCGCCTGGGCCACGTACGACGGCAGCCGGGGCAGTTCCCGTTCCAGTCCGGCCAGGGCCGAGAGGGCCTGCGGGAACTGCCGGAAGATCTGGCCGCCGTAACGGTGGCGCCAGACCCGGGTCTCCTCGACGAATTCCCGTGGCCCCGCCAGGGCCGCCCCGCTGAGGCCGCCGAGCGACTTGTAGAAGGAAACGTACACCGAGTCCGCGAGGCCCGCGATCTCCGGCAGGGTGCGGCCGAAGTGGACGGTGGACTCCCACAGCCGGGCCCCGTCGAAGTGGACGACCGCGTCCCGCGCCCGGGCCGCCCCGGTGAGCGCCTCCAGCTCCTCCCAGGTGGGCAGCAGGAAGCCCGCGTCCCGCAGGGGCAGCTCCACCATCAGCGTGCCGAAGGGCTCCCGGAGCGACTCGACGTCCGCGGCCGACGGCGGGCGGGCCTCCGTCGTCGGGTGCGCCACCCGCAGCCCGGAGACGGCCGACAGGGCGTCCCCCTCCCACCGCTCCGGATGGCTCATCGGGTGCAGCGCCACCACCTGGTTCCCGGTCCGGCCCGCCCAGCACCGCAGCGCGATCTGCTGCGCCATCGTGCCGCTGGGGAAGAACGCCGCGTCCTCGGTCCCCAGCAGCTCGGCGACCTTGCTCTCCAGCGCGCCGACGATCCCGTCGCCGTAGACGTCGGCCGGCCCGTCCATGTCGTACGGGGCTTCGGCGAGCGAGCCGAGCAGCTCCCCCACGGTGGGCTCCAGCAGGCTGCGCGACAGCTTCCGCTCCGCCCCGCGCCAGGCCGCGACCAGCCGCTTCGTACGTTCGATGTCTTCGCTGTCATCACTCATGGGGAAAGATCCTCGCTCCCGTCGCCGCCGACCGGCCAACTGCCCCAGGAGCTAGCATGGCGGCGTATCGTCCGGTACCCCCCGCGGA
This sequence comes from Streptomyces sp. NPDC030021, assembly GCF_055574035.1. Classification (NCBI taxonomy): domain Bacteria; kingdom Bacillati; phylum Actinomycetota; class Actinomycetes; order Kitasatosporales; family Streptomycetaceae; genus Streptomyces; species Streptomyces sp. NPDC030021. The sequence continues at coordinate 36,920 of NZ_JBVIAH010000017.1, forward strand.
CTGGAACGGAAGGGCCCTCCCCGCGTGAATCCATCACAGCAGCCACGCCCTGCCCGGCTCGCCGTCGGCGTCGTCGGAGCCGGCCGCGTCGGTCCCGCGCTGGCGTGTGCGCTCCAGCAGGCCGGGCACCGGCCCGTCGCCGTCTCCGGAGTCTCCGACGCGTCCGTGCGCCGGGCCGCGCGGATACTGCCCGACGTGCCGCTCGTACCGCCCGCGCAGGTGCTGGAGCTGGCCGACCTCGTGCTCCTGACCGTCCCCGACGACGCGCTGCCGTCCCTCGTGGAGGGCCTCGCCGAGACCGGCGCGGTCCGGCCCGGACAGCTCCTGGTGCACACCTCCGGCCGGTACGGGACCTCCGTGCTCGACCCCGCGCGCCGCGCGGGCGCCCTGCCGCTGGCCCTGCACCCGGCGATGACCTTCACCGGGACCGAGGTCGACGTGCAGCGGCTCGCCGGCTGCTCGTTCGGGGTCACCGCCCCCGAGGAGCTGCGCCTGGCCGCCGAGGCCCTGGTCATCGAGATGGGCGGGGAGCCCGAGTGGATCGCGGAGGAGAACCGTCCGCTCTACCACGCGGCCCTGGCCCTCGGCGCGAACCACCTGGTCACACTGGTCGCCCAGTCGATGGAGCTGCTGGCCAAGGCCGGGGTGGAGCACCCCGACCGGATGCTCGGCCCGCTGCTCGGCGCGGCCCTCGACAACGCCCTGCGCTCCGGTGACGCCGCCCTGACCGGGCCGGTGGCCCGCGGGGACGCCGGTACGGTCGCCGCGCACGTCTCGGAGCTGCGCAGGCACGCGCCCGGCGCGGTCGCCGGGTACCTGGCGATGGCCCGCACGACCGCGGACCGGGCCCTCGCGCACGGTCTGCTCAAGCCCGAACTCGCCGAGGACCTGCTCGGTGTGCTCGCCGACACGGAGTCCGACGGGGGAGACCGGTGACCGACCTGCTGCTGCACACCGCGGAGGAGCTGCACAAGCTGTCGCGCACCGGCCGCCGGGCCGTGGTGATGACCATGGGCGCCCTCCACGAGGGCCACGCCACCTTGATCCGCACGGCCCGCGAACAGGCCGGGCCCGAGGGGCAGGTCGTCGTCACCGTCTTCGTCAACCCCCTGCAGTTCGGGGCGGGCGAGGACCTCGACCGCTACCCCCGCACCCTCGACGCGGATCTGCGGATCGCCGAAGAGGCGGGCGCCGACGCGGTGTTCGCCCCGGCCGTCGACGAGGTCTACCCGGGCGGTGACCCGCAGGTGCGGATCAGCGCCGGCCCCATGGGCGAGCGTCTCGAAGGGGCCACCCGCCCCGGGCACTTCGACGGAATGCTGACCGTCGTCGCCAAGCTGCTCCACCTCACCCGCCCCGACCTGGCCCTCTTCGGTCAGAAGGACGCGCAGCAACTGGCCCTGATCCGGCGGATGGTGACCGACCTGAACTTCCCCGCCGAGGTGGTCGGCGTACCGACCGTCCGCGAGGAGGACGGGCTCGCGCTGTCGTCCCGCAACCGCTACCTCTCGGCCGCCGAGCGGGGCACCGCCCTGGCCCTGTCGCGCGCCCTGTTCGCCGGCCGCGACCGGCTCGCCGCGCAGGCGGCGCTGCGCGCCCGCGCCGAGGCCTCCCCGGCCAGCGACGAGCGGGCCAACGCCCTGGCCCGCCTCGGCGAGATCCGCGCCTCCGCCGACGCGCACGCCGTCTCGGCGGCCGGCGCCGGACTGCCGGCCGCGGTACGGGCCGCCGCGCTGCACGTCCTGGACGAGGCGGGCCGCCACGAGCCGCCGCTCGTACTGGACTACCTGGCGCTGGTGGACCCGCTGGACTTCACCGAGGCCGGTCAGGACTTCACCGGGCAGGCCGTGCTGGCCGTCGCCGCGAAGGTGGGCTCGACCCGGCTGATCGACAACATCCCATTGGAATTCGGAGCACACTCGTGAGCACCCCAGGCAGAGGCATCCCGTCGGGCGGGGCAGGCGCAGGCACCGGCATACGGCTGCACGCACCGGCCCCCGGCTGGTCCCTCGACGCCGATGTCGTGGTCGTCGGTTCCGGCGTGGCGGGCCTGACCGCCGCGCTGCGCTGCGCCGCCGGGGGCCGCCGTACCGTCGTGGTCACCAAGGCCCGGCTCGACGACGGCTCCACCCGCTGGGCCCAGGGCGGTATCGCCGCGGCCCTCGGCGAGGGCGACACCCCCGAGCAGCACCTCGACGACACCCTGGTCGCCGGTGCGGGCCTGTGCGACGAGGAGGCCGTCCGGCTGCTCGTCACCGAGGGCCCCGACGCGGTACGGCGGCTGATGGCCACCGGCGCGGTCTTCGACACCTCCACGGAGACCGGCGAGATAGAACTGACCCGCGAGGGCGGGCACCACCGCCGCCGGATCGCGCACGCGGGCGGCGACGCCACCGGCGCCGAGATCTCGCGGGCGCTCGTCGAGGCCGTCCATGCCGCGGGCATCGAGACCGTGGAGAACGCCCTCGTCCTGGACCTGCTGCAGGACGCGCAGGGCCGGACGGCCGGTGTGACCCTGCACGTCATGGGCGAGGGCCAGCACGACGGGGTCGGCGCCGTGCACGCGCCCGCCGTGATCCTCGCGACCGGCGGCATGGGGCAGGTCTTCTCCGCGACGACCAACCCGTCGGTGTCCACCGGTGACGGCGTGGCGCTCGCGCTGCGGGCCGGCGCCGAGATCTCCGACCTCGAATTCGTGCAGTTCCACCCGACGGTGCTCTTCCTCGGCCCGGACGCCGAGGGACAGCAGCCGCTGGTGTCGGAGGCGGTCCGGGGCGAGGGCGCGTACCTCGTCGACGCGGACGGCGTGCGCTTCATGCAGGGCCAGCACGAGCTCGCCGAGCTCGCGCCGCGCGACATCGTCGCCAAGGGCATCACGCGCCGCATGCAGGAGCAGGGCACGCAGCACATGTACCTCGACGCCCGGCACTTCGGCGCGCAGATGTGGGAACAGCGCTTCCCGACCATCCTGGCCGCCTGCCGCTCCCACGGCATCGACCCGGTGACCGAGCCCATCCCGGTGGCGCCCGCCGCGCACTACGCGTCCGGCGGCGTCCGCACCGACCTGCACGGGCGGACCACCGTCCCCGGCCTGTACGCCTGCGGCGAGGTCGCCTGCACCGGTGTGCACGGCGCGAACCGGCTGGCCTCCAACTCCCTGCTGGAGGGTCTGGTCTTCGCCGAGCGGATCGCCGAGGACATCGTCGCCGAGCGGCCGGCCGGCAGCGGCCCGGGCATACCCGTCCCGGCGACCGGCCCGCTGCAGCCCGCCGGGGCCCGGTACGAGGTCCAGCGGATCATGACGGAGGGCGCGGGCGTGCTCCGCTCCGCCGAGTCGCTGAGCGCGGCCGCCGAGGCCCTCGAAGGGCTCTACGCCACCGCCCTGAACGACCTCGAAGCGCACGGCAAGACCGCCGAGCCGGGCGTGGACACCTGGGAGGCCACGAACCTGCTGTGCGTGGCGCGGGTCCTGGTCGCCGCGGCGCAGCGGCGCATGGAGACCCGCGGCTGCCACTGGCGCGAGGACCACCCCGAGCGGGACGATGCGCACTGGCGCCGCCATCTCGTCGTCCGGCTCTCGGCGACCGAGAAGCGCGCCCTGGTCGTCGTACCCACCGACTCCGCGGACTTCCCGTCCGTGCACCCCCTGAGCACCCCGAGCCTGGAGCAGTGACCGTGAGCACCCCCGAACTTCCCCTGATCGACCAGAACGACGGCGGCTGCGGCGACGACTGCGCCTGCGGTGACGGCGAGGAGAGCGGCCTGGACCCGGCGCTGGCGCAGCTGCTCGCCGACGCCGGCCTGGACCCGATCGAGGTCGAGGACATCGCGCACATGGCGCTGTCGGAGGACCTGGACGGCGGCGTGGACGTGACGACCGTCGCGACCGTGCCGGAGGAGGCCGAGGCCGTCGCGGACTTCGTCGCGCGCGAGGACGGTGTCGTGGCCGGTCTGCGGATCGCCGAGGCCGTGTTCTCCGTGGTCTGCACGGAGGCCTTCGAGGTGGAGCGGCACGCGGAGGACGGCGACGCCGTCGAGGCCGGGCAGCTGCTGCTGTCCGTGCGCTCGCGCACCCGTGACCTGCTGACGGCGGAGCGCAGCGCGCTGAACATCATGTGCCGGCTGTCGGGCATCGCGACGGCCACCCGCCGCTGGGCCGACGTGCTGGAGGGCACCTCGGCGAAGGTCCGCGACACCCGCAAGACCACGCCGGGCCTGCGCTCGCTGGAGAAGTACGCGGTGCGCTGCGGCGGCGGCGTCAACCACCGGATGTCGCTCTCGGACGCCGCGCTGGTCAAGGACAACCACGTGGTGGCGGCGGGCGGCGTCGCGCAGGCGTTCAAGGCCGTGCGCGAGGCCTTCCCGGAGGTCCCGATCGAGGTCGAGGTCGACACGCTGGAGCAGATCGGGGAGGTCCTGGAGGCCGGCGCCGACCTGATCCTGCTGGACAACTTCACCGTCGAGCAGACCGCGCAGGCCGTGGCCCTGGTGGCCGGCCGCGCGGTGCTGGAGTCCTCCGGCCGCCTCACCCTGGACACCGCCCGCGCGTACGCGGAGACCGGCGTGGACTACCTGGCGGTCGGCGCGCTGACCCACTCCTCGCCGATCCTGGACATCGGGCTCGATCTGCGCGAGGCGGTGTAACCCGTGCTCCTCACCATCGACGTAGGCAACACCCACACGGTCCTGGGCCTGTTCGACGGTGACGAGATCGTCGAGCACTGGCGCATCTCGACCGACCCGCGGCGCACGGCCGACGAGATGGCCGTGCTGATGCAGGGCCTGATGGGCATGCACCCGATGCTCGGCAGCGAGCTGGGCGACGGGATCCACGGCATCGCGATCTGCTCGACGGTGCCGTCGGTCCTGCACGAGCTGCGCGAGGTGACCCGGCGCTACTACGGCGACGTGCCGGCGGTGCTGGTGGAGCCCGGCATCAAGACGGGCGTGCCGATCCTCATGGACAACCCGAAGGAGGTCGGCGCGGACCGCATCATCAACGCGGTCGCGGCGGTCGAGCTCTACGGGGGCCCGGCGATCGTGGTCGACTTCGGTACGGCGACCACCTTCGACGCGGTGTCCGCGAAGGGCGAGTACGTGGGCGGGGTGATCTCCCCGGGCATCGAGATCTCGATGGAGGCGCTCGGCGTACGGGGTGCCCAGCTGCGGAAGATCGAGCTGGCCCGGCCGCGCAACGTGATCGGGAAGTCCACGGTCGAGGCGATGCAGTCGGGCGTGGTCTACGGCTTCGCGGGGCAGGTCGACGGGGTCGTGACCCGGATGGCGAAGGAGCTGGCCGGACCGCACGGCGACCCGGACGACGTGCGGGTCATCGCCACGGGCGGGCTGGCTCCGATGGTGCTGGGCGAGTCCTCGGTGATCGACGACCACGAGCCGTGGCTGACGCTGATCGGGCTGCGGCTGGTGTACCAGCGCAACGCGCCCAATTTCGAGTAGCGAGGGCGGAAGGGTCCCGGGCCGGGCCGGGCTCGGGGCCTCGCCGGATCAGCGCGCCCGCAGTCAGCACGCCCGCGGGCGGACGAATATCCGGCGCAGGGCCGCGCGCCAGGGGTGGCGGCCGGATCTGCCGTCCATGACGGCGCGGGCCTGCTCGTACGAGCGGAGCGAGCGCAGGACGGCGACGTCGTCCCGCCCCGGCGGCGGGGGCATCGGGGCGCCCTGCTGGGACGCCCGGTAGGTGTCGATCATGTACTGCTCGATTGCGGTCATGACCCAAGCCTCACCCCGTCGGCGGCATCGCGCACGACAGTTGACGTTCCCCGTCAATCGACGGCTCGAAAGCGCACCCGCGGCCACAAATGATCACTCGTCCGGCCGCCGTGCCGGCGCGCCCGCAGCCACTCGTACGGCGGGGCCCGGTGGCCCGTCCCGGCTTTCCCGGCGTGCGCGGAACGACAGAATGGCCTGATGAGCGTCACGATCGACATCGCAGGCCTGCCCACCGAGCGGATCACTTTCGCGCCCTCCCCGCTCGCCGAGCTCTGCATGGCCCTGCACGCGCTCTCCCAGCCCGCGCACCACCCTGGACTGACCTCCTGGACCACCGCCACCGCCGCCTCGCTCGATCCGTGCCTCGCGGACCGGCTGCTGGAGGCCGACTTCATGTGGCGGAGCTCGTTCTCCGACATCTTCATGCCCTTCGCCGGGCTGCCCGGCGGAACCGGACAGCCGGCCGCGACGCTCGCCGAGGCGCTGGACGTGCTCGACCGGCTGGACGACGAGCGGTTCGTGCGGGCCGCCCTGGAGCAGTGCTGGCTGGCGCTCTACAACGAGGGCGGCCCGTCCTCCTCGCCTCTGGACAACCCGGCGGCGCGGGCCAAGGCGCTGGAGACGGCCGCCGCCCGCGGCCCGCTCCAGCTGGACTTCTCCATGCGGCTCCTCGACGACACGGCCGCCGTGCGGGTGTGGATGCGGCGCCTCCTGGAGGACTGCGACGAGGCCTTCTTCGCCGAGACGTGGAAGCGCGTCGAGCCCGGGCAGAGCGCCGACGCCCGGCACAAGACGCAGGTGCTGCGCCGCAAGGGGCTGCCGGCCGTACTGAAGGAGGTCTCGGCGGCGCTGAGCGTCGACGAGGCCGGCACCACCATCACCGCCGACAAGATGGTCCACGGATCGACGACCGCGACCGATCACCGAATAGGCACCGGTCTGGTCTTCGTGCCGACCAACTTCGGCTGGCCGCACCTGCTGGTGCTGCACGCGCCGGGCTGGCGGCCGGTGGTCCACTATCCGCTCGGCTCTCCCGAACTGGCCTCCGAGCCCGGCTCGGTGGAGTTGCTCCAGCGGCGGATGGAGGCGCTGGCGCATCCGATGCGGATGATGCTGTGCCGGAGCCTGGCCCGGGCCCCGTTCACGACGAGCGAGCTGGCGACCGTGTACGGGATCACCGCGCCGGAGGTGTCGCGGCATCTGGCCGTCCTGAAGAAGGCCGGCCTGATGCATACGCGGCGTCAGGGACGCTACGCCCAGCACCAGTTGGACTTGACGGCGGTCGCGCGCATCGGATCGGACTTCATCGAGGGCATCCTCCGCTAGAAGCAACCAGTCTGCGGTTGGCTGGATTTGGGCGGCCCAGATTCACCGATATACGGAATTCATAAACCGGAATCAGCGAAAACTCTGGCCATGGTGGCCACTTGCTGTCTAACGTGCGTCCACCGATCCCCCACGCAACGCGCACCACTTCTGCTCGCGCGCTCCACCACGCTCCGCCTCGCCGTGCCCTGCTCCGCCCTGCCCTGCTCGCCTTTGCCGTGGAAGGACCTTCATGCCCTCACGCCGTATAGCCGCAGCAACCGCCGCCCTGGCAGCCGCAGCCCTCGTCTCGCCGCTGCTGCTGGCCGGACCGGCCGGAGCCACCGCAAGCCCGCAGAGCGACGCCGCCCGGGGTGACGCGCTCGCCAGGAAGCTGGTCAAGGAAGCCACCGGCAAGGGCGCCTACAACCACCTCAAGGTCCTGCAGTCGCTCGCCGACTACAACAACGGCAACCGCGCGGCCGGCTCCAAGGGGCACGTGCAGTCGGCCAAGTACATCGAGGCCGTGATGAAGGCGGCCGGTTACAAGGTCACCAAGAACGAATTCGACTTCGTGTACGTCGAGACCGTCGAGGAGAAGCTGACGGTGGGCGGCGCGAACCAGCGCGACGTACCGATCCACCTGATGTCGTACACGGCGAACAGCCCGGAGGGCGGTGTGACCGCCGGTGTCGCCGTCGCCCCGGTCGACGCGGACGGGACGAACGGCTGCGAGCCCGGCGACTTCGCCTCCGGCACCTTCACCGGCAAGATCGCCCTGGTCAAGCGCGGCGGCTGCACCTTCGCGGCCAAGCAGGCCAACGCGGCGGCGGCCGGCGCGGTCGGCGCGATCATCTACAACAACACCGCGGGCGCCCTCAACGGAACCCTCGGCGACCCGAACGCGGGCAAGATCCCGACGGGCGGCATCACCCAGGAGGACGGCGAGAAGCTCGCCGCCGAGGCCGCGGCCGGCCCGGTCGAGGTCACCCTCGACATCCGGCAGCTGCGCGAGAACCGCAAGACGTACAACGTCATCGCCGAGACCAAGGGCGGCGACGAGAACAACACCGTCTTCCTCGGCTCGCACCTCGACTCGGTCGCGGCCGGCCCCGGCATCAACGACAACGGTTCCGGATCGGCCGGCATCCTCCAGGTCGCGCAGCGCCTCGCGAGCAGCCAGTCGAAGATCAAGAACAAGGTCAAGTTCGCCTGGTGGTCGGCGGAGGAGTTCGGCCTGCTCGGCTCCGAGGCGTACGTCGCCGGGCTGACGGACGCGCAGAAGAAGCAGATCAAGCTCTACCTGAACTTCGACATGATCGCCTCGCCGAACGCCGCGTACTTCGTCTACGACGGCGACGACTCGGACGCGACCGGCGCGGGCCCCGGCCCGGAGGGCTCCGCCCAGCTGGAGAAGGGGATCAACGACTTCCTCGACTCGAAGAAGATCCCGCACGAGGGCACGGACTTCTCGGGCCGCTCGGACTACGGCCCCTTCATCGAGGTGGGCATCCCGTCCGGCGGTACCTTCACCGGTGCCGAGGGCATCAAGACCCCGGAGCAGGCCGCGAAGTTCGGTGGCCAGGCGGGTGTCGCCTACGACGTGAACTACCACGGCAAGGGTGACGACATCACCAACATCGACCAGAAGGCGCTCGACATCAACGTCGACGTCATCGCGGACGCGGTCGGCCACTACGCCTTCGACCTGGCCCCGCTGTCGAAGCCGGTCGTCTCGCAGCCGACGGGCGGCTCGGGCAGCGGCGGCGGCCTGCACCAGGGCCACGACGAGGTGAAGCAGTAAGCACGTAGGCAGATGCGCAGGAGGGCCGGGATCCCGCAGCGGATCCCGGCCCTCCGCGTTCTCGGCGGGTCAGTGCGCCGCCCGCGCGCCCGGCCACGCCGGGGCCGGGATGCCGGCCGGCTGGACCAGCCAGCCGAAGGCGCCCAGCCCGGCGCGGTCCGTGAGCTCCGCCGCCTCACCGGCCGAGGACAGGGCCCGTACGTAGGCCACCGGGTCCGCCGAGGCGAGGGCCAGCGGGGGCCGGGCGCCCGAGACGCCGAGCGCGGCCAGGGCCTCGCGCTGGGTCAGCAGGAGCGCCCCCGGCCCCGCACAGGAATCGAGCGCCACGTGGGCGGTGACGTCGCAGGAGCCGTCCGGCACCGGCGGGACCTCCCGGCCGCCGCGGAAACCCGTCAGGGTGCCGTACGGGGGCCGGGCGCCCCGGGTGTGGGCGTAGTCCACCGCCACTGCCAGGCCCCGCTCCAGGGTCCCGGCGGCGGCCGCCCAGGCCTCGTCACGGGCGCGGCCGATCTCGGCGCGGCCGCCGCCGGGCCACCACCGCTCCAGCCAGGCCCGGTCCGCGCCGTCCAGCGGGCCGCCCGCGCTCTCCGTACCGTCCGGGGCGACGAGCACGTAGTGCCCGTCCTCGGCGACCTCCAGCGGCACGTTGTCCAGCCATTCGTTGGCGAAGAGCAGCCCGCTCGCCCCTTCGGGCGGGGCCGCGACCCAGCGGATCCGCCGGTCGAGCCCGGCGGGCCGCTCCGCCCGTTCCACGGCGTACGGGCGCACCCGCGCGGCCGTCTGCGGCTCCAGCGCGGCGAGCACCCCGGCCAGCAGCTCCCCCCGCCCGGCCCCGACGTCGACCAGGTCCAGCTCCGCCGGGTGCCCGAGCTCGGCGTCCACCCGGCGCAGCAGCCGGGCCACGGCCGCGGCGTACAGCGGCGAGGCGTGCACGGAGGTACGGAAGTGCCCGGCGGGTCCCGGCCCGCCGGGCCGCACGTAGAAGCCGTCGGGCCCGTACAGCGCGGCCTCCATCGCACTGCGCCACCGGACCGGGGTCACGCCTTCACCCTGAGAGCTCACCGGACAAAGGGTAGGCTTCCGTCCACCTTGGGGAGTACGCCCCCGGTGTCAGGTTCGAACCTCTGGTTGACTCCAGCACCTATCTGCGTTCCCTACTCTGGGTTACGTGCAGCGCCTCTACGACTTCCTCCGCAGACACCCGACGGGCGTCGACAGCTTCTGGGCTGTCTTCCTCTTCGGGGTCGGGATGCTGCAAGTCGCCGACGACAGTTTCAGCAGCGTCACCGCACGGATGCTCGCCGTCCCCGCGGTGGTCGCCATGAGCCTCGTGGTGGCCCTGCGCCGCAAGTGGACGCAACAGATGTTCTGGCTGGCCGTCGGCACCGGCGTCTACAAGCTGATCGTCCATGCCGAGGTGAACAACGCCGACCTCGCGATGCTGATCATCCTGTACACGGTCGCCGCCTCGGCCGAGATCTCGCGCCGGATGTCCCGTACCGCGCTCGCCATCGGATTCCTCGCCTCCCCCCTGTACGCCCTGCGCTTCCAGGTGGACAAGGGCGACTTCCGCGACAACGTCCTCTTCACGCTCTTCGCCATCGTCCCCTTCACCCTCGCCTGGGTGCTGGGCGACTCGCTGCGCACCCGCCGGGCCTACTACGCCCAGCTCGTCGAGCGGAACCAGCGCCTGGAGAACCAGCGCGAGGCCCAGGCCAAGGTGGCCGTGGCCGCCGAGCGCGCCCGGATCGCCCGCGAGCTGCACGACGTCGTCGCGCACAACGTCTCGGTGATGGTGGTCCAGGCGGACGGAGCGGCGTACGTCATGGACGCGGCCCCCGAACAGGCCAAGGAGGCCCTCCAGACCATCTCCGGCACCGGGCGCCAGGCGCTGGCCGAGATGCGGCGGCTGCTGGGCGTCCTGCGCACCGGCGAGCCGCAGGAGTCCGAGGACTACGTGCCCCAGCCCGACGTCGAGCAGATCGAGGTCCTGGTCGAACAGGTGCGGACGGCCGGGCTCGCCGTGGACTTCGAGGTCGAGGGCACGCCGCGAAGGCTGCCCAGCGGGGTCGAGCTGACGGCGTACCGGATCGTGCAGGAGGCTCTGACCAACACCCGCAAGCACGGCGGCCCCGACGCGACGGCCAGCGTCCGGCTGGTCTACTTCGACGACGGGCTCGGCCTGCTCGTCGAGGACGACGGCCGGGGCGCGGCCCACGAGCTGTACGAGGACGGCGGCGCGGACGGCGCCGGGCACGGGCTGATCGGCATGCGCGAGCGGATCGGTATGGTCGGCGGAACCCTGGACGCGGGGCCGCGGCCCGGTGGCGGCTTCCGGATCAGCGCACTGCTGCCCCTGAAGAAGAGATGACGAGGACGAGGTAACTGATGTCCATCCGCGTGATGCTGGTCGACGACCAGGTGCTGCTGCGCACCGGTTTCCGTATGGTGCTCGCCGCCCAGCCGGACATGGAGGTCGTCGCCGAGGCGGGCGACGGCCTGGAGGCGCTGGAGGTGCTGCGGGCCACGAAGGTGGACGTGGTGCTGATGGACGTCCGCATGCCCAGGCTGGACGGCGTGGAGGCGACGCGGCGGATCTGCGAGCCGGAGGAGCACCCGAAGGTGATCATCCTGACCACCTTCGACCTGGACGAGTACGCCTTCTCGGGCCTGAAGGCCGGCGCGAGCGGATTCATGCTGAAGGACGTCCCGCCGGGCGAACTGCTCGCGGCCATCCGCTCGGTGCACAGCGGGGACGCGGTGGTGGCCCCGTCCACGACGCGGCGCCTGCTGGACCGCTTCGCGCCGATGCTGCCGACGACCACGCAGGAGCCGCAGAACAAGGACATCGAGCGGCTGACGGAGCGCGAGCGCGAGGTCATGCTGCTGGTGGCGCAGGGCCTGTCGAACGGCGAGATCGCGGCCCGGCTGGTCCTGTCGGAGGCGACGGTGAAGACCCATGTGGGCCGGATCCTGACCAAGCTGGGGCTGCGCGACCGGGTCCAGGTGGTGGTCCTGGCGTACGAGACGGGCCTGGTCCGCGCGGGCGGCGGCGCCGGCTAGCACTGCCTTCGGACGCCCCCTCGGGCCGCCCGGCCCGAGGGGGCGTCCGGCCCGAGGGGGGCCGTGCGCCGAGCCCCCTCCTGCCGTTCGGTCCTACCCGAAGAGCCTGGCGGGGGTCACCCGGCCGTAAAGCTCATCGAGACCGATCAAGAGCACGTCTCCACCATCCCTTGCCACCTCGTCTCGCAGTGCGCCGCTGAATCCCGCGGCGCTGAAACACGCGAGCGCACACCGGGTGACGTCCATCCCGCGTCCAGCGAGCACTTCTCGCGCGCGCCGGAGCCTCTCCACGTGGTTCTGCCCCATGACCGTCCCCCACTTGACCTCACCCAGCATCGCCACCGTCGGCCTCCTGCCTCCGGCCCCTGATTCGACGACGGCGACGTCGATCTGGATCTGCTGCCGGGTCGCCGGATCGGACACGATGCCGCCACCCACCTGACCGAGCGAGGTGCCGAGCAGGGACCTCCCCGGGCCGAGCACGTACTCACGACAGATCGCCTCGAAGTGCGGTCCTGCCACCTGCGCCGCGAAACGCTCCGCCGACTGCGCCCAGACCTCGGCCGCGTGCCCGCTCTCCAGCCGGGCCCATGCCGGACGCATCACCGCCTCGTAGAAGTTGATCAACGGCTCGGTGATCCGGTACTGGGATTTTCCGGCCCGGAAGAGATCCGCTTCCCGTACCAACAGGTGACTGTCCTCCAGCACGTTGAGCGGGTGGGAGATGTCCACCGACTTGCGGCCGATATAGCCCGCGATCCCGCCCCTCGTACTGTTTCCCTGAGCCACCGCGGCGAGCACCGAGTGGTAAAGGGCGCCGTCACGGATGTCCGCTTCTTCGGCGAGCAGGTACCGCGCCTCACGGAAGAGCGGACTGTACGGCGACAGGACCGTACGGCAGATCCAGTCGCCGAACTCTTCCAGGCTCCCGGGAACGTCATCCGCCAGGAACTGGCGCCGGTAGGCGGGCGTACCGCCGAGCACGGCATGGAGCCGAGCGGCGAGAGCGGGACTCCCGGCGACGTCCCAGAAGTCGGCGGCGGCTCGGTATCCGAAGGGGCGCACCACCAGTTCCAGCTGCGCCCGCCCCCGCAACGGCGCGGTGCTCGCGAGCAGGCCTCCCATGACGGACATCGCCGATCCGCACAGGAGCAACCTCATCCGGTTCTCCTCGACCTGGAACCGGTCGATCTCCCGCTGGATGAGCGACGGCAGTTCCGGCGCGGCCTTCGCCAGGTACGGAAACTCGTCGATGACCACGAGCAGTGGCCCGGTCCCCCGGTCGGCGGCGCCGAGGCCGAAGAGGTACGAGATCGCGTCGTCCCAGGTGGCGAAGGAGAAGGGGACCGGGGAGCGCGCGTGTTCTGCCAGCGCTGCCCCGAACTGACGCAGAGACTCCGCCTCGGTCGCAGCCGTGGCCCCGAAGTAGAAGCCTTGCTGCTGCTCCACCAGGGCACGCAGCAGGTAGGTCTTGCCCATGCGCCGCCTGCCGCTGACGATGCCGAGCATCGCGTGCGGCATCGGTCTGCCCACGAAGGCGGTGAGGCTTTCCCACTCCGCACCGCGATCGAAGACATGGGACGGCTTGCTCGGCCCTGATCGATGCCGCAATGTTCCCACTCCTTAGGAGTACACCCCAAAGGACTGTACTCCTAAGGAGAGCAGGAGCCTCGTTCATCCAGCGGGGCCCTGGGCCCCCCGGACCGGATGCGGACGCGCCAGAGCCAGGAGGTGTCCGGTCCCGTCGCCGTTCCCCGTCCCCGGCTACGTCATCCAGCGGTCCGGACGGGCCGAGGCCCGGGAGGTGCGGGAGCGTGCGGCCTGGGCCTGCAGCAGGGCAGCGGCCTCCGGCTCCGGGCGGAGCCGGGCCGTGACCGTGCAGTTCGCGCCGGTGTCCACGTGGACGTCGGCGACGCCGCGGGCGCGGGCCCAGGGGCCCTGCGTGAAGCGGACGCTCTGCACCTTGGCGTGCGGGACGACGTCCGTACGCCGGCACAGGCGGCCGTGCCGGGCGGCGAACACCTCCGGGGAGACCGCCAGGGCGTAGCCCTTCCACCACACCGGCACCACCCAGCGGGACCCGGTCCGCGGGGAGCCGGAGAAGGACAGGGCCGCCAGGTCCACGCCGGGCAGCACCCGGGCGATCATGGCGAAGGCGGCGTCCTTGGAGGCCACGGGGATCAGGACCGTGTTGTTCGAGCCCGCCACCTTCAGCTCCACCCGGACCAGGCCGCGCCGCCGCCACAGCAGCGGCTCCACGATCCGTACGCATTGCACGCGCCCCGGCGGCACGGTCTCGTGGGCCCGGTCCAGCAGTCCGTGGTCCAGGCGCAGCCCGTCCGGGGACTCGGCGACCCGCCAGTCGTACTCGGTGAGGAAGCGGCCCGCGGTGCCCGCCCAGACCGCGCCGAGCATCGGGAGCACGGCGACGAGGGCGGCCCACGGGCTGGAGCTGAGCCACCACACGACGGGCGGCACGATCAGGCCGGGGACCAGCAGGGCCCAGACGCCCAGGTTGAGCAGCAGCGACACGACGAGCTCGCGCGGGGTCACGCGCAGCAGTTCGCTCTCGGGGGCTTCGCCCAGCCTCACGGCCTCCTCGGGGGCGAAACCGGCCGCGCGGGCCAAGAGCTCGGCGCGCAGGGCGACGGCCTCCTTCTCGCCGAGGAAGGACAGCTGGTCCTTGTCCTCGGTGCCGATGACGTCGAGCCGGAGGCTGGCGACGCCGGTCAGCCGGGCCAGCAGGGGGCGGGTGACGTCCACGGCCTGGAGCCGGTCGAGGCGGATGTGCGCGGTGCGGCGGAAGAAGAGCCCGCTGCGGATGCGCAGTTCGGTGTCGGTGATGGCGTAGTGGGTGAACCACCAGCTCAGGAATCCGTAGGAGCCGAAGACCACGATCAGGCCCGCCACCGCCGCCACCCGCAGGAGGGCGGACAGGTCGGCCACCCATCTCCCGGCCTGGTCGCCCTGCTGGGCGATCACGCCGACGGTCGCGGCGATCGGCACCCAGGCGCGGCGCAGCGGGGTGAAGGGGTGCAGTCGGCGCTCCACGGCGGAGCCGCCCGCGGGGCCGCCCGCGGGATCGGTGGCGGGGCCGGCGGCGGGGCCGGCGGCGGGACCGCCCGCAGCGGGTCCCTCGGCGCCGTCGGCCGGAGCGGGGCTCACAGGCCCGCCGACCTTGCCTCGCCGAGGGCGGTGAGCCGGTCGCGCAGGCGCTCCGCCTCGGCCGGCACCAGCCCGGGGATCTTGGCGTCGCTGGCCGCCGCGGCCGTGTGCAGCTGCACGGAGGCCAGGCCGAAGCGGCGCTCCAGCGGGCCGGAGGTGACCTCCACCAGCTGCATCCGCCCGTACGGCACCACGGTCTCCTCCCGCCACAGCACGCCCCGGCTGATCAGCAGGTCGTCCGCGCGCTCGGCGTAGCGCCAGGACCGCCAGTTCCGGCCGAGGAGCACCCAGCCCCAGGCCAGGACCGCGAGCCAGAACGCCCCGAGGGCCGCCCACCCCGGGCCGAGCGTCAGCCCGAGCACGACGGCGGTCACGGCGGCGAGCGCCACCGTCCATATCAGCAGCAGCGTCCGCCGCAGAGTGAGCAGCCCGCCCGGCAGCCCGACCCATGCAGGTCCGTCCGTCTCACCCATCGTCCCCGTTTCCATGCGTCCACCCTAGGGCTGAGACAATGCCCGCATGACGGAGACCACGGTCGGTATCGGCGGAGCGGCGGAGAGCACCGACATGGTGCTCAACATCGGCCCCCAGCACCCTTCCACGCACGGCGTGCTGCGCCTGCGCCTCGTCCTGGACGGCGAGCGGATCGTCAGCGCCGAACCGGTGGTCGGCTACATGCACCGCGGTGCGGAAAAACTCTTCGAGGCCCGCGACTACCGGCAGATCGTGATGCTCGCGAACCGCCACGACTGGCTGTCCGCGTTCTCGAACGAGCTGGGCGTGGTCATGGCGGTCGAGCGGATGCTCGGCATGGAGGTCCCCGAGCGGGCCGTGTGGATGCGGACGCTGCTGGCCGAGCTGAACCGGGTGCTGAACCACCTGATGTTCCTCGGCTCGTACCCCCTCGAACTGGGTGGAATCACCCCGATCTTCCACGCGTTCCGGGAACGCGAGGAGCTCCAGGCCGTCATGGAGGAGATCTCCGGCGGCCGTATGCACTACATGTTCAACCGCGTCGGCGGCCTCAAGGAGGACCTCCCGGCCGGCTGGCTCGGCCGGGCCCGCGCCGCGATCGCCGACGTCCGGACCCGGATGGACGTCTACGACAAGCTGGTCCGCGGGAACGAGATCTTCCGCGCCCGTACGCGCGGGGTCGGCGTCCTGTCCGCCGAGGCGGTGCACGCGTACGGGGTCTCCGGCCCGATCGCCCGCGCCTCCGGTGTCGACTTCGACCTGCGCCGCGACGAGCCGTACCTGGCCTACGGCGAGCTCCAGGACGTCCTGAAGGTGATCACCCGCACCGAGGGCGACTGCCTGGCCCGCTTCGAGTGCCTGCTGGACCAGACCCACAACGCGCTCGACCTGGCCGTGGCCTGCCTGGACCGGATGGACGACCTTCCGCCGGGGCCGATCAACCAGCGGCTGCCGAAGGTCCTGAAGGCGCCCGAGGGGCACACGTACGCCTGGACCGAGAACCCGCTCGGCATCAACGGCTACTACCTCGTCTCCAAGGGCGAGAAGACCCCGTACCGGCTGAAGCTGCGCAGC
The DNA here is from genome assembly GCF_055574035.1 of Streptomyces sp. NPDC030021. Classification (NCBI taxonomy): domain Bacteria; kingdom Bacillati; phylum Actinomycetota; class Actinomycetes; order Kitasatosporales; family Streptomycetaceae; genus Streptomyces; species Streptomyces sp. NPDC030021. The sequence goes on from NZ_JBVIAH010000017.1 coordinate 53,535, forward strand.
GCCTCGTACAACAACATCCAGGCACTGGCCGTGCTGCTGCCGGGGCAGCTGGTCGCCGACATGGTGGCGATCCTGGGCTCGCTCTTCTTCGTGGTCGGCGACATCGACAAATAGCCGCTCGCGGGGCAGATGCCCGATCTAGGGTGGCCCCATGATCATTTCTGGCATATACGCCGCGTACCTCGGGCGGATCGGCATCACCGAACCCGGATCCCCCTCCGCCGAAGGGCTGTTCGCGCTCACGCGGGCCCATCTGGAGCGGATCCCGTTCGAGAACACCGAGATCCAGCTGGGCCGGCCGCCGGGCATCGACCCCGAGCTGTCCGTGCGCCGCATCGGCGCCGGGCGCGGCGGCTACTGCTTCCACCTCAACGGCGCCTTCGCGGCGCTGCTGGAGCACCTCGGGTACGACGTGACGCGTCACCTCGGGGGCATGAGCGCGGATCCGGATTCCCAGGAGGTGAGCGGCGACCACCTCACCCTGACCGTACGGATCGACGGGCAGGCCTTCCTCGTGGACGTCGGCCTGGGCGACGGTCCGCCCGAGCCGCTGCCCTTGCGCGAGGGCAAGTACGAGCGGGGCTTCCGGTACGGCCTGCGGCCGCTCGGGAGCGCGGACGGGCCCGACACGGGCTGGACCTTCCTCAACGAGGGCTCGCCCTTCCCCGCGATGAACTTCCGCTCGGCCCCCGCGACCATGGCCGAATTCGAGGACGAGCACCTTCGGCTGTCCACCGCCGAGGACTCCCCCTTCCTGCAGTCCTTCTTCATGCTGCGGCGCAACGCCGGGGTCATGAACCGGCTGCACGGCAGGATCCTGCTGACCCTCGACCCGCAGGGCGGCCGCGACAAGCGGGAACTGACCTCCCCGGAGGAGCTCTTCGAGGTCATGGCCACGGTCTTCGGGCGCGAGCTCGACGACCTGACGCCGGCGGACCGGGCCGCGCTGTGGGACCGGGTGCAGCGGGCGCACGAGGCCTGGCTCGCCTCCCAGCAGGACTGATGTCGGTGCGGCAGGGCAGACTGGGCGGCATGTCCCACTCTCCCCGCCGGGCCTGCCCCTCCTGCGGTCGCGACTGCGCCGTCACCGCCGGACGGATCGCCCGCCACGATCCGCCCTCCGGGCGGGGGCGCGGCGACCTGGTGTCCTGCCCCGGATCCCGGGCCCGGGTGGTGCTCGGCGCCTCCGCGCCGACCCTGGACGGCTTCGTACTGGCCGAACACCCGGGGCAGCTCCCGCTGTTCTGAGGATCCGGAGAACTGGGTACGGGGCCGCGCGGGCCCCTGCCCCCGGCGGACTCCCCCGTCCGTCCGGGGGACAGCCCCCGCGGCCTGCGCCACCGTGGACCCGCAGGGCCGGCCCACCACCGCGACCGGGCTGCTCGTCCTGCCGCGCAGTGGCCCGCGCCGCCTCGACCTAGCCTCCGACACCCCCGCCCTTCGGGCGGCCGGCGCTACTTTGCGGACACGGCCTCCCGGGTGCCGCCGAGCACGCCGATCAGGCGCGAGCTGCTGTCCGCGCCGAAGCCAGCCTCGACACCGCGCCGGTAGAGCTCGGCGTGCGCGGTCAGGATCCCGGTGTCCACACCGGAGTCGGCGGCCGTGTGCAGGATGTGCTCGACGCTCGCGGCGCACATGGCGAGCCGCTCGTGCTCGCCGCCGTGCTCGCCGGCGTCGATCAGCGGGGCGCCCCCCGTGTAGAAGCCGCGCATGCTGTCGGCCGTGTAGCCGGCGTACGGGAGGATGTCCGCCGCCGTCAGCCCGTTGGCGCGGGCGACGGCGACGGCCTGGTACCAGCCGGTGTAGGCGGTCCAGAAGAGGATCATGTTGAGCTGGTAGTAGAGCTGCGCGTGGCCGGGGTCGGCGCCCCGGTAGTCGGTGGCGGCGAGCACGTCGAGAGCGGCCCGGTGCTCCTCGTAGACCTCCGGCGGGCCGCTGACGAACACGGAGGAGCCCTCCTGGCCGATGCCGGCCGGCGGCACGTTGACCCCGCCGGTGAGGTACGCGGCCCCGCGCGCCTCGGCCCACCGGGCGGCGGCGCGGGCCTTGTCCGGGACGTCCGAGGACAGGTTGGCCAGTACACGGCCGCCGAGGTCGGTGTCGCCGAGCGTGCCGTACATGGCCTCGACGTCGATGAGGCTGAGCACGGTCAGCCGGCTCGCGGCGACGGCCTCGGCGACCTCGGCGGCGCGGTGGGCCCCGCGGGCGACGAGCTCGTCGCCCTTGCCCGCGCTGCGGTTCCACACGGTGACCTCGAAGCCGGCGTCGAGATAGGCGGCGGCCATGGCGCGGCCCATCGGGCCGAGGCCCACGACGGTGACCTTGGCGTCCTGGGCCCGGGTGGTACGGATCTGGTTCATGACGGAGTTCTCCCCCAACGCATCGTCTAGAACGAACGCTCTATCCAGCGCTCGGGACGACCGTAGCACGGGACTAGAACGAACGCTCTATCTAGATTCGGCGGTAGGATCACGCCCATGGCCACAGCAGCGACGACCACAGCACCCGGGACGCGCGACCGGCTGGTGCGCACCGCATCCCGCCTCATGCAGCACGGCGGATACGAGAACACCCCGGTCAAGCAGCTCGTCCGCGAGGCCGGGGCCACCCTCGGCTCGCTGTACCACTTCTTCCCGGGCGGCAAGCAGGAACTCGCGGTGGCCGCGATCCACTTCGGCGACGAGGAGTTCGCGGAGCTGCTCCGCGCCGGGCTCGCCGCCCACACCGACCCCGCGGAGGCGGTCGAGGGCGTGGCCGCCGTGCTCGCGCAGGCACTGGAGGCCTCCGACTGGCGGGACGGCTGCCCGGTGACGGCCACGGCCCTGGAGACGGTCGGCCGTCTCCCGGAGCTCCAGGACGCCTGCGCCCAGGCCTTCGCCAACTGGCAGCACCTGGTGGCCGCGAAGCTCCTCGCGTCGGGCTACCCGGAGCCGGAGGCCCGCGACCTGGCGATCACCGTGATCAACACCCTGGAGGGCGCCGAGACGACCTCACAGGTCACCCGGAGCCGCACCCCGCTCCTGGTGGCGGGCCGGCACCTGGCCCGGCTGGTGGCCTCGTACCGGGACTGACCCCGGGGACCGGCCGGGCAGGTGCGACGGGACAGGACCTAGGAGATCGCGGTCCGGAGGCGGGCCACGTCGATCGGCTCGGTCTCGTCATGGGCCGTCAGGTCGATGACCTGGCCCACCGCGCGGGTCTCGTCGGTCGCCGGCTTGAACTCCGGCTCGGCCACGGCCTGGGCGGACTCGGCCTTGTGCACCGCGAGGGCCTCCGCGCCGACCACGTCGGCCAGGTCCTCGTTCTGCACCGCCTCGATCACCGCGCGGGCCTGCGCCGCGTTCTTGGTGCCGAAGAAGTCGAAGCCGCCCTCGACGCGCGAGGCGGTACGCCGCTGGGCCGCGTACGGGGCCACCGCGGCCGCCGGACGGCGCGCGGGGACCGAGGGCGCGGCAGCGGGGGCGGGAGCGTGGCCACGGCCGGGACCGGGATCGGGCTCCGGGGCCGACGGCCCCGCGGGCAGCGCCCGCGCCTCCCGCCTGCGGGAGGCCAGCGCCTCCAGGGCCGAGTGGGCCCGGGCGTAGCCGACCGCGGTGGGCGCGCCCGCCGAGGTGCGCTCCTCGGTGACGGGCGGAAGTTCCTTCGGTGCGGCGGCCGGCGCCGCAGAGGCCTCGATGGCCAGCAGCCGGCGGCCCTCCAGGGCGCTGGCGCGCTCGGTCTCGGCGGTCGCGTACCGGCGCAGCAGTGCCGCGTGCTCGCCGCGCAGGCCCGCCAGTTCGACCCGCTTGGCGCGCAGCTTGGCATCGAGCCTGGCCCGCAGCATCCGGGCCTCTTCGAGGTCGGATTCGAGCTCGGCTATCCGCTCGTCGGTCCGCCACTCGTCCTTGACCCGCTCGCGCGCGAGCTCGGCGACGCGGCGGCCCGCCGAGCGGTCCCAGGCGCGCATGACGACGGCGCCGGCGACCCCGGCCGCCGCCGTGACGGCCACGAGGAGCCGGAGCGCCATCGGTTCCGCCAGCAGCCAGGCCGCGCCGGCGGCGGCGACGGACACACCGGCCACGGTCGTCGGCGTGAGCAGCCGGTGCAGGGGTTCGGGATTGCGGTGGCGTCCACGGGGCATGGCCCGAAATTTACAGGGCATGGGGGTCCAGTGGGATACCCGCCCGGCAAACTCTTCCCGGGCAGTTGAGCCACTTTTCCCGGTCAACCCCGTGCGCGCTACTTCTTCAGCAGGCCCTTGGACTCCAGGTAGGCCTTCGCGACGTCGGCCGGCTTGGCGCGCTCGGCGTCCACCTTGCGGTTCAGGTCGACCAGATCGGCCGTCGTGAGCGCCTTGGTCAGCTTGTCGAGCGCGGCGGCGACCTCCGGCGTTCCGGCGTCCTTGGCGTTGACCACCGGCAGGACGTTGTCGGCGTTCTGGAGCTTCTTGTCGTCGTCCAGCAGGACCAGGCCGTAGCTGTCGAGGGTGGCGTCGGTGGTCGTGGTGAGCACGAGCTGGTCGGCGCCGTCCTTGACCGCCTGCTTGGCCTGCGGGGTGCCGACGCCCTTCGGGTCGATACCGGAAACCTGAATTCCGTACGTCTTCGTCAACCCCGGCGCGCAGAAGGGCCTGACGCTGCATTCGTCGCCGGCCGCGATCTTCACCTTGAGTCCGGACTTACCAAGATCGGAAAGCGTCTTCAGGTTGTTCTTCTGGGCGAATTCCCTGGTCACGGCGAATGCGTTCTGGTCGACCGCCTCACCGGCGGCCAGCGCCTTCAGACCGAGCGGGGCCGCGAGCTTCTCCAGGCCCGCCACCGTCGCCGCGACGTCGCTGGAGGCGACGGGCTTCTCCTCGGGCGCCTTCGGACCGTTCACCTTGGCGTTGAGGAACTCCGCGAGCGTGGCCGCGTACTCCGGGACGACGTCGATCTCGCCCTTCTCCAGCGACGGCTCGTAGAGCTCACGGTTGTTGACCGTCTTGACCGAGGTGCTGTAGCCCGCGTCCTTCAGGATCTGCGCATACAGCTCGGCCAGTACGTTCGACTCGGTGAACCCGGCCGCGCCGATCACCAGGCTGCCCTTGCCGCCGCCCGCGGACGAGGAGGAGTCGGCGGAGGCCGGGCCGCCGTCCTTGCTCTTCTCCAGGCTGTCGCCGCCGCACGCGGCCAGCGACACCGTCAGGGCCAGGGCGCCCAGGGACGCGCCAAGGACGCGCGTGGTCTTGGTCATGGAGGTACTCCGTTCGAGGCGATGGACAGGAATCAGCGGGACGACGCCGCCCGCGGCAGCAGCAGCCGGTCCGCCGCCACCAGCACGCCCTCCACCAGCAGGGCGAGTGCGGCCACCAGCAGGGCGCCCGCGACGACCTGCGGGGTGTTGTACGTGTTGAAGCCGGCGGTGATGATCCGGCCGAGGCCGCCCTGGCCGACCATGGCGGCGATCGTGGCCGTGGCGATGACCTGTACGGCGCCCGAGCGCAGCCCGGTCATCACCATGGCGCGCGCGAGCGGAAGTTCGACGCGCAGGAAGAGCTGGATCCCGGACATGCCCATGCCGCGGGCGGCCTCCACGACCGAGCGGTCCACCTCGCGCATGCCGACGTAGGCGTTGGTCAGCAGCGGCGGGACGGCGAAGAGCACGAGCGCGGCGATGGTGGGCAGGTAGCCGGCGTTGCGCAGCGGCGAGACCATGAACAGCGCCAGCACCGCGAAGACGGGGACGGCCCGGCCGATGTTGGAGATGTTGATCGCGAGGGTGCCGCCCTTGCCGAGGTGGCCGAGGAACAGGCCGATCGGCAGCGCCACCGCGCAGGCGATCGCGAGCGCGACCGCACTGACGTAGACGTGCTCGCCGAGCCGGTGCCAGACACCGCTCTCCCCCGACCAGTTGGCGCCGTTCGCCAGCCAGTCCCAGGCCCCTCCGATGACGCCCACGGATTCAGGCCTCCTTCGCCGGAGCCGCAGCCGCAGCCGGAGCCGCAGCCGCAGGCCGGGCACCGGCACGCGCACGGGCTCGGTCACCGGCACCGGCCCGGGTCCACGGGGTGAGCAGCCGCTGTACGCCGAGCAGCAGCAGGTCGGCCACGAGCGCGAGCAGCACGCACAGCACCGACGCGGTGAGCACCTGGGCCTTGAAGGAGCTGTTCACGGCCGGGGCGATGAGATTGCCGAGTCCGCCCTTGCCGACGATGGAGCCGACCGTGGTCAGCGCGACCGTCGAGACGGTGGCGATCCGGACCCCGGCGAGCAGTGCGGGCAGCGCGAGGGGCAGTTCGACCTGCCACAGCAGGCGCCCCGGGCCGTACCCCATGCCGCGCGCGGCCTCCCGTACGTCCTCGGGGACGGCTTCCAGGCCGGCCAGGACGTTACGGACCAGGATCGTCAGCGAATACAGCACCAGCCCGGTCACCACCAGTGCCGCCGAGAGCCCGAAGACCGGCAGCAGCAGGGAGAACATGGCCAGCGAGGGGATCGTGTAGAGGAGGGTGGTCAGGCCCAGGACGGGGGCCGCCCAGCGGCGTCCGCGGCGGGCCAGCAGGGCGAGCGGCACGGACACGGCTATGCCGATCAGGACGGACACGCCCGTGATCCAGATGTGTTCGAGGGTGGCGTCGGTGAGTTCCTGGGAGCGGGAGGTGACGTAGTCCCAGCAGATCCAGTCGTTCGCCACCAGGCAGTTCTGCGCCGCCATGCCCCTCACCCCCCCATCATTCGAACGTACGTCTTCACGATCACCTGTCACAGCGACCCTAACCCGCACCACCCTCAATGGCCGGAATCCTTCGCAGTCGGGCAACACGCCCTTCACAAATCAGCGGCCGGCGTGCGGAAAGATGGGCTTGTGATCCGATTCGAGCATGTGACCAAGCGCTACCCCGACGGGACGACAGCCGTCGAGGACCTGTCCTTCGAGGTGGCGGAGGGTGAGCTGGTCACGCTCGTGGGACCGTCCGGCTGCGGCAAGACGACCACGATGAAGATGGTCAACCGGCTCATCGACCCGACCTCCGGCCGGATCCTGCTGAACGGCGAGGACATCGCGGCCGCCGATCCGGTCGAGCTGCGCCGCCGGATCGGGTACGTCATCCAGCAGGTCGGGCTGTTCCCGCACAAGACGGTGCTGGAGAACACGGCGACCGTGCCGCAGCTGATCGGCACCCCGAAGGCACAGGCCCGCGCCCGGGCGGCCGAACTGCTGGAGCTGGTGGGCCTGGACCCGTCCGTGTACGGGGGCCGGTACCCGGAGCAGCTGTCCGGCGGGCAGCGCCAGCGCGTCGGTGTGGCCCGCGCGCTCGCCGCCGATCCGCCGGTGCTGTTGATGGACGAGCCGTTCGGCGCGGTGGACCCGGTGGTGCGTGAGCGGCTGCAGAACGAGTTCCTGACCCTGCAGAGGACGGTGCGCAAGACGATCCTGCTGGTCACCCACGACCTGGAGGAGGCGATCCGGCTCGGCGACCGCATCGCGGTCTACGGCACCGGCACCATCGAGCAGTTCGCCCGCCCGGCGGCGGTGCTCGGGGCGCCCGCCACCGAGTACGTGGCCTCCTTCGTCGGCGCCGACCGGGGGCTCAAGCGGCTCGCGGTCACCGCGGTCGAGGCGGCCGACCTGGCCGCGGCGCAGGGGAAGGACCCGGCGGCCTCGGTGGAACTGGGCGCGACACTGCGCGAGGCGCTCTCCGCCCTGCTGCAGGAGGACTCGGGGCGGATCGGGGTCACGGACCCGGAATCCGGCGCGCTGGTCGGCGTCCTGACGCCGGAGGGCGTCCACCGGGCACTGCGCCGGGCCCGGTTGCAGGAGGCGTAGGCCGTCTCTTCCGGATCCTGCGGGTCAGGCAGGATCCGGAAGAGACGGCCTCGCCCCGCAACGGCGCCGGGCGGCCCCGGAAGCAGCTGTGACCGGCCTCGGGAGGCCGGTCACGGGTGTGTCGGGCGGTCGGGGGCGCCGGACGTCGGACGTCGGCGCGAGGCGGGTCAGGCCTGGATGCGGCCGCTCATCCACATCAGCATCGGCGGGATCTCCCGTCGCCACGTGTTGAAGTTGTGGCCACCGCTGTCGAGGATGATGGAGGAGACCCGGTCCGGGCCCTGCACCTTCTTGATGAACTTCCTGGTGTCCGTGAGGTTCGGCTCGCCCTTCTCGCTGCTGGTCACGAGGAAGGACGTACCGCTCGGCTTCTTGTGCTCGATGCTGTGCAGCACATCCGCACGCTTCTTCAGCTTCTCGTCCCCGTGGAACAGGTCACCGGTCGTCGGGTCGTCCGGGGCCTCGTAGTACGCGGACAGACCCGCGGCGGCGCCGAAGGTCTGCGGGTAGTGCGCGGCGATCTTCAGGGCGCAGTAGCCGCCCGTGGAGTTGCCGATGAAGCCCATGTTCTGGGGCTTCTTGCCGACCCGGAAGGTGTCCGTGATGGCCTGCGGGAGGTCCTCGCCGAAGAAGGTCTCGGTCTGCGGGCCACCGGGTATATCGACGCACTCGGTGTCACGCGGCGGCGCCACGGTCGGGCGCAGCATGACCAGGATCATCGGCTTCATCTTGCCCGACTTGGACAGGCTGAAGGCCTTCATGGGGTAGTCGAGCCCTTTGACGAGGTTCTCGGCGGTGCCCGGGTACCCCGTCAGGACGATGGACGCGGGGAAGTTCTGGTCCTTGTGCTGGGGCTGGAAGTACTCCGGCGGGAGCCAGACGTAGCCGGGGCTCGTTATCTTCGACTTCTGCCCGGTTATGGCAACCTTCAGGATCTGACCACCGACCTGGGGCTTGGCGCCACCGGGTACGTCCAGCTTCTGCTTGTCGACGACCTTGATGTCCTTGCTGCTCATCGAGTGGTCGACGACCTTGCCCATGGACGTCTCCTGACCGAGCAGGTCGGCCCAGGAACCGTAGAAGAGGAACGACTTGTTGGCCGCCAGCCCCACAGCCGAGAACAGCGCCAGCTGGGTCGCCAGCAGCAGCCCGATCCGGCCGGCGAACGCGCGCCAGGTGCGGCCCGAGAGCTTCGGCCAGAACCACACCGTGGCCGCGAAGAGCAGCACACCGGCGATGATGGCCAGCGCCAGAACCGTATTACTGGTGAGACCCATGAGCAGTCAGTCGACTTTCTGGTGGCAGGACTGTTTTTTTCCGACGAAAGAGTGAACCCGCTCCTCGTCGATGTCGTCCTAAGGGACGCACCACAACACCGGAGGCTGTCGCGGCCTTCGGCCACATGATCTCTCGCGGAGCAACGGGAAGCGATGTCTAGCAGGATAGATGGCGATAAGTCGGGACAGGTTCCGAGCAGGGCCCGCCGAATCCTCCGAGGCCCACAGCCGGAGTCGGTGCCCGGCCTGGTAGGTACGGCCGTCATGATCGTCGGCCTTCTGGACGTCGCAGCAGGGGTGTTCCCGCGTTTCCGGCACAGCCGGATCCACGCGCTGGCGGAGGTGCTGCCGGTCTTCGGGCCGTTCGCAGCGGCCCTCGCCATCAGCGCGGGCGTACTGCTCCTGCTGCTCGCGCACGGCCTCAAGCGCCGCAAGCGCCGGGCCTGGCGGGCGGCGATCGTGCTGCTGCCGGCCGGTGCCGTGGCGCAGTTCCTCTACCGGCACTCGATCCCCGGCGTGATCATCGCGGCGGTGCTCTTCGCGCTGCTGCTGCGCCACCAGAGTGAATTCAAGGCGCTGCCCGACCCGCGCAGCCGCTGGAAGGCCCTCGCCAACTTCGTGGTGATGAGCGCCGGCTCCATCGGGCTCGGCCTGCTCATCGTGAACGTCCACCCGAACCGGGTCGTCGGCAACCCGAGCCTGTACGAGCAGATCACGCACGTCGTCTACGGCCTCTTCGGCTTCGAGGGCCCCGTCGACTACGCGGGCCAGGTGTCCTGGACCGTCGGGTACTCCCTCGGCGCCCTCGGCATGCTGACCGCCCTCACCACCATCTACCTGGCCTTCCGCCCCGAGCACCCGGCCGCCCGGCTCACCGCCGACGACGAGGGCAAGCTGCGCGAGCTGCTGGCCAGGCACGGCGGCCGCGACTCGCTCGGCCACTTCGCGCTCCGCCGCGACAAGGCCGTCGTCTTCTCTCCCAGCGGCAAGGCCGCCGTCACCTACCGCGTCGTCTCCGGTGTGATGCTCGCCTCCGGCGACCCCATCGGCGACGTCGAGGCCTGGCCCGGCGCGATCGAGCGGTTCATGGAGGAGGCCAAGGCCCACTCGTGGACCCCCGCCGTCGTGGGCTGCAGCGAGACCGGTGGCGAGGTCTGGACCCGCGAGACCGGTCTGGACGCCCTGGAGCTGGGTGACGAGGCGATTGTCGATGTCAAAGACTTCTCCCTCGCGGGCCGTCCCATGCGCAACGTCCGCCAGATGGTGAAGCGCATCGAGCGCAACGGCTACACCACCCAGGTGCGCCGGGTCAGCGAGCTGACCGAGGAGGAGCTGGAGCGGGTCCGCGGCGCGGCCGAGGCCTGGCGCGGCACCGACACCGAGCGCGGCTTCTCGATGGCCCTGGGCCGGGTCGGCGAGGAGGGCGACGGCGACTGCTTCATCGCCACCGCGCACCGCGTGGAGGAGGGCGACACCAGCCCGTTCGGCGACCTGAAGGCCGTCCTGCACTTCGTCCCGTGGGGCACCGACGGCATGTCGCTGGAGCTGATGCGCCGCGACCGCGCCGCCGACCCCGGCATGAACGAGCTGCTGATCGTCGCCTCCCTCCAGGCCGCCCCCGACCTGAAGATCGAGAAGGTCTCGCTGAACTTCGCGATGTTCCGCGCGGCCCTCGCCCGCGGCGAGAAGATCGGCGCCGGCCCGGTCCTGCGGATGTGGCGCGGCCTGCTGGTCTTCCTCTCCCGCTGGTTCCAGATCGAGTCGCTCTACAAGTTCAACGAGAAGTTCCGCCCCCGCTGGGAGCCGCGCTTCATGGTCTACCGCACCACCCGCGACCTGCCCCGCATCGGCTTCGCCGTGATGCAGGCCGAGGGCTTCGTCACGGTGGCCCTGCCCCGGCTCTTCGCCAGCCGCCGCCGTCCCAAGCCGGTGCGCACCTGCACGCACAACCACATGACGGCCGTGCCCAAGCAGCCGGAGCGCGAGGTCCAGGCGGCATAACCCCCGCAAGCGCCCGTCCAGGGCCCCGGCGGTCGCGAGACGCCGGGGCCCTGTCGTATCCAGGTCAGCCCTACCCTTGGACCTATGAACACGAAGCGCGGAGCCACCGGCAGGGGCCGGGTCGCAGGTCTGCCGGACTGGGACCGCTGCGCGGTCATGGGCGTCGTCAACGTCACCCCCGACTCCTTCTCCGACGGCGGTCGCTGGTTCGACACCACCGCCGCGGTCAAGCGCGGCCTCGACCTCGTCGAGCACGGCGCCGACCTCATCGACGTCGGCGGCGAGTCCACCCGCCCCGGCGCCTCCCGCGTCGACGAGGAGGAGGAGCTGCGCCGGGTCGTCCCCGTGGTCCGCGGCCTGGCCTCCGAAGGCGTCACCGTCTCCGTGGACACCATGCGCGCGGTCGTCGCCGCCCGCGCCGTCGAGGCCGGCGCGACCCTGGTCAACGACGTCAGCGGCGGCCTGGCCGACCCCGGGATGATCCCGGCCGTCGCCGCCGCCGAGGTGCCCTTCGTCGTGATGCACTGGCGCGGCTTCAGCGCCGGCATGAACAGCCTCGCCGTCTACGACGACGTGCTCGCCGAGGTCACCGCCGAGCTGCGGGCCCGGATCGACGCGGTCGTGGCCGGCGGGATCGCCCCCGAGCGGCTCCTCGTCGACCCCGGACTCGGCTTCGCCAAGAACGCCGAGCACGACCTGGCCCTCGTCGCCCACCTGCCCGAGCTGCGCGCCCTGGGCTTCCCGCTGCTGGTCGCCGCGTCGCGGAAGCGTTTCCTCGGCCGGGTCCTGGCCGGCGGGGCCGGCACCACCCCGCCGCCCGCCCGCGAACGGGACGCCGCCACGGCCGCCGTCTCCGCGATCGCCGCCCACCAGGGCGCCTGGGCCGTACGGGTGCACGAGGTACGGGCGACCGCGGACGCGGTTCGGGTGGCCCGTGCCGTGGAAGGCGCACTCTGATCCGTACCCACCGACAAGGAGCACCGTGAGCAGAACCGACATCGAGGCGGTCGAAGAGGTCAACACGGCCTTCTACGAGGCAATGGAGCGGGGGGACTTCGACTCACTGTCGGCGCTCTGGCTGGAGGACGAGATCTCCTGCGTCCACCCCGGCTGGCCGGTGCTCTCGGGCCGCGGCGAGGTCCTGCGCTCGTACGCGCTCATCATGTCGCACACCGACTACATCCAGTTCTTCCTCACCGACACCAAAGTGGCCGTAATAGGTGATACCGCCCTGGTGACGTGCACGGAGAACATCCTCAGCGGCGGCCCCGCCGAGGACGGCGGGGAACTCGGCCCGCTCGTCGGTCAGCTGGTCGTCGCCACGAATGTGTTCCGACGCACATCCGAGGGCTGGCGCCTCTGGTCCCACCACGGTTCTCCCGTCCTCACGGAGTCCGACGAGGACGAGGAGGAGGACGCCTCCTGACCCCTCCGGCGGGATCCGGAGTATTTCGCAGGTAAATTCGAAGACGGACGACGCCGACCGCACTCGGCGCAGCCATGGCCCCGGGGAGCCCCGGGACCGGAAGCACCTACGAAAGCAGGAGTGATTCGCGTGGATCGTGTCGCGCTGCGCGGCCTCAAGGCTCGCGGGCACCACGGCGTCTTCCCCCGGGAACGCGAGGAAGGCCAGACCTTCATCGTCGACCTCGTGCTGCACCTCGACACCCGCCCCGCGGCGGCCGGAGACGACCTGGCGAAGACCGTGCACTACGGGGTCGTCGCCGAGGAGGTCGTCGACGTGGTCCAGGGTGAGCCCGTCGACCTGATCGAAACCCTGGCCGAGCGAATCGCCCAGCAGTGCCTCAAGCACGAAGCGGTGGCACAGGTGGAGGTCGTCGTCCACAAGCCGGACGCGCCCATCACCGTCCCCTTCGACGACGTGACCATCACGATCACCCGGAGCCGCGCATGAACAACGGACTGAACGCACCGAGCGACCCCACCGTCCAGCCGGTACCCGCCTCCGTCGTCGAGACGGTCGACGCGGCGGACGTGACCCTGTCCAACCCCAAATGGGCCGTGATCGCGCTCGGCTCGAACCTCGGCAACCGGCTGGAGACCCTGCAGGGCGCCATCGACGCCCTCGGCGACACCCCCGGCATGCGGGTCAAGGCCGTCTCCCCCGTCTACGAGACCGAGCCGTGGGGGGTCGAGCCCGGCTCGCAGCCCTCGTACCTCAACGCGGTCGTCGCCGTGAAGACCACCCTGCCGCCGTCCTCGCTCCTGGAGCGCGCGCACGCCGTCGAGGAGGCGTTCGACCGCGTCCGCGAGGAGCGCTGGGGCCCGCGCACGATCGACGTGGACATCGTCGCGTACGCCGACCGGGTCTCCGACGACCCGGTCCTCACCCTCCCGCACCCGCGCGCGCACCAGCGTGCCTTCGTGCTGGCCCCCTGGCACGACATCGACCCGGAGGCCCGGATCCCGGGCCGCGGCCCGGTCACGGAGCTGCTGGCCGAAATCGGCCTGGTCGGCGTGGCGCCGCGCCCCGACCTGGAACTCCACCTCCCCGAGTAGTCGTTAGTAGCCTGTTCACGGCTACTCGCTGAAAGTGGGGAACAGGCAAGTGAAGCAACTGAGGCCGGGGGTCCTGGCGGGCATCTTCGTGGTCGCCGGGGTCCTGTCCTGGGCCGGTGCCCGGCTGTGGAACGCGTACGGCACCCTGCCGGGCGTTCCGCTGGCCGCGCCGATCGTCCTGGGCATCATCGCGGCGGTGCTGCTGGCCACGGCCCTGTCCATGCGCGCCCGCCTCAAGGCCCAGCGGGAGCGCCGCCCTGGCGCCAAGGGCGTGGAGCCGCTGATGGCGGCCCGCGCCGTGGTCTTCGGCCAGGCCAGTGCCCTGGTGGCGGCGCTGGTGGCGGGCATGTACGGCGGTGTGGGCGTCTTCCTGCTGACCGACGCCCTCGACGTCCCCGCCCGCCGCGACCAGGCCTGGTACGCCGGCTTCTCGGTCCTGGCGGGCGTGGCGGTCATCGCCGCCGCCCTCTTCCTGGAACACGTCCTCAAGCTGCCGGAGGACGAGGACCCGAGCAAGGCCCCGGCCCGGGCCTAGGTCCCCCACGACGTACGGACCAGATGCCCGTTCACCAGAAAGTCAGGGTGGGGGGGTGAGGCCGAAGTCGTACAGGGTGGACGGCTTGGCGCTGGGCGCCCGTGGCGTGACGGCTCTGACCTCGACCCACGCCGACTCATCGAGTTCGAGAGGGTGCTCCTCCGTCTGGAACGTCCCGCGCGACGGCCAGCTGTCGGCGACCACGAGCCGCGATGCCGAGCCGTTCGTACGGGGTGTGAACCGCGCGCCGATGACCTGTGCGAGCTCCGCCAGAAAGGGGGCGTTCGAGCTGACGAGCGCCCTCGCAGGCCATCGGGTGATCCTGTACCCGTCTCCGTCCTCGTAGCCGTCCAGGAATCCGCCGAAGGTCACCTCGTCTCTGAGTACGACCCTGGGAAACCGCTGGCGCATGTGGTGAGGGTCGCCGCCCACGTACTGCCGCATGAGGTCGGCGAGGTACGAAGAGACCACGCGGACCCGAAAACCGGGAGCGTCCCGCCCGAGGTAGCCGGATGGCCTTGTCACAGCTTCCAGCCGGGCAGGAAGTCCCGTGGCCCGCGTCAAGGACTCCGCGTACTTCGCGGCGAACGCCTCGTCGTTGACCACCAGGGACAGATAGTTCTTGCCCACCGTGCCGTCGGAGCACGTCGCCCCCACCAGGTACCCGAACTGGTATCCAGGCTGAATCGAAAGTCGTTCGCGGCGCAGCTTGCGCGCGTGAGCCCAGGCCACCACGGTACCCACGGCATCGCGTGCGTGCGTCCATCCGTCAGGAGTCCACAGAAGCTGGTCGGGAGCCACGGCGAAGGTCGCATGATCCGTGGTCACGTCGACGAGCAGGCGGGCCTTGGCCGCACGCACGTCGGTGACCTCGGTCTGCTCGGTTCGGCCTTCTCGCAGTGTCCATACACGGTCCCCCGGTCGGACATCACAGGCCCGGAGCCGCCCCCCGACGGCGTTCACCGTCTGCCTGCTCGGTACGCCCCAATGCATCGGTCCCCCTCCGTGACGTCCTGGAGGGGGACCGTAGCGGACGGTACTGACAACCCGGCTAGCGCGCCATGATCAGGCTCATCGCCTCGGCACGGGTGGCCGTGGCACGGAGTTGGCCGCGGACTGCGGACGTGGTGGTCTTGGCGCCCGGCTTGCGTATACCGCGGACCGACATGCACATGTGCTCGGCCTCGATCACCACGATGGCGCCGCGCGCATCGAGGATGTCCATCAGGGAATCCGCGATCTGCGTGGTGAGACGTTCCTGTACCTGCGGTCGGCGAGCGAAGACGTCCACGAGGCGAGCCAGCTTCGACAGGCCCGTGATCTTGCCGTTCTCCGCCGGGATGTAGCCGACGTGGGCGACTCCGTGGAACGGCAGCAGGTGATGTTCGCACAGCGATACGATTTCGATGTCCTTCACCAGGACCATCTCGTCATGCCCCAGGTCGAAGACCGTCGTCAGGACGTCTTCGGGCTTCTGCCACAGACCCCCCAGGATCTCCTTGTACGCCCGCGCCACGCGCGCCGGGGTCTCCAGGAGGCCCTCACGGTCCGGGTCCTCGCCGACCGCGATCAGGAGCTCACGGACCGCCGCTTCGGCGCGCTTCTCGTCGAACACGCCGATCGTGCCCTCATCGCCGGTCAGGGTCACTGGGTCCGTCATCGATTCCTCGTTCCTGTGAAAAAATACCGCGCCCCCCAGGCTAGAACCTGGGGGGCGCGGCTTCCATTCCGGGTGGGGCGAGCCGCCGGTTACTCGGGGCGGTCCTCTGGAGCCACCTCGATGCCCTTCTCCGTGGAGACCGGCGCGACGGCGGCAGACGTGCCGTTCGCCGAGTTCGTCAGCTGGAGCTCCTTGGGAGAGAGCACCGGCGGACGGGTGGAGGGGGTGCGGCGGGAGGAGCCGGTCCACGCGGGGCGGGCCGGACGCTTCACGATCGTCGAGAAGATCTCGGCGATCTGCTCCTTGTTCAGCGTCTCCTTCTCCAGCAGCGCGAGGACCAGGTTGTCGAGGACGTCGCGGTTCTCGACCAGGATCTCCCAGGCCTCGTTGTGCGCGGTCTCGATGAGCTTCTTGACCTCTTCGTCGACCAGCGCCGCGACCTCTTCCGAGTAGTCCCGCGGGTGCGACATCTCGCGTCCCAGGAACGGCTCGGTGTTGTCGCCGCCGAACTTGATCGCACCGAGACGCTCGGTCATGCCGTACTGCGTGACCATGGCCCGCGCCGTGGCGGTGGCCTTCTCGATGTCGTTCGCCGCGCCGGTGGTCGGGTCGTGGAAGACCAGCTCCTCCGCCGCGCGCCCGCCCAGCATGTACGCCAGCTGGTCGAGCATCTCGTTGCGCGTGGTCGAGTACTTGTCCTCGTCGGGCAGGACCATGGTGTAACCCAGGGCCCGGCCGCGGGACAGGATCGTGATCTTGTGGACCGGGTCGGAGTTCGGGGAGGCCGCCGCGACCAGGGCGTGTCCGCCCTCGTGGTACGCGGTGATCTTCTTTTCCCGGTCCGACATGATCCGGGTCCGCTTCTGCGGGCCCGCCACGACACGGTCGATCGCCTCGTCCAGCGCGTGGTTGTCGACCAGCTTCTTGTCCGAGCGGGCCGTGAGCAGCGCGGCCTCGTTCAGGACGTTGGAGAGATCGGCACCGGTGAAGCCGGGCGTACGACGGGCGACCGCGCCCAGGTCGACGTCCGGGGCGACCGGCTTGCCCTTCTGGTGGACCTTGAGGATCTCCAGCCGGCCCTGCATGTCGGGACGGTCGACCGCGATCTGCCGGTCGAAGCGGCCCGGGCGCAGCAGCGCCGGGTCGAGGATGTCGGGACGGTTCGTGGCGGCGATCAGGATGACGCCGCCCTTCACGTCGAAGCCGTCCATCTCGACCAGCAGCTGGTTGAGGGTCTGCTCGCGCTCGTCGTGACCGCCGCCGAGACCCGCACCGCGGTGCCGGCCGACGGCGTCGATCTCGTCGACGAAGACGATCGCCGGGGCGTTGGCCTTGGCCTGCTCGAACAGGTCGCGGACACGCGAGGCACCGACACCGACGAACATCTCGACGAAGTCGGATCCGGAGATCGAGTAGAAGGGGACACCGGCCTCGCCCGCGACGGCGCGCGCGAGCAGGGTCTTACCGGTGCCGGGCGGGCCGTACAGCAGCACGCCCTTGGGGATCTTGGCGCCGACGGCCTGGAACTTCGCCGGCTCCTGCAGGAACTCCTTGATCTCGTGGAGTTCCTCGACGGCCTCGTCCGCGCCCGCGACATCAGCGAACGTCGTCTTCGGGGTGTCCTTGGTGATGAGCTTGGCCTTGGACTTCCCGAAGTTCATGACCCGGGAGCCGCCACCCTGCATCTGGTTCATCAGGAACAGGAAGACCAGGACGATGAGCACGAAGGGCAGGAGCGAAAGCAGCACGCTCAGGAACGGGCTGGTCTTGTCCGGCGTGACGGAGTACCCGTCCGGGATCTGACCGGCGTCGTACTTGGTCTGGAGGCTCTGGGCGAGCTGGACGCCCTGATCCCCGATGTAGTTGGCCTGGAACTTGGTGCCGTCGTGCTTGCCGAGCTTCTCGCCTTGCTTGAGCTCGATCTTGATCATCTGGCTGTCGCCGGTGGTCAGCTTGGCTGTCTCCACCTGGCCAGTGTTGATCGCCTTGATGACCTCGCTGGTGTCCACCGACTTGTAGCCGCCGCCGGAGCCGACGACATTCATCAACACGACCACGGCGAGGACGGCCAGCACGATCCACATGACCGGCCCACGGAAGTATCGCTTCACGTCCATCCATACGGGACGCCAGGCGTCCCGTCCCTCCTGCCCGTAGGTAAATGCTGCTGTGAGTAAAGACTGTTCTTCGGAATGTACCCCTGAATTGTCACCCGCGGCCCTGTGGGACGGCTGACAGACCCGCCTTCCCCTGCTCCAACGGCGGGAATCGCCCCCAGGTTCCCCGCAGGCGTGCCGGGGTTCCCGGGGGCGGGAGCGGGATCAGCCGCCGTAGACGTGCGGGGCGAGCGTGCCGACGAACGGCAGGTTGCGGTACTTCTCCGCGTAGTCCAGGCCGTAGCCCACGACGAACTCGTTGGGGATGTCGAAGCCGACCCACTTCACGTCGATCGCGACCTTCGCGGCCTCGGGCTTGCGCAGCAGCGTGACGACCTCCAGGGAGGCCGGCTGGCGGGAGCCCAGGTTCGACAGCAGCCAGGACAGCGTCAGGCCCGAGTCGATGATGTCCTCGACGATCAGGACGTGCTTGTCCTTGATGTCGGTGTCCAGGTCCTTGAGGATCCGCACCACGCCGGAGGACTGGGTCCCGGCGCCGTACGAGGACACCGCCATCCAGTCCATGGTGAGCGGGGTGGACAAGGCACGCGCCAGGTCCGCCATCACCATCACGGCGCCCTTGAGCACACCGACGATGAGCAGGTCCTTGCCCGCGTACTCCGCGTCGATCTTCGCGGCCAGCTCGGCCAGCTTCGCGTCGATCTCTTCCTTGGTGATGAGCACCGACTGGAGGTCGTTGCCCATGTCCTTCTCGTCCACCCGCATCACTTTCGTTGTCGGCCGGGGCTCCGGGGGGCGACCCCGGAGGACTCAGCCGTGTTTCAGCACCAATCAGCCCTGCCGGATGACAAGTCTGCCACCCTGCCGCTGGGCCTCGACCCGGCCGGGCAGGTTGATGGCGCCCTGACCGCGCCATCCGGTGATGAGGCGGTCGACTTCTTCGATGTGACGGGCGAAGAGCGAGCCCGCGGGGGACCCCGCCGCGACGACGGCCCTGCGCAGCACACGGCGGCGGACGGCCGGGGGCAGGGCGTAGAGCTTGGCGCACTCCAGGCGGCCGTCCGCGTCGCGTACGCCGGTCTCCGCCTCGGCGGCCCAGGCGTCCAGGGCGTCGGCGTCGTCCCGGGAGAGCTGCGCGGTACGGGCGAGTGCCTCGACGACCCCCTTGCCGAGCGCCTTCTCCAGGGCGGGCAGTCCCTCGTGGCGCAGGCGGGAGCGGGTGTAGGCGGGGTCGATGTTGTGCGGGTCGTCCCAGACGGGGAGGGACTGGACCATGCAGGCCTTGCGGGCGGTCTGCCGGTCGACCTGGAGGAAGGGGCGGCGGTAGCGGTTCGTGCGGCCCGCGCTGCCGCCGGAGACCTCCGGCATACCGGAGAGCGAGCGGATGCCGGAGCCGCGGGCCAGGCCCAGCAGGACGGTTTCGGCTTGATCGTCCCGGGTGTGGCCGAGCAGCACGGCGGCGGCGCCGAGGCGGTCCGCGGCTTCGTCCAGGGCACCGTAGCGGGCGTCGCGGGCGGCGGCCTCGGGTCCGCCGTCGCGGCCGACGCGCACGGCGACGGCCTCCACCGGGTCGAGGCGGAGTGCGGTCATGCGGGTGACGACCTCGGCGGCGCGCAGGTCGGAGCCGGGCTGCAGTCCGTGGTCGACGGTGATGCCGCCGGCCCGGATGCCGAGCTTGGGGGCCTCGAAGGCGAGGGCGGAGGCGAGCGCCATGGAGTCCGCGCCGCCGGAGCAGGCGACGAGGACGAGCGGCAGGGGGCCCCCGGCGCGGCGGGGGCCGGCGGGACTGCCCGTGTGGTCGGTGAGGACGTCGTGGAGTACGCGGCGGACCGCCAGGCGTATCGCCGCGACCGCAGGATGGGGACCCATGTCCGGTGCCCTTCGATGGAGTTCGGATGCCTCGGAGGCGTTGGGGTGGTGTGCTGAGGTGCTGCTGCCCGGCTGCCCCCGCGGAACGGGAGGATGTCACTCAGAGTGCGTCGATGGTGACAGAGCCGAGCCGTTCCCCGAGCATCGCACGCCCTTCCACGGCCCACGGTCCCTCGGACGGGTGACGCTGCTTCCCCCAGTGAGACATGTTTACGCCCCCTGTGTCACTCCGCTTCGCTCGGTTCGCTCCCCTTGCGGTGCACCCGGGCCACCCAGTCGGCGGGCCTGGCGATCTCGGCCTTGGTCGGCAGTGTGTTCGGGGAGGTCCACACCCGGTTGAAGCCGTCCATGCCGACCTGGCCGACGACGGCGCGTACGAACCGCTCGCCGTCGCGGTACTGGCGCAGCTTGGCGTCCAGGCCCAGCAGCTTGCGCAGGGCGGCGTCGAGGCGGCCGGCCCCGCTGGCCCTGCGCTGCTGGAACTTCTCGCGGATCTCGGCGACCGAGGGCACCACCTGGGGGCCGACCCCGTCCATCACGAAGTCGGCGTGGCCTTCCAGCAGGGACATGACGGCGGTGAGCCGGCTCAGGATCTCGCGCTGCTCGGGGGTCTGCACGAGTTCCACGAGGGAGCGGCCTTCGTCGCCGTGCTCGGCGTCGGGGCGGGCGCCCGCGAAGGACTGGGCGGCCTCACGGATGCGTTCCAGGACGGTGGACGGGTCCAGCTCGGTGGCGCCGAGAAACGTCTGGATTTCGCCTTCGAGGTGGTCGCGCAGCCACGGGACGGCGGTGAACTGTGTACGGTGCGTCTCCTCGTGCAGGCAGACCCAGAGCCGGAAGTCGTGCGGGTGCACCTCCAGCTCGCGCTCGACGTGCACGATGTTGGGCGCGACGAGCAGCAGCCGGCCGCCGGCGGCGGAGGCGGGGAGGTCCCGGGAGACGGGTGCGAAGGTCTCGTACTGGCCCAGGACCCGGGAGGCCAGGAAGCTCAGCAGCATGCCCAGCTCGACGCCGGTGACCTTGCCGCCGACGGCTCCGAGGACGGCTCCGCCGGAGGCGCCCGCACGGCGGTCCTGCATCTTGCCGAGGAGCGGCTGGAGCAGCTCGCGGAAGCCGGCGACGTTGGCCTTGGCCCAGCCGGCCCGGTCGACGACCAGGACGGGCGTGTCGGGGACGGCCGACCCCTCGGGGATCATCCGGGTGAACTCGCGCACGTGCCGTTCCGAGGTCCTGGCGTGCCGCCGCAGCTCGGCGACGACGGCCCGCGCCTCGTCCCGGGTGACCTCCGGGCCGGGTCGTACCAGTCGGGTCGCGGTCGCCACCGCGAGGTTCCAGTCGACCATCTCCGCACCACCGATGCTCGTCATGCGTCAACCGTACGTGGACCGGCCCTCCGGCGGACCCCCTACGAAGCGGTCGCGACGGCCGCGGCCAGCTTGTCGAGGGCCTTCTCGGCGCCCTCGGGGCCGGGGGCGTTCGCCGTCAGGAAGGCGAAGGCGAGGAGTCGGCCGGAGGAGTCGACGACGGTCCCGGAGAGGGAGTTCACCCCGGACAGGGTGCCGGTCTTGGCGCGGAGCAGGCCTGCGGCCGGGGAGCTGCCGGAATTGCGGGCCTTCAGGGTTCCGGTGAATCCGGCGACGGGCAGTCCGGTGAGGACCGGCCGCAGCTCGGGGCGCTGGGGGTCGGCGGCCTTGGTGAGGAGCCCGGTGAGCAGGCCGGCGCTGACCTTGTCGGCGCGGTTCAGGCCGCTGCCGTCGGCGAAGCGGGAGCCGGCGGTGTCGATGCCGAGGGCGGTGAGCCGGTCGGTGACGGCCTTCTCGGCGCCCTCGAAGCTCGCGGGGCGGCCGGAGGCGAGGGCGGTCTGCCGGGCGAGGGCCTCGGCGATGTCGTTGTCGCTGTTGGTCAGCATCCGCTCGACGAGCCCGGCGACCGGGGTGGAGAGAGTGACGGCCAGCGGCTGGACGCCGGCGGCGGCCTTGGCCTTTGCCGGTTCGCCGGTGACCTTGATGCCGCGTTCGGCCAGGAGGGTGCGGAAGGCCCGGGCGGCGTCCTTGGAGGGGTCGTCGGACCGGTCCACGGGCCCGGAGGTGGAGTCGTCGGGGCGGCCCTCGTCGGCCGTCAGGGCGGTCACCGGAGCGATGTTGGGGTTGGCGCCGATCGGGTGGCGGGCGGGGCCGGTGTAGAGGCTGTCGTCGTATCCCAGGGTCACGGTGTCGGTGCCGGCGGCCTTGAGGGCCTGTGCGGTGTCGGCCGCGAGGGCGACGAGGCTGCCGCCGGATCCGGCGGGGCTCTTCTTCTTGGCGGTGAGCGAGGGATCGCCGCCGCCGGCCAGGACGATCTGTCCGGCGGCGTCGCCGGGCGTGACGGTGGTCCTGATCCGGTGCTCGGGCCCGAGGGCGGCCAGCGCGGCCGCGGCGGTGGCGATCTTGACGGTGGAGGCCGGGGTCATCGCGTCCCGCGCCCCGGACTCGTAGAGGACCTGCCCGGTGGCGGTGTCGACGACGGACGCGGTCCGCAGGCTGCCGAGCGCGGGATCGGCGAGCAGCGGCTTCAGCACGGCGGCCAGGCCCCCGGCGGAGGCGGGCGCGGCGGGGGCGCTCTGCGCGCGCGGGGCGCCGGGGCCGATGGCGCCGAGCACCCCGGGGGCGCTGGGCGCGGCCTCGGGCAGGGCGCCGGAACCGGGCCCTCCGCCGTGATCTGCGCCACCCGTACGGTCCCAGGAGGCGGCTGTGTCCCGCTCGGCCTTACGCTGGCCGGAGTCCCAAGGACCGGCCGCGGTCACCGCTGCCACCGACAGGGCGAGGCCGGCGACGGCCGACCCTGCGATGAGCTGCCAGGTCTTGACCAATGGCACCTCGGACCAGCCCCTTTCGCGATCACACATATGCGTGAGGGACACTTAACCACTGCGTCTTGCCGCGAGCATGGCACCCCACCCGGCAGGGCTGGGCCGGACGCGCACGCAGACGAATCGACGCAGTCCCGAAGCAATGCAGCTGATCATGGAGGAGCAGGACGTGGAGTTCGACGTCACCATCGAGATCCCCAAGGGTTCGCGGAACAAGTACGAGGTGGACCACGAGACCGGCCGGATCCGCCTGGACCGTCGCCTCTTCACCTCGACCAGCTACCCGGCCGACTACGGCTTCGTCGAGAACACCCTCGGCGAGGACGGCGACCCCCTGGACGCGCTGGTCATCCTTGACGAGCCGACCTTCCCGGGCTGCCTGATCAAGTGCCGCGCCATCGGCATGTTCAACATGACGGACGAGGCGGGTGGCGACGCCAAGCTGCTGTGCGTGCCGGCCTCGGACCCGCGTGTCGAGCACCTGCGCGACATCCACCACGTCTCCGAGTTCGACCGCCTGGAGATCCAGCACTTCTTCGAGGTCTACAAGGACCTGGAGCCGGGCAAGTCCGTCGAGGGCGCGAACTGGGTCGGCCGCACCGAGGCCGAGGCCGAGATCGAGGCCTCGTACAAGCGCCTGGAGGCGCAGGGCGGCCACCACTGAGCTCGCGCTCGGCGGTGACGGGCCGGGGCACTCCCCCGCGCCCCTTGTGACATGGCGGGCGGTATCCCTCTGGGATGCCGCCCGCTGTCGCGTTCGCGGGCCGCTGCGGCGGGCGCGGCCGGGTGGAGCGCCGGGTGGAGCGCCGGGTGGGCGCTGGGTGAGCGCTGGGTATGCGCTGGGTGTGCCGCGGGAGGAAACGATTCCGCATACTGATACCCCGGGTGATCACGGACTGGAGGACGCGTGGCGGAGGCCGACGGGGCAGAGGACAGGAAGCCCCAGTCCGACGAGGCGCACAGCGCCTTCACGCCGCCGCCCGGCATGGAGCCGGACGTTCCGGAGGAGGACCAGCCCACCTCGGAATTCGCCCGTCCGGCGGGCGCCGGTCCGGTGGAGCCCGAGCCCGAGGGGTCGGCCTTCGCCGCCCCGGCCACCTACCGGGCCGCGCAGTCCCCGCCCGCCTACACCCCCGGCCAGAGCTTCCCCGTCGCGCAGATGAAGGAATCGCCCTGGCAGGACCGCATGCGCACGATGCTGCGCATGCCGGTCGACGTGCGCCCCGTACCGGACCTCGTGCAGCGCCACAGCGAGACCGGGCCCGCCGTGGGCCGCGTGCTCGACCTGACCCTGCGCATCGGCGAGCTGCTGCTCGCGGGCGGTGAGGGCGCCGAGGACGTGGAGGCCGCGATGTTCGCGGTGGCCCGCTCCTACGGGCTGGACCGCTGCGAGCCGACCGTCACCTTCACCATGCTGTCGATCACCCACCACCCCTCGCTGGTGGGCGATCCGGTCACGGCCAGCCGAACCGTGCGCCGCCGCGGCACCGACTACAACCGGCTCGCGGCCGTGTTCCGGCTCGTGGACGACATCAGCGCCCATGAGATCGACGTGACGCTGGAGGAGGCCTACCGGCGCCTCGCCGAGATCCGCCGCAACCGGCACCCGTACCCCGGCTGGATGCTCACGGCCTCCGCCGGACTGCTCGCCGGGGCCGCCTCCACGCTCGTCGGCGGCGGGGTCCTCGTCTTCTTCGCCGCAGCGATCGGCGCGGTGCTCGGCGACCGCCTGGCCTGGCTGTGCGCCGGGCGCGGGCTGCCCGAGTTCTACCAGTTCGTGGTCGCCGCGATGCCGCCGGCCGCCCTCGGGGTCGCGCTCAACATGACGGGGATCGACGTCAAGGCCTCCGCCGTGATCACCGGTGGGCTGTTCGCGCTGCTGCCGGGACGGGCCGTGGTCGCGGCCGTGCAGGACGGCCTGACCGGCTACTACATCACCGCGTCGGCCCGGCTGCTGGAGGTCATGTACCTCTTCATCGGCATCATCATGGGCGTGCTGGTGGTGCTCTACGTGGGGCTGCAGTTCGACGCCTCGCCGCGGCCGGAGGAGGTCCTCCAGATCCAGCAGCGGCCGCTGATCCAGATCGCCGCCTCGATGGTGCTGGTGTTCACCTTTGCGATCCTGCTCCAGCAGGAACGGTCCACCGTGTGGATCGTGACGCTGAACGGCGCGGTCGCCTGGGTCACCTTCGGGGCCCTGCACTACGCGGGGGGCATCCCGCCCGTCCCGTCCACGGCCATCGCGGCCGGGCTGGTGGGCCTCTTCGGGCAGCTCTTCTCCCGCTACCGCTTCGCCTCCGCCCTGCCGTACGTGACGGCCGCCATCGGCCCGCTGCTGCCCGGCTCGGCGGTGTACTACGGGCTGTTGCTGATCGCCGAGAACCGGCTGAACGAGGGCCTCGGCTCGCTGGTGAACGCCGCGGCCATCGCGCTGGCCATCGCGATCGGGGTCAACCTCGGGTCGGAGGCCTCGCGGCTGTTCATGCGCATCCCGGGGGCCACGAGCGCCGCCAAGCGCCGTGCGGCGAAGCGGACCCGCGGCTTCTGAGCCCAGCCTGATCGGCAAGACACCCCCTGGGGCCCCGCCAGGGCTCCGTACGCGGCCTCGTACGGGCTCTGGTACGGGGTGCCGGGCGCGGGCCTCAGCGCTTGGCGTGGCGGCCGCGCGCGCCCGGGGCCTGCGGGGCGGAGCCGTCGGTCACGGCCTCGGCCGCCTCGGCGCCGGCGTTCGCCTTGTTCTCCTTGCGGGCCTTGAGGACCTCGAAGATCACGGGGATGACCGAGATCAGGACGATGCCCACCAGGATCGGCTCGACGTTCGTCTTGATGAACTCGATCTGGCCGAGCCAGTAGCCGGCGAGCGTGACGCCCGCACCCCAGCCGATGCCGCCGATGACGTTGTAGGTCAGGAAGGTGCGGTACTTCATCGTGCCGGCGCCCGCGACCATCGGGGCGAAGGTGCGGATGATCGGCACGAAGCGGGCGAGCACGATGGCCTTGGGGCCGTGCTTGTCCATGAACTCGTGCGCCTTGTCCAGGTTCTCCCGCTTGAAGAGCTTGGACTTCGGCCGGTTGAAGAGCTTCGGCCCGAAGAACTTGCCGATCATGTAGCCGACCTGGTCACCGATGATCGCGGCGGCCACGATCAGGGTGCAGACCAGCCACAGCGGCTGCTTGATGTACTGCCCGTCCGCGACCAGCAGGCCCGCCGTGAACAGCAGGGAGTCGCCGGGGAGGAACGCGAAGAGCCCGGACTCGGCGAAGACGATGACCAGGATGCCGATCAGGCCGAAGTGCGAGATCAGATAGTCCGGGGACAGCCACGTAGGGCCGAGCGCAAGCGTATACACGGGTTCCGGGCTCTCCTGGATCAGGGGTGTGCTGCGGGACGGGCGGTTTTCAATTATCAACGCACACGACCCCCACCCGGTTCCAGGCCCGGGAGGGGGTCGCTTGCGTGACATTCCGCTTACACGTTGCGCACGCCGTTCGCGAGGATCGCGTCCCTCAGGTGCTCGGCGAGACCCGGCTTCATCGCGCCGTAGAACGCCGCGAACCGCTCGTCCGCCACGTACATCTCCCCGAGCCACGTGTGCATCTCGTACGGGCAGTCGTAGAACCACTTGTGGATGTGCAGGCGGTGCTCCTCGGCCAGGTCCATCGCGCGCTCGCCGTCGGCGGGCTCGCCCGCCTCCATGACCGCCACGTACCGGCGGCCCCAGTCGGCGGACTCGTCCTGGATCCGCTGCCAGTCGTCCTTGGTGTACGAGGCCGCCCGGCGCTGCGACTCGGCGTACGCCTCGGTGTCGCCCCAGCGCTCCTCGACCTCTTGTGCGTACTGCTCGGGGTCCTGGTCCCCGAAGACCTCGAACCTCTCCTCGGGCGTGAGGTTGATGCCCATCTTCTTCGCCTCCATGGCGTGCTCAACGGCCTTGGCCATCTGCTGGAGCCGGGCGATCCGGTCGGTCAGCAGGGCATGCTGCCGGCGCAGATGCTCCTGAGGATCCGATTCCGGGTCGTCCAGCAGGACCGCGACCTCGTCGAGGGGGAAGCCGAGCTCCCGGTAGAACAGGATCCGCTGCAGCCGGTCCAGGTCGGCGTCGCCGTACCGCCGGTGTCCCGCGTGGCTGCGGCCGCTCGGGGAGAGCAGACCGATCTCGTCGTAGTGGTGCAGGGTGCGCACCGTGACTCCGGCAAAACCGGCGACCTGGCCCACGGAGTGGCCCATCTCTTCCCTCCTCAGGTTGGGTACGCCCTTCACTGTGGTCCCTCACGCGGCGTGAGGTGCAAGCCCGCTAGGGGATGTCTTGCCGGTCAGGCCGGATCAGGGAGCGGTGGCCGGTGCCATGGGGTCTCCCCAGGCCCGCCAGGGCCGAGGGGAAGGATCGCAAGGCGGACGAGGGAGGCGACGCGGAGCGTCGCCGACCGAGGACAACGCGGCGAGGCGCGGCACCGGCCACCGCGAGCCCGGCCTGACCGGCAAGACATCCCCTAGGGCAGCTACTTGCTCAGACCCCGGAAGCGGGCCACCGCCAGCGGGAAGAAGACCGCCAGCAGCAGGACCGGCCAGCCGACGGCGAGCAGCGCCGCGTGGTCGGCGGCCCACGACTGCCCGGCCGCGGCCGGGTTGCCGAACAGGTCGCGGACCGCGGTCGCCGTCGCCGACATCGGATTCCATTCCACCACCGCCCCCAGCCAGCCCGGCATCGCCTCCGGTGTGGCGAAGGCGTTGGAGAGGAAGCCCACCGGCCACACCAGGATCTGCACCGCCTGCACCAGCTCCGGACGGCCCGCGACCATGCCCAGGAAGATGCCGATCCACAGCATCGCGAAGCGCAGCAGCAGGAGCAGCGCGAAGGCGAGCAGGGCGGCCGCCGGGGAGCCGTGCGGGCGCCAGCCCAGCAGCAGGCCGACGCCCGCGAGGACGGCCAGGCCCACCGCCGACTGGAGCATGTCCGCAGCGCTGCGGCCGACCAGCACCGCCGCGGAGGACATCGGCATGGCGCGGAACCGGTCGATCACCCCCTTGCCCAGGTCCTGGGTGACGGCGGTCATCGTCGCCTCCAGCCCGAAGGCCATGGTCAGCGCGAGCATCCCGGGCACCAGGAACTCCACGTAATCGCCGTCGACCCCGCGCCCGCCGCCGATCAGGAAGCCGAACATCAGCAGCAGCATCACGGGGAAGACCAGTCCGACGACCGTCTGGACGGGCCGGCGCCCCCAGTGGGCGAGCTCGCGCCGGGTCATCGTCCAGGAGTCCACGACCACCCAGGGCGTGCTCATGCGGCCACCTCCGTGGCGTCCGTGCGGTCGGTCAGGTGCAGGAAGACCTCGTCGAGCGTGGGGCGGCGGACCGCGAGGTCCCGTGCCTCGATGTCCGCCCCCTCCAGCGCGCGCAGGGTCAGGGCCAGGCCCGCCATCCGGTCCTCCACCGGGAAGCTCAGGGTCAGGGAGTCCGGGTCCACGGCCGGGTCCGGCAGCAGCCGGGCAGCCTCGGTGAGCCGTGCCGCGTCCCGCACGACGACGACGATCCGGTCGGGCCCGACGAGGGACTTCAGCTCGTCGGCCGTGCCCTCGGCCGCCACCCGCCCCGCGTCGATCAGCGTGATGCGGTCGGCCAGCTGGTCGGCCTCCTCCAGGTACTGCGTGGTGAGCAGGACGGTGGTGCCGCCGCCCACCAGGGAGCGGACCGCGCTCCATACCTCGGTGCGGCCGCGCGGGTCGAGCCCGGTGGTCGGCTCGTCGAGGAAGAGCACCTCCGGCTCGGTGATCAGGGACGCCGCGAGGTCGAGCCGGCGCCGCATGCCGCCGCTGTACTGCCTCACCGGCTTGCGGCCGGTGTCCGCGAGGCCGAAGCGCTCCAGCAGTTCGCCGGCGCGCAGCCCGGCCCGCCGGGCGCCGAGGTGGTGGAGGCGGCCGAACATCTCCAGGTTCTGCCGCCCGGCCAGTTCCTCGTCGAGCGCCGCGTGCTGGCCGAGCAGCCCGATCCGGGCGCGGACGGCGGGCGCCTGGGTGCGTACGTCGTGACCGGCGACCCGGACCACGCCCTCGTCGTGCCGCAGCAGGGTGCTCATGACGCGCACCGCCGTGGTCTTCCCGGCTCCGTTGGGGCCGAGGACGGCGTGCACCGTCCCGGGCTTCACCTCCAGGTCGAGCCCCGCCAGCGCGGGCCTGCCGCCGTACCGCTTGTGGACACCTTCGACGAAGATCGCCAAAACCGCTCCTCCAGTAATCAAATTTGAATAGCTGGGCGCGCTCAAGGTAATGCCCACCTCTCGGCTAGTCAAACTTGATTATGCATCCCGGTGCGTGGCGTACGGATTCTCCTGGCCGTCCGCGAGGACCCCCACGAACGGATCGCCGCCCTCACCGGCGAAGGAGTACGCGCCCCCCTCGATCCGGGCGACGAGCCCCCGCGTCCACTCCGCCTCGGCATCCGCGGAGTGGACCCACCTGTGCATGATCTCGCCGATGTGGCCCAGCGCCTCCGGGCCGCCCTCCGGCGTGTAGTAGTCCGTCACCGACGACCGCCAGAGCGCCAGCTTCGCCATCCGCTCCCGGAGCAGCGCGAGCACCTCTGCCCGCGGCAGATCGACCATGAAGCCGATCGCCGCCGACAGCACGTCCGTCTTCTGGTCGTACGCCGCGAGGGCCTCGCGCAGCAGCCGGAAGTACTCTTCGCGGCCGGCGTCCGTCACCTCGTACTCGGTGCGCGGCGGCCCGCCCGCCGCGCTCGGCGCCACCTCGTGCGCGTGCAGGACGCCCTGCTTGGCCATCTGCTTGAGCGCGTGGTAGATCGATCCGGGCTTGGTGTTCGACCACTCGTGGGCGCCCCAGTACTCCAGGTCGTTGCGTACCTGGTACCCGTGGGCCCGCCCGTGCTGGCGGACCGCACCGAGGACAAGAAGCCGGATCGCTGACATGGGGCCAGGCTAAGCCCCCGCCCCGCTAGCCCATCGCCTTGGTGCCGTCGAGGGATTCGCGGACGATGTCCGCGTGGCCCGCGTGGCGGGCGAACTCCTCCACCAGGTGCAGGAGCATCCAGCGCATCGAGACCTTGGCGTCCTTGGGGAACCAGGGCGCCGGCGGGAGCGGGAAGGTGTCGTCCAGGCTCGGCACGGAGGCGACGAAGGCCGCCGTCTGCTCCGCGACCTCGTCCCAGAAGGCGAGGACCGACGGGATCGACTCGCCGTCGACCAGGCGGAAGGCCTCGCCCCAGGTCTCCTGGGTGCGCGCCTTCTCGTTCGGCACCTGCTGGGCGAGGCGCAGCCAGTTCAGCTCGACCTCGGCCACGTGCTTGAGCAGCCCGGACAGGGTGAGCTCGCTGACGCTGGGGCGGCTGGCAGCCTGCTCCTCGCTGAGCCCGAGGAGCGATTCGCGGATCGCCGTGCGCTGGGCGCCGACGAAGGCGAGGAGGGTGCCGCGCTCGTCGCCGGGGACCTCGGTGGAAATCTGAGCCATGACCGACCGCCTTATGCGTGAGGTGTGTCCTGCCGGGGGGCTCCTCCCCCCGACACGACACACGCTACGGAGCATTGAGGTCAGAGCCTGTCCTCATTGGCCGTTCAGTTGCCTTCGATCTCCCCGTCGGGGCGGAGCGCCGGCAGCGCGGTGGCGGGCTGCGGGAGCAGGGCCTTGGAGAGGTCCTGCTTGCCCGTCGGGTCGAGCCCGTACATCGCCTCGTAGATGTTGCGGACCGCCGGTCCCGAGGCACCCGAGCCGGTGCCGCCCTGGGAGATCGTCATGACGATCGCGTAGTCCTCGGTGTACGAGGCGAACCACGAGGTCGTCTGCTTGCCCTGGACCTCGGCCGTACCCGTCTTGGCGTGCATCGGGATCTGCTTCTGCGGCCAGCCGCCGAAGCGCCAGGCCGCGCTGCCGTTGGTGGCGACGCCCGCGAGGGCCTCGTCGATGTTGTCGCGGGTCTTCGCGTCCATCGGCAGCTTGCCCTGCTCCTTCGGCGCGATCTCCTGGACCGACTTCCCGTCGGCGCTGACGATCGCCTTGCCGATGCCGGGCTGGTGGAGCGTGCCGCCGTTGGCGATGGCCGAGTAGACGGAGGCCATCTGGACCGGGGTGACGAGCGTGTCGCCCTGCCCGATCGAGTAGTTGATGGCGTCACCCTCGCGCATCTGGTTGCCCTGGCGGCAGTTCTCGTAGGCGATCTTCTCGGCGAAGGAGCCGTTCTTCTTGCCGTCGCGGCACCAGGCGTCCTTGTTCGCGTCGAAGAAGTCCTGCTTCCACTTCCGGTCGGGGACCCGGCCGGGGACCTCGTTCGGCAGGTCGATGCCGGTGCGCTTGCCCAGCCCGAACTCGTGGGCGGTCTTGAGGAACCAGTCCTTCGGGTCCTTCTTCGGCTTGATCCCGCCGTCCTTCTTCCACTCCTGGTCCGCGATGGCGTAGTAGACGGTGTCGCAGGAGACCTCCAGCGCCCGGCCGATGGTGATGTCACCGTGGCCCTGCGACTCGAAGTTCGTGAAGGTCTGGCTGCCGACCGAATACGAGCTGGGGCAGGGGTAGCGGTTGTTGAACGGGTACCCGGCGTTGACCGCAGCCGTCGAGGTGACCACCTTGAAGATGGAGCCCGGCGCCGCCTGTCCCTGGATCGCCCGGTTCAGCAGCGGGTAGTTCGACTCCTTGTCGGTGAGGGAGGCGTAGTCCTTCGCGGAGATGCCGCCCACCCAGGCGTTGGGGTCGTAGGTCGGGTTCGAGGCCATCGCCACGACCCGGCCGGTCTTGGTCTCCATCACCACGACGGCGCCCGAGTCGGCCTCGTAGTTGCGGCCGGTGTTCTTGTCCCGGACCTTGCGGGCTTCGATCATCGCGTTGTTCAGCTCGCGCTCGGCGACCGCCTGCACCCGGGAGTCGATCGAGGTCACGATGTTCGAGCCGGGCCTCGCCGGGTCGGTCTCGCCCTGGCCGATGACCCGGCCGAGGTTGTCCACCTCGTAGCGGGTGATGCCCGCCTTGCCGCGCAGCTCCTTGTCGTACGTGCGCTCCAGGCCGGAGCGTCCGACCTGGTCGGAACGCAGGTACGGCGACTCCGACTTCTTCGCCTTGGCGATCTCCTCGTCGGTCACCGGCGAGAGGTAGCCCAGCACCTGGGAGGTGTTGGCCTGGTCCGGGGCGGCGTAGCGGCGCAGCGCGGTCGCCTCGGCCGTGATGCCCGGGAAGTCCTCGGGGTGCTCGCGGATCTGCAGGGCCTGCTCGGTGGTGGCCTCGTCGCTGACCGGGATCGGCTGGTAGGGGGAGCCGTTCCAGCAGGGCTGCTTGGTCTTGGCGTCGCAGAGCCGGACCTTGTCGATGACCTCCTGGGCGTCCATGCCCAGCACCCCGGCGAGCCGGGTCAGCACGGACTTGCCCTTGTCCTTCATGGTCAGCAGTTCGGTGCGGCTGGCGGAGACCACGAGGTGGGTCGCGTTGTCGGCGAGCGGAATCCCGCGCGAGTCCAGGATCGAGCCGC
Source organism: Streptomyces sp. NPDC030021 (assembly GCF_055574035.1). Lineage (NCBI taxonomy): Bacteria > Bacillati > Actinomycetota > Actinomycetes > Kitasatosporales > Streptomycetaceae > Streptomyces > Streptomyces sp. NPDC030021. The sequence goes on from NZ_JBVIAH010000017.1 coordinate 85,610, forward strand.
GCACGGCGGGCTGGACCACCTGCTGGACGTGGTTGTTCTTCGCCTCGTCCGTGTACTCCGGGCCATTGCGGATCTGGAGGTACCAGAGGCGTCCGCCCAGCGTGAGCAACAGCGAGAAGACCACGATCTGGATGACGACGAGCCGGTTCTGGACCCGAGGGGTCCGGCCGGTCTCCGGTATGTTGCTCAACTCGTTCTCCCCCGGGCGGCTGCCTACGCCCGGCCGAGTCTAGGGGGACGGCGGGGGTGACCTAGAACGGGAAGGTCGTCCGGCCGTGCTGTACGGAGATCCACTTCTGCGTGGTGAAGGCCTCGACCGTGGCCTCGCCGTTCAGCCGGCCCAGACCCGAGGCCTTCTCGCCGCCGAAGGCGGCCAGCGGCTCGTCCCCGATCGTGGAGTCGTTGACGTGGATCATGCCCGTCTCGATCCGCTGGGCGAAGCGGACGCCCCGCTCCACGTCCCGGGTGTGCACGGCTCCGCTGAGCCCGTAGGGGGTCGCGTTGGTCAGCCGTACGGCCTCGTCCTCGCCGTCGAAGACCACCAGCAGGGCCACCGGGCCGAAGATCTCCTGGCTCAGCAGCGGGGAGTCCTCGGGGATCCCGGCGAGCACCGTGGGTTCGACCAGGTTGCCGCGCGTAGACCCGCGTACGAGCGCCTGCGCGCCGGATTCCACGGCCTGGTCCACGAGCGCGGTCAGGGCGTCGGCCTGGAAGGAGTTGATCAGGGGGCCGATGTGGGTGTCGGCCTCGTGCGGGTCGCCCGTCTTGAGGCCGCGCACGCGTGCGGTGAACTTCTCGGTGAACTCCTCGGCGACGGAGGCGTCGACGAGGATCCGGTTGGCGGCCATACAGACCTGGCCCTGGTAGACGAAGCGGCTGAAGACGGCCGCGTCCACCGCGTAGTCGAGGTCGGCGTCGTCGAGCACGACGAGCGCGCTGTTCCCGCTGAGCTCCAGGACCGTGCGCTTGAAGTGGCGGGCGGCGATCGCCCCGACGTGCCGGCCGACCCGGTCCGATCCCGCGAACGAGATGACCTTGGGGACGGGGTGGGTCAGGAGCGCGTCGCCTATCTCGGCGATGTCGGTGACCAGGACGTTCAGCAGGCCGGCCGGCAGCCCGGCGTCCTCGAAGATCTTGGCGATCACGCCGCCGCCCACGACCGGGGCGTTCTGGTTGGGCTTGATGACGACCGCGTTGCCCAGCGCCAGGGCCGGGGCGACCGACTTCAGGGTCACCAGGAAGGGGAAGTTGAAGGGGCTGATCACGGTGACGACGCCCACGGGGAGCCGCTGGACCCGGTTCTCCTTGCCCTCGACCGGCGAGGGCAGGATCCGCCCCTCGGGCCGGACGGCGAGCTGGAGGGACTCGCGGATGAACTCCATCGCGAGGTGGACCTCGTACTCGGCCTTGGGACGCGTCCCGCCGAGCTCGTCGATCATCGCCTCGACGATCTCCTTCTCGCGCTCCTCGGTGATCCGCAGGGCGCGCTCCAGGACCGCGCGTCTGATGTAAGGGCTGGTGGCGGCCCACTCGCGCTGGGCGCGTTCGGCGCCGCGGTAGGCCTGGTCCACCTGCTCGACGGTGGCCACCGTGATGGCCGCGAGCTTCTCCCCGTTGAAGGGGTTGACGTCGATGATGTCCCACGAACCGGTACCGGCCAGCCATTCGCCGTCGATGTACTGGTGAGCCAGGTCGCTGAATATGGACATGCCATCCCTTACTGCGAGCGCGCACCCGTGCGCTGCACCGGAGACCGATCGGTCATCATGCACTGATCAGACGTCATACTACGTGCGAATCAAGACAGTTGGAGCAGGCCACGGAGAAGATCCCGGGTCCGTTCGACGTCGGGGCAGTCCGCCTGGAGCCGTTCCATCGCCCTTTCGTACTGCCCCACTTCCTCGCCCTTGTCCAGGTAGAGGGCACTGGTGAGCTGTTCCAGATAGACGATGTCCTGGAGGTCGGACTCGGGGAAGCGCAGCAGGGTGAAGGCTCCGCTCTCGCCCGCGTGGCCGCCGAAGGAGAAGGGCATCACCTGGAGCTGCACGTTGGGCCGCTGGGAGACCTCGATGAGGTGCTCCAGCTGGCCGCGCATGACTTCGCGGTCGCCGTACGGCCGACGCAGCGCGGCCTCGTCGAGGACGGCGTGGAAGATGGGGGCGTTCTCCGAGACGAGGACCTTCTGGCGCTCCAGGCGCAGGGCGACGCGGCGGTCGATCTCGGCGGCGGTGGCGCCGGGCATGCCGCGGCTGACGACGGCGTGCGCGTACGCCTCGGTCTGCAACAGTCCGTGGACGAACTGGACTTCGTAGATCCGGATGAGCGAGGCGGCGCCCTCCAGGCCGATGTACGTCTGGAACCACCCGGGCAACACGTCGCCGTAACTGTGCCACCAGCCGGTCGCGTTGGCCTCCCGGACCAGTCCGAGCAGCGACTCGCGCTCCGTGCTGTCCGTGACTCCGTAGAGCGTGAGGAGATCCTCGACGTCTCTGGCCTTGAAGCTCACCCTTCCCAACTCCAAGCGGCTGATCTTCGATTCGGATGCGCGGATCGAGTAGCCGGCCGCCTCACGGGTGATGCCGCGGGATTCTCGGAGTCGCCTGAGCTGGGAGCCCAGGAGGATGCGGCGCACCACAGAACCGCTTGCTTCTGCGGTCACTAGTACTGCCCTCCCCATCGCATTGGCGTGCGCGTGGTGTGCGCGAGCGTCTCGGGGCCCCCGTACCCCAGGGGCCGCAGTCTGCCACCAAAACGCATCGGCCCGTACTCGTTCTGTAACGGAATCCCGTCTCCGGGAAAAGAAGTCCGTAAGTATGCGTAGGAAGAAATGAGTCAGAACCGTCACGGGAGCGGACAGGTCCGGCGCGTGCACGTGCATCTGCCCTTGCATCCGGCTCCGGCATTCGGAACGATGGTCCCCGCGCACCTGCGTGCTGTTCGCGCCGGCGCCGGACCCACCCCGCAGTTCTTTCTGGACGGAGATGACCGCTCCGCCCGCGAATCCCGGGAGTGCCTCGCATGGGGACGAATGGATCGACCATGCTCGAGCCGTTACGGCAGGGGCTGCCCCCGGTCGACCCCACGGCTGTCTCCGGGTCCGCCTCCTGCGCTCTGCCCGCCCGTTACGAGGCGGTGCGCGGAGCCCGCTCCTTCTGTCGTTCGACCCTGTCCCAGTGGGGCCTCGACGACCGCTTCGACGATGTGGCCCTGGTGGTCTCCGAGCTCGTCACCAACGCGCTGCGCCACGCCCTGCCCGAGGACGCGCGGGGGGCGGACGCCGAGCCGGAGCCGCCGGTACGGCTGCACCTGATGCGGTGGAGCACGCGGCTGGTGTGCGCGGTGCGGGACCCCAGCGAGGACCGGCCCGGCGGGGCCTTCTCGCCGGAGCGCACCGAGGAGAACTTCGACCTGGAGTCCGGGCGCGGGCTGTTCCTGGTGGACTCGTACAGCGACAGCTGGGGCTGGCACCCGCTCGCGGGCCGGCTGACCGGCAAGGTGGTCTGGGCGCTCTTCCTGCTCCAGGACTGAACCGCCGACGGACGCCGATCAAGGGCGAACACAGGACAACTGGCCGGGATTGATCATTGCGATCAGTCCCGGCCAGTGCACGTGCATGGCGTGATGAGTGCGCTGTTCCGTCAGCTGATCAGGTGATCGAACTCGCCGTCCTTGACGCCCAGAAGCAGAGCCTCGATCTCGGCCGGCGTGTAGACGAGCGCCGGTCCGTCGGGAAAGCGCGAATTGCGCATGGCGACATCGCCTCCCGGCAGCCGTGCGAACTCCACGCAGGAACCCTGCGAGTTGCTGTGTCTGCTCTTCTGCCACGTCAGCTCAAACAAGGTAGCGAGTTCTGCAGCTGCCATCCCGTTGTACGCGTGGTCCACAGGAAGCCCCCGATAGTGCAGATGTCAACTCCTCCGGATCATAGCTGTGTTCATGAGCTGCTGCATGGGCAGATGCACGTGCACGCGGGGTGGTCCGTTGATCACAGACAGGTCCCTACTCAGGAGTAGGGACCTGTCTAGCGGGGCAGCGGCTTCTGCCTGCCGCCCATGTGGGCGCGGTCGGCGGCGGCCGTGCCGTCCTCCCAGCCCGCGTGGTCGGTGGCGCCGCGCAGCCGGGTCGTGGTGGTCCGGGGGAACATCTCCTCCGCCCGCGAGGTGACCGCCACGTCGCGGGCCACCAGGGCCGGCAGGTTGTCGGGGGCCTCCGTCGCCGTGTGCTCGGCGGTCTCGGCGAGCCGGTGGCCGAGCCGGCTGGCGTAGGCGAGCAGGAAGGACTGCCTGAAGGTCTTCGTCCGCTTGCGCCCGCCGGAGCGCTGCGCGGCCTCCGCGCGGGTCATCGCCGCCGTGCCCTGCACGAGCAGCGACGTGTAGAGCAGCTCCACCGCCTCCAGGTCGCTCTCGAAGCCGACCACCGTGGAGAACTCGAAGCCGCTGTTCCACACCGCCCGGCAACGGTTGGCGCCGGCCACCGCGTCGAGCAGGACCGCCTTCGCCTCCTCGTACGGCGGCTCGACACCGATCCGGCAGGCGCCGGGCACCTGGGCCGGGCCCTTGCCGCTCGCCGCCAGCAGCGCCTCGTCCACGGTGTGCCGGGCCATCAGCTCCTGTGCCTTGGCGCTGAGCGCCTCCGCCTCCTCCGGGAAGGTCGTCGCCTCGGCCTTGGCGAGCAGGGCCCGGATCCGGCCCAGCATGCGCGGCTCGATGTGGGCGTGCTCGGCGAGCGCGTCGGCCGGGTCGCCGGGCAGCGGACCCACCGGTTCGATCGAGGGCAGCCGGATCAGCAGCCGCAGCACCTCCAGGAAGGCGGTGGCCAGCGTGAACCGGTCCGCCCGTTCCCGCTGCGCGAGCCGGTCGGCGTACTCCTCGTCGCCCGTCCACCACACCTCGGCGGCGCCCCAGCGCGCCGGGAGCCGGGCGTAGCGGCGCGCCTCGGCGGCGATCAGGTCCCCGGTGATCCGCAGGTGCCGCTCGTCGAGGTCCCGGCGGACCAGCCGCAGCACGTCGGCCGGCTGCCAGCCCCGCTCCCAGCCCTGGCGTACGTACGCCTCCCCGCGCGCCAGCAGCTCCCGCCCGACCCCGGGCCAGCCCCCCTGGTCCGCGACGAGCAGCGACGCGCCGGTGTCCAGCCCGGTGTCGTCCTGGGCGTAGAGGGCGGCGGCGAAGGCTCGGTCGACGGTCTCGGCAAGGTCTCTCACACCTCTCAGCTTGGCATGTCCGCCTTCGCGTCCCATTCCCGCCCGGCCCTGGAGACCTACGCGGCGATGGCCCATCCCAGCCCCGCCAGGGGGTACCTCCCAGCGGTAGCTGGGGGAGTTTGAGGCGCACTCTCAGCCTCGCCGGCGTTTGAGGCGCGGGGGTCCCGGGGGCAGCGCCCCCGCAACGGCGCCGCACCCCGCACGGCCCGCCGCACGGCCACTGTCAGACCCCGGTGGGACACTCGCACCCATGAGCGACCGCACTCCCCGGTGGGCCCTCGCCGAGGACGGCGACGGGTGGTGGCACGCCGCGCCCGTACCCCCTGCCGACGGAGTCCGGATGCGCGTGCGCGACCCCGCCGACGCGGTGCGCGCCGCCCCGCCCGGCACGCGCTGGGTCTGGCGGTCCACCGCGGCCGTGTACCCCCGGCTGCTCGCCGCGGGCGTGCGCGTCGAGCGGTGCCACGACATCGAGGACGCCGAGCTGCTGCTCCTCGGCCACGAGGGCCGTTTCGGCGAGCCCCGCTCGGCGGCCGCCGCCTGGGCCCGGCTCACCGACGCCCCCGTACCGCCCGATCCGCGCCCGCGCGCCGCCGAACCCCGCGCCCAGGACTCCCTCTTCGACCCGCAGCCCACCCCGGTCCCCCTGGACGCCCTGCTCGCCGTCCACGCCGACCAGGCCGAGCGGCTCGACGCCACCGCCCACCCCGCCCGGATGCGGCTGCTCACCGCCGCCGAGTCGGCGGCCTTCCTCGTCGCCGCCGAGATGAACCGCGTGGGCCTGCCCTGGCGGGCCGACGTGCACCGCGCCCTGCTGACCGAGCTGCTCGGCGAGCGGTACGCGGGCGGCGGGGAGCCCCGGCGCCTCGCCGAGCTGGCCGACCGCGTGTCCGCCGCCTTCGGCAGACGCGTGCGCCCCGATCTGCCCGCCGACGTGATCAAGGCCTTCGCCGGGGCCGGGATCAAGCTCAGGTCCACCCGCCGCTGGGAGATCCAGGAGCTGGACCATCCCGCCGTCGAGCCGTTGATCGAGTACAAGAAGCTGTACCGGATCTACACCGCCCACGGCTGGGCCTGGCTCGCGGACTGGGTGCGCGACGGCCGCTTCCGCCCGGAGTTCATCCCCGGCGGCACCCTCACCGGCCGCTGGGTCACCAACGGCGGCGGGGCCCTGCAGATCCCCAAGGTGATCCGCCGGGCCGTGGTCGCCGACCCCGGGTGGCGGCTCGTCGTGGCCGACGCCGACCAGATGGAGCCGCGCGTCCTCGCCGCGATCTCCCGCGACCCCGCCTTCATGGAGGTCGCCGGGGAGGCCTCGGACCTCTACACCGCCGTCTCCCGCCAGGGCTTCTCGGGCGACCGGGACAAGGCCAAGATCGCCGTGCTCGGCGCCGTCTACGGCCAGACCTCAGGGGACGGCCTGAAGAACCTGGCCGCGCTCCGCCGCCGCTTCCCCCGGGCCGTCGCGTACGTGGACGACGCGGCGAAGGCCGGGGAGGAGGGCCGGCTCGTACGGACCTGGCTGGGCCGCACCTGCCCGCCGCCCGCCGGCTCCGGCGAGGGGGACGAGGCCGGTGACGGCGGCGTCGACCCGGGCGAGGGGTACGGGGAGGGCGGGACCGGGACCCCGCAGGACCGGGACGACGGCTGGACCCCGAGCTACGCCTCCACCAACACCCGGGCCCGCGGCCGGTTCACCCGTAACTTCGTCGTCCAGGGCAGCGCGGCCGACTGGGCCCTGCTGCTGCTCGCTGCCCTGCGGCAGGCGACCGCCGGCATGCGGGCCGAGCTGGTGTTCTTCCAGCACGACGAGGTGATCGTGCACTGCCCGGCCGAGGAGGCCGAGGCCGTCGTGGAGGCGATCCGGGCCGCCGGCGAACGGGCCGGCCGGATCGCCTTCGGCGACACCCCGGTCCGGTTCCCGTTCACGACGGCGGTCGTGGAGTGCTACGCGGACGCCAAGTGAGCGGGATCAGTGGGCGGGCGCTCCCGGGTTCCAGTCCGGGGCGAGCGCGATCCGCCGCAGCTGCTCCATCGTCAGCGCGGGTGAGGGGCGGGTGGCCGGGCCGTTCTGGTCCGCCGTGCCGAAGGCGGTGACCAGCACGCGCAGCCCGTCCGTGCGCAGGGTGTCCACCTTCCACTGGGTCACGCTCTTGTTCTTCTCCCCGGGCCCCGCCGTGACCTTCACCTTCGTGCCGTCGGACTCCGTGGTGACGGCCGGGTTCCCGGTGAAGCCCGGGGCGTTCGCGTGCGGCTGGACGTTGATCTGGACCAGGGACTTGCCCTTGCCGTCGTCGAGCACGACGTAGCCGTACGTCCCCTGCCCGCCCTTGGAGACGATCGGGACGGTGATCCCGAACCGGTTCATCAGGTACTCCAGGGCGTCCACGGCCTTCCGGTCCCGCAGGGCGATCGACTCCGGCCCGGGCGCCGGCTCGGGGTCGGCCGCGGGCAGGTCGTTCAGGGCCGCGTGCCAGGTGTCCGAGGTAACCAGGCTCTTCAACTGCGCGACCGTCAGCGGCGGGTCGGTGCGCGAGACGGGGGCGCCCTTGTCGGCCGCGGCGTTCCACTCGGACGCGTCGACCAGGAAGCCCTGCACGGTCACGAGCACGGCCCGCCAGACCTTGATGTCCGCCCGGCGGTCCGGGTACTCGTACCCCTGGTGGAGCAGCAGCCTGGAGCCGTCCGGCAGCTGCTCGGTCCGGCAGTCGTCGTAGGTGTGCAGGTTCTTGTCCTCGCACTCGGTCTGCGCACGGGACTGGCTGCCGAACGGGTCCACCCGCTGGAGGCTGAGGGAGATGGCCGCCGGGCCCTTGCCGTCGTCGTACACGACGCCGACCCTCGGTCCCAGCTCGTCCTCCGTGCCCCGCGCCTTGGGCTCGGTGAGCCGGCCGGCCGGCAGGAGCGACTTCAGGTTGCCGATCATCCGGTCCGCGGTGACCGCGCCGGTTCCGGTCCGGCGCCCGTCGGCCGGCGGGGTCGGCGGCGGCGGCGACGCGGCGTGGACCGCAGCCTCGTCCCCGGAGCCGCCGAACAGGCCGCCGGAGTAGGCCCCCGCCGTGGCGATCAGGGCGAGGGCCAGCACGGATCCGCCGGCCACGGCGGCCCGGCGGCGCGCCACCCGTCGCCGGCCGCGCTCCTCGCCCGCGTCCGCGAGGGCCTCGGGGTCGGTCGTGAAGCCCTCCCCCGTGCGCCGGAGGGCTTCGGCGAGTTCGTCTTCGATGGACATTGGGAACCGGACCTTCCGTTTGCTGGGTGGGTGAGGGGAGGGGCCGACCGGAGCGGACCGGCGGTCTCAGAGGTCCACGAAGGCGGCAAGGCTGCCGCCCAGCTGCTCCCGCAGCCGCGCGAGCGCCCGCGAGGTCCGGGTACGGACCGCGGCCGAGGAGGCGTTCATCGCGTCGGCGGTCTCCTCGACGCTGCGGTCCTCCCAGTAGCGCAGCACCAGCACCGCCCGGTCCTTGGGCTCCAGTCGCCCCAGCGCCTCCAGCAGCGTCGGCCGCTGCGCCGGATCCCCGCCGGCCTGCGCGGGCGCGCCCCGGCCGGGGTGCTCCCCGACCGGCCGCTCCCCCGCCGGCCGGCGGCGCCGGTGCGTGAGGAAGACCCGTACCAGCACCGTCTGGGCGTAGGCCGCCGGATTGTCGATCCGGGAGATCCGGCCCCACCGCTGGTACATCCGCCCCAGGGTCTCCTGCACCAGGTCCCCCGCGAGGTGGGTGTCCCCGCCCACGAGCAGACATGCCGACCGGTACAGGGGGCCCGAGCGGCCCGCGGCGAACTCACGGAACCCGTCCCTGCGCCCCTGGCGCATGTGCTCCCCCCTCGCGTCCGTCCCACCCCTGTGACGCGAGGGAGGCGGAGAACGTTTCATCCCCCGCTCATCCCCCGCCGCCGTTCCCGTCGATGCTCCTGCCGCAGGCCGGTCAGCCCAGGTCGTGGAAGTACACGTGGAACTCCTCACGGACGAAGCCCTCCGCCTCGTACAGGCCCTGCGCGACAGTGTTGTCGTACGCGGTCTCCAGCTGCACACCGGACACCCCGGCCTCGCGGGCCCGGCGCAGCACCTCGCGCAGCAGCGCGCGGCCGGCCCCGGTGCGGCGGCCGGCCGGGGCGACGTAGAGGTCGTTGAGGACCCAGGCGGTCCGCAGGGAGAGGGAGGAGAACCCGCGGTAGACCTGCGCGAAGCCGACCGTGCCGGCCTCCGGGACATCGGCGAGCAGCACCAGCGATTCGTCCTTGGCGATCCGCTCCGCCAGGAAGGCCCGCGGGGCGTCCGGGTCCTCGATGTCCACCTCGTAGAAGTCGAGGTAGCCGCGGAACAGCACGGCCGCCGCGTCGACGTCCGCCTCGCCCGCCGCGCGGACCGAGACCGCGGAAGCGGAGTCCTCCGCCGGGGACCGGCCGTCCTTCTGTGCTGCCTGACCGTTCATGTGCGTCTCCCTCAGGGGTGTTTCGCGCCGCGGACCGTGGTGGGTGGAGGGTGCCGAGCCGTCCGCGACCCCCGGCGCCCTCGACTCCCTACGCTACGGCGGGAGTCGGCCGTGGCGAAGGACGGGCGGCACACGCGACGGCGGGCCCCGGGACCGAAGTCCCGGGGCCCGCCGCGCACATGCGTGTCCGGCCGGGCCCGCTCACGACGCCGGCTGGGCGGGGAGCGTGTAGATCCGGTCGGGGGTCACGATCTTGGTGATCGCCTCGCCGAACAGGGTGCTGGGCTCCTGGCCCTGGTACCCGATGTCCGTGTTGACCAGGACGACCAGCGTGGCCTTCGATTCCGGCAGGTAGAGGACCAGCGATCCGTAGCCCGGCAGTGAGCCGTTGTGCCCGATCCAGCCCTGGACGTTGAAGATGCCGAGGCCGTAGCCCGTGCCCGGGAGCGCGTCGACCACGTCGAGGCGCTGGGCCTGGGTGGCGGGGGTCAGCAGGGTGCCGGTCGCCAGGGTCTTCGCCCAGCTGCGCAGGTCGGTGAGGTCGGAGATCATCGCGCCGGCCGCCCAGCCCCAGGAGGGGTTCCAGTCGGTGGAGGTCTCGACCTTCCCGGAGGCCGTCTGGTCCGTGTAGCCCTGGGCGTGCGGGCTCGGGAACTCCGGGCCCGTGGGGAACACCGTGTGCTTCAGCCCGGCGGGCTCGACGACCTCCCGGTCGATGAACCGGTCGAGGGGGACGCCGCTGACCTTCTCCACCACCAGCCCGAGCAGGATCAGGTTGGTGTTGCAGTAGTAGAACTTCGCGTTCGGTTCGAAGAGCACCGGGTGCTTGAAGGAGTAGGCGAGCAGCTCCTGCGGGGTGAAGGGCCGGTCAGGATTGCTGGTCAGCGCCTTGTAGAAGCCCTCGTCCGCCGAGTAGTTGAAAAGACCGCTGCGCATGCCGGCCAGCTCGCGCAGGGTGATCCGGTCGCCGTTCGGCACGCCGTCGATGTACGTGCCGATCGGGTCGTCCAGACCGACCTTCCCCTGGTCGACCAGCTCCAGCAGGGCGGTCACGGTGAAGGTCTTCGTCACGCTGCCGATCCGCATGTTCAGGTTCGGGGTCATGGGCGCGCCCGTGGCCTTGTCGGCGGTGCCGAAGGACCGTACGTAGTCACCCTTGCCCGGGGCCGACACGGCCACGATCACGCCGGGGATCTTCGCCTCGGCCAGCACGTTCTTGATCGCGGCGTCCAGCCGGCGGGTGACGGCGGGGGTCAGCTGCGCGAACCCGTCCGGGGCGGGTGTCGGGGCGGGTGTCGGGGCCGGCGCCGGGACCGTCGCGGCCGGCACGGGGGCCGCGGGCGCCGCCGCGTCCCGTGCGTACACCGCACCCGCCCCCGCGCCCGCGGACCCCGCCACGAGTACGGCCGCCGCCACGGCCACGGCGGCACTGCGCCGGCATGTCGTCATGCCCGGCCTCCTCACCCCGCGAGCCAAGGAACCATCACTCCACGCTAGACCTGCGCACCCGGGCGGGCGACCGGAGCTGCTCGCGGCGAATTCGTCCAAAAATCTATTCTAGAAATATCTCCGGATCAGCCAGACTTCCCCCATGACCGGTCGTACCTCCGGCCCATGGCCGGAACCCGACGAGCAGGGACCCGCCGGCTTCGGCCCGCCGCCCGCCCCGTTCGCAGCGCCCCCACCGCCCGCACCGACCGCCCCGCCTGCCCCGCCTGCCCCGCCCGCACCGCCCGCACCGTTCACGCCGACCGCCCCGCGATCCGGCGGCCGGCCGCGGCTGCCCCGGCCCGTGGCCGCCGTCGGCGCCGCCCTGGCGCTGCTCGCCGCCCTGCTCCTCATCGGCGGCGGCGCCTACCGCCTCACGGTCCGCGGCGGGCCCGCGCAGCCCCTGGCCGGACCCTCCGGCTCGCCCTCGGTCGACCAGGGCGACGGCAAGGGCCCCGGTGGGGGACCCGGCACCTACGACCCCAACGCCGGCATCCGGGCGGGCGAGGCCCGGGTCTGGGTGCGCGACAACCAGGCCGAGGTGGCCGGGGCGGGTGTCTCGCAGTACGGTCCCTGGCGCGTGGGCGACACCGTGGTCAGCGCGATTCCGAGCGGTCTCACCGGCTACGCGGTCACCGACGGCCAGGAGAAGTGGAAACTCCCGCTCCAGACCCCGCTGTGCGGGGTCCCGCCGGCCCCGTCCGCGCACGGCAAGCTCGTCGTGGGGGTGAAGGAGAGCACGTCGGAGAGCTCGCGCTGCACCCACCTCCAGCAGATCGACCTCACCACGGGGCAGGCGGGCTGGAAGATTCCGCTGCCGCCGGAGAACGACCACGACACCACGACGCAGTTCGAGCTGGCGATCAGCGGTGACACCGTGGTCGTCGGCCGGCCGGCCCTCATGAGCGGCTTCTCGGTCACCGACGGCCACAAACTCTTCGGCACGTCGAGCCCGAACGGCTGCTACCCGTCCGCCTTCGCCGGGGGCTCGCGGCTGATCGGCATCCGCCGCTGCCCCGACCCGAACGACGTCCACGCATCCGGACAGGAGATGGTCGAGGAGCTGGATCCAGCCACCGGCGCCGCGCGGTGGAGCTACAAGTACGCCCCGGACTGGACGGTCGGCCGGGTGCTGTCCGTCGACCCGCTGGTGATCGCCGCGCACCACAAGGACAAGAAGACCTGGAACCTCACGGCGTTCGCCGCCGACGGCACGGTCCGCTCACAGAGCACCCCGGCCTTCGGGGTCAGCGGCCGGTGCAACGGATTCGGCAACGCGAGCGGCTTCCAGGAGTGCTACGCCGCCGCGGCCGACGCCGACTCGCTCTACATCGGCGCGGGCAAGCCCGGCACCACCCTCGACACCGAGGTCACCGACCAGGTCGTCGCCGTCGACCTGAACACCGGCAAGGAGCGGTGGCGCACCGCCGGGCAGCCCAAGGGGCGCACGATGTGGCCGCTGGCCGTCGAGGACGGCAGGGTCCTCACGTACGTCACCCCGGGCAACAACGAGGCGGGGGCGGTCGTCTCCCTCGCCGCGGCCGACGGGGCCTCGCAGCCGGCCTTGCAGAGCCCGGCCGCGGCCCGCGGCGCCGAGGGGGTCTTCTACCCCCACGGCATCCGCATCGCGTGGGCGGGCGGACGGCTGTTCCTGCTCAACGGCCGGGTCAACAGCCCGGAGCCGCGCAAGGCGAGCCGCGCGATCCTGTCCTTCGGCAAGTAGGGCAGGCAGGTACCAGGAGGGGCACCGTGCAGAACCCGTACCAACAGCCGAGTCACCCCGGCGGCCCGTACCGGCCGCCGCCCGTCGCGCCGCCGCAGGAGCCCGGCGGCGGCAGGCGCCGGATCAGCAGAGGACGGCTCGTCGTCGGGATCTGCGCCCTGACCGCCATGGCGGTCGCGGCCGCGGCGACCGGCGTCGTACTCGGCGTCCGCGAGAACCGGGACCGCTCGGCGGCGGCCGTGGCGGCGTCGGCGGCGGACCCGACGAAGCCGCTCGTCGCGGGCTGGAAGACCGTGATCAACCCCACGCACGGCACTGCCTTCGACGTCCCGCCGGGGTGGGAGGTCCTTGAGCCCCAGGTCTTCAGCGGCTATGAGGACACCAAGGACAGGGAGAAGGTCCTCATCGGGCACACGGCCCCAGCCTTCTACAAGTCCCAGTGGTGCAGCATCGACGCGAACGGCGACGGCCAGGTCACGGACGTCCGGCTCGGCAACGTCGGCACCAAGGGCGCCGGTGGCGCCAAGGACCCCGCCGACATCGCCGTGAAGGAGGCGCCCACCTGGGTCTACGCCGCCTACACCCAGCCGGACAAGAGCGTGGTCACGGCGGACAAGCCGGTGGCGTACACCACCAAGTCGGGAGTCAGGGGGAGTTACGTCAAAGCCCGCTCCTCGGGCGCCCAGCGGCCCAACCGCTGCGCGGGCGACGGCCAGGCGGTCGTCTTCGGCTTCAAGAACTCCCGGGGCGACCTCGTCTCCTGGGACTTCTACGGCCGCACGGGCGTCCCGGGCGCCGTCGACGACGCCCTGATCATGCGCATCCTGAGCACGGTCCGGCTGGCGGGCGACCCGAAGGACCCCGGCCCCGGGCCGTGATCGCCCCCGGCCGTCCGCCCCCCGGGCACAGACGGCCGTGTCAGCCCTTCAGGAGCCGGGCCTCCGCCTCCTCGGCGAGGCCGTCCGCCAGGGTCAGCCCGCCCTCCGGGACCGATCGCTGCCAGGCCCAGGTGTCGGCGACCGTCTCGGTGACCGGGCGGCAGACGAGGCCCGTGGCATGGGCCCGGGAGACGTCTCCCGCGTGGATCGCGGCGTGGAAGTCCGTGCCGGGCGGGGCCCATACGGGGAGATCGGTCCACGGGGAGAGGCCCGCGGCGGCGATCGCCTCGGGGGAGGTCCAGCGCAGTTCGGCGGCGGCGCCCGTGACGCGTACGCAGGTGTCCAGGAGCTCACCGATGGTGGTGTGGCCCGGCTGCGAAACGAGGTTGTAGGGGCCGTGCAGGGACGACTCCAGCGCGTTCAGCAGCCACGTCGCCAGGTCGCGTACGTCGACGTACTGGAGCGGGGTGTCCCGGGGGCCGGGGGCCGGGATCTCGCCGCCCCGGGCGATGCGCGACAGCCACCACGGCAGGCGGCCCGCGTTCTCGCGCGGGCCCAGGATCAGGCCCGGCCGGACCAGCAGGGTGCGGTCCTCGCCGAACGCGCGCAGCACGGCCAGTTCCGCGCCCCGCTTGTCGGCCGCGAAATCGGTCGCCTCCGCGTCCGGGTCGCCCTCGGCCAGCGGTCCGAACTCGTCCAGCCCCGCCGGCACCGGCCACGCGTACACCGAGCGGCTGGAGACGAAGGCGTGGCGTCCGGCGCGCCCGGCCAGCAGGGCGGCCGCGTCGCGCACCACCGTCGGGGCGCCCGACCAGGTGTCGACGACCGCGTCCCACTCCCCCGTCGCGAGGGCGGCCAGACCGTCCTCGTGCGTACGGTCGCCGCGGCGGACCCGCACGCCGGGCGGGGCCGGGTGCTCGCCCCGGTGGAAGACGGTCACGTCCCAGCCGCGGGCGACCGCGCCCTCGGCGACGGCGCGCCCCGCGAAGTCCGTTCCGCCCAGCAGCAACAGCCTCATCCTGGTCCCTCTCCGTGGAGCTCGTCCGTCGTGTCGTACAGCGCGCGAACGCCGCCGGGGGCCGTGCGGGCCGCCGGCGGCGCCAGGCCGTGGTCAGCGGGCGGTGCGGTCCCGGTACGCCGCGAAGCGCTCGGCGATCTCCCGGGCGCGGCCCTCGGCCTCCGAGAGCTTCATCTCGGCGCAGTCGTAGCCCAGTTCCTCCTTCATGATCGCCATGGCGGAGGGCTCGAAGACGACGGTGCCGTCCGCGCGGATCTCGCTGATGCCGTCGTGCAGCTGCCCGGAGACGTTGATGGCGTGCGCCTGGTCCGCCGTCATGCCGTCGGGGAGCAGCGCGCGGAACTTGCCGTTCTCGATCGCCACCGGGTAGCCGCCGAGCGCCCCGTCCGCGCCGGGCGCGTGGACCACCGCGTCGCGCCCGTCGGCGAGCGGCTCCAGCACGCTGAGCGCGGAGGACGCGGTCATCGTCTGGCCGGGCAGGCCGCCGGTGCGGCGGTACGCGCCGGGCAGCCGGTTCAGGAGCTCCGCGACGTCCAGCTCGCCGGTGACGTCGCGCCCGTCGAGGCGGATGCCGAGGCCCATGCCGGCGGGACCGCTGTTGCCGGTGCGGGACAGGCGGTGCGAGACGTAGTGGTGGGCCACCAGGCGCACCTCGACGTCGGCGGTGCTGCGGCCGAGCTCGTCGGCGGCCACGGCCGTGATGCCCGGGACGTTGTTGGCGACGTTGCCGATGCCGATGTCCGGGGAGAGGCCGATCGCGGTGAGCGCGGGGTGCACGGCGTCGGGGTAGGCGGCGTTGACGACCAGGGCCTGGGTGCCGGAGAGGCGCACGGCCTCCATGGCCTTCATCACCGGGACCAGGTGCATGGGCAGCCACGGGCCGTAGTTGGCGGCGTAGACCCGCTGGAAGGCGTCCTGCTGGAGGGTGGAGATGACCCACCAGGACTGGTAGCTGACGGCCAGGAAGATGATGTCGGGGCCGAAGGCGGATATCCGCTCGGCGGTGCGCGCCACGTCCGTGATGTCGGTCTGCGCGTGGCTGACCTCGTTGGTGTGGCCGCGCTGGACGCTGCAGAAGCGCGTCAGGTTGGCGGCCTTCAGGACGGTCTCCTCGTCGCGGCCGACGAGCTGGACGTGGCGGGGGTTCGGGCTGTGGGCCAGCTCGTGGAAGACACGGCGGCCGATGTCGCCGGCACCCAGGACCATGATCTTGCGGGCGTTGTTCATGAGGTACCTCCGAAGGGTGCGGCAGCGGCGAAGGGGGCGGTGACGGGCGCCATCAGGTGGGCGTCGCGGACGAGCCGGGGCAGCGAGCGCATGGACGGGAAGGTGAGGGCGCCCTCCCGGTGGGGCGGGGTGGCCGGGTCGGCGGTGTACTGCAGGACCCGCATCCCGGCGGCCACGGCGGCGTCCACGCCGACCGGGCTGTCCTCGACCACGACGCACTCGTCGGGCGTGACGCCGCAGCTCTCGGCGGCCCAGCGGAACAGCTTCGGGTCGGGCTTCCAGGCGTCGGCGTCGTACGCCGAGAAGAGCCGGTCGCCGAAGTGGTGCAGGATCCGGGCCTTCTCCAGGCGGCTGCGCATGATGGCGAGCGGGCTGTTGGAGGCCACGCACATGCGCTCGCCGACGGCGGCGGCGAGCTGTTCGAGGGCGTACGCGACGCCGTCGATGGGCTCGATGCGGTCGCCGATCAGCTCCTCGCACCTGGCGCGGGCGATCACCATGGCGTCCTGGGGCGGGGCGTTGCCCGACAGGTCCGCCATCAGGTCGAAGCACTCCTGCATCTTCTTGCCGGAGAACAGCTCGTCCCGCTGGTCCTTGTCCAGCCGCAGGCCCATCATCTCGCCGACGTGGGCGATCCCGCCGTTCTCGGCGTCCTGCGTGTCGACGAGGACGCCGTCGAGGTCGAAGACGACGAACTCGGCTGCTCGTACGGGGAAGTCACTCATAGTCGATCCAGTCCACGCTCTCGATGGCGGCGACGGTCGCGGCCAGTTCCTCATGGGTGGTGGCGGAGCCGATGACGGCCGCCGTGTTGCCGCGCGCGCCGATCCGCCAGTCCACGTCGGCGCCGGGCTCGGCGAGGACGACGACCCGGTCGACGCGGGCGAGGCGGCGCAGTGCGGAGACGCCCCGGATGGCGCGCACCCGGCGGGCGCCGACGGGCGGCACGGTCAGGTAGTGGAAGGCGATCGGCCCGCCCTGCTTGACCTCGGGGGTCTCGTACGGGAGGCCGAGCGCGGCGGCGACCGCGACGTACGCCGGGTCGGAGGTGCCGGAGCGGACCGCGAGGTCGTCGACCCAGGCGCCGAGCCGGCCGTTGACCTCGATGACCCGGGGGCCGTCGGCGGTCAGTTTGATCTCGACGTCGGCGACGCCGTGGATGTTCAGGGCGCGCACCGCGCGGCAGGCGAGGTCGCGGACCTCGCGCTCCTCGGCCTCCGGTACGACGGAGAAGCCGCCGTAGCCGCCGCGCTCGCGGAACGGCTCGGCCAGGGCGAACTTGCTGGTGACGAACACCGGCCGGACGTCGTCGCCGTCGGCCACGCAGTCCACCGCGATGTAGTCGCCCCAGGGCGCCGGGGTGGGCCGCCCGACCAGGAGCTCCTCCAGCATCACGGCCGTCTCGGCGGGCCCGGCGTCGGAGCCGGTGAAGATCGCGGCGAGGGCGGCCCGGCACTCCTCCGGGGTGGCGACGGCCTGCGTGTTGCGGCTGGACGCGCCGATCACCGGCTTGATGATGGCCGGCAGTCCGACGTAGGCGATCGCCTCGTCGGCCTGGGCGGGGTCGGTCAGGGTGCGGAAGCGCACGCTGTCGACGCCCGCCTCGGCGAACCGCCGGCGCTGCAGGTCCTTGTGGGTGATGGCGTCGACGTCGGCCGGCCGGTGGTAGCGCAGGCCGAGCGCCTCGGCGAGCCGCACGGTGGGGGCGATCTGGAACTCGCTGAAGGTGATGATGCCCGCCGGGGCGAGCGCGCGCAGCGCCTCCTCGGTCTGTGCCCCGGTGCGGCCCGCGGTGTTCACCACGGTGCCGACCATCTCCAGGGTCGGGATCATCTCCTGGGCGTGCGCGGTGTCCGCGGTCACGAACACCAGGTCGCAGCCGGCCTGCCGGGCCGCCTCGGCGAGCCGGGTGGGTGCGAGGCTGCCGGCGTCGTAGACGACGAGCAGCACGGGGTTGGCGGGGGTCGCGGTCATGGGTCAGCCTCCGGCCGGGAACGCGCCGGTGCGGCGGGCGACGGTCAGGGCCCCCGCGAGCGACTCGACGGTCGGGTAGGTGAACAGGGTGCGCACCGGGATCTCCAGGCCGAATTCCTCCTGGAGCCGCAGCGCCACCCGGGTCGCGGTCAGCGAGTCGCCGCCGAGGTCGAAGAAGTCGTCCCCGGCGCCGACCTCGTCGGCGTACAGCGTCTCGGCCCACACCCGGGCCACTGCCCGCTCGGCGGGGGTGCGCGGGGCGATGAACTCGGCCTCCAGGCCGGTGCGTTCGCCGTCCGGTGCGGGCAGCGCCTTGCGGTCGGTCTTGCCGCTGGTGGTCAGCGGCATCCGGTCCAGGAAGACGTACGTACCGGGCACCATGTAGCCGGGCAGGGTGCGGCCGCACCAGTCGCGCAGCGCGCCGATGCCGGGCACCGGGCGGCCGGACACCGGGACGACGTACGCCACGAGCGTCTTCTCGCCGGGCACGTCCTCGCGGACGGTGACGGCGCAGGAGTCGACGTCCTCGTGGGCCAGCAGCGCGGACTCGATCTCGCCGAGTTCGATGCGGAACCCGCGGACCTTGACCTGGTGATCGAGGCGGCCGAGGAACTCCAGTTCGCCGTCGGGCAGCCACCGCACCAGGTCGCCGGTGCGGTAGACCCGGCCCGTGGCGAACGGGTTGCGGATGAAGCGCTCGGCGGTCAGGTCGTCGCGGCCGAGGTAGCCGCGGGCCACGCCGGCGCCGCCGATGAGCAGTTCGCCGGGTACGCCGACGGGGACCGGGCGGTCCGCGTCGTCGACGACGTACAGCTCGGTGCCGGCGGTGGGTCGGCCGATGGGGACGGCGCCGGTGGCACCGGTGATCTCGGCGACCGAGGCGTAGACGGTGGTCTCCGTCGGCCCGTAGCCGTTGAGGACCCGGGTGCCGGCGCGCAGCATCCGCGCGGCCAGCTCGGCGGGCAGGGCCTCTCCGGCGGCGAAGATCTCCAGGGCGCGCGGCCGGTCGCCGAGGGCGTCCAGGAGCGGGCGCAGCGCGGACGGCGTGGCCTGCACGAGGGTGACGGCGTGCCGGTCGATCAGCTCGACGAGGGCGGGCGGGTTGTGGATCTGGTCCTGGTACGCGCCGATGATCCGGCCGCCGGTGATCAGCGGCAGGAACACCTCGACGCCCGCGATGTCGAAGGTGGCCGAGGTGGTGAACAGGACCCGCTCGTTCGCCGGTGCCGGGAAGGTCTCCCGCATGCCGCACAGCAGGTTGCGGAAGCCGCCCCGGGTGACGGCGACGCCCTTGGGGGTGCCGGTGGAACCGGAGGTGTAGAGGACGTAGGCGAGGTGCCCGGGCCCGGCGGCCGCCGCCGCTTCCACGACGGGGGAAGCGGCGATCGCCGCGGCGTCGGTGTCGACGGCGACGAGCGTACGCGGCCCCGCGCCGTCGCCGCCGGACAGCCGCCCGCGCAGCGTCTCCTGGGTGACGACCACCGGTGCGGCCGTGTCCCGCAGGACGAACTCCAGCCGGTCGACCGGGTGCTGGGGGTCGAGCGGCACGTAGGCCGCGCCCGAGCGGAGCACGGCGAGCAGCGCCACGATCAGTTCGGGGCCGCGCTCCAGGCAGACCGCGACGGGCACGTCGGGGCCGGCGCCGAGGCCGCGCAGATGGTGGGCGAGACGGTCGGCGCGGGCGTCGAGCTCCCGGTAGGTGACCTCCTCGGTGCCGAAGACGACCGCGACGGCGTCGGGGACGCGCCCGGCCTGCCCGGAGACCAGACCGGCCACGTCCGCGGCGGCCTCCGCGTCGGCGGCTTCGGGGAATGCGGCGCGGCCGCGGCCCCAGCCGGTGAGCAGCAGCTCGCGCTCGGCGGAGCCCAGCGGATCGAGTCCGTGCAGCGCGATGCCCGGGGTTTCGGCGATCGCGGTGAGCAGGGTCAGGTAGCCGTCGGTGAACCGCTCCGCGCTCGCCACGTCGAACAGCTCGGCGGCGAAGCCGACGTGCACGCCGAGGCCCTCGCGGCCGTGGTCCGGGTCGAGCGCCAGGGTCAGGTCCGGCGGGCACACCCCGTCGGCCCGGTAGGCCGGCCCGTCCGTGAACAGGGCCTGGACCACGGGGTGGTGGCCGTCGGCCCCGGATTCGAACACGGCGGTCAGGCGGGCCACCGGCAGCGCGGCGGCCCGGCCGCGGGTCAGCGCGGCGTCGGTCCGCGCCACGAGCTCGGCGAAGGCCGGGCCCGCGGTCAGGTCGGCGCGTACGACGGCCAGGACGCCGTCGGGGCCCGGGACGCCCACCGCGAGGTCGTGCTGCCGGGTCCACCGGCCGAGCAGCACCTGGTAGGCGGCGAGCAGCACGGCGGACAGCGGGGCGCCGTACTCGGCGGCCGCCTTGTCCAGCCCCCGCACCGTACCGGCCGGGACGGTGCGGGTGACGTGGCCCAGGGCGCCGGTGCGCGCCGAGGGGCGCGGCCGGTCGGTGGCCGGCTCCAGCGGTTCCAGGCCCGCCAGTTCGGTTCGCCAGTACTCCAGCGCGTCGGTCATGACCCCTCCGTCGTGTCGAGGATCCGCGCCAGTGCCTTGCGGTCCGTCTTTCCGTTGTCGTTGAGCGGCAGCCCGCCCGGCAGGTGGGTGAGCGAGGCGGGCACCATGTGCAGCGGCAGCAGATCGCGCAGCCAGGCGTCGAACCGCTCGGGGTCCACCTCGCGGCCCGCGTAGGCACCGGCCAGCTCGGTCTCGCCGTCCGGGCCGGGCAGGGCCAGCACCGCGGCGTCGATGACGTGCGGGTGGCGGTGCACGGCCGCCTCGACCTCGCCGAGCTCGATGCGGAAGCCGCGTACCTTGACCTGCTGGTCGAGGCGGCCCCAGTGCACGTAGAGCCCCTTCTCGCGCCGGACCCGGTCACCGGTGCGGTACCAGTGGCGGCCGGTCAGTGCGGTGCTGCCGTCGTAGCCCGTGGCGGGGCCGGCGCCGGACTCGTACGACACGAACCGCCCGGCGTTCTCGCGCGGGTCGAGGTAGCCGCCGAAGCGCTGCGGGCCGCGCACGCACAGCTCGCCCTCGTCGGCCGCCAGGCCGTCCTCGTCCAGCAGCACCATCTCCATGCCGGGGAAGGGGACGCCGATCGGCACGGTGCCGTTGGAGAACTCCGGCCAGTCCGTACTCGGCCCGGACAGCCCGTGGTGGGTGCAGCACACCGTCAGCTCGGTGGGCCCGTACACGTTGTGGATCACCGTGTTCGGGGCGACCGCGCGCCAGAGTGCGGCGTGCTGTGCGGTGACCGGCTCGGCGCCGAACATGCTGTGCCGGAGGTTCCCGGCGCGGCCCAGGGGCAGGTTGCCGAGCCGCTGCGCCTCCCGGATCACCGAGGGCACCGAGAACCAGTGGGTGAGCTCGCGTTCGACGATGAAGTCGACCGGCCGGTACAGGTCGGCGGCGAGCGGCACCACCAGGGTGGCGCCGCCGCCCCAGGTCGCGAACAGGTCGATGAGGCTCGCGTCGAAGGTCAGGCCGAAGGTCTGGGTGAGCCGGGCGCCCGGCGCGATCTCGTACCGCTCGATGTTGTGCGCGAGGAACAGCGAGGTGTTCCGGTGCCGGATCGGCACGCCCTTGGGCTGGCCGGTGGAACCGGACGTGAACAGCAGGTACGCCTCGCGGTCCGGGTCGTCCGGGACCGGCGGCAGCGACTGCTCCGCCACCTCGGCCGCCGCCGCGGACACCCGCTCGTCCTCGTCGAGTCCGAGGACGGTCGGCCGGTGGCGCTCGGGCAGCCGGGTGAACAGGCCGGCGGACCGGGTGTCCACCAGAGCCACCTGTACACCGGCCCGCTGGGCGATGTCGAGGTTGCGCTGCGCGGGGTAGTCGGGGTTGAGCGGGACGACGCTCGCGCCGAGCCGCTGGATCGCCAGGTAGCCGGCGTACGCGGCAACCGAGCGGGTGGCGGCGAGCGCCACCCGGGTGGGCAGCGAGCCGTGCTTGGCGGCGATGCGGTCGGCGAGGGTGAGCGCGAGGGCGCGCAGCTCGCCGTAGGTCAGTACCTCGTCGCCGATCTCCAGGGCGGGCAGGCCGGGGTGACGCAGGGCCGATTCCTCGAACCACTGGTAGAGCGTGCGCTGTTGCCGGTCGTTCATCGCTTCCTCGGTATCGGTGTGCTGGTCTGGCGGGTGCGCCCGCGGGCGCGCATGGCCTCGGCGCGGGCCTGGGCCCGGCTCTGCCCGCGCTCCCCGGCGGCCGGCGGGGCGTCCGTGGCGGGGGCGCCGCCCAGGAAGGCGGCCATGGCCTTGACGGTGGAGTGCCGGAACAGGTCCACCACGTCGACCTCGCGCTCCAGTGCGCTGCGCAGCCGGTCGCGCAGCCGGATCAGGAGCAGCGAGTTGCCGCCGACGTCGAAGAAGTTCTCCGACGCTCCGACCGGCCGGCCCAGCACCTGCTCCCAGGCCGCGGCGACGGTCCGCTCGGCGTCGCTCGCCGGCTGCGCGTCGGCCCCGTCGGCCGGCTGCCCGGCCCCGGCGGCGGCCGCCTCGGCGAGCAGCTTGGCGACCGCCTCCCGGTCGGGGCGCCCGCCGGGCAGCAGCGGCAGCCGGTCGGCCAGGTGCAGCCGGGCGGGCAGCAGGTGGCCGGGCAGCAGGTCCCGCAGGTGGGTGCGGAGTGCGTCGGCGGTGAGGTCCGTGCCCGGCCGGGCCGCCACGGCCGCCGCGAGGGAGCCGTCCGCCGGGTCGGTCAGGACCTGCGCCCGGACGACACCGGGGTGCGCGAGCAGCGCGGCCTCGACGTCGAGGGCGGCCACGCGGACGCCCCGCACCAGGGCGTGGTCGCCGGACCGGCCGGCGAAGACGATCTGTCCGTCGGGGAGCCGGCGGGCCAGGTCGCCGGTGGCGAACAGGCGTGCGCCGGGCTCCCCGCCGAACGGGTCGGGCAGGAAGCGTTCGGCGGTGCCGCGCGCCCGGTCCAGGTAGCCGCGGGTGACGGCCGGGCCGCCGATGTGCAGCTCGCCGACCGCGCCGGTCGCCGCGATCTCACCGCGCGCGTCCAGGACGTACGCCGTGGCGCCGGCCGGCAGCCCCAGCGGCAGGGGGCCGTAGCCCTCTCCCTCCGGGGACCGCGCCGGGCCCGCGAGCGCGGGGCCGGCCGTCTCGGCGCACGTGTACAGCTGGTGCACGTCCGTGGCCCCGGCGGCCAGGGCGGCTGCGAGGGTGCCGGGGAACAGGGGCTCGCCCGCGGTGAGTACGGGGACCCGCGCGCCGCCGGTGAGGAGCCCCGCGAGCTCGGCGGGGGCCGCGAGCACGGTGGCCGCGTCGCCGCCGGTGGGGACGACCGCGCGGCCGCCCCGGGTCAGCGGGCCGAACACCTCCAGGAACGCGGCCGGCGAGTCCGGGGCCGCCAGCAGGGCGACCGCGTCGAGGGCGGCCGCGGGCAGCTCGCGGTGGGCCCAGCGCAGCCGGGACACCAGGTTGCGGTGCTCGGCGACGACCGCGCGCGGCTCGCCGGTGACACCGGCCGTGCGCAGCACCCAGGCGGCGCCCCGCGCGGTGACCCCTGCGGCCTCCGGCGCCGCCCCGTCCGCGTCGGCGGCGTCCTCCGGGTCGAGCACGTCGACCTGGGTGTGGTCGAACAGCGCGCCGGAGTACGGGTCGGCGAGGACCGTCCGCAGTCCCGCGTCGTCCACGGCGAGCCGCAGCAGGAACGCGGGCAGCTCCGGGTCGAGCGGTACGCACGCGCCGCCCGCCCTGACCACCCCGAGCTGGGCCGCGGCCAGCGCGAAGGATTTCGGGACGCACACCCCGACGGGGGTCTCGGGGCCGACCCCGAGCGCCCGCAGGCGCGCCGCCACCCGGTCCGCCGCGCGGTCGAGTTCGCGGTACGTCCAGGTGCGCGCCCCCGCGGCCACCGCGACCGCGTCGGGGGTGCGGGCGATCTGCTCGGCGACCAGCCCGTGCAGGGTGGCCGCGTCCTCGTACGCCGCCACGGGCGCCGGGGCCCCGGTGCGCAGCAGCGCGGAGACGCGGGACTTCGGGTCCGCGCCGATCCGCTCCAGGACCGTGCGCAGCCGGTCGAGCAGCAGCCGGGCGGTGGCCTCGTCGAAGAGGTCGGTGCGGTAGTCCGCGAGGGCCAGCAGGCCGTCCTCGGTCTCCACGGTGTCGATCGCCAGATCGGTCTTCATGGTGGGCAGGCGCAGTTCGGCCGCGCCGAACCGGGAGCCGGCCGCCTCGTGGACGGGCGCGGCCGGCGCGTGCGTGTACATGACCTGGTAGAGCGGGTGGTAGCTCGGGTCGCGGGCGAGCCCGAGCCGGTCCATGACCTCGTCGACGAGCAGGTCGGGGTGGTCGAGGGCGTCGAGGAGGTCCCCGCGCACCCGGCCGACCAGGTCGGCGAACTCCGGGTCGTCGGCCAGCTCTCCGCGCAGGACGACGGGCCGGGTGAGGTAGCCGATCACGCCGGCGCTCTCGGTGGTGTCGCGGCCGGAGACGGCCATGCCGGTCAGCACGTCGGTGCCGCCGTACTGGCTGAGCACCACGTCCACCGCGGCCTTGAGCACCATGAACAGGCTGGCGCGCTTGGTGCGGGCCAGCCGGCGCAGCGGCTCCACGACCGGCTCGGGTACGACGGTGGTGACGCGGGCCCCGGCGTGCCCGGCCCGCGCCCGGCGGGGCCCGGCGAGCGGCAGTTCGAGGAGTTCGGGGGCGCCGGCCAGGCGCTGCGTCCAGTAGGCGAGCCGTTCGGGCCTGGCTGCCTCGTCCAGCGCGGTGCGCGCGGCGAGGAACTCCCCGTACCCGGCGGCGGGACGGGGCAGCGGGTCGTCGAGGCCGCCCGCGAACGCCCCGTACAGGGCGACGAGTTCGGCGGTGAACAGGTCCAGCGAGGCCCCGTCGAACACGATGTGGTGGACGCCGACGAGGAGCTGGTGCCGCGTCTCGGACAGGCGCAGCAGCTCGGCCCGCAGCAGCGGTCCGCCGTCGAGGTCGAAGGGGGTGCGCGCGAAGGCGTCCGCGCGGGCGGCCGCCTCCTCCCGCGTCGCCTCGACAACGTCGAGGGCGACCGGACCGGGCGCCCCGATCCGCTGCACGGGCTCGCCGTCGGCGTCCCGCACGATGCGCACCCGCAGCGCGTCGTGCCGCCGGACGAGGGCGTCCAGGGCGCGCTGCAGGGCGTCGCCGTCGAGCGGGCCCTCGATGGTGACGGCGAAGGGGATGCTGAAGAACGGGTCGCCGGGCCGGAGCTGGCCCAGGGCCCACAGCCGCCGCTGGGCGGGGGTCAGGGGAAGCGTGGGCGGGGGAAGCGTGCTCATGCGACGGCCTCCGGTTCCGGGGTGCCCGCCCGGTCGCCGCGGCCGCCGCGCAGCCGGGGGACGAGCAGGACGAGGGCCGCGACGACGAGGACGGCGCCGGCCACGACGATGGAGTCGGCGATGCCGACGAGTCCGGCGAGCAGGCCGCCGGCGACCACGCCGAGGACGGTGAAGTTGACCATCAGGGCGTTGAGGAGGCCGACGCCGCGGCCGCGCAGCTCCTCGGGCAGGTCGCTGAGGAGCGTGTTGGCGACCGGCACCTGGAAGAGCCCCGAGCCGAGACCGGCCAGGACGCACCAGAGCAGGACGACGGTCAGACCGAGTGCGCCCTGGTCGGTGGCCTCCCATGCCGTGCCCGTGGGGGCGAGCAGCAGCAGGGAGGCGCCGAAGAGCACGATCGACCCGATGAGCAGCCCCCGGTCAGAGAACCGGCGCACCAGCGGAGGACCGGTGAGCGCGCCGATCACGCAGCCCGCGCCGAAGCCGGCCTGGGCCAGCCCGTACTCGAAGGCCGGCAGCTCGAAGACGCTCAGGAGCTGGGAGTTGAGGTTGGTGGTGAACAGGCCGAGGACCAGCATCACCGGGACCATGACGATAGCCAGGAAACGCAGCGAGGGTACGGCGAGCACACCGGAGATGCCGGTGCGCAGGGACTGCCAGTACCCCTCGCGGCCGCTGTCGGCGCCCCGCACGGGCACCTCCCGCAGCACCGCCATGCTGGCGAGCAGCACCGCCGAGAGCACGAACGTCACGGCGTCGAGCACGAAGACCGTGGTGACGCTGCCGAAGGCGATGAGCAGCCCGCCGAGCGCGGGGCCCACCAGGTTGAGGGTGTGGTTGGTGGACTGGAAGAGGGCGACCGCCGTGGGGATGCTGTGCCCGCGCACGATCAGCGGGATCGCGGTGATGCGGGCCGTCTCGAAGAAGGCCTTGGCGATGCCGCTGAGCAGGATGAGCACGAGCAGCAGCAGCGGCGAGTCCCGTACGACGATCATCGCGAGCACCAGGGCGACGCGGACCAGGTCCGAGCCGACCATCAGCAGCCGGGCCGGCAGCCGGTCGGCCAGCGGTCCCACGAACGCGCCGAGCACGCCGAAGGGCAGCAGCTGCGCGATGACGACCAGGGACACGTACAGGACCGGGTCGTCGGTCTCGGTGGCCACCACGTAGATCAGGGTGATCTTGGTGATGGCGTCACCGAGGAAGGAGGCGACGACGGCCAGCCAGTACCGGATGTACGTCCGGTCCTTCAGCAGCTCAAGCATCGTCTCCCTCACCGTTCCCGGCAGCGCCGTTCAGTACCTGGTTGAGGACGTCGGCGACGCCCTCGATGTGGGGGTGGCGCATCATCGTGTAGTGGTTGCCGCCGACCGTGCGGACGTCGAAGTGCTGCCCGGTCAGCTCGGTCCAGGAGGTGGCGAGGTCCCACTCCTCCTCGTCGGCGCGGATCAGCGTGACCTTGCCCTTGACGGGGCCGGGCCGGAAGTTCCACACCAGGCGCAGGTTGGCGACCCACAGCTCGTAGATGTCGCGGATCTGCTCGCGTCCGGCGTCCGGCGGCAGGTAGTCGCACTCGCGGGCGATGCCGAGCAGGTAGTCGAGGTGCGCGTCCTCGTCCATGGTCTGCAGTTCGGCGAGCGGCTTGAGGCGCTGACCGTAGTCCCACTGCAGGTTGGCGGCGATGGCCTCGACGATCTCGGCCGGGTCCGGCTCGGAGCCGGCCGGCACGACGGCGGGCGCGTGCGCGTCCATCATGACCACCGACACCTCGGCGCCGCTCTTCTCCAGCTCCCCGGCGACGGCGAAGGCGTTGGCACCGCCGTAGCACCAGCCGGCCACGGTGTAGGGGCCCTCGGGCTGGGTCTCGCGGATCAGCGCGGCGTACTGGGCGGCGCGGTCGCCGAAGCCGGTGAACGGCAGCTCGCCGTCGACGGGCGGCGGCGAGGCCAGCGCGTACAGCGGGCGCCCGGCGGGCTCGACGAGCGCGGCGAACGGCATGTAGCAGACGACCTCGCTGCCGGCCGGGTGGGCGAAGAACACCGGGGAGCCGGTGCCGTCGCCGGAGCCGAGCTCGACCAGGTGCACCCCGGTCTCGTCCTGGTAGCCCTCGCGCAGCATCCGGGCGAACCGCTCGACGGTGGCGCCCCGGAAGATCGCCGCCATCGGGAGCTGCTGCCCGAACCGCTTCTCGATCTCCGCCATCAGGCGCAGCACGAGCAGCGAGTGGCCGCCCAGGTCGAAGAACCGGTCGTGCAGGCCGATCGGGGAGACCCCGAGGACCTCCTCCCAGATGTGCGCGACCTCCAGCTCGACGGCGTCGCGCGGCGGCACGTAGCTCGCCGCGTCGCGCTCGACGGCGGGGGCGGGCAGCGCCCGGCGGTCGATCTTCCCGCTGGTGTTCAGCGGGAAGGTCTCCAGGCGGACGATCGCGGCGGGGACCATGTAGTCGGGCAGGAAGCCGCGCAGGTGCTCGCGCAGCTCCTCGGCGGTCAGCGTCTCGTCGGCGGACTCGACGTACCCGGTGAGCCGCTTGTCGCCGGGGCGGTCCTCGCGGACCAGGGCGACCGCGCGGCGCACCGCCGGGTGCTCCTCCAGCCGGGCCTCGATCTCGCCCAGCTCGATGCGGAAGCCGCGCAGCTTGACCTGGCCGTCGTCGCGGCCGAGGAAGACGAGCGTGCCGTCCTCGCGCAGCCGGGCCTTGTCGCCGGTGAAGTAGAGGCGGGCACCGGGGCGGCCGCCGAACGGGTCGGGCACGAACCGCTCGGCGGTCAGACCGGGCCGGCCGCGGTAGCCGCGGGCGACGCCGGTGCCGCCCAGGTACAGGTCACCGGGCATGCCGACGGGGACCGGGGCGAGCCGGTCGTCCAGGACGTACACCTGGGTGTTGTCGAGCGGCCGGCCGATGGAGATCTGCTCCGTGCCGCTGTCCAGGCGCTGGAACGTGGACCAGATGGTGGTCTCGGTGGGGCCGTACACGTTCCAGGTGCGGCCGGGTTCGCGGACCAGCTGCTCGGCCAGGGCGGGCGGCAGGGCCTCGCCGCCGACCAGGACGCGCAGCGAGCCGTCGTTGTGCCAGCCCGCCTCCACCAGCAGGTGCCAGGTGGCGGGGGTGGCCTGCATGACGGTGGCGCCGGTCTCGGCGAGCAGCTCGGCGAGCCGCCGGCCGTCGACGGCCTGCTCCTTGGTGACGACGTGCACCCGGGCCCCGCTGATCAGCGGGGCGTACAGCTCCAGGCCCGCGATGTCGAAGGTGACGGGGGTGACGGCGGCGAGCGTGTCGCCGGGGGCGAGCCCGGTCTCGCGGGCCATCGACAGGAGCAGGTTGACCAGGTTGCGGTGGGTCACCTCGACGCCCTTGGGGCGGCCGGTGGAACCCGAGGTGAAGATGACGTACGCGAGCCGGTCCTCGCCCGAGGCGGGCTTCGCCGGGACGGCGGGCGCGGCGGCGATCGCCTCCGCGTCGGTGTCCAGGCGGATCCGCTCGCCGGGGCATCCGGCGAGCGCGCCGAGCAGGCCCTCCCGGGTGAGCAGGAAGCCGGTGCCGGCGTCGCCGGTCATGTCGGCGAGGCGCTGCGCCGGGTAGGCGGCGTCGAGCGGGAGGTAGGCGCCGCCCGACATGATCACGCCGAGCAGGGCGACGACGAGGTCCACCGAGCGGTCCAGGCAGACGCCGACGACGGTCTCGGGGACCACGCCCCGCGCCTGCAGGTGGGACGCCAGCCGGCCGGAGCGGTCCAGGAGTTCGCCGTACGTCAGCCGCTCGTCGCCGCAGGAGACGGCGACCGCGTCGGGGGTGACGGCGGCCTGGCGGCGCACCAGGTCGTCCAGGCCCAGGCCGGGCTCGCGCGCGGCCTCGGTGCTGTTCCACTCGACGAGCAGGGTGTGCGCCTCGTCGGCGTCGACCAGGGACAGGTCCTGGACGGTGCGTCCCGCGTCCTCGGTCATCTGCTCCAGGAGGCGCACGACCTGGCGGGCCATCCGCGCCATCGTGCTCTCGTCGAACAGGTCGGTGTTGTACTCGAACAGGCCGTGGAGGTGGTCGGCGGCGAGCTGCGGGTCGTCGAGGAACCCGAGGAACACGTCGTCCTTGGCGGTGGCGTTGTCGAGCATCAGCTCCTCGACGCGCAGCCCGGCCATCGGCGGCGGGTCCTCGTGGACGAAGTCCACCAGGATGAAGGAGGCCTGGTAGATCGGGGTACGGCTGGGGTCGCGGGGGATGTCGAGCTCGTCCAGCAGGGTGCCGAACGGGATGTCGAAGTGGTCGAAGGCACCCAGCATGGTGGAGCGGGTCGCCTGGAGCAGCTCACGCACCGTCATCGCGGGCGAGACCGTGGTGCGCAGCGGCAGCATCGTGAGGAAGTAGCCGATCATCGGCTCGGTCTCGGGCCTGCCGCGGGTCGAGGAGGTGGTGCCGACGACGACGTCCTGCTGGCCCGTGAGCCGGTGCAGCAGCGTCTTCCAGGCGGCGAGCAGCACGATGTTGATCGTGACGTCCTCGCGCTTGGCGAGGTCGCGGATCGCCTGGGTCAGCTCCGGGGTGAGCGGGAACTGGTAGCGGGCGCCGTTGGAGGTCATGACCGGTGGGCGCGGCCGGTCGGTGGGCAGCTCCAGGACCAGCTCGGCGCCTTCGAGCTTCTGCTTCCAGTACGGCAGGTGCTTGTGCCGGACCTCCTCGCGCAGCCACTGCGGCTGCCACTCGGAGTAGTCCGCGTAGTGCACCTCGACGGGCGGGAGTCCGGGCTCCCGGCCCGTCGCGAACGCCGTGTAGAACTCGGCGAACTCGGCGTTGAAGATGCCCATCGAGCCGCGGTCCCAGACCAGGTGGTCGACGGTGCCGACGAGCACGTGCTGGTCGTCGGCGACCCGCAGCACCGCGATGCGCAGCAGCGGTCCCTTGACCAGGTCGAAGGGGGCGCGCATCTCCTCGGTGGCCAGGCGCGTCAGCTCCGCCTCGCGCCGCTCCTGCGGTACGGAGCGCAGGTCGACGTGGCGGACCGGCACCTCCATGGCCGGGTGGACGACCTGGACGGGAGTGTGGCCGTCCTGCTCGAAGGTGGTGCGCATCGCCTCGTGGCGGTCCACGAAGGCGTCGGTGGCGCGCTGGAGCGCGTCCCGGTCCAGCTCGCCGTGCAGCTTCGAGGCGAAGTACACGTTGTAGAGCGGGTCTTCGGCGTCGAACTGGTGGATCAGCCAGATGCGCTCCTGGTCCACCGTGAGCGGCACCCGGTCGCCGCCCGTGCGCCGGGGGATGGGGCCGGCCGTCGCGGGCGTCCGGGCTCGCTCGCGCATCTTCTTGTCCAGGAGGGCCCGCTGGGCGGGGGTGAGGCCGGCCAGCCGGTTGGCGAGTTCGGTCACGACTGGTCTCCTTCGGCGGCGGCCTCGGCAGCCTCGGCGGCCCGGTACCGGTTCTTGAGTTCGGTGAGGTGTTCCAGGCCCTTGACGACCTGGCCCGGCGCGAGGCCGAAGTCGACCAGGCAGGCCACCTCGTCCACGCCGATGTCGACCAGGTCCTCGATCAGGGACTCGCACTTGTCGGGCGTGCCGAGCAGCGCGAGCGTGTCGAAGTACCGCTCGAAGGTGGCGTTCAGCATCACGTCACGCTCGGCCTCGGAGAGCTTGGAGTACTCGCTGCCGAAGCTGTCCTGCTGCGCGAGGAAGGTCTTGAGGTAGCCGGTCAGCGGCTCCCGCACGATCTCCCGGGCGCTCTCGTCGTCGGAGTCCAGGAACGTGTGCACCATCGCGGTGACCTTGGCCCGGGACGGGTCGTGCCCGGCCCCGACGAGCGCCTCGCGGTAGGCGGCGATCTTGTCCTTGAGGTCGGCGGGCCGCTGGGCGACGAGACCGGTCAGCAGGTACGCACCGGCTTCACCGGCCTTGACGAACGTCTCGGGGCTGCCCTGCGCCGACACCCACACGGGGAGCTCGGGCTGGATCGGGCGCGGCAGGGTGCGCACCGACTGGAGCGAGCCGTCGGCGCGCGGCAGTTCGACGCTCTCCCCGGCCCACAGCCGCTGGATCGTCTCGATCGCCTCGAACATCTCCTCCTTGCGGCGCGGGTAGCGCTGCTGCCCGTCGCCGGGGGCCAGGAGGAAGTCGTCGGGGTGCCAGCCGGAGGCCGCGGAGATCGCGGCCCGCCCGCCGGACAGGTTGTCGACGACCGCCCACTCCTCGGCGACCCGCACCGGGTGGTGCAGCGGCAGGACGCAGCTGCCCGCCCGGATCTGGATCGACTGCGTCTGTACGGCGATGGCCGCGGCCAGGACCGACGGGTTGGGGTAGAGCCCGCCGAAGTCCACGAAGTGCCGCTCGGGCACCCAGATCCCGGCGAAGCCGTTGGCGTCGGCGAACCGGGCGCTCTCCATGAGGAGGTCGTACTTCCCGGGGCCGGCGGCGGTGCCGTCACCGGAG
Organism: Streptomyces sp. NPDC030021; assembly: GCF_055574035.1. Taxonomy (NCBI): domain Bacteria; kingdom Bacillati; phylum Actinomycetota; class Actinomycetes; order Kitasatosporales; family Streptomycetaceae; genus Streptomyces; species Streptomyces sp. NPDC030021. The sequence goes on from NZ_JBVIAH010000017.1 coordinate 117,226, forward strand.
AAGAAGAACAGGCTGAACTCCATGGTGCTGCCGGGGCGCCGGGTGCGGCGCGGCGCGGCGGCCTGCCGGGCGCCGGCCCGCTCCCCCGCGTCCACGGTGGCGGGCGCCTTCAGGCCGCGCTCGCGCATCGCGCGCAGCAGGACCTCGCGCTGCTCCGGGCTCAGCGAGGCCAGCCGCTCCTGGAGCATGCGGGCCTGCGCCGCCTCGGCGTCGGTGGTCGTGTTCTCGTCAGCCATGGTCAGCTGTCACCCTTCAGCTTGTGCTCGGCCTCGGCGGCGGAGAGGGCTTCGACCTCGCGCAGCATCGCCTCGAACTCGTCCAGACCGATGGACTCGGCCTGGTGGGCGCGGATCGCCGCCGCGAGCCCCGGTACGGTCGGCGCCTCGAAGACGGCGCTCATCGGGAAGTCACCGTGCGCCTGGCGCAGCCGGCCCACGATCTGGATGGCGAACAGCGAGTTCCCGCCCAGGTCGTAGAAGTCGTCGTCCGGGCCGATCGGGGAGGCGCCGAGCATCTCCTGCCACACCCGGGCCACCGACTGGGCCAGTTCGTCGTCCGGCCACACCGTGGCGGGGTCCCAGTCGCTCTCCTCGCCCCGGCCGCTGCCGAGCGCGTTGGTGAAGGAGGCCGCGGTCATGCCCTGCTGGTCGGCGAGGACGTCCTGGAAGTCGGCCCGGGACACCACCAGCTGGGGCAGGCCGGCGAAGAGCGCGGCACGGGCCAGCGCGAGGCCGTCGGCGACGGGGATGCCCTGGCTCACGCGCAGCCGCTCGTACAGCTCGCGCACCTCGGGCAGTCCGGCCATCTGCAGCTCGAACCAGTCGTCCCACTCCCACTGCGACCAGTCGAGGGTGACGGTGTTGCGCCCCTGGGCGGAGCCCGCGGCGGCGAAGGCGTCCAGGAAGGCGGCGGCCGCGCAGTTGTCGGCCTGGCCGAAGCCGCCGACGATGCCGGTGGTGGCCGAACCCGAGAGGAAGAAGTCCAGCTCGTCGTCGGCGAGCAGCTCTTCGAGCAGCAGTGTCGAGCGCACCCGCGCCCCCAGCACGGCCTCGAAGTCGTCCCGCGACTTCAGCGCGACGAGTCCGGTGCCGCGGGCGTCCGCGCAGTGCAGTACGCCGTCGACGGCGCCCAGCACGGAGCGGGCCTCCTCGACGAGCAGCCGGGCCTGCTCCGGGTCGGCTAGGTCGGCCGCCCGGTAGGTGACGGCACCGGGACGGGCGGCGCGCAGCGCGGCGATCCGCTCGGCGCGGGCCCGCACGGCCCCCGCGGGCAGCGCGGCCCACTCGCTCTCGGCCGGGAACTGCGGGTCCCCGACGAGCACCAGGCGGGCGCCCGCCCCGGAGAGCTGCTCGGCGAAGCTCAGCCCGGCCTCGCCGGACACGCCGGTGACCAGGTAGCCGGCGTCGGCCCGCCAGGCCCGCTCGACGGGTACGGCCGCCGGCTCGACCGGCGCGAAGGCGCGGCCCAGCCGCTGGGTGCCCCGGTAGGCGACGAGGGTCTCGGTGCCGGGACCGGCCAGTTCGGCGGTGAGCTGCCGGGTGAGACGCGTCCGCGCGGCGGTGTCCGCCGGGGGCAGCACGTCGATGCTCCGGCACGTCAGCCAGGTGTACTCCTGCGGCAGGACGGTGACCGCCCCGTACAGGGCGGCCCGCTCGGGGCGGGTCACGTCCGAGCCGTGCGCGTCCTGCAGCCGGTCGGTGAGGACGTCGACGCGCACCGGGGCGTCGACGCCGCTCTCGCCGAGGGCCTGGGCCAGCGCGACCAGGCTGTGGAAGCCGGTGGCCACGCCGTCGGCGTAGCGGTCCGCGGCCGTGGCCGGAGCCGAGCCGTCCGGCCCGGTGACGGCCCAGGCGTGCAGGATCCGGTCCGGGGTCGACCCGTCCTGGCGCAGCTCCGCCAGGACGCGGCCCAGGTGCCCGGCGTCCGCCGGGTCGGCGTCGAAGCCGCGTTCGGAGGTGCGGGCGTACGCCGCCGCCTTGCGCACGGTGGTGACGCTGTCGCCGCGCTCGCGCAGGGCGGCGGCCAGGTCGTCGGTCAGTCCGCGCTCGTCGGCCAGCACCAGCCAGGTGGCCGGTCCGGCCGGCTCCGGGGCGGCGGCCAGCGGCGCGCGGTGCCAGACCGGCGCGTACGTCCAGCGCGCGCTGTCGGTGCGGACGCTCGTGGTCTGGGCCGGCTTGGGCAGCAGGAAGCTGCGGCCCTGGAAGGGGTAGGCGGGCAGCGGCACCCGGCGGCGCGCGCCGCTCCCGTGCAGGGCGCTCCAGTCGACGCCGACGCCGTGGCGCCACAGCTCGGCCAGGCCCTCGCGGACCGAGCGGTCCTCGGCGGGCGCCTCGGCTCCGGCGCGCGGCTTGCGCAGCAGGGTGACGACGGGGCCCGGCTCCGGGTGGGTCTTGACGAGTCCGCCGAGCTGACTGCCGGGGCCGGCCTCGACGAACACGGCCGGGCCGCGCTGGGCGAGGGCGGCGACGCCGTCGGAGAACCGGACGGGCCGGCGGGTGTGGGCGACCCAGTACGCCGGGTCGGTGGCCTGCTCGTCGGTGATCCAGGTACCGGTGACGTTGGACAGGAAGGGGATCTTCGGCGCGTTGAGCGTGACCGAGCGCAGCACCTCCTCCAGGCCGGGCAGGGCGGATTCGACCAGCGCGGTGTGGAAGGCGTGCGAGGTCTCCAGCTCGCGGACGGAGGCGCCCCGGGCCTCCAGGACCCGGCGGGCCTCGGCGACCTCCTCGGGCGTCCCGGCGACCACGCAGGAGCCGGGCGCGTTGACCGCGGCGATCGACGCGCGGCCGTCGAGCGCCCGGGTGAGCGCCTCCTCGTCGAGGAGCACCGACAGCATCCGGCCGGGCGCGAGGTCCTGCATCAGCTGGGCGCGGCGGGCGACCACGCGCAGGATGTCCTCCAGGCTGAACACCCCGGCCAGGCAGGCCGATACGTACTCGCCCAGGCTGTGGCCGGTCATGGCGGACGGCTCGACGCCCCAGGAGAGCAGCAGCTGCGCGGTGGCGTAGTCGACGCAGAAGACGGTGGGCTGGGTGTAGAGGGTCTGCCGCAGCCGCTCGCGGGTCTCCTCGCCGTCGGCGGCGAACGCCACGTCCCGGACGTCCCAGCCGAGCTGGGGCAGCAGGAGCTCGGCGCACCGGTCGAGGGCCGCGCGGAAGACGGGCTCGGTGCGGTACAGGTCCGCGCCCATGCCCGGGTACTGGGCACCCTGGCCGGGGAAGAGGAACACCACCTCGGGCGTCCCCTCGCCCTGCCCGGCGGCCCCGGCGGCCACGGCGGGCCGGTCCTGGCGCAGCGCGGCGGCGGCGCCCTCCCGGCTGTCGGCCACCACGGCGCGGCGGTACGGGAGTTCGGTGCGGCCCGACTGCAGGGTGTGGGCGGCGTCCGCGAGGGCCGCGCCGCTCCCGGTGAGCGCGTCCGCGAGGCGCTCCGCGGCGGCGTCGAGGGCTTCGGGGGTACGGGCCGACAGGGGCAGGACCTGCCAGTCGTCGCCCTCCGTGCCGGGTTCCGCGGCGACGGCGGGGGCCGCCTCCAGGACCACGTGCGCGTTGGTGCCGCCGATGCCGAAGGCGCTCACCCCGGCGCGCGGCGGGGTCGCGGTCGGCGGCCAGGGGATGCCCTCGCCGGTGACCACGAACGGGCCCTTGTCGAGGGCGAGCCGCGGGTTGGGGGCGCGGAAGTGCGCGGTCGGCGGGATGAAGCGGTGCTCCAGGGCGAGCGCGGCCTTGATCAGGCCGGCCACGCCGGCGGCCGCGTCGAGGTGGCCGATGTTGGACTTCACCGAGCCCAGGTGGACGGAGCCGGCGGCCGCGTCGGGACCGAAGGCCTCGGTGAGTGCCTGCACCTCGATGGGGTCGCCGAGCGGGGTGGCGGTGCCGTGCGCCTCGACGTACTGGACGGTGCCGGGCGGGGCGCCCGCGACGGCCAGCGCCTCGGCGATGACCTCGGCCTGGCCGTGCGGGGACGGCGCGGTGAAGCCGATCTTGGCGGCGCCGTCGTTGTTGACGGCCGAGCCGCGGATCACGGCGTGGATGTGGTCGCCGTCGGCGACCGCGTCCTCCAGGCGCTTGAGGACGACCAGGGCGACGCCGTCGCCGGAGACCGTGCCGGAGGCGTCCGCGTCGAACGGGCGGCAGTGGCCGTCCGTCGAAAGGATCGCGCCCTCCTCGTAGCGGTAGCCGCGCGGCTCGAACTCGCGCACCGCGACACCGCCCGCGAGGGCCAGGTCGGACTCGCGGCTGAGCAGCGACTGCACGGCCAGGTGCACGCCGACCAGCGAGGAGGAGCAGGCGCTCTGCACGGTGAAGCTGGGCCCGGTCAGACCGAGCTTGTAGGAGACGCGCAGCGCCAGCATGCCGGGGTCGTTGCCGATCGCGACCTGGATCTCGTCGGAGATCCGGCCGTCGGCGCCGGTGTCGGCGATCCGCTCGCGCAGGTAGCCGCTGCCCGAGGTGCCGGCGAAGACGCCGGTGCGGCCCTCGAAGGAGCCCGCCGGGTAGCCGGCCCGCTCCAGGGCCTGCCAGGCGGTCTCCAGCAGCAACCGGTGCTGCGGGTCCATCAGTTCGGCCTCGGAGCGGGTCACGCCGAAGAACTCGGCGTCGAACCGGTCGAACCCCTCGACGGGGAAGCCCGACTTCACATAGGCCGGGTCGGCGAGCAGCGCCTCGGGCACGCCCGCCTCGGCCAGCTGCTCGTCGGAGTAGTCGGTGCGGCCCTCTTCGCCCGCCGCCACCATGCGCCACAGGGCGTCGACATCGCCGGCACCGGGGAAGCGGCCGCTCATCCCGATGATGGCCACGGACTGCTCGGGCAGCGGCAGATCCGCTTCGTACGTCATGCGTTCTCCCCGTGCGGGTTGGTTGTGGACTGTGCGGCGAGCAGCTCTTCCAGGGCCGCCGCGAGTTCCCGGACCGTGGGCAGGTCGAAGAAGATCCGCAGCGTCACGGCGACGCCGAACTGCTCCTTCGAACGGGCCACGACCTGGGTCGCGAGCATCGAGTGCCCGCCGAGGTCGAAGAAGTCGTCGTCGAGGCCGACGCGGTCGACCGAGAGCACGTCGGCCCAGATCTCCGCGAGGGCCTTCTCCACCGGGGTGCCGGCGGCCTCGAAGTCGCCGCCCAGGTCGGGGCGTACGGCCTCGGGCGCGGGCAGGGCCCGCCGGTCGACCTTGCCGTTGAGGGTCAGCGGCAGACGCTCCAGCGGGACGAAGACGTTCGGCAGCATGTACGCGGGCAGGGTGCGTCCCAGGTGCTCGCGCAACTCGGTGGTGCCGTCGCCGGGTCCGGCCCCCGCGGACACCCAGTACGCGACCAGGCGCGGCTCGCCGACCGAGTCCTCGTCGACGATCACCACACAGTCCCGGACGTCCGGGTGGCGGGTGAGGGCGTTCTCGATCTCGCCGAGCTCGATGCGGTAACCGCGCACCTTGACCTGGTGGTCGAGCCGGCCGAGGTACTCGTGGTCGCCGTCCGCGCCCCGCCGGGCGCTGTCGCCCGAGCGGTAGCGGCGGGCGCCGGGCCCGGCCGCGTCCGGGTCGGGCAGGAAGCGCTCGGCGGTCAGGGAGGGGCGGCCCAGGTAGCCCCGGGCCACCCCGGCGCCGCCGACGAACAGCTCGCCGGCCTCGCCGTCGGCCGCCCGGGTGCCGTCCGCGGCGGCGACCTCCATCGTCCAGCCCTCGAAGGCGCCGCCGATCATGGAGCCGGCCCCGGCGTCCAGATCGGCCGAGGTCATCCGGCGGTAGGTGGAGTGCACGGTGGTCTCGGTGATCCCGTACATGTTGACGAGCTCGGGCCGGTCCTCACCGTGCCGGGCGATCCACGGCCGCAGCATCTCGGGTGGCAGCGCCTCGCCCGCGAAGACGACCAGGCGCAGCGCGTCGAGGGCGGCCGGTCCGGCGCCGGGCGGCTGCTCCTCCTCGTACCGCACCAGCTGCCTGAAGGCGGCCGGGGTCTGGTTGAGCACGGTCACGCGCTCGCGGTGCAGCAGCGCGTGGAACTCCTGCGGCGAGCGCCGGGTCTCCTCCGGTACGACGACGAGCCGCCCGCCGTGCAGCAGCGCGCCCCACATCTCCCACACCGAGACGTCGAAGGCGGCGGAGGCGAACATGGACCAGACGTCGTCGGGGCCGAAGCCGAAGTGGCCCCGGGTGCCGGTGAGCAGGCCCGTCACGTTGCGGTGCTCGATCATGACGCCCTTGGGGGTGCCGGTCGAGCCGCTGGTGTAGATGACGTACGCGAGGCTCGCCGGGCCGGTGCCCGCGTCCTCGGGCGCGGTGTCCGGGTGGCCGCCGAGGTCGGTGCCGCCGGGGCCGGTCAGGACGGTGTGCGCGGCGGGCAGGCCCCGCCCGTCCCGGTCGGTGACCAGGACGGTGGCGCCGGCGTCGGCGAGGGTGAAGGCGATCCGCTCGTCCGGGCTCGCCGGGTCGAGCGGCACGTACGCGCCGCCCGCCTTGAGCACCGCGAGCAGCGCCGTCACCAGGGCGCTGGTGCGCTCCATGCAGACGGCGACCGGCACTTCGGGGCCCACGCCGAGGGAGCGCAGGTGGTGGGCGAGGCGGTTGGCGGAGCGGTCGAGCTCGCGGTAGGTCAGCCGGCCGTCGGTGCCGGTCACGGCGATCGCGTCGCCCCGCACCGACGCCTGCCGCGCGAACCAGGCGTCGATGGTGCCCGTTCCCGGGGCGGCCAGTGGGTCAGCGGTCACGGTGCGTGTTCCTCTCGGTGCCGGACACCCGGAAGCGGACCGCTGGGAGATCCAGCACGGGCCCGTCCGGGAAGGTGATTGCGTCGTGCAGCGTCTGCTCGTAGGCGGCCAGCAGCGCCGCCGGGGTCTCGGGCCCGAACAGGTCGGTGTCGTATTCGAGGGTCAGCGCGACGCCCGCACCGCTCTCCTGCGCGTACAGACTGAGGTCGTACTTCGCGGTGTCCTGCGGGCCCGTGAGGTCGAGGGAGCAGTGCTCCAGCCCGGCGAAGACCGGGTCCGACTGCTCCTTGAGGAAGCTGAACATCACCCGGAACACCGGCAGGAAGTCCCGGCTGCGCCGGGACACGAGGGCCTCGACCAGTTTGTCGAAGGGCAGTTCCTGCTGCGCGGAGGCGTCGAGCAGCGCGGTGCGGGTACGGGCGAGCAGCCCCCGGAAGGCCGGGTCCCCGCCGAGTCCGACGCGGACCGGAACCATGTTGATGAGGCAGCCGAGGAGCTCCTGGAGCTCGGGCCGGGTGCGGCCCGCGACCGGGATGCCCACGGTGACGTCGTCCGTCCCGGACCAGCCCGCGAGCAGCGCCTGGAACCCGGCGAGCAGCGTCATGTTGAGCGTTCCGCGCTCGGCCCGGCCGAACTCCCGCAGTCGGGAGGTCAGTTCGGGCCCGAGATCGCGGGTGACGACCGCGCCGCGGAAGGACCGGTGACGGGGCCGGGGGTGGTCGGTGGGCACGGCGAGGGCCTGCGGGTCGTCGCCGAGCACCGCCCGCCAGTGGGCGGTCAGGGCGTCCAGGGTGTCGCCCTGGAGCCGCTCGCGCTGCCAGACGGCGTAGTCGGCGTACTGCAGCGCGGGCTCGCGGCCCGTGTCCGTGCCCGGGTCGCCGTACAGCTCCCCCAGCTCCCGGAAGAAGATCTCGACGGACCAGCCGTCGATGGCGATGTGATGGAACGTCACCACCAGCTGGTGGTCCTCGGCGCCGAGCCGCAGCAGGTGGGCCCGCAGCGGCAGGTCGGCGGCGAGGTCGAAGACGTACGCGCCCACCTCGGCGGCGATGCGCGCCGCCTCGGCCGCGGGCTCCGCCTCGGCGGTCAGGTCGGTGGTCGGGAGCGGGAACTCCCCGGGTGCGGCGACGGTCTGGTGGGGCACCCCGGACGACGCCTGGTAGGTCGTGCGCAGCACCTCGTGCCGGGCGACGAGCGCGGTCAGCGCCCGGCCGAGCCGGCCGTGGTCGAGGGCGCCGCGCAGCCGCAGCACGGCCGGCACGTTGTAGAGCGTGGTGTCGGGGTCGATCTGCTGCATGAACCAGAGCCGCTGCTGGGCGAAGGACAGGGCGGGCCGCTCCGGCCGCGCCCCGGCCCGCGGGCCCGACGGCCCGGCCGCCGCGGCTCCCGCCCCCGGTCCCGTCCCCGCCCTCCTGGCCGCCATGGCGCCGCGCACCAGGCGGGCCATGCCCTCCAGGGTGCCCGCGTCGAGCAGCCCCGCGGGCTCGACGCGGGCGCCGAGCTCCTCGTCGATCCGGTCGGCGAGGGTGCGTACCGCTTCCGGCCGCCCGCCGAGTGCCTGCCAGTGCGAACCGAGCGTCACGTCGGTGGCGTCGAGGATCTCGGCCCACATCAGGGCGAGCTCCTCCTCCACGAATCCCATGACTGTCATATGAGTTGTGTCCCGGAGTGAGAGTGACGCACGGCGTCCTGGAGCAGTTCGAGGAATTTCGGCGGGTTGCCGCTGAAGTAGAAGTGGTCGCCCTCGAAGACGTGCACGTCGGCGTCGGCCGTCGTGTGGGCGCCCCAGGCGCCAGCCTCGGCGAGCGGCACGTCGGGGTCGCCGTCGGCGACGAACACGGTGACCGGGCAGCCGACTACGGCGCCCGCGTCGACCCGGTACTCCGCCAGCGCGCGCAGGTCGCCGCGGATGGCGGGAAGCACGAGCTGCAGCAGCTCCGGGTCCTGGCGCACTCCGTCACTCGTGCCGCCGAGGCCCATGATGCGGGCCAGCACGGCGTCGTCGGGCTCGGGCTCGGCCTCGGACCCGGGCTTGGGCTCGGGATCGGACCCGGGCTCGGGATCGGACCCGGCCTCCCCCGACGTCAGCCGGTCCGTACGCACCGAGGGCGCCGAACTGGCCGAAGCGACGAGGAGGTGGGGAGCGGTGCCCCCGGCCGACTCCAGCCGCCGGGCGACCTCGAAGCCGATGAGCCCGCCCATGCTGTGCCCGAAGAAGGCCGGACGCCGCGGCAGCCGGGTGCGCAGCGCCTCGTACACGCCGTCCGCCAGCGCCGCCACCGATCCCGCGGGCTCCTCGAAGAGCCGGTTCTCGCGCCCCGGGTACTGCACGACCAGCATCTCGATGTCCGGGTCGAGCGCCGCCGACAGGTCGAAGTAGTAACTGGCCGACCCGCCCGCGTGCGGGAAGCAGACGAGGGTGTACCCGGCCGCCGGCTTCGGGTGGAAGCAGCGGATCCAGGTGGTGGGGGCGGGGCCGGTCCCGAGGACCCGCACCGGTGTCGTCGTGGCCGGGCCGCCGTCGGGACAGTGACCTTCCCCGGCGCCGCCCATCAGGCGTGCACCGCGTCCGCACGCAGCGCCCGGTGGGCCCGGCGCGCCTCCGCGAACTCGACGACCTGGCCGGCCATCGCCGTCAGCTGCTGCTGGATGTGCGGGTCGGAGCACTCGCCGTCCGCACCGAACCCGGCCGTCGCGCTGTTGAGCGCCACCCCCAGCGGGGTGGTCCAGCCGCGCAGGGCGTGCACGATGTCCCGGAGCGCGGCGAGCGTGGTCACCGCGCCCTGCCAGCCCATCCCGACGGACAGGCAGCCGACGGCCCGCTCCGAGAGGTAGGGCCGGGCGTCGCCGCGGAGCTCCTCGGTGTAGTCCAGGGCGTTCTTCAGGAGCCCCGACACCGTGCCGTGGTACGCGGGGCTCGCCAGCACCACGCCGTCCGCCGAGGCCACCTCGTCGAGCAGCCGGCGTGCCTGGGGCGGGCAGGCCGCCACGCGCGGGTCGTAGAGCGGCATGACGAGGTCGGCGCCGCTGACGAGACTGACCTGCGCGCCCAGCCGGGCGGCCTCCGCGAGCACCACCCGCAGCCCGAGCTCCGCGGTGGAGCCAGGCCGGGAGGACCCCCCGATTCCGACGACCTTCACGGCCTGCTGCATGAACTCCCCGTTTCGCGTGTTCCGGTCCGGAACCCCGGCTGCCCGTCCTCGTGGCGCTCCGGGTTCCCCGGTGGTCGATCTCCCCGGTCGATCAGGACCGGCCACAGCCTTCGGCACGTCAACTTGCAGGTCAACGCCCGCTGTCCGGGGAGATCCGATGGCCCCGTTCGGACATTCCGATGGGGCTTGCGGTAATGCCCGGCTTGCGTCGGCGGCCCCGCTCCCACCGGGGCACCGGGGCCGCCGCCACCGATCGTTCCCGCTGATGGGAGCCATCGGAGATACCCGTCGGCCCGCCCTTTGCCGGGCGCCCCGGATGCGCGGATCATCGAAGCGGCGCCGATCGCGCACACCGCCCCATGCCGAGCTTCCGGCTCGTACTCGAACAGGGTCATGTCCCGGAACCGACGGCCCGCACGGCCGCCGGCCGTCCGGGTTCCCTGCCCACCGCGGATCCGAGAAGCCCATGCCCCAGGTCGACGACCCCGCCGCCCCCCGCATCGCCGTCGTCGGAGCGACCGGCGCGGTGGGCGGGACCCTGCTCGAACTCATCGAGGACCGGGCTCTGCCGTACCGGAGCCTGCACCTGGTGGCCTCCGCCCGCTCGGCCGGCCGTACGATCCGCGTCGACGGCCGCGACCAACGCGTCACCGAGCTCTCCCGGTTCGCGTTCGGCACGGTGGACGCGGCCCTGTTCTGCGCCGGCGAGCAGATCAGCAGGAAGTGGGTCCCGGTCGCCGTCGCCCACGGCGCCCTGGCCATCGACAGCACCCCCGCCTTCCGGATGACCCCGGGCACCCCCCTGGTCGTCCCGCAGCTCAACGCGGACGAGCTGGGCCGCCGTCCGGCGGGCGGGGTGATCGCGGTGCCCGGCGCCGCCACGGTGCCCGTGGTCCGCGTGCTGCGGGACGTGGAGCGGCGCTGGGGGATCCGCCGGATCGTCGTCAGTACGTACCAGGGCGCCTCGGGCGCCGGGCACGGCGGTATCGAGGAGCTCCAGGACGGTTCGCGCACGGTCCTGCAGGACCCGCAGGCCACCGTGCCCTCGGCGCAGTTCTCGCCCGCACTGGCCTTCAACGTGCTGCCCGGCATCGGCGACGTCCTGGAGGACGGCTCGACCCTCCAGGAGCGGGAGGTGGCCGACGAGGTCCGCAAGGTCCTGGGGCTGCCCGGCATCGAGGTCACGGCGACCTGCGTCCGGGTCCCCATGGTCAGCGGGCACGGCGCGGCGGTGTGGGTGCAGTGCCGCGCGACGGTGGACCGTACCGAACTGGTCGCACTCCTGCGGGCGTTGCCCGAGGTCGTGGTCCACGACCTACGCGGCCCGACCCCGGCGGCGCTGGGCGACCCGGACCAGCTCCACGTGGGGCGCATCCGGGTCTCGGCCACCGCCCCCGAGGGCTTCTGGCTGTGGCTGGCCACGGACAACCTCCGGGTGGGCGGCGCGCTGGACGCCGTACGGATAGTGGAGGAACTGCTGGCCCGGGGCGCCCTGTGAACACGGTCCCGCCGGCCCGCGCGAAGGCGGGGCCGGCGGAGCCGCAAGGGCCGGTGGGACCTGCGGGACTCCACGAGGACGGGGACAGCAGCCCTCAGCAGGCCACCAGCTGCCGGTCCTGCTCGGCGAAGCGGACCATCCAGTCGATGAACACCCGCATCTCACGCGTGAGATGACGCCCGTACCGCCACGCGATCTGTGTGTAGACCTCGAACGGAGCCTTCCAGTCCAGCACCGTCAGCGACTGCGCCTCGATCTCGGCGGCCACCGCCATCGCGGGCAGCACACTGACGCCGAGACCGGCCGAGACCCCGCGCTTGATCGACTCGATGTTGCCGAACTGCAGCAGCGGTACGGGCCGCTCGGCGCCGCCGTTGAGCTCCGCCTCGAACATCGCCCCGTACGAGCAGCCCGCCTCCGGCGCCAGGATCGGCACCGCGCGCAGATCGCTGGTGGAGACGTTGCGGGCGCCCGCCAGGACATGGTCCGGGGCGGCGACCGCGACCAGCGGCTCGGAGCCGAGGATCTCGGTCCTGACCCCGGGGTGGTCGGTCTCGGCCTCCATGAGGAAGCCCAGGTCGAAGGTGCCCTGCCGGAGCGCCTCGCAGGTGTCCCGGCACAGGCTGGGCCGCAGGGCGAGCTGGAGCTGCGGGTAGCGGTGGTGGAAGTACTCCAGGACCGGGGGCATCCGGTAGGACGTGAAGCTCTCCATCGTGCCGATGGTGAGCACCCCCGAAGGTTCGCCCAGGCCGGTGGTCCGGTCCCGGGCCTCATCGACCAGGGACAGGATCCGCTCGGCGTACGGAACGAGCCGTTCCCCGGCCGGAGTCAGCCGGATCCGTCCCCGCAGGCGCTCGAAGAGTTCCACGCCCAGCGCCACCTCCAGGCCTTTGACCTGGGCGGTGACGCTGGACTGCGCGTACTTCAGGTCGGCTGCGGCGCGGGTGAAGCTGAGCAGGGTCGCGACCCGGTGAAAGGTGGTGAGCTGCTTCAGATCCATACGCTGTCCCGGCGGTGCGCCGTCACCGTGCTGGTGGCGCCGGTCACTGCCAGCCCATGTCCGTCTTCTGGGCGCCGGCCTGAGTGGTGGGCGCGGCGGCGGTGTCCTGCGGTACTTCGGTGGTGGCGGCCTGCGCGGTGGCGGGCGCCATCAGCACGGCGGCACCGAAGACGACGATCGCTACGGCCTTGCCCATACGAGTGCTAAGCATGAAGAACATCCCCCTGTGTCATGCGTGTTTCTTGCAGCTCCAGCATCACCACGCGTCACAGACTCGGGAAAGGGTTTTCCGGTGGCCAGATTGGGCCCTGACCCAATCTGGCCAGCACGGGCCGAACGGGCCACACCGGAGATACTGGTCTCTGCTGACGGATGGGGGGCCGATGCTCGACGTACTGGGACTGGACGGACCGACCGAAGCCGTTTACCGAGCGATGCTGAGCCACCCGCGGGACGACGCCGAGGCCCTGGCCGGGCTGCTCGGAATCTCCGAAGAGGCCGTGCGCGCGGCCTGGGAGCGGCTGTCCGGCCTCTCGCTCGTGCAGTACCCCGCCGACGGACCGGCCGACGCGTCGGCGGCGCCCCGCGCGGTCAGCCCGGAGGTCGGCTTGGAGTACCTGCTGGCCCGGCGCCAGGCCGAGATGTCCCTGGAGAACCAGCGCATCGCGGGCGCCCGGGCCGCGGCCCAGCAGCTGATCTCCGAGTACGAGGACCTGCGCCCGGTCGGGGCGCCGGTCAGCGTGGAGCACCTCGCCGACGTCGACGAGGTCCGGACCCGCCTCGCGGTGCTCACCGAGAACGTCCGGAACGAGGTGATGGTCTTCGCCCCCGGCGGGGCGCAGACGGAGGCGAACATGGCGGCCTCCCGTCCGCTCAACGAGCGGCTGCTCGGCCGGGGCGTCACCATGCGGACGATCTACCTCGACAGCGTGCGCAACAATCCGGCCAGCGAGGCACACGCCAAGTGGCTGACGAAGCTGGGCGGCCAGGTCCGCACGATCGCCGTGCTGCCGCTGCGGATGACCATCGTGGACCGGACGACCGCCGTCCTGCCCGTGAACAGCGAGGACAGCGGGGAGGGCGCGGTAGCCCTCACCGGCCAGGGCACGCTCACCGCCCTGTGCACCCTCTTCGAGACGGTGTGGGAGAACGCCCGCCCGCTGGGGCAGGCCCCGCGCCGCGACGAGGCCGAACTGGACCACCAGGAGGCGGCCAGCCTGCGCCTGCTCGCCGAGGGCCACACCGACGAGGGGATCGCCAAGCGCCTCGGTGTCTCCCACCGCACGGCCCGCCGCATCGCCACGGTCCTGATGGAACGCCTGGGCGCCCGGAGCCGCTTCGAAGCCGGCGTCCGAGCGGTCCAGCGCGGCTGGCTCCCCCCGGACGCGTAACCCGGAACCGATGGCGGGCTAACGCACGCTCAGCGGACGCTGGTCCGTCCACACCTCGTCGATGTGCGCGAGGCACTCCTCCTTGGTCCCGGCCACACCCGTGTCCCGCCAGCCCAGGGGCACTTCGCGCCCTTCGGCCCAGATCGAGTACTGCTCTTCGCCGTTGACGACAACGGTGAACCGCCCCACTGCGCACCTCCACCTACGCGCCGGCCCGACAGCCCGGCGACCTCATCTGCGGGCCCCAGCCTCATCGGCCCGCCCCGCCACCACAACACCCACCCCATACCGGCTCCCGAACCGCACAATCGCCCCAGCCGATCGTCGGCGACGCATGCCGCGTTGAGTAGACGCAACGTCTAGTCTAATGCCACGCTCAGACGCAACGCACCGTCCAGTCTTATGCCGGAGGTCATCCCGTGCCGAACCGAACCGACCGAACCGACCGCGCCGGCTCCCCGCCGGACGCACCGACGTCACACGCGCCCCGCGGCCGGCTCGCGGCCGCCGTCGTGGCCTTCGCCTTCTGGATCACCATGGCGGGAACCACGGCGCCCACCCCGCTCTACCCGGTGTACGGCAAGGACTTCGGCTTCTCCCCGATCACCGTCACCGTGATCTTCGCCGTCTACGCCATCGGGGTCGTCGCCGGACTCCTCGCCTTCGGGCGCCTGTCGGACCAGATCGGGCGGCGCCCCGTACTGGTCGCGGCGACCCTGCTCTCCGCCTGCGCCGCCGGGGTGTTCCTGGTCGCCGGCAACGTGGCCGTCCTGCTCGTCGCCCGCGTGATCTCCGGCTTCTCCGCCGCACTCGTCACCGGCGCAGCCACCGCCTCGCTCACGGAACTGCTCCCGCAGAGCCGCGGGGTCCGGCCCGCGACGGTCGCGCTGTTCGCCAACATGGGCGGCCTCGCCAGCGGCACCCTGCTCGCCGGGATCCTGGCCGATGCCGCGCCCTCGCCGCTGCGCACCCCGTGGATCGTGATGCTCGTCCTGGCGGCGATCGGGCTGGTCGGCGTGGCCTCGTCCCGGGAAACGGCCGCACACCGCTCCGGATTCACCTTCCGGTTCCAGCCGCTGCACATCCCGGCGGAGATCCGCTCCGACTTCCTGCGTTCCGCGATGGCCGCCGGGGCGGGCTTCGCGGTGCTCGGCGTCCTCACCGCCGTCACCGGCCTGTTCCTCGGCACGGTCCTCCACGAGACCAGCCACTCCCTCACCGGCCTCGTCGTCTTCACCGCCTTCGGCTGCACCGCACTGGGTCAGCTGCTGGTCCGCCGGATCAAGCCGGGCGCCGCCCTCTCCGTGGCCTGCCTGGGGCTGATCCTCGCCGCGGCACTGATCGCGCTCGCCATGGCGGTCACCTCCCTGGTCCCGCTGCTCACCGGCGCCGCGGTGAACGGCCTGGCCACCGGCATCGCCCTCGGCCACGGCATCGGCAGCATCACCACCCGCAGCGACCCGCAGCACCGCGGCGCGTCGGTGTCGACGTTCTTCGCGATCCTCTACTCCATGCTCGCCGTCCCCGCGATCGGCGTCGGCGTACTGATCCGCGCCACGAGCCTGCGGCCGGCCGGGGTGATCTTCAGCGCCGCGGTCGCACTGCTCGCGCTCACGGTGCTGCTGAGCCTCGCCCGCATGCACAAGACGTCCGCGTGATCCGCCGGTTGCGACCGCGATCCGGTGTGCCAGAATCGCGGCATTCGCACGAAACGAGAGGTGGCCGACCATCAGCGCCGCACGGAAGACCGAAGGCCGCCGCGCCCCCTCCCCCGTCGTGAGCCGCACGGGTCCGCGGCGCAGTGAGAGCATCCGCGTCGCGGTGCTGAACGCCGCCGACGACCTGCTGGTGGAGCAGGGTTTCGCCGCGACGACGATCGAGGGCATCGCCACCCGGGCGGGCGTCGCCAAGCAGACGATCTACCGATGGTGGAAGTCGAAGGTCGAGATCCTGCTCGACGCCCTGGAGGACGACGCACTCGAAGGGCTGGCATGGGCCGAGCCGGCCGGAACACCCGTCGAGGACCTCGTCGCGCACCTGCACCGCGTCGCCGACTTCTTCCAGGAACCGGCGGGCCAGGTGCTCCAGGCCCTCCTCGGCAACGCGCAACTGGACAAGGACACCGCCGTCGCCCTGCGCGAGGGATTCCTGCTCAAGCAGCGCGAGCGCGATCTGGTCGGCCTGGGCGCGATCGTCGAACGCCACACGGGCGAGGCCCCGGACGAGGAGCACCTCGGCCGCCTCGCCGATCTCCTGCTGGGTCCGATCTACTACCGCGTCCTCGTTTTCGGCGCTCCGGCCGACAAGGAACTCGGCGCGGCCGCGGCGCACCTCGTACTGAAATCCACGGACTGACCGAGCAGCACCGTAGGGCCGGTGCCGGTGCCGGTGCCGTGCGCGGGCGCCGGCACCGGCACCGGCGGATACGGCATCAGTAGCGCGGCTTGCGCGTGAGGATCAGTCCGCCAAGCAGGAACAGCACGCCGATCGCGCCGGCGACGACGGCGGAGGTCATCTGCGCGGGCTTGCTGCTCGCGTCGAGCACGGCGGTGACCAGCCCGGCGACGCCGCTGATGTAGCAGAAGATCGTGATGAAGATCTTGAGGTTGGGGTTCATGGGGGGCCTCTCGTATCAGTTCGGTTCTTGTTGTGCCGGGCTTGTCATGCCGCCGGGCCGGGGGAGGTTCCGGCGGCGATGAGGCCGAGCAGCATCACCCAGGCGTCGGGGTCGGAGCGGAAGCGGTTCCACCGGTCGGCCGCGAGGGAGAGTTCGGCGAAGGACAGCACCCCGGCCGCCAGCAGGGGTTCGAGGCGTTGCGGCCCGAGATGGGGAGCGAAGGCCTCGGTCGGGTGGTCGTCGTTGGTGGTGGCGAACGGGCGCAGTACGACGTCCTCGAAACCGTCCGCGCGCAGCATCCGGGTGAGCCGGCGGCCGATCGAACGGTCACCGCCGGCCGCCCGCTGGGCGCCGGCCACCTTGGCGTGGATGCCCGCCATCTCCGGGTAGGACGGTTCGGCGATGCCCCAGCAGGAGGTGTCCACCTCGGTGACGATCACCCGGCCGCCGGGCCGCAGCACCCGGCGGACCTCGGTGAGCACCTTCGACGTGTCCGGCACATGTTGCAGGACGTAGCGCAGCAGAACGGTGTCGACGCTGCCCGTCTCCAGCGGCAGGTCCGCCGCGTCGGCGACGATCAGCTCGGCGCCGGTGCCCTCGGCATGGGCGAGCAGTGTTTCGTCGATGTCGACCGCGACGATCGTGAGGCCGGGGAGCGCGGCGCGCAGGCAGCGGGTGACCGCGCCCGATCCGGCGCCGAGTTCGAGCAGGGTCGAGGACTCGGTGACGCCCAGCTCGCGCAGGATGCGCAGCTCTTCGGGGAAGGACAGGGCGGCCTGTGCTTCGAGGCGGGCCAGCTCGCCTGTCAGACCGCCCGTGGTGGTCCGGGCCGGATCGTACGAACCGCCCTTGAGGGTCGAGGTGTTCACCGGGTCCTCACCATCATGCTCATGCCGTGCCGGGGACGCAGGGTGACCAGCGCTTCCGGCTCGACGGGGAAGTCCTTGACGAGTTCGCACTCGACGGACTGCGTCAGCATGGCCAGGACGAGGGTCGCCTCGACCATCGCGAAGTGCTGGCCGATGCAGATCCGGTCGCCGCCGCCGAAGGGCATGTAGAGGTGGCTGGGGAGCTCGGCGTCGATGAAGCGGTCGGGGACGAACTCCTCCGGCGCCTCCCAGTGGTCGGGGTGACGGTGCAACACCCACTGGCTGATGCAGATCAGGGTGCCCGGCGCGACGTCGTAGCCGCCGATGACATCGGGGCCGGTCGCCCGCCGGGAGGTGAGCCACACCGGCGGGTAGAGGCGCATGGCCTCCTTGATCGCCCGCTGACAGACGGGCAGGTCCACCAGGTCGGCGGCGGTCGGAGTGCGCCCCTGGAGTACCCGGTCCACCTCCTCGCGGACCCGCGCGGCCTCCGCCGGGTTGCGGTCGAGCAGGTAGAGCGTCCAGGTCAGCGACTTCGCGGTGGTCTCGTGACCGGCCATGATGATCGTCAGCACCTGGTCGCGCAGATCGGCGTCGGAGATCTGGTGGTCGGCACTCATCATCGCGTCCAGCAGGTTGGTGCTGCCGGTGGCGGCGCCGGTGACCCGGCGGGAGGCGATGAGGGTACGGGTCACGGCGTCCAGGAAGGCGCGCGCCGAGGCGAATCCCTGCCGCCGCAGCGCGGTGTCCGTCGGATCGGGGTCCTCGGCCGGTACGTAGTGGCCGATGTAGCGGTTCACCGCGTCCACCGCGCGGCCGAAGCCCTCGCCGATTCCGTCGATGTCGGCGCCCAGGATCGCCCGGGTGATGATGCCCAGGGTCAGGGCCGTCAGATGGTGGTCGACGGCGATCGGGCTGTCGCCGTCCAGAGCCGGGCGCCAGCGCTCCAGCATGTTCGTGGTGGCGTCGGTGACGATCCCGTCGAACGTCCGTACCGCGCTGGGCCGGAAGGCCGGCGCGCACATCCGGCGCTGCTTCGCCCACTCCTCGCCGTCGCTGGTCAGCAGCCCGTTGCCGAGCAGGGGACGCAGCATGTGGTCGTCGGGGGTGTTCTCCTTGGTGTAGTTGGCGCCGTTCTCCTTGAGTACGTAGCGCGCCAACTCGGGCCGGTTGAGCAGGTAGACGGTGTCGCCGTCGGCGCGGTGGCAGGTGATGTCGCCGTACTCATGCGCGAGCCCGGTGACGAAGGCCAGCGGATCGTTGCGCATCTCCTGCATGTCGGCCGGGCCTTCGGGGCCGGGGGGCAGGACCAGGGTCCGTGCGGGCATGGTGGCGGTCACCTCCGTGGTGTGGCCGTCGGTCGAATGCGTACACCGAATGCGTACGCGGAATTCTGAATACGTAGCAGAGGACGCCCGATACGTAATCGGAATACGTACACCTAGGGCCGGCAATACGTATCGATTCGCATATCCAAGGGGTTCTGCGGGGCGCAATCTATCGCACTGTCCTGAGGCTCTCAATACTTACTGATGCACGCCGAAGATTAAGTCTTGGCGGGGTCTTTCCCACATGCCAAGCTTCGTTTGTCGCCAGCACAACACGGTGCTCGGCGGTACTCGAAGGAGGAGTCCACATGTCGCTGGACCCGCAGCAGCGCGCTGAATTCGTCAACGCGTACACCAAGACGCTCATCACCGCCTGGTCGAGCGAGGAGTACGTGGCCCGCCTGAACTCGGAGCCGCGTGCCGCGCTGGCCGAGTCCGGTCTGAACGTCCCCGAGGGCGCCGAGATCGTCATCGTCCGCACCCTCCCGGACGGCAAGCAGGACGGCAACCTGGACGTCCAGGTTTCCTTCTGGGAGCAGGGCCTGGCCACCGGCCGCTTCGAGTTCCACATCCCGGAGACCCCGGTCGTGGACACCGCCGAGCTCAGCGAGGGCGACCTGTCCGACGTCGCCGCCGGTGGCAACTACTGCTGCTGCCCCTGCTCCTGCTGCACCTGATCCGCGGCTGCGGAGAGCTCGAAAAGGTTCGCGGCTCCGCAGGATGACGGAACCGGTGCTGTGCGCGGGCCCTCGGTCGAACAAGGCCGAGGCCCCGCGCAGCCGGCTCCTGCCACAGCATTTGGATCCTGTTCTCAGTGCCCCCCGTGCGTCCCCCGTGTACGGGGTGCCTGGAATACATAGAAAGAGAAGTCAGCATGGCGATGGATGCCCAGCAGCGTACTGAATTCGTCAACGCCTACACCAAGACGCTCATCACCGCCTGGTCGAACGATGAGTACCGCGCCCGGCTGAAGTCGGACCCGCGCTCGGCCCTTGCGGAATCCGGGCTGACCCTTCCCGCGAACGCCGAGATCGTCATTGTCAGCGCCGACCCGGAGACCCAGCCGGACGGAAACCTGGACGTCCAGGTCGGTCTGTGGGAGGCGGGGCTCGCGAGCGGCCGCTTCGAGTTCCACGTGCCGGACGCTCCCGTCGTCGAGACCTCCGAGCTGAGCGAGAGCGACCTCTCGGGTCTCTCCGGCGGCGGCAAGGGCGGTGGCCCGACGGTTCTCACGTGCTGCTGCCCCTGCTCCTGCTGCACCTGATCACCGCCTCGTAAGGAGAGCACCGAAGTGCTGCACACCGCATCGGAAGAAGACCCTGTCGTTGTCCGGGGTCTGCGTAAGCAGTACGGCGATTCGCACGTCGTACAGGGCGTGGACCTGACCATCCACAAGGGAGAGGTGTTCGCCCTGCTCGGGCCGAACGGCGCGGGCAAGACGACGACCGTCGAGATCCTTGAAGGGGTCCGGCAGCGGACCGGCGGCGACGTGCGGGTACTCGGATGCGATCCGGCCGAGGACAGGCGGGACTGGCGGGCACGCATCGGTGTCGTGCCCCAGTCCACGGGCGCCTACACCGATCTCACCGTGCGCGAGGTCGTGGAGCATTTCGCGGCGCTGTATCCGGCGCCGCTGCCCGTGGGCCAGGTCATCGACATGGTCGGGCTGGGCAAGCACGGCAAGAAGCAGACGACGGCTCTGTCCGGCGGCCAGCAGAGGCGCTTGGACGTGGCCGTCGGGGTGATCGGTGACCCCGAACTCATCTTCCTCGACGAACCCACCACCGGGTTGGACCCGGTGGCTCGTCGAGAAGCCTGGGATCTGGTGCAGTACTTCGCCGACCGTGGGCGGACGACCGTACTCACCACGCATTACCTGGACGAGGCCGAGGCGCTCGCCCAGCGCGCGGCCGTCATCGTCGACGGAAAGGTCGCCGAGGTCAGCCGGGTCTCCGAACTCGGCGGACGCGCCGACACCTCGACAACGGTGTCCTTCCGGATGCCGCCGGAACTGGTCGGACGGACCCTGCCGGCCCTGCCCGCCGACGTCACGGTCGAACGGGACGGAAGCAAGGGCGACGGCATCGTCAGCATCCTGACCAGGACCCCCACCGCGGTCCTCCTGGTGCTGCTGGCCTGGGCCGCCGAGGCCAGGGTGCGGGAGCTTCCTGAGCTGCGCGTGCACCGGCCGACGCTCGAGGAGATCTACCTCGACCTGATCAGCAGGAACCGCGACGCAAAGGCAGGAACCCCGTGACCGTGTCCGACGCCCCCTCCGTCCCTGCCCGCACGACCACGAGGGCTGCCGCGACCGCCGAAGCCGGCGAACACCGCGCGCCCCGCCGTACGCCGGGCATCTGGCGGGCCTCCGTCGCGCGCTCCTCGGTGGAGCTCAAGAGCTTCTTCCGCAACAAGCAGTCGCTGATCTTCACGCTCATGTTCCCGGTCCTGATGCTCCTGGTCTTCGGATCGATCTTCTCGGGCAAGGTCGCGGGCACCGACACGGACCTCAAGCAGGTCTTCATGGCCGGGATCATCGCGTCCGGCGTGATGAGCACCGCCTTCTCCGGTCTCGCGATCAACATAGCCATCGAGCGCGACACCGGTACGGTCCGCCGGCTCGCCATGACGCCGATGCCCAAATCCGCTTACTTCATCGGCAAGTTGGTGCGCGTGGTGGTCACCACCGTGCTGGAGACCGCACTGCTGATGGCGATCGCCGTGACGGCCTTCGGCCTGCCGCTGCCCTCCACCGCGCAGCGCTGGACGACGCTCGGGTGGGACCTGGCGCTGGGTACGGTCGCCTGCGCCCTGCTTGCCGTGGCCTACAGCGCGATCATCCCCAACAGCCGGTCGGCCGCCGCCATCGTGACCCCGGTCTTCATGGTCACGCAGTTCATCTCGGGTGTGTTCTTCCCCTTCAACCAACTGCCCTCCTGGATGCAGACCCTCGCGGCGTTCTTCCCCCTCAAGTGGATCGCCCAGGGGTTCCGGTCGGTGTTCCTGCCGGACTCCTTCGCCGTGGTGGAGCCTGCCGGCAACTGGGAGCTCGGCAGGATCGCCCTGATCCTGGCGCTCTGGTCACTGGCCGGACTCGTGCTCACCGCGATGTCGTTCCGCTGGCGCGGCCCGCGCGTCAACTGACCCAGACAGGAACCGCCGTGTCCTCAGCCACCCTTCGCCTCCCGGGCCACCTCGCTCATCCGTTCTCGCCGACCGGACGGGTGGACCCCTACCCGGCGTACCGGTGGCTGCGGACGTACGCCCCGGTGTATCAGGACCCCGCCACCCGGATGTGGCTGCTCACCAGCCACGCGGACTGCTCGGCGGCGCTCAGGAGCGACGCCTTCTCCGCGGCCCAGGGGCAGCAGGGCCGCGCCAGGGACGACGCCCTCCCCCCGTCCATGCTCACCACCGACGCGCCCGACCATCACCGGCTGCGCGCCCCGGGCGGCCTTCTGCTCGGCCCCGAGGCGATCCGGTCGGTGGCGGACGGGATCGGCGATGAGGTCTACGCCCTGCTGGACCGGTTGGGTGGCCGGGCAGGAGAGCTGGACGCCGCGACCGGCATCGGACAGCCGCTGGCCACCGCCGTCTACGCGCGGCTCTTCGGGCTGGCGGACGCCGAGCGCCCGCACTTCGAGGAGCTGGCCCGCGCGGTCTCCGTCAACCTCGACCCGATGGCGGGACCGACCGCGGCCGCCGCGGGCCGGGCGGCCATGGGTGAGCTGAGCCGCTACCTGGACGCGGTGGCGCAGCGCCACACCGAGACCGGATTCGACTGCCCGCTGTCCCGGCTGGCCGCCGACGACCGGCTGACCAGGCCCGAGATGCTCGGCATCCTGGGCCTCGCCGTCGTCGGCGGCTGGCAGCCGTTGGCCGAGACGGTCGGCAACGCCCTGTACTGGCTGCTGCCCCGCCCGGCGGCGGTGGAGTACCTGCGGCGGGCCGACGACCATGCGGCCCGCACGGCGGTGGACGAGCTCCTGCGCCTGGAGGCCCCGATCCCGTTCACCGCGCGCGTCACCACGCGCGAGGTGGAACTGCCCGGCGGCCGGGTGCCCGCCGGCGCTCGGGTGCTGGCCGTGCTCGCGGCCGCGAACCGGGATCCGGCGGTCTTCGAGCGCCCCGACGAGCTGCTCCTGGACCGGTCCCCCAATCCCCACCTGGCCTTCGGCGGCGGGCCGCACTTCTGCCTGGCGGCCGTGCTGGTCCGGCAGACCGGGGCCCTTCTGCTGCCCCGGCTGCTACGCCGCTTCCCGAACGTCGCGTCCCACCAGGACCGCGCCCGCTGGGACGACTGCGTGCTGCCGCGCCGCCTCGCGGAGTATCCGCTGGAACTGGGCCCGCGCCCTTCGGACGCCTGCGGCCGGAACACGAACGACATGGAGGCCTGATGCGAACCGACGTCCTCGTCGTGGGCGCGGGAATCAGCGGTTTGACCTGCGCGAGCCGCCTCACCGAGGCAGGCCTGCGCGTCGTCGTCCAGGAGGGCCGCGCACGGGTGGGCGGACGTATCCGCACGTTCCGGCCGGCCGACGGCGGACCCGCTCTCGAACTCGGCGCGCAGGTGGTCCACGGCGCCCGCAACCCGGTCCACACCCTCATGGGCAGCGACCGTATGGAGACCGTGCCGCGCGACTTCGCGGCCCGGGTGGTCGAGGACGGCGCGCCGGCGGAGATGGGAGTGCTCGCCCGTGGCCGACGCGGCCCGTGGGCGCTGGAGGCCGAGCTGAACGCGGCACGGGCCGATGCGGACGTGTCGGTCGGCGACTGGTTGCGTTCCAAGGGCGCCGACGGTGCCGAGGAGCGCGCGGCACGGGAGTGGTACCGGCAGAACTGGGCCGCGGAACCGGACGAGGTGAGCGCCTCGGGGGTGGCCGCCGCACACCACGCAGATGCCGTCGGTGGCGGCGAGTTCGCGGTGAGCGGCGGTTTCGACCGGCTTCCCGAGCAGCTCGCGCAGAGCCTCGACGTACGCCTCGGCTGCCCGGTGGACGAACTCGACTGGTCCAGGGGGCAGGTGCGGGCCCGCACCGCGCAGGGGGTACTGCATGCCGGTGCGGCGGTCGTCACCGTTCCTCCGCAGGTGGTCGTCAGCGGCCGGCTGCGGATCGCCGGGCTGCCCGCGGCCAAGTGGCGGGCGGCCAAGGACCTGCCGGCCGGCGACGGCTACTGCGTGGCCGTCACCCTCTCCGTCCCCGCGCCGGAGTCCGCGGTGGTGTTCGACGTGGACGGGCTGGGCGGATTCGCCCGCAGCCGGGCCGGACGGCCGGAGGTGCTGATCGTGGCCAAGGCCGGAGCCGCCGCCGCCGTACGGTCCGCCGTGCACGAGAACGGCGGCCTGGCGGCGCTGCTGGCCCGGTCCATGCCCTGGACCCGGTCGGCGCGGGTGGTGGCCACCGAGGCGGCGGACTGGGGGAACGACCCCTGGTCGGGCGGAGCTTTCACGGCACCCAGGACCGGCGCGCGGGAAGCGTCGGACCTGTGGGCCGAACCGATCGAGGACACCTTGTTCTTCGCCGGAGAGGCGACCGTCTGCGGCCGTCAACTTCCCTGGGTCCAAGGGGCGATCGCCAGCGGCGAGCGCGCGGCCGCGCAGATCCTGTCGGGAGTGGCACGATGACCGTACGATCCGAGGCCGGGCTGCCGGGAGCGGTGCGCTCCGAAGGGGCGTACTCCCGGACGGTGCACTCCGGCTGGCACCTGGTGGCCTTCCTGTCCGAACTCACCGCCGAGGTGACCCCGCTGGCGATCGGCCCACGCCGCCTGGTGGCGGTCCGCGACGGCGACGACGTACGGCTCTTCGACGCGAACTGCCCGCACCGGGGCGCGCACCTGGGATACGGCGGCACGCTGGACGGCAACTGCCTGGTCTGCCCCTTCCACGGCAAGCGCATCGCGCTCGGCGACGAGGGCAAACGCTGGTCGGTCGCCGAACACCAGGTGCTCCGAGCCGGTGAGGCGGTCTTCGCGAGGCTCACCGACACCGCGCGGGACGACCGGGGGTTCGAGAAGGTGATCAAGGAGATCGCCGTCAGCCACCCGCTGGTCGAGGCGGTCGTCCTTCCGGTCGCCGCTCCCTCCGGACTCATCATCGAGAACGCCTTCGACACGGACCACTTCACCGCCCTGCACAAGGTCGAGGCCGTCGAAGGCATGGACATCGTGCCGACCGAGAACGGTGAACTGGCCATCGAGGGCACATTCCCGATGCGCAACTCCCCCTGGAAGAGCGATCTCGCCCGGGCGGAGGCCAAGTGGCGGGCGATGCGTAACGGCGAGACGCGACTGGAGTACGTACCGCGGTTCTACGCACGGGCCTTCAGCCCCGGCCTGGTGGTCACCGAGTTCGGGCCGCCCGGACAGGTGCACGTCCTGGTCACCGGGGCCACGCCCACCCCGGACGGCTGTGTCGCCCGTGTGGCGGTCGGCGTCAGCCCCGGCCGGGAGAGCGACCTGCGGATGCTGATCGTCGGCAGCGAACGCGCGCTCGCCGAGGACCTCACCGTCTGGGAACACCTGGATCCGCACGCGCCCGTGCGCTACGACGCCCGGGACGAGCCGGTGATCGCCTTCCGCGAGTTCTGCGAAGGCTTCGAGGAAGTGAACTGATCATGAACCAGCTGTCCGTCCGCACGTCCGGCAGCGGCCCCGCCGTGCTGTGGATCCACGGCTACACCATGGACTCCAGCACCTGGGAGCCGCTCTGGGAGCTCCTGCCCGGCTGGCGGCACATCGGCGTCGACCTGCCCGGCCACGGCGGCTCCGACCCCATTCCCGCCGGTCTGACCCTTCCCGCCCTGGCGCGGCAGATCGCCGAAATCGTCCGGGCCGAGCAGGCCCACCGGATCGTCTCGCTCTCGTACGGCTCGTCCGTCGCACTCCAGCTGGCCATCGACGAACCCGAGCTGGTGCACGCCCTGGTGGCCGCCGCGCCCACGCTGGCGGGCGCGGCCCCGGACGCCGATGCCCGGCGGCGCTACCAGCAGCTGATGATGCTCAAGCCGCTCGCCGGCCCCGGGGAGCAGATGGCCGATCTGTGGATGGCCTCGCCCCCCGACATCTTCCGCGGCACCGAACGGCATCCGGAGCTCCGCGCGGCGCTGCGCTCGGTGATCGTCCGGCACTCATGGGCGGAACTGGACAGCGGCGCCATGATGACGCTGTCCGCGCACCGCCACAGCCCGGCGGACCTGGCCCGCATCCAGGCCCGGACCCTGGTGTTCATCGGCGACGAGGACATGCCCGCCTTCGTCCGCAACGCCGAGCTGCTGCGCGACAACGTCGCCGACTGCCAGGTCGTGACACTGCCCCGGTCCGGTCATCTGCCGCTGCTGGAGCGGCCCGAGGCCGTCGCGGCCGACCTCGCGGCACACCTGCTCCGCGCCGGATGAGCCACTGACCCGGCTTGCGCGTCCTCCCTCATGCCGATGGCCCGCGGACCTCCCGTCCGCGGGCCATCGGCATGGGTGCGACTCAGCGGTCGGACGAGGCTTCGGGGCCGTGCGCCGTACGGAACCGCTGCACCATCAGCGCGTGGCCCGGGCTGCCGGCGGCCTCGTACGCGCCGAGGGCGTTGACCCGTTCCACGGTGGAGGAGCCCAGCTCGGCCCGCAGGTCGGGCGAGCGGGAGAGAAGGAACATGCCCTCCTCCGTGTAGCCCTCGTCCAGCCACCCCTGCCACAGGGCGTCCCGGTCCTGCTCCTGGCCGGCGAAGTACGCGGTGCTCCGCTCCCGTGGTGCGGTGGGCGGGGCGGTGTCCGGGACGGGTGCGGCGCGCAGGACGATCCGCCGGCCGCCGAGGTAGGCGATCCGCAGGCCCTTGCGGATACAGAAGACCAGCGCCTCGGCCGCGGTGTCCACGACCGGCTCGCCGCGGTCGTTGAGCGAGGTGTTGCACACGATCGGCACCCCGGTCCGGGCGTGGAACGCCCCGATGGCACGGTGCAGGAGCGGGTTGGCCGCCGCGGTGAGGACCTGGTGGCGCGCCGATCCGTCCAGGTGCACGATCGCCGGTACGGCGTCGCGTACCTCCGGCCGCACCTGAACGGTCTCCAGCATGTACGGGGACGGCCGGTCGCCGTCGAACCAGTCCGGGGCGTATTCGGCCGGCACGATCGGGGCGACCGGGCGCCACCACTGACGCTGCTTGTACTCGTTGAGCAGGTCCTTGACCTTCGTCGACCGGGGGTCGCCGAGCAGGCTGCGATGGCCGAGGGCCCGGGGGCCGATCTCGGCGGCGCCGTCCACCCAGGCGACCACGCTGTCGTCGAGGTCCTCGGCGAACCGCTCGGGTGAGAACGCGCCGACCTCCTCGATCCACGGGGCGAACTCCGCCAACGCGGCGTCCACGTCGCGCAGCTCGTTGCCGTAGTAGGCGGATTCGATCAGGATGTCGGCGTTCTCCAGGGCCCCGGTGCCGTACAGGGCGAGCAGCCCGAGTCCCAGTGCCTGGCCGGAGTCGTTGGCGCAGGGCGGGGTGAGCAGGCCCTTGAAGCCGAAACGGTCCATCAGCAGGGAGTTGGCGGGGCAGTTCAGCGCGAAACCGCCGCTCGTGGAGAGGTAGGCGTCCTCGGCCCGTACGCCGCCGATCGCCAGCAGGCGTTCGATGTTGCGGACCGCGACCAGCTCGCAGCACCGTTGGACGACCTCCATGACGGCGCTCTGCAGGTTCTCCTCGTCGGTGAACTCCCGGTCCAGCTCCCGCCCCGCCAGCTGCCGACGGGCCTCGGACACGATCGACGCGACCACCCGGTGGGCGTCCTGCCACGGCGCCCGCCGCCCGCCGAACAGCTGGACACCGGCCATGACGGCTTCGGCGTCGACGTCGATCCGGGTCCGGCAGGCCGAGGCCAGGGCCATGAGGGTGCCCGGCTCCTTGCCGAAGATCGTCTCGGCCG
The DNA here is from genome assembly GCF_055574035.1 of Streptomyces sp. NPDC030021. Lineage (NCBI taxonomy): Bacteria > Bacillati > Actinomycetota > Actinomycetes > Kitasatosporales > Streptomycetaceae > Streptomyces > Streptomyces sp. NPDC030021. The sequence continues at coordinate 144,683 of NZ_JBVIAH010000017.1, forward strand.
CCGTGTAGAGGGGGCCGGGGGATTCCACCGGAGCGAACGCCGGTCGCCCCTGGACGGAGACGCAACCGGCATACCAGGCGCTCTTGGTCTCCCGGTCCTGGACGAAGTCGGGGCCGCCGTCCACGGCCATCGCGATGATCGTCTCCCGCTTGAACAGCGCGCTGTCCATCAGCAGGCCGCTGAAGAGATGACCGAGGCTGTGGAGGGGGAAGTCCTCGGCGCCGGCCGGGACGGGGATCTCCGCGTGGCCGGGCAGGCCCGGAGTGCCCCAGGAGGCGCTGATGTCGGAGAGGTCCAGCCCCTCGGTGGCGAGCAGTCCGTTCAGGAACGCCTCGGCCCGGGCGGGGGTGTAGAGCGGCTGATGATGGTGCTTCTGGCCGCTGACGCGTTCGAGTTCCCAGACGCGTACGAGCTCCACGGCCCGGCCGCTGCGTCGCCACAGGGCGACGTTCTGGTCGTGGCGCGCGGACAGCACGGCGGTGGGACCCGGCGGTGTCAGGTAGCCGGAAAGGAAGTACTCGACGTCATGCCGATCAGCCACGGCACTGCTCCTCTGCTTGCTGTCCGGTGGGTTCATCGGGGTGTTCAGGAGGCGCCGGGACGATCGCAGCGGCGCAGCCCGACGGCGTTTCCGGGGCCCACCGGCATCCGCCGGGCCCACTCCCGTGCTTCTTCCTCGGTGGCCACCTCGATCAGCCACAGGCCGCCGAGCTCCAGTTCGCCCGGTGCCGCGCGGTCCTCGCCGGCCGCGCCGTCGGGGCGGGCCAGCCGGGCGCCGTAGCGCACCCGCACCCCGGCCTCGGCGAGGTCACGGCCGTAGGCGCGGTTCGCCTCGTACCGTTCCTGGCGTTCGGTCGGCGACATGTCGTCCCATGCGCGCTCTTCGCCGTAGACGAGCAGTGCGAATTCCATGAAGATCCTTCCTCAGGACACCTGGCGGCTGGCCAGGCGGGCGAACAGGCCGTTCTCGTCGGCGAGCAGTTCCTCGTAGCGGCCCTGCTGCACGATCCGTCCCTGGTCCAGGACGATGACCTTGTCGGCGTCGGCCACCGTCGACAGCCGGTGGGCGATGACGATCCGGGTGGCGCTGAGCTTTCGGGTGCTCTCCGCGACCAGCCGCTGGGTCGGGTTGTCCAAGGCGCTGGTGGCTTCGTCGAAGAAGACGATGCGGGGGCGGGCGACCAGGGCACGGGCGATCATGAGCCGCTGGCGCTGTCCGCCGGAGAGGGTGTTGGTCCCTTCGGAGAGCACGGTGTTCATGCCCATGGGCATGGCCGAGATGTCGTCGGAGATGCCCGCCATCGATGCCGCCACCCAGGCGTCGTCCAGGGTGTGGCTGCTGCTGCCGATGATGTTGGCCTTGATGTCGCCGGCGAGCAGCGAGCCGTTCTGCAGCACGACGCCGCACTGTCGGCGGACGGCGGAGACCTCCAGCTCCGCCAGGTCCTGCCCGTCGTACAGCACCGTGCCCGACACGGGCTGTTCGAAGCCCAGCAGCAGCCGCAGCACGGTGGACTTCCCGCTGCCCGAGGACCCGACGATGGCGACGAACTCGCCCGGCGCGATCGACAGGGTGACGTCGTCCAGCACGAGCGGGCCGTCGTCGCCGTAGCGGAAGGAGACCCGGCTGAGGTCGAGCCGGCCCGAGAGGTCACCCGGGGCGGCCTTGGACTGGTCGACCTCCGGTGCCGTCTCCAGGATCGGGCGCAGCTTCTCCAGAAGCGGTACGACGCCCATCGCCGTGATCGCGGCGGAGGTGAACTGCAGGCTGGAGGCCAGGAGAAGGTTGAAGGCCGCGAAGAACGAGAGGAAGGCGGCGATGGGCACCTGGCCCTGCAGCGGTCCGCCGATCACCGCGAAGATGATGACCGAGCACACCAGCGGGAAACCGGCGTTGAAGGTCGTCACGATGTTCTGCACCCGCCGGGACGCGGCGGCCAGACTGCGGCCCTTGGCCAGTTCCGAGGCCCAGACACCGAACACCCGGTCCTCGGCGGCGGTGACCCTGAGCTTGGGGACGGCGGTGAGCAGTTGGAAGACCCGCGAGGACAGCTTCTGCTCGTGTGCGTACAGCTTGCGCTGCCAGCGCACCTCGATCCGACCGGCCACCAGCGCGAACACCGCTCCGACCAGCACCAGCACGGTGGCCAGCAGCGCGAGCCGCAGGTCGTAGAAGTAGACGAGGACGAGATTGGCGGAGCCGGTGATGAAACCCAGGGTGGCGCTGGTCATCATGCCCGAGAGCATTTCCTGGGCGGCGCTGACACCGAGCACGGTCGTGCCCAGTTCCCCGGTGGAATAGCGGGTGAAGAAGGACGTGGGCAAGGACAGCAGCTTGGTCCAGACGCCCACCTGCATGGCGGCGGTGGATCGGCTCTCGATGCGCAGGACGGCGATGTTCTGGACGATGGACAGCGCCGCGACGACCAGGGCCGAGCCGATCACCACCAGCGAACCCTGGACGATCAGGCCCCGCTGGGCCTGTGCGACGAAGGTGCCGAGGACCTGCCCGGTCATGACGGGGACCAGCAGTCCGACCAGGGCGGCCAGGGCCGCCGTCCAGGCGAACATCCACAGGTCGCGCCGGTTGCTGCGGATACCGAAGCGCAGCAGGCCGCTGATCGACCGGACCGCGGAGGGCAGCGGCTGGTAGAGCATGACGGCCTTGGTCTGCAGCTCCTCGGCGAGCTTGGCGGTCACCTCGGTGATCTTGCCCGCCTCGGCCATCACGTAGCGGCCGCCGATGGGGAGCAGCGCCACCGGCTGATCGCCCACCTTGAGGTAGCCAATCGCCGGGCCGAAGTCCGTCCTCCACCACTGGCCGTCCAGCCGGATGGCACGGGTGCGGACGCCGGAGGCGTGGGCGATGGACTGGAGGTCGTCCAGGTTGCGGCCGTGACCGCTGCCGACCAGGGGGGCCTTGACGGCGAAACCCTGGTGCGCGGCGACCAGCCGGGCGGCCGCCAGTGTCGGCGGGTCCGCGGCGACGTCCGCGAGCCGGATCCGGGCCTCGGTGTCGTGCAGGACGGCCTCGAAGCTGCGGGCCGTGGTGGCCAGGGTGCCGGCCTCGTGGGCCTGGCGGACGTCGAGGGCCTCGCGTTCCAGGCCGCGCTGGCCCTCGATGCGACGGTCGACGGTGTAGAGCAGGCGGGTCGCGTGGGCGAGCAGGAGACCCCAGAGGGCTCCCTCGTCGAGCAGTTCCCGCGAGGAGCGGGCCCGCAGCCGGGCGGGCGAGTCGGCGATCAGCCAGTCGCGCTGGGTGAGGCAGGTCTCCATACCGGTCGTGAACCGCCCGGAGACGCCCTCGCCCAGCTCGACCGAGCCCTCCTCCACCCGCACCCAACGGACGCCGTCCACCGAACGCACCGCCGCTCCGGCGGCGAGCTCGGTCGGCCCGTCGGTGGACAGGGGTACGAACTCACGGGGCGGCAAGGTGTCGCGCAGCGCCTGGGCGAGGGCCACGATGCCCTGCTCCAGGCCGTCCAGAAACTGCTGTACCGCGTCCCCGTAGGCCTCGGTGGACAGGGCGCGCACCGCCAGCCCCGACGGGGTGTCGCATGCGGCGCGGCGGGCCGAGAGGCCTTCGAGGTGGGAGAGCGGCAGGTACGACAGCACGGTGCCGGGCACCGGCCGGCCGACGATGCCGTGCCGCGGCCCGGACGGTGATCCCATGAGCAGGGCTCCGGCCTCCACACGGGCCAGGAAGTTCCAGCGCCCGGTGGGCACTCCGTCCACCAGGCGGACCGCGAACAGGTCCACGGCGCCGGCCTCCACCAGCAGCACGCGGCGTACGTCGTCCAGGACGGTGAACGGGTCGGTGTGGAGGTCGGCGGGGGTGGCCGCGTCGGAGAAGAACGGCGCGAACGCAGAGGTGATCACAGGTCGCCCCCTTCGGCGGTGCGGACCGAATCGATGAGACCGGCGTAGTGGCCGCCGCGGGCCAGCAGGTGCTCGTGGGTGCCGCGTTCGGCGATCTGCCCCTTGTCGAGCACGATGATCTCGTCGGCGTCCCGCACGGTGGACAGGCGGTGGGCGATGGTCAGGCAGGCGCAGCCACGGCGGCGCAGGTTGTCCATGATGACCCGTTCGGTTTCCGGGTCCAGGGCGCTGGTGGCCTCGTCCAGGATGAGCAGGGTGGGCTGGGTGGCCAGGGCGCGCGCGAGCTCCAGGCGCTGACGCTGGCCGCCGCTGAAGTTGCGTCCGCCCTCCCAGACCATGGAGTGCAGACCACCGGGGCGGGCCATCACCGTCTCGAAGATGGCGGCGTCATGCAGTGCGGAGATGATGACGTCGTCGGGGACGTCGTTGTTCCACAGCGCGAGGTTGTCCCGGACGCTGCCCTCAAAGAGGGAGATGTCCTGGTCCACATAGGCGACCGAGGCGGCGAGCACGGTGCGCGAGATCTCCTCGCGGGGACGGCCGTCGAGCAGGATGCGGCCCGACCACGGGGCGTACAGACCGGTGAGCAGCCTGCCGAGCGTCGACTTTCCGCTGCCGGAGCTGCCGACGACGGCGATCCGGCGACCGGGCACCACGGAGAAGGACAGGTCCTTGATGAACGGCGCGGCCAGCGGGCTGTAGCCGAAGGTGACGTCCTCGAACTCCAGGTGCCCGTCGAGCCTCCCGGTGCGGGAGGGGTCCTCGGGAACGTCGAAGGAGGTGTCGGCCGGATAGTGCTCGACGTCGTACAGCCGCTTGATGTCGGCGGTGACGTCCTGGAGCCGGCCGCCGAGATTGGTGAGTTGGGTGACCGGGCGGCTGAGCGCGGCGAGCAACGTCTGGAAGGAGACCAGGATGCCGACGCTGATCGCGCCGTCCACCACCCGCTGCCCGCCGACCAGCAGGATCAACCCGCTGTTGAGGGAGGCGAGCATCGGGGGCACCACGATCAGTACGGCGGTCGGCACGCCCAGTTGCTGCTTCGCGGAGATGACCTTGGCCAGGAAGCCCGCCCAGCGGCTGAAGGCGTCGGGTTCGGCGCCGGTGGCCTTGACCGTCTCGATCTGGCTGAGGGTGGTGAAGGTGGTCGCCGTGAGGTTGCCGCGGTCGGTGCGCAGCGCCACCACGGCGTCCGTGCGGGCCCGGGCGACCCAGCGCAGCACCACGATGTTCAGCAGCGCCATGCCGACGCCGATGGCGCCGAGCAGGACGTCGAAGTGGATCAGCAGGGCCGCGTAGAACACCACGAGCACGAGGTTGACGACGGTGAGGGCGAGGTCCCGGGAGAGGATCTCGGCCACGACGTCGTTGCCCGCGACCCGGTTGGCCACTTCGGCGGGACGCCGCTGCATGAAGAAGTCGACGGGAAGCCGCAGGAGATGGCGGAAGAAGCGGGCCGAGGAGACCAGCCCCATCCGTATCTCCAGGCGCAGCAGGTAGTGCCGCTGTACGGAGGTGAGGACGAAGACGCACAGCGCCGTGAACATCATGGCGAGCAGCAGGGGCACCAGGTACCCCGCCGATCCTCCCGCCAGGACCCGGTCGATGAAGACCCGGGTGAACGCGGGGGTGGCGATACCGGGGACGACCAGCAGCGCGCTGGCCATCAGCACGAGCGGGAGGGCCCGTCCCGAAGGCAGCCGGCGCGACAGCAGCGCGGCGCCGACCTTGGTGCGGGTACCGCCGCGGACGAAGTCCGGGCCGGGCTCGAAGGACAGGACGACGCCGGTGAAGCCGGAGTCGAACTCGTCCCAGGCCATCAGCCGGGGCCCGCCGGCGGGGTCGTTGACGGCCACGACGGTCTTGCCGTACTGGGTGCGGACGCCCTCGACGACCAGGAAGTGCTGGAAGGCCCAGAAGATGATGACCGGCCGGTCGAGGTCCTTCAGGTTCTCCGCTTCGGTCTGGTAGCCCCGGGCGGTCATGCCGTACTGGCGGGCCGCCGCCAGGACGGTGGCGGCATTGGCGCCGTCCCGGGAGACGCCGCACACGCCGCGCAGTTCTTCGAGCGGGACGTGGCGTCCGTAGTGGGCGAGGATCATCGCCAGGGAGGCGGCGCCGCACTCCACCGACTCCATCTGCATGACGGTCGGGACCTTGTGGCGCCAGGGCCGCATGCGGGGCAGCGGGATCCGTCGGCGCCGGCCGCCCGGCCGGTCGGGTCCGCGGGGGGCGGGCGGGGTCGTGTCCTTCGCCGGGGGCTCGGCCGGGGGCTTGGCCAGGGTGCTCTGCGTCATGGCGATGTCCCCTCAGCGTCCGAGGATCAGATTGAACGGGGTCTGTTTGCCGAGATTGATCGTGGCCGACACCCCCACCTGGGTGGTCAGCGCCGTCTGGGGGCCGCTGGTGTTGGACCAGGCGAAGCCGGAGCGGGTGTTCTCGTCGCGTACCAGGTCCACGACGACCAACCGGGGCGCGGATCCGGCGGCGAACTGCCGTGCCGCCAGCTCACCGCCCACCAGGCCGGACAGGGCCTCCGACGTCAGCGGGTAGGGGCTGACGGAGGTGACGGTTCCGCGGAGCAGGCCGAAAGCGGCCGGCGGGGCCGTGGACACGGCCAGGTCCACCTTGTTGCCCGGGTGGAGCCGCGCGGCCCGGTCGGCGGGCACGAACACCATGGCGATCATGCGATCGCCGGAGACATCGGTGCGCTCCACGGTGAGGACGGCGGAGCCGACGTCGATCATCTGCCCGTCGCTGACCGCCAGCCCGACCACGTGGCCCGCGAACGGGCTGGTGATCCGGCGGATCTGACCGGCGGGGTCCTGCACCTCGATGACCGTCTGCCCCGCGGTGACCGTGGCGGTGGGCTGGGTGAGCACCCGCTGCACCATGCCCGTGAAGGGACTCTGCACCTGTGCCGTGCCGCCCGGGCGGGTCAGCAGACCCGGCGCGCTCACACTGATCAGCAACTGGCCGGCGAAGGCCCAGATCACCGCGGCGGTCATGGTGATCATGACGACGAACAACGCGATCCAGCCGCGTGGTGCCGCCAGCAGGGTGGGCGAGTCCAGCTCGTCGGGCTCACGCATCCGTTGCAGCGCCTTGAAGCGGAACATCATGACTGGTCCTCCCCGCGTGGGACTCCCGCGCTGTGCCGCAGTGTCCGGGGGCGGCTGCCGACGACGAGCTCGCCGACCCCGCCCTCGGAGTAACGGTCCAGGCCCGAGGCGGCTGCGAACTCGTCCGCGTCTCCGCCGCCGAGGCCGCACACCGCCAGTCCCATGGCCGTTCCGACCAGGTAAAAGGTCTGGTAGAGCACGCCGACGTGCTTGAGGATGAGGGAGTAGGCGACGGTCTCGTACTTCCACATCACCCGCCCGAAGCGGGCCGAGACCAGCAGAGTCACCTGCGGAGCGGAGTCCATCAGGGCGCTGCCCCGTGCGGACTCCACCAACGCGGCCGTGGCGGGGCCGGGTTCGGCCACCAGCTCCAGCTCGTGCCGGTCCGGCGCATAGTGCCACAGCCCCGGTTCGGCGCCGACGCACTCGGTGATGAGCGGGTAGACCTCCAGTTCGTGGACGGAGCCGCCGGACGGGTAGGGCCGGTCGGCCAGCACCTGCCCGTCACTGCCGGTGAAGGTCTGCCGCAACCGCATGCTGCGGTAGAGCAGTTCACCCAACTGCTCCAGGGTGATCGGCGCGTCCGCGTCGTGCTCACGGATCGACCTGCGCCGCTCCAGCACCTCGCTCAACGAAGCCTCGCTCTTCGCGCGGGCATCCAGGTCGGGGACTGCCAGGGCGATCCGCTGTCCGGGGAAAGGCTCCCGGGACGCCGGCTCGGGGCCGAAGCGCTCCCCGAGCGGGTACGTACCGCCGTAGCCGGTGACCGTACGCGGGCCCCGGGTACGGGAGTGGAGGGCCAGGTCGGCGGCGGACCACTGGGCGAGCCGCTGCTCCCCGGCCTCCGGGTCGTGTTCCGGCCCGCCGGAGACGAGCAGACCACCGGCCGCGAACAGCCGCAGCACCTGCGACACGGCCGTGTCCGGGAGCCCGGACCGCTGGGCCGCCCCGGTCGGGCTGTTCCAGTCGGCGAGGACAGCGAGCAGTCCGGCGGAGGCCGGGGAGAGCTCCAGCGCGAGCGGGCTGCCCGGCGCGCGCACCACCAGCAGCCCGCCCTCGGCGGTCGCGGTGGCGAACCGGGACAGTTTGACGAGTGCGTCGGCGGCCGGAGCGACCGGGAGCGCGAGGCGGCCGCGGCCGACCTGGCGCAGCCGGGCGATCGGCTCACCGTCGAGCCGTACCGCGCGCTCCGTCATGCCTGCGGCGTCGAGCTTGTGCAGCAGCATGTGGAGGCGGAGCAGCCCGAATTCCCCGTCGTGCGCGGTGACGAGGGGAGCGAGCTGGTCCTCGGCGTGGTCGTCGGCGGCGAGGGCGGTCAGCACCGCCAGCAGTCCGGGAGTGGTGTCCGGCAGGGCGACGGCACCGGCCGGGGCCGACAGGAGCCAGGCCCCGGCGGCCGCGGCTGCGGCCTGGCCGGGGGCTTCTTCGAGCGTCGCGTCCCGCCGCAGCCGCAGGACCGCGTGCACGGTGCGGGCCGGGTGGGCCGGGTGAGCCAGGTGCTCCGGGTGCTGCGGGTGGGCTCGGTCGGTCTGCCCAGTCGTCATGATGTCCGTCCGGCCGGGTCTAGAAGAAGACATTCCAGGGATTCATCTCGTCTTCGGTACGGGGCTGTTCCAGCCGCCCGGTGCGGGTCGGGACCTCGTAGAGCCGACCCGGGCCCAGGCGCCGCCAGAAGTGCCGCATGCCGGGGGCGATGACCTTGACCACGCACAGGTCGAGATCGGGGCGGGTCTGGTCCAGCACGATCACCTCGATGCCGGCGGCCTCGGCCCGGGACACGCAGTCCTTGATGTGGTCGGCGAGGTCATGGCCCACCAGCGGAGCGAAGTCGCCCACCGTGGTGGGCTTCTGGTCCGGGTCGGGGGTCAGCCACGGCTCGTCCGCCAGCTTGACCTTCTTGCACCACGCCAGGGTCTCCGGGTCGTCCGACCGGTAGACGGTGTTGCCGTCGGCGTCGCGACGGTCCACGTACGGCAGGAACTGATTGACCTCGGTCAGGGCGCGGATGGCGGCGATGCGCGCGTCCGGGTGCGAGCCGAAGCCGACCATCACGTCCTCGACGTCGTGGCGGCGCCCGGAGACCGCGGCGAAGGTGGGGATGCCCAGGTCGGAGGTGATGTCCAGGACCCACACGTCGCGGTCCATGCTCGCGTAGAACTCGCGCATGGTGTCCACGTACGGGTCGTCCAGCGAGTCCAGGTCGAACTCCGGAACGCGCAGGCGGTTGTACCACCACAGCGCCACCGAGTCGCGTTCCACGACCTCGCAGAAGCCCTGGAGGATGGCCTCTTCGAGGGTGTTGCCGCTGGCCCCGCCGTTGGAGTCGCCCACGCAGTAGAAGTGCTCGGCGAGGTCCGGGTGGCCGTACCAGGCGTAGCCGGACGGAATCATCCGCTCGGTCTCGCGGGTCAGGGACCAGCCGGTGGACCAGTCGATCGGCAGATCGGTGCGGAAGGGGTCCGGGACCAGGTGGAGCCGGTGGGTGGGATCGGCGTTCCACTGCTCGCGGCCGGCGACCTGCGCCTCGGAGAAGCCCAGCAGTTCGTCCATGTGCACGGCGACGTCCGGGTCGAGGTCGTCGTACGCGGCCCGGGTGACCGGCTCGCCGCCCCGCCACACCGCCGAGTAGCGCTCGATGGCCTCACACATCGCGCTGACCTTGGCCTGTATCTCGGAGCGGCCCTTGCCGCCGCTCTGGCCGCGCATGTTGCGGCGCAGCAGGTCCATGTTGTCGTTGACCATCGCGAAGTTGTGGCCCGCGGTGAAGCTGTAGGTGACGCCGTTGCCGGTCTCCTCGTGGGCGCCGAGCTTGGTGATCGCGCCGAGGTAGGGGCTGATGTGCCGCTTCAGCCGGTCGTACGTCAGCTGCGGCGGCTGGATCCGGTAGCCGCCGTCCGTGGTGTGCCGGGCGGGGCTGGCGGTGAGGGCGACCTTGGGGCTGCGCTCGGAGACCAGCGTCGGGTCACCGCAGGAGGCACACTGCGGCTGCCGTACGAGGGTGTGCTCGGCGCTCTCCAGAGTGACCAGGTCCATGGTGCGCATCACGCCGGTCAGGGACTCGGACGTACCGGTGACGACGATCCGGACGGCCTCGACGGCGAGCAGGCCCGCGATCAGGGTCGAGCTCGCGGGAAGTGCCGCATGCGAGGGGTGGCGGGGGGTGTGGTCACCACGCTTGCCGGAAAGGTAGCGCTCGACCTGGCGGTTGCCACCGAGCCGCTGGGCCAGGCAGGTCCAGCAGCCGGTCTCGCCGGGACGCAGGAAGGGACCGACCCACGGCACGACACCGGCGGGTTTGGCCGGCAGCCAGGAGCGGCCTGCGGCCAGGTATGCGGTATTGAGGCGGTCCAGTTCCGGGTCGAGGTAGTCGTCGACCAGGACGACGGTCAGGCCGTCCCCGGCGTCCGCCGAGCCGATCGCCTCGTCGAAGCCGACCACGCGCACCCGCAGGCCGTTGGACTCCAGCGCGCCGAGCACCGGCCGGTGGTCCAGGCCGGATCCGGCGACAAGGGTCAGCTCGGTGGCCGCGGTGGCGGCCACCACCTGGTGCGGGTCGACGCCCTGGGCGTCCCAGAAGGCCAGCGCCTCGTCCGACATCTCGGGACGGCCCTCGGCCAGATGACCGGCGGCCTCGTACCGGCGCAGCGCGGTCAAGGTCTCAGTGATCGCCAGCTGTCCGCTGAGCGCCCCGACGATCTCGGCAACGGTCTTGTGGCCGTCGAGGTGCGGAAGCACCGCGGCCGCCGCGGCTCCCTGGACGAGGAAGTCTTTTCCCTCGGCGAGCAGGAAGACCTTCGAACCATCGACCACTTCACTTATGAAATGGGCCTTGAGTCGCGGACGCTCCATCTGGCTTCCCCCTGTTTATTACCGGTGTTCCATATTTCGCTCGCCATCCAATCATGTGGCTGAAACCCGTGTACATGCTGAAAAGCGCGAGGCGATGCGCCGCTTAGGTATGTGCGGGTCGATACGTAATCGCGGGCTGCGATACGTAAGCCATACGTATCTTTCCGAAAGGCCGTACCTGTTCTGGACTACAGTGGTCCGCGGATGCGATGATCATGGCTGCGGTTGTCTGCCGCTGACGGGGGATGATTTACGGTGCCGACGGGGCAGTTGCAGCATCGGGAACGCGAGTTGGCCGCACTGGGGGAAGTGCTCGGGGAGGCGGCTCAGGGCCGTCCGGCGCTCGCACTGATCCAGGGGCCCAGGGGCATCGGCAAGTCCGAGCTGCTCCGTGCGGCCCTCGCGCGGCTGCCCCAACAGAGCATCGTCCTGCGGGCCCGATGTCATGAGAACGAGCAGGAATATCCCTACGGCGTCGTGCGCCAGCTCTTCGACCCGTTCATATCGGCGTCCGGGAGTTCCGGCGCGACCCCGGAACCCCTCTCCGTGAATTTGCCGAACAGTCTGGATCAATCAGCTGTTCCCGCGAACGGCGCCGCCGCACATCATCTTCTGCAGAATCTGTTCCAGGCCACCCGCTCCATGGCGACGACCCGGCCGGTGGTCATAGCCATCGACGACCTCGATTTCGCGGACGAAGCCTCGCTGCAGTGGTGCTCCTACATCGCCCGCCGCCTCGAAGGCCTCCCGGTCGCATTGCTGGCCACCGTTTCCTCGGAGACCGCCGACGTCCACGAGAACCTGCCCGCCGAACTCGGCGCCCTGCCGTACACCCGGGTGGTCCGGCCGGGACCGCTGTGCGACACCTGCAGCGCGGAACTGATGGCCGCCGCGTTCGGGGCCCCGCTCGACGCCGAACTCGCCGCCGCCTGCCACACCCTTTCCCAGGGCAACCCCTTGGTGCTGCGGGAGCTCACGAAGCGTCTGATCGCCGCGCCGGTCTCCCCCGGGTCACCGAACCTGGACGACGTGCTGCGGATCGGCGCACAGACGCTCTCCGACACCACGTTGACCTGGCTCGACCAGTACCGGCCGGCAGCGGTGGAACTGCTCAACAGCCTCGCGATCCTCGGACCCGGGGCCGATCTGACGACCGCGGCCATCCTGGCCGGCCAGGGCGACTTCCAGGCCGCGCAGGCCCGAGCCGCGCTGTGCCGAACGGGCCTGCTCGCCCCCGGGCCGCCGGAACAGTTCCGGCACGAGCTGGTCCGTACGGCCATCCTGTCCCGCATCGACTCCGACCACCGCCTGGACCTGCACGAACGCGCCGCCGCCCTGCTCGCCCGGCTCGGCGCCCCGGCCACGCAGACCGCCGGGCACCTGATGTCCCTGAGTACCGCCAACCGCGCCTGGGCCCTGCCGATCCTGCGGACGGCTGCCGACGAGGCCGCCGCGGCCGGGTCGTGGGACACCGCCGCGCGCTACCTCCGCCGGTCCCTCGCGGAGTCCGACGACCCCATGGCACTACGGGAGACCACGGTCCGGCTGGGCGCCGTAGAGCTGCATCGGGACCTCGCCTCGTGCGTGCGCTACGCCACGACGGCCGCTGCCGCCGCCGACCCGGCCGACCGCGCCCGGGACCTGCTGCCGCTGGCCCACCCCGCCCTCACCGTCACCTCCACGACCGCGGCCCGGCACTTCGCCGACACCGCCGCCGCGTTGAGCACCGTCGAGGACGCGCCACGCGAACAGTTGCTGCAACTCGGCTCCCAGGCACTGCTGGCCGGCCACCGCGTCGGCATGAAACGTGCCGTACGTGAACTGCGCGCCGGTGAGAACGGCCCGGCGAGCTGGAGTTTCCTCGGGGCTCTGGCCGCGATGACCGCTGCCGGAGGCCGGTCGCCCCTGCGGGCCGCGCGGCTGGCGGTGCGTTGCACCGAGGCCGCGTCCCCCGCCGGTGCGGACGCCGGGCTGGTGGGCGCGGTACTGGCCTTCGCCTGGACGGGCCGGCCGGCCGAGGCGGAGCAGTGGAGCGCCTGGGCCGTCCGATCCGCACGACGACTGCGGCGCCCCGCCGAACTGGCCCTGGTGCTGCTGGTGCAGAGCGAGGTGACGTACCGCCGGGAGAAGTGGGACGAGAGTCTGCGCGACGCCCGTGAGGCCGCTGCGCTCGCCCGGGCCGTCAACGCGGTCGGTCTGCACGGCGCGGCGGTCGCCTGCGCGGCGCGCGCTCTGGTGCGGCTCGGTCAGGTGGCGGAGGCGGCGGGCTCGCTGGTGGGCATGGAGGTCCCGAGCGACGTCCATCCTCTGATCCGGGGAGTGGTCCTGGAAGGACAGGGCCTCGTCGCGGCCGCCCGGGGCAACCACCAGGAGGCGCTCCGGCTGTTCCTGGAGTGCGGGCACCAGCTCGCCACCCGGGGCATCGCCAACCAGGCCTGCGTTCCCTGGCGGGCCCATGCCGCCAACTCCTACCAGCACCTGGGCGAGTACGCCGCCGCGCGGACCATCGTCGCGGATTCCGTCGCCACCACGGCGCGGCGGAGGGCCGGTGCGGGGGTGCCGGATCGGACACCGTCCGGGAGCGCGTCGCCGGAAGCCGCAGCCGCAGCAGCAGCCGCAGCCGTCCGACTGAGCCCCGCCGAGCGCCGGGTGACCGACCTCGTCCTGATGAACCTGAGCAACCTCGAAGTGGCCGAGCGACTGTGCCTCAGCAAGCGCACGGTCGACACCCACCTGGGCCGGATCTATCGCAAACTCGGCATCGTCGGCCGCCCCGAGCTGGCCGCCGCCATCGAGGGGCTCTCACCGCGCGGTTGAGGCCTCCTGGACATACGGCAAAGCGGGGGGGGGGGGGGGGGGGGGGGGGGGGGGGGGGGAGGGGGGGGGGGGTGGGGGGGGGGGGGGGGAATTAGGTGGCAAGGATTTCGGCGTCCTCGGCCTCACCGAACAGGAACGTACGGGCCTTCGTG
>NZ_JBVIAH010000017.1:158511-220265 GCF_055574035.1 Streptomyces sp. NPDC030021
TGTCTTTCCTCCCCCCTCCCCCCTCCCCCCCCTCCCCCCCCCCCCCCCCCCCCCCCCCCCCCCCCCCCCCCCCCCCCCCCCCCCCCCCGCTTTCCCGGTCAGGGCCGGTGCCCGCGTGATGTTTCAGACCTGCGCGGAGGGCCTGGTCACACCGAAGACGGCTCCCCAGGGGTCGCGCAGCACCGTTCGCGTCCCCGTCGGCCGCCCCACCAGCTGCGCCCCCGCGGCGAGCGCGTCGGCTTCCGCGGTGACGAGGTCGTGCACACCGACGTACGGCACCCAACCCGCCTGCGCCGTAGGGTCTTCGACGAGCCTGGCCCAGGCGGTGCCGTTCAGATCGAGGGTGAGCTGGCCCTCATCGTCCGCCGCACCTGCCTGGTGTCGGCCGGTACGGAATCCGAACAGGCCACCGTAGAAGCGCTCGGCGGCATCGGCCCGGGGTACCACGAGATCGTGGCCGCACACGGCCCCGGCCTCATCTGCCAGGACGACGCCCTGGGCATGATGTCCTTCCCAGAAGCCGACCGGCGCTCCTTGCGGGTCGACAGCCAGGAACAGCCGTCCGTCCTCGCCGGCCGGAACGGGTCCCATTACGACGGTTCCGCCCCGGTCCTCGACGTCGGCCCGGGTTCGGTCGGCGTCCTTGGTGGCCAGGTAGACGTTCCAGGCGGCCCCGGTCCAGCGGCCGGGGGGAGCCGTCCCCAGGCCGCCGATCAGTTCCCCGTTGAGGCTGGCCAGCCGGTAGTTTCCGCCTTCGTCGACGAACTCCCAGCCGAAGAGGTCGCCGTAGAAGCGTTGGGCGCCGGTCAGATCAGGAGTGATGCAGTCAACCCAGCAGGGGACGCCCGGCTGATAACTGGTACGTCTGGGCACAGCTCTCGCCTTTCCGAGGTCATTCGGTGATCGATGAGTCCGGCGGCCTCGTCGGCGCCGCCGGACTCGGGGAGCTCCAAGCGGAACGAAGGGGCGTCCGCCATCTCCCCGGCGGCCTCGGGCGGCCAGGTCTGCGTCGGAAAGTCCCACGGCTCCAGCCGGGCGCCTTCGTTGCCGCTCCGGCACAGCCGGAAGAGCTCCGGCGGCCCGAGCCTCGCCTGGATGGGCACGATGTCGCCCAGGGCCTCCGGGCGCACCATCAAGACGTCGCCCGTCAGGGGTGAGGTACGTGATGTCCAGGTACCCGGCGCGAGCCCGGCGGCCCGTAGGCCGACGGCCGTGGCACCGCGGAATTCCAACGGAACGTGATAGGGCATGACGTTTCCGTCAGTCCGGTCGGTGATGAGTAGTTGGCCGGAAACGATCCGCCACGAGCGCTGAGCCAGCGCGAGGGCGACACCCTCCCGGTCGGAGTGCGGGCTGCCGATCAATGCGACGGTCATCGACTCTTTGGCCAGCACCACCGCCTGGACCACCGAAAATCGTTCGCGGAGTACGGAGAAAGGCGGCACGGGAGGCGGAACATTGCTCCAGCCACGGAATGCCCGGCGCAACAAGGGAGGTCCATCGTCACGCCGGACCACCAACTCCGCCCAAGCGTCGCCGGATACGGAATGGCCTGGGTGCGGATACCCGAACTCGACCTGGAGCCGGCCTGCGGCTCGGGAGTCGGGCACGACGTGCGGACCGAAGAGGAATTCCAGATCGGATACGTCGCCGGTGGTGGTGGAGACGGAAATCTCGGCACCGAAGAACTCAAGACAGAGGGAATCCATGTCGGCGTTGACGGTTCCTTCCGGTTCAGCGACGAACGGTGGCGGCGGCCATGGCGTCCGGCACCGCGACGAAGGCACACGGCGATCTCACAGCTCCGACGCCCATGCCCAGCCGCCCAGCTGCCGAGCGGCCTCCATCGCCCGACGGCAGATCTCCGAGACGGCCGACGCGGCTGCGCACGGACTCTCCGTCGCGTGGAAAAACACCAGCTCAACGCGACCGGGAGTGCTCCGGACGGTGATGTGCTCGGGACGGTCGGCCGGAGCGGAAGTCCCCTTGAGCCACGCCGTGAGCAACTCCGGGTCGAGTTCGAGTCGGGCATCCCCGTCGATGGCGACCATGGTCACTTCGGTCATTTGCACGTCGGCGGCCTCAGTCCCAGTTGAGGTTCGCGTTGTAGACCGGAGCGAAATCCCAGTTGAGATTCGACGGGTGGACCCGCGCCGCCACTGCCGTTTCCCCGGCGGTCACCGCGGACGCGGTAGCGGCCGGGGAAACGGCGGTGACGGCGGCGGCGAGACAAAGGCAAGCTGCCGCGGCACGCCAAAAGGAAATGGAAGAAGACATGGTGGTACCCCGTTGGTTGTAGCGAAGTGTCTGCACGCCAGGCGCTGGAATCAGGGCCTGTGGTCTGCGCGGTCGGCGGGCATTGCCCCTCCGATGATCACAAGTCTGCGTGAGTTGCTTTGCGACGGGAAGGGGGTAAGCCTGGCAGCAAACGCCGGGTGGCACCTCAGTGCCAAATAGGAATCCTTGAATCTTGAATCAGCGAGTTATTCCGCCCTCACAACCCCTACGGCCCCCTGATTAATCTGTCCGTTTCGTGCCAGATTGCCACGATCAAGCACTTCCTTTGCCCGTAAAAGCACAACTTCTTGGCCTACGGTTTACTTGATCATGGTTGGTGCATTGCGCAGGGTCGGAATGATGACGCGGGCGGTGACTTCAGGCCAATGCAAGGGGGGGGTAGGGCGAGCCATGCTCGAGGTGTTGGGGCTTGACATGCGTACGGAGGCGATTTACCGCCTCATGCTGACCAATCACCGCTGGGGTGTAGCCGAGCTCGCCGAGCAAGTGGGGCTGTCGGAAGCCGAGTTGCGTAAAGCTCTCGACCACTTGGCCGAGCTGAAGCTCTTGACCCACTCGGCCGTCCCCGGCGAAATGGTGCCACTGGACCCGAAGGTCGGCCTGCAGACACTCCTCCAGCGGCAGCGCTTCGAACTGCAGCGGCAGCAGGAGGAGTTCGAGCGGTGCCAGGCCGCCATCACCTGCGTCCTCGACGAGTACGCCGATCTGTACGCCGGCCGCCAACAGCACGCCGAGCACCTCCTCGGCGTCGAGGCCGTTCAGGAACGCATCAAGGACCTCGCCCGCGAGGCCACTTCCGAGTGCCTGACCTTCAACCCCGGTGGCGCACAGTCCGCGTTGAGCCTGGAAGCCAGCAAGCCGCTGGATCGCGATGTCATGTCGCGCGGCGTCATGATGCGGACCGTCTATCTCGACAGCGTGCGCAACGACTCCGTGACGGCGGAGTACGCACGGTGGCTGACCGAATGCGGCGGCCAGGTGCGAACCGTCCCGGCCCTGCCGCTACGGATGCTGCTGATCGACCGGCGCGTGGCCCTGGTCCCGGTGGACCCCGGGAACTCCCGCAAGGGTGCGGTCCAGCTCAGCGGAATCGGCGCCGTCGCCGGACT
The DNA here is from genome assembly GCF_055574035.1 of Streptomyces sp. NPDC030021. Lineage (NCBI taxonomy): Bacteria > Bacillati > Actinomycetota > Actinomycetes > Kitasatosporales > Streptomycetaceae > Streptomyces > Streptomyces sp. NPDC030021. Next base: position 161,919 of record NZ_JBVIAH010000017.1, read on the forward strand.
GGTCGCGCTCTTCGAACAGGTGTGGGCCGGCGCCGCCCCGCTGGGAGCCAGCCCCGAACGCGACGAGCAGGGCCTGAGCCGGCAGGAACAGGAACTGCTGCGCCTCCTGGCCGAGGGACTCACCGACGCCGCCGCGAGCGTGAAGCTCGGCCTCTCCCTGCGCACGGTCCGCCGCATGATGGCCGACCTGATGGAACGCCTCGACGCCCGCAGCCGCTTCGCCGCCGGCCTCCGCTCAGCCGAACGCGGCTGGCTCTGACGCCGACCCAGGCGTCACGATCAGCCGCCCCGGGGCGCCCCGCAACGACTCAAGACCGCCCAGGACCTCGTCGCGGCGCAACAGCCATGACGAGACCGCCATCCGCGTGTGCCTCAGCCCGGCGTCCTGGAGCGGCACCCCAAGCATCGAGTGCCGCGGCGTCCAGGCCCCGGCCGGCGGCGCGACCACGCTCATGCCGACCGCCGACATCCGCGCCCGAACAGGATGGCCTCACGACGGCATCACATGAGGGCGCGAAGATCATCGCGTTCCGCCCCCCATCTCGTCGGGGCATAAGAAAAACCCTAGGTCACGGCGAGTGAGTCCTAGGGTTCTTCTAGAGCCGCCTTCGGGATTCGAACCCGAGACCTACGCATTACGAGTGCGTTGCTCTGGCCAACTGAGCTAAGGCGGCACCGCTGGTCAGACAAGTATTCCCTCGAAGAGGGGCGCTCATCAGCAGCGGCGCCAAGTCTACAGGGTGTGGACGGGTGCCCCGAACCAGGTTTCGCGGGGACGGGACACGGGCCAGTTTTCGGGGCTGTCGCGGCTTACCGGGGCGGCGGTCTCAGCACTTCTTGCCGTCCTGCGGGGCCTTGCCCTCCAGCAGGTAGCGGTTGATCGCGGCGTCGATGCAGCCGCTGCCGCGCCCGTACGCCGTGTGGCCGTCGCCGTCGTAGGTGAGGAGCGTGCCCGATTCGAGCTGGCCGGCCAGCGCCTGGGCCCACTTGTACGGGGTCGCCGGGTCGCGCGTGGTGCCCACCACCACGATCGGCGCGGCGCCCTTCGCGGTCAGCTCCCTCGCCTTGCCCGTGGCCTTCACGGGCCAGTACGTGCAGTTCAGCGCGGCCCAGGCCAGGCCCGCGCCGAAGACCGGGGAGGCCTTCTCGAAGGACGGCAGGGCGGTGTCCACGGCCTCGGGGCCGCTGAAGGCCGGGGGCTGGTCGAGGCAGTTGACGGCGGCGTTCGCGAACATCAGGTTGGCGTACTTGCCGTCCGCCTCACGCTCGTAATAGCTGTCGGCCAGGCTCAGCAGGCCCGATCCGTCGCCGTTCATCGCCGAGCCGAGCGCCTCGCGCAGCTGCGGCCAGGCGCTCTCGTCGTACAGCGCCGCGATCACCCCGGTCGTCGCCAGGGCCTCGCCCAGCGGGCGGTCCGGGTCGCCGCTCGACACGGGCTGGGCGTCGACCTTGCGGAAGAACTCCTTCAGGCGCGCCCCCACCGCGTCCGGGCCGCCCTTGCCGAGCGGGCAGTCGGGCTGCTTCGCGCAGTCCTTGGCGAAGGCGGTGAAGGCCGTGTCGAAGCCCTCCGTCTGGTCCCGGTTCAGTTCGAGCGCGGGCCGGGTGGGGTCCATCGCCCCGTCCAGGACCAGCCGGCCGACCCGGTCCGGGAAGAGGTCCGCGTACGTGGCGCCCAGGAAGGTGCCGTACGAGGCCCCGACGTAGTTGAGCTTCTCGTCCCCGAGCAGCGCGCGCAGCAGGTCCATGTCCCGGGCGGCGTCGACGGTGGAGACGTGCGGCAGGACCCGCCCGGAATTCGTCCGGCAGCCGGCCGCGAACTCCTTGAACGCCGCCACCAGCTCGGCCCGCTCGGCCGGGTCGTCCGGCGTCTGGTCCACCTGTGTGTACTTGTCCATGGCCGGGCCGTTCAGGCACTCGACGGGGCTGCTTCGTTCCACCCCGCGCGGGTCGAAGGACACCATGTCGTACCGGGCCCGGACGGCCGCGGGATAGCCGATGCCGGCGTACGCCTGGAGGTAGCCGATGCCGGAGCCTCCCGGGCCGCCCGGGTTGACCATCAGCGAGCCGAGGCGCTTGCCGGGACCGGTCGCCGTACGGCGCGACACCGCGATGTCGACGTCCTGGCCGGAGCCGGGGTTCGCGTAGTCCAGCGGGGCCTTCATGGTGGAGCACTGGAATCCGGGGACACCGCAGTCGCGCCAGGTCAGCTTCTGCTCGTAGTACGGGCGCAGCGCGGCCGCGTCGGGGGACGGCTGCGCCGCCGCCGTACCGGACCCCGGTGGGGAGAACGCGGCAGCCCCCGGTTCCCCCAGCCCGCCCGAGGTGCACCCGGAGAGCAGCAGCCCGGCGGCTGCGATCACGGTTCCGGTGGTACGCAGTAGGCGACTGGTGTCCATCCCCGGAGCGTACGTCCTGCGGGCGGACGTGAGCAGGCGCGCCGGGACCGGACGGCCGCACGCCTTCCGTGGCACACGCCGGACCCGGCACGGACCGGCCGCCGCCCGGCCCCGGCGACCGGTTCGCCCGTACGGGTGAGTCGGTCAACCGGGTATGGACCACCGCCGGCGGCCCGGACGCGGTCAGCCCGCGCGCAGGGCCATCGTCATCGCCTCGACCGCCAGGAGCGGGGCGACATTGCGGTCGAAGGAGTCCCGGCAGGCGATGATCGCCTCGATCCGGCGCAGGGTCCGCTCGGGGCCCGAGGCGCGGGCGATCCGCTCCAGGTCGGGCCGTATCTCCTCATTGGCGATGGCCACGGACGAGCCGAGCTGCAGGGCCAGGACGTCCCGGTAGAAGCTGGTGAGGTCGGTCAGCGCCAGTTCGAGGGTGTCGCGCTGGGTGCGGGTGCGACGGCGCTTCTGCCGGTCCTCCAGCTCCTTCATCACGCCCGCCGTGCCGCGCGGCATCCGGCTGCCGGCGCCCGTTCCGGCGCCGAGCGCCGTCCTCAGCTCCTCGGTCTCCTTGGTGTCGACCTCCTCCGCGACCTGCTTGGCGTCCTCGGCGGCGGCGTCCACCAGCTCCTGGGCGGCCTTGAGGCAGGCACCGACGTCGTCCACCCGGAGCGGGAGCTTCAGCACCGCGGCCCGGCGCTCCCGGGCCCCCTCGTCGGTGGCCAGCCGACGGGCGCGGTCGACGTGCCCCTGGGTGACCCGGGCGGCGGCCAGGGCCGCCGACGGCTCGATGCCGTCCCGCCGCACCAGCATGTCGGCGACGGCCGCGACCGAGGGGGTGCTGAGGTTGAGGTGGCGGCAGCGGGAGCGGATGGTGGGCAGCACGTCCTCCACGGAGGGCGAGCACAGCAGCCAGACCGTGCGGGGCGCGGGCTCCTCCACGGCCTTGAGGACCGCGTTGGCGGACTTCTCGTTGAGCCGCTCGGCGTCCTCGACCAGGATGACCTGCCAGCGGCCCGTGGCCGGGGACGTGTAGGACTTGCGGACGGTGTCCCGCATGTCGTCGACGAGGATCTGGCTGCCGACCGCGACGACGGTGGAGACGTCCGCGTGGGTGCCGACCATCGTGGTGTGGCAGCCGTCGCAGAACCCGCAGCCGGGCTCACCGCCGAGGGCGCGGTCGGGGCTGGTGCACTGCAGGGCGGCGGCGAAGGCCCGCGCGGCGGTGGTCCGCCCGGATCCGGGCGGACCGGTGAACAGCCACGCGTGGGTCATCCTGGACCCCTCGGGCGGCGCGGTCCCGGCCGTGATGGCCGTGACCAGTGCGTCGGCATCACGGGCGGCGGCGGCCAGCTGTGTCTGGACCCGCTCCTGTCCCACCAGGTCGTCCCATACGGGCATCCCGCCCACCACCTTTCACTCTCCGTGCACCCATTGTGGCGGGCGCCACCGACAATCCCGTCCCGGTCCCGTCCCCGCCGAGGTCAGCGGCGGCGCGGCCGCCGTTCGCCCTCGTCGCCGTCCTCGCCGTCCTCGTCGTCCCGGTGGCGGCCCAGCAGTTCGTCCGCCAGCGTCGGCAGGTCGTCCAGCGGGGTCTCCTCGGCCCAGTCCGGGCGCGGCCGGCGCGGCCGGCCCTCGCCGTCGACGACGGGGATCTCCCGCGTCCGGTCGTTGCCGGAGTCCCGGAAGATGCCCGACGGCACCCGGTCGGCCGGGTTCTCCTCGGGACGCTGGGCCGTCGGCCGCGTGGCGGACCGGGCCCGCCCGCCACCGCTGTCCTGCGCGGGCTGCGGCGCCTGCGGGGCGGCCGGACGTACGGGCGGCAGCACCGCCGTCTCGTCGGTCGCGCGGACCGGCGGCAGCACCGCCGTCTCCGCGGCGGAGGCCGGGTCGATCTTCGGCACCGGGACGGTCTGGGTGACGTCGTCCGGCTGGACGACCCGCTTGACCGGCTTGGCCTCCGGAGCGACCGGGACCACCGGGGTCTCCACCGTCACCGCGTCGTCCGGGTGCGGCTCCGGCTCCGGCTTCTTGGTCATACCGACCTTGGGCGCAGGGGCAGGCGCGGGCGCAGGGGCAGGGGCAGGGGCAGGGGCAGCCGCAGGCGCGGGAGCCGGCGGCGCGACCGCAGCAGCCTCCGCGGCCGCCACAGCCGCGGCAGCCGCAGCCTTCGCCGCCGCCTCGGCCGCCACCAGCCGGCGTGCCTCCTCGGCCTTCAGCAGGGCCTCCTCGGCCCGCCGCTGCTTCTCCAGCCGCCGCTCCTCGGCCTCGGCCCGCAGCCGGGCCTCCTCCTCGGCCTGCCGGCGCAGCCGCTCGGCCTCCGCCGCGCGTGCCTTCTCCTCGGCCTCCAGGCGCAGCCGCTCGGCCTCGGCCCGGGCCCGGGCCTCCTCCTCGGCGCGCAGCCGCTCCTCCTCCGCCCTGCGGGCGGCCTCCGCCTCGGCCCTGATCCGCGCTTCCTCGGCCTCGCGGGCCAGCCGCGCCTCCTCCTCGGCCCGGAGGCGCGCTTCCTCCGCCTTGCGGGCCGCCTCTTCCTCGGCCTTGCGCCGGGCCTCCTCCTCGGCGAGGCGCCGTGCCTCGGCCTGGGCGGCCACCTCGGCCTCCGAGAGCGGAAGCATCCGGTCCAGGCGGTGCCGTACGACGGTGGTCACCGACCCCGGGTCCTGGCCCGCGTCGACCACCAGGTAGCGGCCCGGGTCGGACGCGGCGAGGGTCAGGAACCCGGAACGCACCCGCTGGTGGAACTCCGCCGGCTCCGACTCCAGCCGGTCCGGTGCCTCCGTGAACCGCTCGCGCGCCGCCTCCGGCGATACGTCGAGCAGCACGGTCAGGTTCGGGACGAGCCCGTCGGTGGCCCAGCGCGAGATCCGGGCGATCTCCGTCGGGGAGAGGTCACGGCCGGCGCCCTGGTAGGCCACCGAGGAGTCGATGTAGCGGTCCGAGATGACGACCGCGCCGCGCTCCAGGGCCGGGCGCACCACCGTGTCCACGTGTTCCGCCCGGTCGGCGGCGTACAGCAGTGCCTCGGCGCGGTTCGACAGACCGGCCGAGGAGATGTCGAGCAGGATCGAGCGGAGCCGCTTGCCGACGGGGGTCGCCCCGGGCTCCCGGGTCACCACGACCTCGTGGCCCTTGCCCCGTATCCAGTCGGCCAGCGCCTGGACCTGGGTGGACTTGCCGGCTCCGTCGCCGCCCTCCAGGGCGATGAAGAACCCGGTGGCGGACGCCGCCTGTACGGGCTCCCCGCCGCGCAGCGCCTCGCGCAGGTCCCGCCGCAGGGGTACGCCCCGGCGGTCGTCGGCCTTGGTGAGCACGAGCACGGCGACGGGCAGCAGCAGGGCGCCGACCAGCATCAGGGTGAAGGCTGCGCCGCCGTGTGCGAAGACGACCCCGGCACCGGTCAGCCGGTGCGGCCCGATGGCCGCGGCCAGGAGGGGCGCGGCGACGGCGCCGAGCGCCACGGCCACCCGTACGACCGCCTGGAGGTGCTCGGTGATCCGGGCCCGCCGGAACTCCTCGGTCTCCTGGTCCAGCAGGGTGTGGCCGGTGTTGGCCGCGACGCCCGCGGCGGTGCCGGCGAGCAGCGAGAGGAACAGCACGGTCGCCATGTCCGGGACGAGCCCGGTCAGGAGCAGCGCGAGCCCGGTGACCGCTATGGCGAGGGCCATCAGCCGGCGGCGGGACAGCGCGGGCAGCACCTTGCCGGCCTGGGTGGCGCGGATGCCCGCGGCGGTGCCGCCGACCAGCGCGAGGACGAACAGCGCGAAGGCGGCCGGGCCGCCGCCCAGGTCGAAGGCGTGCAGTACGGACACCGACACGGCGCAGGACACCGCTCCGGCGACCGCGGCGCAGCTCAGGACGAGAAGGGGGATGGCGCCCGTACGGCCCTTGTCGGGCCGGTCGCCCGCCTTGGGGGTGCGCAGGCCCTCCAGCGGCGAACGCGGACGCGGGGTCGCCCCGCCGGGCAGCACCAGCGGCAGCAGCAGCGAGACCGAGGCGGCGAAGAGGCCGGAGGCCACGTACGAGCCGAGGGCGGCCTGGTTCGCGGCGAACCAGTCGATGCCGAGGCCGAGTGCCTTGCCGACCAGGGTCGCGGCGAGCAGCGCGGCCGCAGCGATCGGAAGCGCCGCGAAGGACGTACGCAGGGTCAGCCGGCGCAGCGCGTCCAGGTGGTCCGGGAGCGGCCGTACGGTCGCCCCCTCCGGCGGCGGCGCGGGCAGCAGGGCGGGAGCCGCGCTCTCCTTGGCCAGGGTCCACAGCCGCTCGGCGGCGCCGGAGAGGAAGACGGTGGCCAGCAGCGCGGTCAGCGCGTGGGCCGGGATCCAGTCGAGCCACAGCGGGGCGACGACGAAGAGCCCGAGGCGGACCCCGTCGGCCCCGGTCATGGTCCAGCGGCGGTCCAGCTTGCCGTCGGCGCCCAGCAGCCCGGCCAGCGGGCCGAGGAGGACCGCGCCGAAGAGCAGGGTGGCGAGGATCCGGACCCCGAAGACGGCGGCGACGGCGAGGGCCGCGCCGCGGTACCCGCCGCCGAAGCCCCCTTCCGAGGCCGCTGCCTGGAGGGCCAGCAGCACCAGCACCAGCAGGGCCAGGGCATCACCGATGCCGCTCACCAACTGGGCGCTCCACAGCCGGCGCAGCCTGGGAGTGCGCAGCAGTGCGCGCACCGCACGCTCGCGGGAATCCGCGGCTAGGGCTTCGTCGTAGGTGGGGTTCGCCGGGGCGGTCACGACCGCCGGCTGCTCGGCTCGCGTCATCCGCCCAGCCTATCCGCTGCGCTATGCGGGTGCGGAAGCCTGTGGACAAGGCCGGGTGTGACCCCGGACCCACCTTCCGGGAAGCAGCCCGGCGCCGTTGCCGGGCTCTGCCCCGGACCCCGCGCCTCAAACGCCGGCGAGGCTGAATGCGGCGGGGCGGACGCACAAGAGCCCCACGCTTCGCGTGGGGCTCTTGTCGCGACTACTCGTCCGTGGGGGCCGCGGCGGCCTTCTTGGCCACCGTCTTCTTCGCCACGGTCTTCTTCGCGGCCGTGGTGGTCTTCTTGGCCGCCGTCGTCTTCTTCGCGGCAGCGGCCTTCGTCGCCGTCGCCTTCTTCGCCGGGGCCTTCTTGGCGGGGGCCTTCTTCGCCACCTTCTTGGCCGGGCCCTTCGCCCGCTTCTCCGCGAGCAGCTCGTAGCCCCGCTCCGGCGTGATCGTCTCGACGTCGTCGTCCCGCCGCAGCGTCGCGTTCGTCTCGCCGTCCGTCACGTACGGCCCGAAGCGGCCGTCCTTGACCACGACCGGCTTCTCGCTGACCGGGTCGGTGCCCAGCTCCTTCAGCGGCGGCTTGGCCGCGGCCCGGCCCCGCTGCTTCGGCTGCGCGTAGATCGCCAGGGCCTCGTCCAGCGTGATCGAGAAGAGCTGGTCCTCGGTCTCCAGCGACCGCGAGTCCGTGCCCTTCTTCAGGTACGGGCCGTAGCGGCCGTTCTGGGCCGTGATCTCCACGCCCTCCGCGTCCGCGCCGACCACGCGCGGCAGCGACATCAGCTTGAGCGCCTCGTCGAGGGTGACCGTGTCCAGGCTCATGGACTTGAAGAGCGAGGCCGTCCGCGGCTTGACCGCGTTCTTGCCCGTCTTCGGGGTGCCCTCGGGAAGGATCTCCGTCACGTACGGCCCGTAGCGGCCGTCCTTGGCGACGATCTCGTTGCCGCTGACCGGGTCCTTGCCGAGCTCGAACTCGCCGCTCGGCTTGGCGAACAGCTCCTCCGCGTACTCGACCGTCAGCTCGTCCGGAGCCATGTCGTCCGGGACGTCGGCCCGCTGGTGGCCCTCCGCGTCCTTCTCGCCGCGCTCCACGTACGGCCCGTAGCGGCCGACGCGCAGCACGATGCCCTCGCCGACCGGGAAGGAGGAGATCTCCCGGGCGTCGATCGCGCCGAGGTCCGTGACGAGCTCCTTCAGACCGCCGAGGTGGTCCCCGTCGGCCGGCACGACCTCGGTCGCGTCCTCCGAGCCGAAGTAGAACCGCTTCAGCCACGGCACGGACTGGGCCTCGCCCCGCGCGATGCGGTCGAGGTCGTCCTCCATCTTCGCGGTGAAGTCGTAGTCGACGAGCCGCCCGAAGTGCGTCTCCAGCAGGTTCACCACGGCGAACGACAGGAAGGACGGCACGAGCGCCGTGCCCTTCTTGAAGACGTAGCCGCGGTCGAGGATCGTGCCGATGATCGACGCGTACGTCGACGGACGGCCGATCTCGCGCTCTTCGAGCTCCTTGACCAGCGAGGCCTCGGTGTAGCGGGCCGGCGGCTTGGTCGAGTGCCCGTCCGCCGTGATCTCCTCGGCCGCGAGCGCGTCGCCCTCCGCGACCTGCGGCAGGCGCTTCTCGCGGTCGTCGAGCTCGGCGTTCGGGTCGTCCGCGCCCTCGACGTAGGCCTTCATGAAGCCGTGGAAGGTGATCGTCTTGCCGGAGGCGGTGAACTCGGCGTCGCGTCCGTCCGAGGCACGGCCGCCGATCTTCACGGTGACGCTGTTGCCGACCGCGTCCTTCATCTGGGAGGCGACGGTCCGCTTCCAGATCAGCTCGTACAGGCGGAACTGGTCGCCGGTCAGACCCGTCTCGGCCGGGGTGCGGAAACGATCACCCGAAGGACGGATCGCCTCGTGCGCCTCCTGGGCGTTCTTGACCTTGCCGGCGTAGACACGCGGCTTCTCCGGCAGGTAGTCGGCCCCGTACAGCTGGGTGACCTGCGCCCGCGCCGCCGACACCGCGGTGTCGGACAGCGTGGTGGAGTCGGTACGCATATAGGTGATGAAGCCGTTCTCGTACAGCTTCTGCGCCACCTGCATCGTCGCCTTCGCACCGAAGCCCAGCTTGCGCGAGGCCTCCTGCTGCAGCGTCGTCGTACGGAACGGGGCGTACGGGGACCGGCGGTACGGCTTGGACTCGACCGACCGGACGGCGAACGAGGCATCCGCCAGAGCTGCGGCGAGCGCCCGGGCGCCTCCCTCGTCGAGGTGCAGCACCTCGCTCTTGAGCTGCCCGTTCGAGCCGAAGTCACGGCCCTGCGCGATGCGCTTGCCGTCGACCGTGTTCAGCCGGGCGACCAGCGTGGAGGGGTCGGAGGCGTCACCGGCGCGGCCGGTGGCGAAGGTGCCGGTCAGGTCCCAGTACTCGGCGGAGCGGAAGGCGATGCGCTCGCGCTCCCTCTCGACGACCATGCGCGTGGCCACCGACTGGACGCGGCCCGCCGACAGCTTCGGCATGACCTTCTTCCACAGGACCGGCGAGACCTCGTAGCCGTACAGGCGGTCGAGGATGCGGCGGGTCTCCTGGGCGTCGACCATGCGCTGGTTCAGCTCGCGCGGGTTGGCGACGGCGTCGCGGATCGCGTCCTTGGTGATCTCGTGGAAGACCATCCGGTGGACGGGGACCTTGGGCTTGAGGACTTCCTGCAGGTGCCACGCGATGGCTTCGCCCTCGCGGTCCTCATCGGTGGCGAGGAAGAGTTCGTCGGACTCGGCCAGCAGCTCCTTGAGCTTCCTGACCTGGGACTTCTTGTCCGCGTTGACGACGTAGATCGGCGCGAAGTCGTGCTCGACGTCCACGCCGAGGCGGCGGACCTCACCGGTGTACTTGTCGGGAACCTCGGCCGCGCCGTTCGGGAGGTCGCGGATGTGCCCGACGCTCGCCTCGACGACGTATCCGGGGCCGAGGTAGCCCTTGATCGTCTTCGCCTTGGCTGGGGACTCGACGATGACGAGTCGGCGGCCGCCCTTTGCGGTCTCGCTAGTCGGGGACAACTTGGCTCTTCTCTCCGGTCGGCACTCGGTCGCAGTACGGCGACGCTGCGGAGTGTGACGGTACAACCCGCCCCCGTGTCAAACGGCAGAAGCCCGCAACGGCCACTCGAACGGTAACCCGACAAGTGCCGTTTCTGCCGCCCGGATGCCGCGCCGGGGCGTTCCCGATCACCGGGCAGGGTGGCCGGGGGGCCGTCTGGCCGCGCCTTCGCCACCGGTCCCGGGCCTGCTCCGACCTCGGCTTTCCGGGCCGGATCCGCGGCCGCGTCCCGGTCCGCCCGGGTCCCTCGAACTCGGTGCCGGAGCCGCGCGAGGCGACCCGCTCCCGAGGCCGTCGCCGCCCGCCGGCGAGCCGGACCGAGGGGCGCGGCCGACGAGCCCGGCCGACGCCACGGCCGCGACGGGGCGCGCCTCCGCCACCGGCGCACGGTGGAAGAGCACGCGCCTCGTCAGGCCTGCAGAGCGGCCCCGAACAGCGGGAACACGGCCGCCGCGAAGATCGCCGGACCGTTTTCCGCGCCGCTTCCCCTTGCCCCCGGGCCGCTCACGGGATCCCCCCGGATCCCCCGTGCAGGAGACTGGCAGCCCTGTGGATACGGCGGGCGAACCCCGGGTTACATCCCGGGGCCGACTACTGCGCGGGGCCCGCCACGGGGTCCAGGAAACCCTGCTCGACCAGCAGCCGGATGGCCTCCGGAGTGCGGTCCCGCAGCACGATCGGGTCCTCCTGGACCAGCTGCGCGATCGCGTCCAGGATCCGGCCCGCGCTCAGTGAGCCGTCACACACTCCGGCGAAGCCGGCGCCGACCGTGTCGACCTTGGTGGCGCGCCGCATTCCGCGGTTCTGCCGGAGCACGACATGTTCCGGATCCTCCGCGCCGGGCGCGCCCACCTGCTCCTGGACCACTTCCTCGGCCAGTGCGAAATAGGCCTCCAGCAGGGCCGCGTCGTCGTGCTGCCGCAGGTAGTCCTGGCGCGCGAAGTGGGCCAGGACGGCCTCGCCGAGCGGCTGCTCCACCGTGTGGGGCCACTCCTCGACCACGATCGAGGGCTCGGCCGCGTCCGTCCGGCGCAAGGTGATCCACCCGAAGCCGACGGACTTGGTCCCGCGGTCCTCGAACTCGTCCAGCCAGTCCTCGTACCGCTGCGTGTACTCGGCCGGGTCGGTCCGGTGGTCGCCCGCGTCGCGCAGCCACAGCTCCGCGTACTGCGTCACGTCCTGCACGTCACGCTGCACGATCCAGGCGTCGCAGCCGCGCGGCACCCAGGAGCGCAGCCGGTCGCGCCAGTCCTCGCCCTCCACGTGCTGCCAGTTTCCGAGGAACTGCGCGTACCCGCCCGGGTTGAGCCGCGCGCCGGCCTCCTGCACCAGGGTCCGGCACAGGTCGTCGCCGCCCATACCGCCGTCCCGGTACGTCAGCCGGGCGTCGGGCGAGATCACGAACGGCGGGTTCGACACGATGAGGTCGTACGTGGCCTCGCCTACCGGCTCGAACAGCGACCCGGTGAGCAGCTCGGCCTCCGGGGCCCCGGACAGGGCCAGCGTCAGGCGGGTGAATTCCAGGGCCCTGGGGTTGACGTCGGTGGCGGTGACCCGGGTGGCGTGCCGGGAGGCGTGCAGCGCCTGGATTCCGGATCCGGTGCCGACGTCGAGGGCGGAGCCGACGGGCGTGCGGACGGTGATCCCGGCCAGGGTGGTGGAGGCGCCGCCGACGCCGAGGACCACGGCTGTGCCTGGCTCACGCCCCCGGCTGCCGATCCCGCCGGCCCCGCCGACGGAGCAGCCGAGGTCGGAGACGATGAACCAGTCCTCGCCGTCCGGGCCGCCGTACGGGCGCACGTCGACGGTGGCGTGCACCTCGTCGCCCTCCAGCCGCAGCCAGCCGTCGGCCAGCGCCGCCTCGACGGGCAGCGCCTCCGCGGCGTGCACGTACGGCTCCGGCTGCTGGAGCAGGAACAGCCGGACCAGGCTCGCGAGCGCCCCGTCGCCCGGGCCGCGCGTGGCGCGCAGGGCGGGGACGGTCTCGCTGCGGGCCAGCGCGGCGTAGGCGGGGGCGCCGAGCAGGTCGAGCAGCCCGTCGGCGGTGAAACCGGCGGCGAGCAGGGCGGCGCGGAGCTCGGGGGCGCGATCGGGCTTGGGGAGGCTGGTGGTACTCACGCGTCCATTGTGTCCGCTGGGACCCGTCCTGCCGATCACACCGGGCCCGCAGGTGCGAAAGGGCGGCCGCGGCCCCCTTCCGGGACCCCGGCCGCCCTGAGCGGCGTACCGCGCGGAACAGCGCCCGCGCGGGCCGGCCGTGCTACTGCGAGGACGCCGGTGCCGCCGCGACCTGGCAGCCCTTCTGGCCGTTGATCGCCGGGCCGAGGCCACCCGCCTTGAGCTGGGCGAGCGCGTCCTGACCGCCCTTCGTCACGTCCTTGAGCCCGCCCGCGACCTCCTTGAGGCCGTCGGCGAACTTCGCCTTGTCCTGGGGGTCGAGGGCGTCCGTCTTCGCCTTCAGGTCGGCGTAGCCCGTGGAGGTCGTCTCGAAGCCCTTGGCCGCCGCCTCCTGGGTCGCGGCGCCGTTCTTGACCGGCGGAACGCCCGCCGACCGCAGGGCGGCCGCCATCGCCTTGTACGACTCGGTCATGGTCGCGAACGCCGCCGAGTCGGTCTTCTGGACCTCGTCGGGCTTGCTGCTCTCCGAGGCCACGCGCTTGATCTCGACGTTGGCGGCTTCGATCTTCTCGATCTGGGGCTGCCACTGGTCACAGACCTTCTTGGCCCAGGAGCCGGCCTTCTGGTCGGTCTCGTCCCCGCCGCATCCGGACAGGACGAGCATCAGTGCCGCACCGCCCGACAACGCGGCCGCAATCTTCTTGTTCACCGGATTGGTCCCTTCGAAGGCTCTCGGCCCGGAAGATACACGCCCGCCCTCCGGAGACGCACAAAGGCGGACAGACGGCGCGTGAGTCCGCGCCGCCCATCCGCCTTTCGGGCGTACCCGGCCGGCCCTGCCCGGCCCTGCCCGGCCCTGCCCGTACCGCTGACCGGACCTCGGGTCAGGAGACCGTCGCGGGGTCGGCCGACTGGGCCACCCGCTCGGCGGCTCCGCCCTCGGTCTCGTCGCCGACGGCGATGCCGCGGCGCTTGGAGATGTACACCGCGCCGATGATGACCCCGATCGCCAGGACCGCGACGACGGCCCGCACGACCGGGCTGCTGTCCCCGCCGTAGCTGAACTGCACGACCGCGGGGGCGATCAGCAGCGCGACGAGGTTCATGACCTTGAGCAGCGGGTTGATCGCCGGTCCGGCGGTGTCCTTGAACGGGTCGCCGACCGTGTCGCCGATGACGACCGCGGCGTGGGCCTCACTGCCCTTGCCGCCGTGGTGGCCGTCCTCGACGAGCTTCTTCGCGTTGTCCCACGCGCCACCGGAGTTGGCGAGGAAGACCGCCATCAGGGTGCCCGTGCCGATGGCACCGGCGAGGAAGGAGCCGAGCGCGCCCACGCCGAGGGAGAAGCCCACGGCGATGGGGGTGAGCACGGCGAGCAGGCCGGGCGTGGCGAGCTCGCGCAGCGCGTCCTTGGTGCAGATGTCCACGACGCGCCCGTACTCGGGCTTCTCGGTGTAGTCCATGATCCCGGGGTGCTCGCGGAACTGGCGGCGCACCTCGTAGACGACGGCGCCCGCGGAGCGGGAGACGGCGTTGATGGCGAGGCCGGAGAACAGGAACACGACGGCCGCGCCCAGGATCAGCCCGACGAGGTTGTTGGGCTGTGCGATGTCCAGGCTGAGGTTCATCTCCCCGGCCTTGGCACCGACTTCCTTGACCGCGGTGGCGATCGCGTCGTTGTACGAGCCGAAGAGCGCCGCCGCGGCGAGCACCGCCGTGGCGATGGCGATGCCCTTGGTGATGGCCTTCGTGGTGTTGCCCACGGCGTCCAGGTCGGTCAGTACCTGCGCACCGGCGCCCTCGACGTCGCCGGACATCTCGGCGATGCCCTGGGCGTTGTCGGAGACGGGCCCGAAGGTGTCCATGGCGACGATGACGCCGACGGTGGTGAGCAGGCCGGTGCCGGCCAGGGCCACCGCGAAGAGCGCGAGCAGGATCGACGTACCGCCGAGCAGGAACGCGCCGTAGACGCCGAGGCCGATGAGCAGAGCCGTGTAGACGGCGGACTCCAGGCCCACCGAGATTCCGGCGAGGACGACGGTGGCCGCGCCGGTCAGGGAGGACTTGCCGATGTCCCGGACGGGGCGCCGGGTTGTCTCGGTGAAGTAGCCGGTCAGCTGCTGGATCAGGGCCGCGAGCACGATGCCGATGGCGACGGCGACGAGGGCCAGGATCCGCGGGTCACCGGTGTGGTTGGTAATCGCCGGGTTCTCGACGCCGACGAGCTCCTTGTAGGTGGCCGGCAGGTAGGCGTAGACGGCGATCGCGACCAGTGCCAGGGAGATCACGGCGGAGATGAAGAACCCGCGGTTGATGGCGGTCATGCCGCTGCGGTCGCTGCGGCGCGGGGAGACAGCGAAGATGCCGATCATCGCGGTGATGACGCCGATCGCGGGCACGATCAGCGGGAAGGCGAGGCCCAGGTCGCCGAAGGCGGCCTTGCCGAGGATGAGCGCGGCCACCAGGGTGACGGCGTAGGACTCGAAGAGGTCGGCCGCCATTCCGGCGCAGTCTCCGACGTTGTCGCCCACGTTGTCGGCGATGGTCGCGGCATTGCGCGGGTCGTCCTCCGGAATGCCCTGCTCGACCTTGCCGACCAGGTCGGCGCCGACGTCGGCGGCCTTGGTGAAGATTCCGCCGCCCACGCGCATGAACATCGCGATCAGGGCGGCGCCGAGACCGAAGCCCTCCAGGACCTTGGGGGCGTCGGCGGCGTAGACCAGGACGACGCAGGAGGCGCCGAAGAGGCCGAGGCCGACGGTGAACATGCCGACGACGCCGCCCGTCCGGAAGGCGATCTTCATCGCCTTGTGGGAGACCTCGGTCAGGTCCTTGGCGGGCTCCCCCTCGGCCGGGGTCGCCTCGCGTGCGGCAGCGGCGACACGAACGTTGGCGCGGACCGCCAGGCGCATGCCGATGTAGCCGGTGGCGGCCGAGAAGATGGCGCCCACGAGGAAGAAGGCGGAGCGCCCGCCCCGCTGCGTCCAGTCGTCGGCGGGGAGCAGGAAGAGCAGGAAGAAGACCACGACGGCGAAGACGCCGAGGGTGCGCAGCTGCCGGCCGAGATAGGCGTTGGCGCCTTCCTGGACGGCTGCGGCGATCTTCTTCATGCTGTCGGTTCCCTCGTCGGCGGCGAGGACCTGGCGGACCAGGATCTGCGCGACGACGAGTGCGGCCAGTGCCACGGCCGCAATGACGATCACGATGAGCCGATTGTCATCGGTGAGTACTGCGGCTGCCAGATCTGTGGTGCGATCCGGCGCGATAGGGGTGAAGAGCCCCGTCATTCGTCCTCCTTGACGTGATGAGCTCAAGATGTGGACGGATTGTAGGGAGCGCGCCCCGATCAAAACAGTGCGCAGGAAACGTAATTGGCGTGCTCTCGCTCCTCAGCAATAGATCGCGTCACTCCATTACCCTCGAAAGTGGTAATGGGACAAAGGCATTGACGCCTCATCATTGATCTAGGGAAATGAAAAAGGCCCTGCTCAGCAGGGCCTTGATAAAGATCGGAAGATACGAAGGACTGCGCGCGGCGCGGATCGCGGTGGATCTCAGGGAAGCTCTGAGACCCCGGAGACGGGCCAGCTCATCCGGATGGTCCCGCCCGATTCACCGCTGCTCACCTCGACGTCGTCGACGAGCCCGCTGATCACCGCGAGACCCATCTCGTCCTCGGTCTCGCCCTCGGACTCCAGGACGGCGGTGATGCCGGACACCGCGTCGGAGGCGCTGCCGGACGGCCCGGGGACCTCGTCGCCGACCTCGATGGAGAACACCTTGTCCTCCTCGATCAGCACCACCCGGACGGGCGCGGTCAGTCCGTTGCTCCGATGGAGTCCGACGGCACGCGAACAGGCCTCACCCACGGCGAGGCGGACCTCGTCGAGGACGGCTTCCTCCACGCCGACCCGGCGCGCCACGGCGGCCGCGACCAGGCGGGCCGTCCGGACGTGTTCGGGCTGGGCGCTGAAGCGCAGTTCAACGGTGGCCATGCGCATCCCCCTCGGACTACGGGCGTGCCTTGACAGGGGCCCCGGCCAACCGTGGCCCGGTACCCCCGCTCTCCTTGTCGGCTCCCTGCCGCCCGGAGGCTGCAGGGAGCCGCGCGGAACCGTCAGTCGGTGGCGTTGACGGCGTCTTCCACCGTGGTGTGGATCGGAAACACCTTGGTCAGACCGGTGATCCGGAAGATCTTCAGGATGCGCTCCTGGTTGCACACCAGACGGAGCGAGCCCTCGTGCGCACGGACGCGCTTGAGGCCTCCCACGAGCACACCGAGGCCGGTGGAGTCGAGGAAGTCCACCCGCTCCATGTCGACAACCAGGTGGTAGCTGCCGTCGTTCACCAACTCGACCAACTGCTCGCGCAGCTTGGGCGCGGTATACACATCAATCTCGCCACCGACCTCCACGACCGTACGGTCGCCGACAGTGCGAGTCGACAGGGACAGGTCCACGGATCCTCCAGCACCTTGCTATCGAGCGGCGCCCCCTCACCCGAAGGTAGGCGAGGGATTGGCTGCCGCGATGGCATTCAATCACTTACCGGCAGGCGCGCACGACGCCTTCGGACCATTGTCCCGCACGCCGGTGACACACTCGGTTCCGATGGCCAACACATCTGGTCCCGGACGGCCCACGGCACCCGCGGACCCACGACCCACCCCCGACGCGGTCCTGGACCGCCTGTCACGGGGGCCTTCCCGTGCTGCGTGCATCACCCATACGGAGCACTTGCCCCCTCGGGCGGGTCGTCATGCAGTCTGGCCGGACCGCATCCGAACAGACGTCGTAGCCGCAATCGGATCGGCCGGAATCGACCATCCGTGGGAACACCAGGCCGCGGCGGCCGAGCTCGCCCTCGACGGAACGTCCGTGGTCGTGGCCACCGGAACCGCCTCGGGCAAGTCCCTCGCCTACCTCGCGCCCGTGCTCTCCGCCCTCGCGGACGGTGCCGAGGCCCCGAACGGCCGGGGCGCGACCGCCCTGTACCTGGCCCCCACCAAGGCCCTGGCGGCCGACCAGCGCCGCGCCGTGCGGGAACTGGCCGCCCCGCTGGGCAACGCCGTACTCCCCGCGGTCTACGACGGGGACACGCCCGTCGAGGAACGCGAGTGGGTGCGGCAGTACGCGAACTACGTCCTGACCAACCCCGACATGCTGCACCGCGGGATCCTCCCCGCCCACCCGCGCTGGTCCTCCTTCCTGCGGGCCCTGCGCTACGTCGTGATCGACGAGTGCCACACCTACCGCGGGGTCTTCGGCTCCCATGTGGCACAGGTGCTGCGCCGGCTGCGGCGGCTGTGCGCCCGCTACGGCGCGGAACCCGTCTTCCTGCTGGCCTCCGCCACCGCGAGCGACCCGGCGGCGGCCGCGTCCCGGCTGACCGGCGTACGGGTGATCGAGATCACCGACGACGCCTCACCGCGGGGCGAGGTGGTCTTCGCCCTCTGGGAGCCGCCGCTGCTCACCGAGCTGCGCGGCGAGAAGGGCGCGCCCGTACGCCGTACGGCCACCGCCGAGACGGCCGACCTGCTGACCGACCTGGTGCTCCAGGGGGTCCGTACGGTCGCCTTCGTCCGCTCCCGGCGCGGCGCCGAACTGATCTCCGTGATCACCCAGGAACGGCTCGCATCGGTCGACCGCTCACTGGTCCGCCGGGTCGCCGCCTACCGGGGCGGCTACCTCCCCGAGGAGCGCCGGGCCCTGGAGCGGGCCCTGCACTCCGGCGAGCTGCTCGGGCTGGCCGCCACGACGGCCCTGGAGCTGGGTGTGGACGTCTCCGGCCTGGACGCCGTCCTGATCACCGGCTACCCGGGCACCCGGGCCGCCCTGTGGCAGCAGGCGGGCCGCGCGGGGCGCTCGGGCCAGGGCGCCCTGGCCGTGCTGATCGCCCGGGACGACCCGCTGGACACCTACCTCGTCCACCACCCGGAGGCGCTGTTCCAGCGGCCGGTGGAGGCCACCGTCCTGGACCCCGACAACCCGTACGTCCTCGCCCCCCACCTGTGCGCGGCGGCGGCGGAGCTGCCGCTGACCGACGCGGACCTGGAACTCTTCGGCCCGGCGACCGAGGACCTCCTTCCTCAGCTCGAAGCGGCGAAGCTGCTGCGCCGACGGGCGACCGCCTGGCACTGGACCCGCCGGGAGCGGGCCTCGGACCTGACCGACATCCGGGGCGGCGGCGGCCGCCCGGTGCAGATCGTCGAGGCCTCGACCGGCCGGCTGCTGGGTACGGTCGACGAGTCGGCGGCCCACACCGCCGTCCACGAGGGGGCCGTCCACCTCCACCAGGGCCGCACGTATCTCGTGAAGCACCTGGACCTGGAGGATTCGGTGGCCCTAGTGGAGCAGGCGGACCCGCCGTTCTCCACCACGGCCCGTGACACCACCTCCATCTCCATCCTGGAGACCGAGACCGAGATCCCGTGGGGCTCGGCCCGGCTCTGCTTCGGCTCCGTCGAGGTCACCAACCAGGTCGTCTCCTATCTGCGCCGCAAGCTGATCACCGGCGAGGTGCTGGGCGAAACCAAGCTCGACCTGCCGCCCCGCACCCTGCGCACCCGGGCCGTGTGGTGGACGGTGACCGAGGACCAGCTCGACGAGGCCCGGATCAACCCGGAGATCCTGGGCGGCGCCCTGCACGCCGCCGAGCACGCCTCCATCGGCATGCTTCCGCTGTTCGCCACCTGCGACCGCTGGGACATCGGCGGCGTCTCCGTGCCGCTGCATCCCGACACCCTCCTCCCCACGGTCTTCGTCTACGACGGCCATCCCGGCGGCGCCGGCTTCGCGGAGCGCGCCTTCGGCACCGCGCGCGCCTGGCTGACGGCGACCCGCGACGCGATCGCGGCCTGCGAGTGCGAGGCCGGCTGCCCTTCCTGCATCCAGTCCCCCAAGTGCGGCAACGGCAACGAGCCCCTGCACAAGCGCGGCGCCATCCGCCTCCTCACCCGCCTCCTCTCCGAATCCCCGGCCGCCCCGGCCGCCCCGGCCACGCCACCCGCCGCACCCTCCGAGGCCTGACAGGACCCGACGCGGCCTGACGGGACCCCACGCGGCCCCGGACCCGGGGCCTCAGCCCCGCGGCCCGGGCGGGCCTGCCCGGGCCTGGACCGTCGCCGTGAACGGGCCCGCCGCGACCCGCGCGGTGACCTCGGCGACCTCGCCCCCGAGCAGGCACCCGCCGAGCGCCGCGCCCTGCGCCCGGGCCACCCGCAGGGCCGCCGCGCACGCCGTCTCCTGCCCGTGGGCCCAAGTGGCCGCCGCCGCGAGCGCCGCCAGGTCGGCGGCCGCCGCCGCCCGGTGGCGGGCCACGACGGCCTGGCCGAGCAGCAGCACCCCGCCGAACACCGCACCCAGCACCGTCGCCACCAGCGCCGCCCAGACCGTGGCCGAACCCCGGTCCCGGTTCACGGCGGCGGCCCCACGCTGTCCTCCGCCAGGGCCACCGCCTGCGCCCCGAGCCGTACCGGCAGCCCGCCCGGCCCGGGCGCCTTCGCCGCCACCCGGACCCGCCAGAGGTCGCCCTCCCGCTCCAGCTCCACCCGCGCCCCCGGTGGGGCGGCAGCCCGGGCCGCCGCCTCGGCCACCTCCCCCGGCTCCGACCTGGCCGCCGCCCGGGCTCCGGCCCGGGCCGCGTCCACACACCGGATCTGGGCGGCCGCCGCCATCAGGGACCACACCAGCAGCGCCGCGAACAGCACCAGCGCCGGAATCACCAGGGCGGCCTCCGCCGTCACATATCCCCGGTCCGACTTTCCCCGGGCGCTCCGTGACCCACCCTCAGAACGGCACATCGAGCGCCTTTCCGATGGTCGACTGAAGGGCCGTGGCGACGGCTTCGCTCGTCACCACCTTGTAGAGGACTGCCGCGAATGCGCAGGCCGCGATCGTGCCCATCGCGTATTCCGACGTGGACATCCCCTGGTCGCCCCCGCGCGCCCGCAACGCCGTCCGCACACGAAACCAGATGATCCTCATGACAACCTCCTGTGTATTTCCTCTGTTGATACGTGCGGTCAATGCGACTTCAGGTGTTCGAGAGAAGTCCCGAGGCCATACCGATCACCACCGGCGCGACCCCGATCGCGAGAAAAGCGGGGAGAAAACACAACCCCACCGGTGCGGTGACGAGGACCGCCGCCCGCTGCGCCCGCGCTCCCGCCGTGCGGGCCCGGTCCTCCCGCAGTCCGGACGCGAGCCGGGAGACCGGCTCCGCCGCGGGCGCCCCCGTCCGCGCGGCCCGTTCCAGGCAGTCCGCGAGCGGCCGGGCACCCGGTATCTCCGCCAACCTCCCCCACCCGGCGCCCGGTTCGCCGCCGAGCCGCAGCTCCGCCCCGGCCCTCGCCAGCCGGTCGCCCACCGGGCCACCCAGCGACTCGCCCACCACCTCGGCGGCCTCCACCGGGCCCGCCCCGGCCGCCAGACATGCGGCCAACAGATCTGCAGCTAACGGCAACTGACGCTCCGCCTCCCGTGGATCCACTCCGGCCAGCGGCCGCGCCCTGGCCTGCCACCGCCGCACACCGAACGCGGCCAGGCCACCGACCGCCACACCCGTCACCCCGCCTACGAGCACCCAGCCCGCCAGCAGCGCCCCGGCCGGCCCGGCCCACGCGGCCACCACACCCCTCAGGGCGGAGCCGAACACCGGGGCGCGGAGCCCCGGTCCGGCTCCCAGCAGGGCCGCGGTCCTGCGTCCGGCCGCCCGCTTCCGGACCCGCGCCGCCACCTCCGACACCAGCCACAGCGCGACCACGGCCAGGCAGACGGCGATCCCCAGCCTGTGGACGACGAAGCCGCCCATCACCGCTCCCCCGCCCGGACGATCCGCCGGCACCACAGCAGCCCGAGCGACTCCAGCACCCCGCCGGCCAGCAGGCAGCCCCACCCCATCGGTGTGTGCAGCAGCACCCGCAGCGGATCCGCGCCCAGCCCGGTGCCGATCAGCAGTCCCACCAGCGGCAGCAGGGCGAGCACCAGCACCGTCGACCGGGCCCCTGCCAACTGGGCCCGCAGCGACTCCTGCCGGTCCCGCTCGGCCCGCAGGGCCCCCTCCAGCCGTTCCAGGCCGGCGGCCAGTCCCGCACCGCCGTCCACCGACACCCGCCAGCAGGCCGCCATCCCGGCCAGCCCTTCCGCCCCGGGCTCCCGCGCCGCCTGGCGCAAGGCACCGGGCACGTCCCCGCCGAAGGCCGCGGCGGCCAGCACGCCCGTCTCCGCCGCACCCGGCCCGCCGGGGCCGACGGCCGTCCTGCGCATCGCGGCCGTCAGCGCCTGCCCGGGCTGAGCTCCCGCCCGCAGCTCACCCACCACCGCCCCGCACAGGGCCACCACCTCGGCGGCCCGCGCCGCCCGGGCCCGCTCGCGCGCCCGTACCCGCAGCCACCGGCGCACCAGCGGCACCGCAGCCGCCCCCGCCAGCAACGGGATCACCGACCCGCCGAGCGCCGCGACCACCAGCCCCGCCGCGAGGCAGACCCACTCCCGCCACCGCGCCGCCCGCACCCGTACGGCGATCAGCAGCCGCTCCCGGCGCAGCGGACCGACCGGAACCACCGGGCCGCCCGCGGCGAGCACCGCCTGGGCCCGCCGGGACACCCGGTCGCCGCCGGCCAGCCCCCAGGCGGCCGCCCCCGCACACAGCACCCCGGCGAACAGCGGCACCGGCAGCCCCGCTCCCGCGCTCACCGGACGCCTCGCAGCAGCGGGCGAAGCCGTTCCCAGCCGCGCTCCCGTACGAAGCCCCGAGCGGCCCAGCGCAGCGCCGGTACGGTGACCACCAGTCCGGCGGCGTCGCGCTCCAGCACGTGCACCTCGGCCAGCCGGCGCCGTCCCTCCCGGTCCCGGACCAGATGGAGCACCAGGGTCAGCGCCGCGGCCAACTGGCTGTGCAGGGCGGCCCGGTCGAGCCCGGCGGCCGTCCCGAGCGCCTCCAGCCGGGCGGGGACATGGGCGGCGGCGTTGGCGTGGACCGTCCCGCAGCCCCCCTCGTGCCCGGTGTTCAGGGCGGCGAGCAGGTCCGCCACCTCGGCGCCCCGCACCTCGCCCACCACCAGCCGGTCGGGCCGCATCCGCAGCGCCTGGCGGACCAGGTCCGCCAGGGTGACCAGACCCGCCCCCTCCTGGTTGGCCGGACGGGTCTCCAGCCGCACCACGTGCGGATGGTCGGGGCGAAGCTCGGCCGAGTCCTCGGCCAGCACGATCCGCTCGCCGGGACCGACCAGCCCCAACAGGGCGCTGAGCAGGGTGGTCTTGCCCGTTCCGGTGCCGCCGGAGACGAGGAACGACAGCCGGGCCTCGACCATGTCCCTGAGCAGTCGGTGCCCGCCCGGCGGCAGAGTCCCCGCGGTGACGAGCTCCTCCAGCGTGAACGCCCGCGGCCGCACCACCCGCAGCGAGAGGCAGGCCGAGCCGACCGAGACCGGGGGCAGCACGGCATGCAGCCGGGTGCCGTCGGGCATCCGGGCGTCCACCCAGGGCCGGGCGTCGTCCAGGCGCCGCCCCGCGACGGCGGCCAGCCGCTGGGCGAGCCTGCGTACGGCCTCGGCGTCGGCAAAGGTCACTCCGGTCAGCTCCAGCCCGCCACCGCGGTCCACCCACACCCGGTCGGGGGCCGCCACCAGCACATCGGTGACCTCCGGATCGGCGAGCAGTGCTTCCAGCGGTCCTGCGCCGACCAGCTCGGACCGTAACTCGGCAGCCACGCCGAGCACTTCGGCGTCCCCGAGCAGCCTGCCCTGGGCCCGCAGGGCCGCAGCCACCCGCGCCGGGGTCGGTTCCGCCCCGCTCTCGGCGAGCCGCCGGCGCACCGCGTCCAGGAGCACCGCGCTCATGCCGGCACCCCCTGGGCGGAGCCGAGTGCGCGTTGCCAGAAGCCGTCGCAGAAGCGGGCCAGTGCGCCCTTCCCCTGCGTCCCCGGTGGTTCGCCCTCGGCCACCCGCCCCGGGAGTCCCACCTCGACCGGCACCTCGCCGGCCAGCGGCGCCCCCAACAGGTCGGCCACGGACTCCGGATCGAGGCCGCCCGGGCAACGTCCTCGTACGACGACCCGCACGTCCCGGGCCACCATCCGCACCCCGGCCGCCACCCGGCCGGCGGCGGCCACCGACCGCAACTCGCCCGGCACCACCATCAGCACGAGATCGAGCTGAGCCAGCACCTCGGCCACGGGTTCGTCGACCCGCCGCGGGAGGTCGACCACCACCACGCCGCCCCGGCGGCGCGCGGCGGCCACCACGGACCGGATCGCGGCGGGCGGCACCACCACCCGGTCACCGCGGTCCCAGCTGAGCACGCGAAGGTCGTGCAGCTCGGGCAGGGACTCCTCCAGCGCTCCGGCGCCGACCCGGCCCCGCGAGGCCGCGAAGTCCGGCCAGCGCAGCCCTTCGGCGCTCTCGCCCCCGAGCAGGACGTCCATGCCGCCGCCCAGCGGGTCGCCGTCGATGAGGATGGTCCGCTCCCCGGCGCGGGCGGCCCGCACGGCGAGCGCGCAGGCGAGGGTGGAGGCTCCGGCGCCGCCGCTGCCGCCGATCACCCCCACGGCGAGGGCGGGCCGCCCGGCCCCCTCCACGACATCGGCGATGCGGTCGACGAGCCGGCTCTCGGCGTCCGGGAGCCGCAGCACCTCCTCGGCGCCGATCTCCACCGCCCGCTGCCACACGTGGGGGTCGTCCAGGTCCCGGCCGACGAGGAACACCCCGGCCCTGCGCGGTGCCCCGCGCACCTGTCGGGCGGCGTCGTCGCCCACCAGCACGAGCGGTGCGGATTCCCATCCCGCGCGCCCCGCCTCCCCGCCGGCCCCGACGGCCCCGCCCTGCTCGGGAACCGCGTGCCGCACATGCGGTTCGGCACCCGCCGCGGCACACAGCCTCAGCAGATCGTCGAGCAGCAGCGGGTCCTCGGTGATGATCAGCGGCCGCCCGCCGCCGGGTGCGGATCCGGCCATGGATCCGGCTCCGAGGCCCGCCCCGACCCCTGTCCCCCTTCCGCCGACCACGGACTCCGGCGATTCACACGACTTCGATCGCGCCACGATCTCCGCCCCCTTCTCACTGCAAATGCTTCCGCCACGGACTTCGCGGCTGGAATCACCGTGCAGCGATCAGGAAAAACAAGTGGATCTTGTTGGATAACTGTGGACAACCCATCGGCTGTGAATAACCCGGTCACCCTCTCAGGTGAGTTCCGGAGCGCGGCGGAACCACTACGCACCGTCACGAGTCTGATGTGGTGAGGGCCTTCGCCGCGTCGGCCCCGCGCAAGAGGAAGGGCCGGAGGATGGTCACTTGGGGCCGAAGGCAGGGACGCGAACCGCGTCCGGACATGCGACGACCCCCGCCGGGGGGGAGAGCGGGGGTCGTCCCCACGGTCCGACTCGGGGGGGGAGGAGCCAGACCGGGTTAGCACGGTCGCGAACGATCCGTGACTTCCATGGTGTACCCGAGAGCCTTCTCAGGCAAACCCACGCGCCACACCTTACGCCGAATGGTGGGCGCATATGCTCGGGGCGTGGAAAATCAGCCCTTGCCGCACTCCTCGCCTCGTACCGCAGCCTTCTTCGACCTGGACAAGACGGTCATTGCGAAGTCGAGCACCTTGACGTTCAGCAAGTCCTTCTACCAAGGCGGCCTGATCAACCGGCGAGCCGTGTTGCGCACCGCGTACACGCAGTTCATCTTCCTGGCCGGCGGCGCCGACCACGATCAGATGGAACGGATGCGGGAGTACCTGTCCGCCCTCTGCAAGGGGTGGAACGTGCAGCAGGTGCGGGAGATCGTCGCCGAGACCCTGCACGACCTCATCGACCCGATCATCTACGACGAGGCCGCGTCCCTGATCGAGGCCCACCACACCGCGGGCCGCGACGTGGTGATCGTGTCCACCTCCGGCGCGGAAGTCGTCGAGCCCATCGGGGAGATGCTCGGCGCGGACCGGGTCGTCGCCACCCGCATGGTCGTGGGTGAGGACGGTTGCTTCACCGGAGAGATCGAGTACTACGCCTACGGGCCCACCAAGGCGGAGGCCGTACGCGAACTCGCGGAGTCCGAGGGGTACGACCTCACCCGCTGCTACGCCTACAGCGACTCGGCCACCGACATCCCGATGCTCGAAGCGGTCGGACACCCGCACGCCGTCAACCCCGACCGGGCACTGCGGCGGGAAGCCGTGGCGCGCGAGTGGCCGGTCCTGGTCTTCAACCGGCCCGTACGACTGAAGCAGCGCCTTCCCGGGCTGTCCATGCCGACCCGGCCCGCCCTGGTCGCCGCGGCGGCCGTGGGCGCGGCAGCCGCCACGGCCGGGCTGGTCTGGTACGCGAGCCGGCGCCGCGCCAATGCACTGGCCGCGGCCCGCTCCGCCTGAATGTCCTGACCTGCACGGATAAGGCATGTCCGGTTCGCCCTCGGTCGTCCCGGAAAGTAAAAAGTGGAGCCAGGGGTTTCGCATGGCTCCGAAGCGGAGTACAAATAAAGCAACGGCCCGCGAGACCAAAGAACATCCGAGAGGATCATCTTTAAAACGCAGTAAGGCCCACGGACCGAAGCATGAGCGCCGAGCACCCACGCGACGTCGACCCGTCGATTACGGGCCAGCCGCACCAGGTAACGGGCAAAGACCCCGACCTGATGGGCAACTTTCGAGGACGCTTGGTAACTGGGCGTAAATGCCAGCGGCGACACCAAAGCAAGACGGTGTCGCCGCAACCCATGTCGGGGGTCCGAAAGCCTCGGACACGGGGCCGAACGGGTGAACGGGTAGAACAGATGGAACGGGCGGAACGGGCGGCTCAGGCCGCGCCGCGCTGCAGGGCTTCGCAGACCGCCGTCGACTCACGGACACCCAGCTCGACCGCCCGGCCGCAGTGCGCGATCCAGGCGGACATGCCCTCCGCGGTGCCGGAGACGTAGCCCTCGAAAGCGGCCAGGTAGGCGTCGGACCCCTGCTCCGCGTGACCGACCTCCGCCGGACAGATGGCCTTCGGGTCCAGACCGCTGTTGATCAGGACGATCCGCTCGGCCGCCCTCGCGACCAGCCCGTTGTACGAGGCGAACGGACGCAGCGCCAGCAGTTCGCCGTGCACCACCGCGGCCGTGACCAGGGCCGGGGCGGAGCCGCCCGCGATGATCAGGCGGGACAGCCCGTCGAGGCGGCCCGCCACCTCCTCGGCGCTCGGCAGCGGAAGCCCGACCAGGGGTTCGGTCACCGGCTCGCCCGCCAGCCGGGGGCGGCCCACCACATCGCCGTCCGCCGTGGACCCGCACGCCACCAGATGCAGTCGCGCCAGGACCCGCAGCGGCGACTGCCGCCAGATGCTCAGCAGCTGGCCGGCCTCCGCCGTGAGCCGCAGCGCCGCGCCCACCGTCAGCGCTTCCGGCTCCGACCCGAAGTCGGTCCGACGGCGCACCTCCTCCAGCGCCCAGTCCGCACCGGACAGCGCCGCGCTCCCGCGGGCACCGCGCAGGGCGGCCTCCGAGGTGATCTCACCGCTGCGGCGACGCATCACCCGGTGCCCGTAGACGCGGTCCACGGCCTTGCGTACGGAATCCACGGACTCGGCGACACCAGGCAGCCCGGCCAGGGGGACCAGCGGGTCAGAAGCGCTACTCATAAGTAGGGAGCCTACGCACTGCGCACCCATAGCACCGACCCCTCCTTGGAGTGGTCTTCTTCACTCACCTTGACAACACAGTGCTATCGAACCGCTACGCTTGGTGAACATGAAGATCGCTTTCGTAGGGAAGGGCGGCAGCGGCAAGACGACCCTGTCCTCCCTCTTCATCCGCCACCTCGCCGCCAATGAGGCCCCTGTCGTCGCGGTGGACGCCGACATCAACCAGCACCTGGGCGCCGCGCTCGGGCTCACCGAGCAGGAGGCCGCCGAACTGCCCGCCCTCGGCGCGCACCTGCCCCTGATCAAGGAGTACCTGCGGGGCTCCAATCCGCGCATCGCGTCCGCCGACACGATGATCAAGACGACCCCGCCCGGCCGCGGCTCGCGCCTGCTGCGCGTCACCGAGGACAACCCGGTGTACGAGGCCTGCGCGCGCACGCTCCTGCTCGACGGGGAGCCCGTACGGCTCATGGCCACCGGGCCGTTCACCGAGGCCGACCTGGGCGTGGCCTGCTACCACTCCAAGGTCGGAGCGGTCGAGCTCTGCCTCAACCACCTGGTCGACGGCCCTGACGAGTACGTGGTCGTCGACATGACGGCAGGCTCGGACTCCTTCGCCTCCGGCATGTTCACCCGCTTCGACGTGACCTTCCTGGTCGCCGAACCGACCCGCAAGGGCGTCTCCGTCTACCGCCAGTACAAGGAGTACGCGCGGGACTTCGGGGTCGCGCTCAAGGTCATCGGGAACAAGGTGCAGGGACCCGAGGACATCGAGTTCCTCCAGGACGAGGTGGGCGAGGACCTGCTGGTCACCGTCGGGCACTCCGATTGGGTGCGGGCCATGGAGAAGGGCCGGCCGGCCCCCTTCGAGCTGCTGGAGGCGTCCAACCGGTTCGCCCTGCAGGAGCTCCAGGACGCCGCCGACGACTCGTACGCGCACCGCGACTGGGCCCGGTACACGGAACAGATGGTGAGCTTCCACCTCAAGAACGCGGAGAGCTGGGGCAACGCCAAGACCGGTGTCGACCTGGCGGACCAGGTCGACACCGGTTTCGTCCTGCGCGAGGGGGCCGAGACGCTCGTCAGCCCTCGTCCGCACTCCCCCCGGCCGGCTCCGCAGCCGGCTTGACGCCCGCGGGGGCGGCCGGCGCCGTCGGCGGCCCCGCGGTCAGGAACTTCGCCCAGCCCTCCTTCGGAGCCTCGCCGACGTCGAGGGTGCGCATCCACTCCAGGGCCTTCGGGTCCTGCGCGTCCAGCCAGTCCGCCAGCTCCCGGAACGGGACGCAGCGGACCTCCTTCTGGCTGCACATGGTCTTGATGGACTCCTCGACGGCGCGCATGTAGGTGCCGCCGTTCCAGGACTCGAAGTGGTTGCCGATGATCAGCGGCGCGCGGTTGCCCTGGTAGACGCGGTCGAAGGCCTCCCGCAGGCCGTCGCGCATCTGGTCACCCCAGTACGCGTGCTGGGAGGGGTCACCCTGTGAGGTCGTCCCGGACTGGTTGACCATGTAGTTGTAGTCCATGCTCAGGGTGTCGAAGGCGCGCCCCGGCATGGGCACCAGCTGGAGCGGGATGTCCCAGAGCCCGTCGGTCCTCTTGGGCCAGATCTGCTTGCTGATGCCGCTGGAGTCGTAGCGGAAGCCCATGTCCTTCGCCGCCAGCATGAAGTTCTTCTGGCCCTCCAGGCAAGGCGTGCGGGCGCCGATGAGCTCCTTGTCGTAGTTGAAGGGGAGCGCTTCCTGGTCCTTCAGGCCGGAGTTGGTCTTCCAGTTCTTGACGAAGGACTTGGCCTGGTTGATCTCGCTCTTCCACTCCTCCACGGACCAGGTGCCGACACCGCCGTCGGGGCCGCAGAAGTGCCCGTTGAAGTGGGTGCCGATCTCGTTGCCCTCCAGCCAGGCCGAGCGGACCTGGGTGGCCGTGTCCTTGATGCCCTGGAGGTCGCCGAAGCCGATGTCGGAGCGGCCGGGCTCATGCTGGGGCGCCGTATAGAGGGAACGTTTCTCCTCTGGGAGCATGTACACGCCGCTGAGGAAGTACGTCATGCGGGCGTTGTACTTCTTGCCGACCTCGCGGAAGTGCGAGAAGAGCTTCTGGCTGTCCTCGCCGGCCCCGTCCCACGAGAACACCACGAACTGCGGCGGCTTTTCGCCGGGCTTGAGCTTCTGCGGCTTCTGCACGTTCGGCTGCATGCCGGTGTACACGGTCGAACCGTCACCGATGGGCCGGTTGACGCTGCCCGGAGCCTCCGCGGCGGCGGCCCCCTTCAGTGCGTTCGGGGCCCCGGGCGCCGGGGACTTGGCGGGTTCCGAGGTGCTGCACCCGGCGGCTCCCAGGACCAGCGCCGTGGCGACCAGGCCGCCGGCGATCTTCTTCGTGGCGGCGATCATCCGCCCCACCTCTCCCTCGCAGTTCCATCGCAGGACTTCCGCGCCGCAACGTCCCATACGGTCCGCTCTGGAGAAAGTATGACAAGCCGTACAAAATGCTTAATCACCCTTGAGTGCTAATTTGTACGCCATTTGCCCGTATTATTCACCGCTCACCTTTACTCTCCATTACCATCCATTTACCGAGTGTTGAGACTCCCGCCGCTTCATCCCTCCCCCCGAGGAGACGGGAACCCATGACAGCCACCTCCCCCTCACGCACCACCCAAGAGATCCGCAAGGACCTCCCCGCAGATCTCTCCGCCTCCATCGCCGTCTTCCTGATCGCCCTGCCCCTCTCGCTCGGCATCGCCCTGGCCACCGGCGCCCCGCTCCAGGCGGGGCTCGTCGCCGCAGCAGTCGGCGGGATCGTCGCCGGGCGGCTCGGTGGCGCTCCGCTCCAGGTGAGCGGCCCGGCCGCCGGACTCACCGTGGTCACCGCCGAGTTGATCCAGCACTACGGATGGCGCACCACCTGCGCCATCACCGTGCTCGCCGGCCTCTGCCAGCTCGGCCTCGCCGCCCTGCGCACCGCCCGCTCGGCGCTCATGGTCAGCCCGGCCATCGTGCACGGCATGCTCGCGGGCATCGGCGTGACCATCGCACTGGCCCAGCTGCACATCGTGCTCGGCGGCACACCGCAGAGCAACGCCGTGGCCAACGTCCTCGGGCTGCCGGGCCAGTTGGCCGATCTGCACCCGGTCGCGCTGGGCATCAGCGTGCTGACCCTGATCGTCCTGCTCGGCTGGCCCCGGCTGCCCGGACGGGTGGGCCGCGCCCTGCGCAAGGTGCCGGCGACCCTCGCCGCCGTCGCCACGGCCACCGCCTTCGCCACGCTGGCCGGGCTCAGCCTGCCGCGGGTGGACCTGCCGTCCTGGCGCAGCCACGCCCTGCCCGAACTGCCCGAGGGGCCGGTCCTCGGTCTGATCGCCGCGGTACTGACCATCACCCTGGTCGGCAGCGTGGAATCGCTGCTCTCCGCCGTCGCGACCGACAAGCTGATCGCCTCCGAGCGGCGTACGGGCAACCGCCCGCCGCGTGCCGACCTCAACCGGGAGCTGCGCGGCCAGGGCGCGGCGAACATCGTCTCCGGCGCGCTGGGCGGGCTGCCCGTCACGGGGGTGGCGGTCCGCAGCGTGGCGAACGTCAAGTCCGGTGCGGTCAGCCGGAAGTCGTCCATGCTGCACGGACTGTGGGTACTGCTCGCGGCCGGGCTGCTGGTCCCGGTCCTCGACCTGATCCCGCTCGCCGCGCTGGCCGCCCTGGTGATGGCGGTCGGCGTGCAGATGGTCAACATCACGCACCTGCGCAGTGTCACCCGGCACCGGGAGATCCTGGTCTACGGCACGACCATCGTCGCCGTGGTGCTCGGCGGGGTCCTGGAGGGCGTGGCCATCGGTATCGCGGTGGCCGTCGCGCTGGCCCTGTACCGGCTCACCCGGACCCGGATCACCGTGGAGCGACTGGACAGCGGGGCCCACCGGGTGCGGGCCCGAGGGCAGTTGACCTTCCTCGCGGTGCCCCGGCTGAGCCGGGTGCTGAACCAGATCCCGCACGACGGGCACGCGGTGGTCGAGCTGGACGGCTCGTTCATGGACCACGCGGCCTACGAGACGCTGCACGACTGGCAGGACTCCCATCTGGCGCACGGGGGCTCGCTGGAGGTCACCGGCCGCGCCGGATCGTCTGCGCGGCTGCCCGAAGCCGTGACCGGAGCCACGGCCGGAACCGCGCCCGACGACGGGCCCGCCGGCGCAAGCCACCACGCGGACCGGTCCCGCCGCGCGCCGCAGCGCGGCGGGCACCAGTGCTGCCGCCCCTGGACGCCCTGGCAGAACCACTGCGACCACCGCCCCGCGGGTACCCGTACGATCACCGCCGCGGACGCGGCCAAGGCAGCCGCGGCGGCCACCGAGGCGAAGACGGAGGCCGCCGACGGGCAGGCCGGCTCGCCCACGCCCCGGCGGCGCGGCGCGGGCCAACTGGCCAGTGGGATCGGCGCCTTCCAGCGCGACACCGCACCCCACGTACGGGAGGAGCTGGCCCGGCTGGCCCGCGAGGGGCAGCGGCCCTCCCAGCTCTTCCTCACCTGCGCGGACTCCCGCCTGGTGACCAGCATGATCACGGCCAGTGGGCCGGGCGACCTGTTCACGGTCCGCAATGTCGGCAATCTGGTCCCGCTGCCCGGCGCGGAGTCCACCGACGACTCCGTCGCCGCGGCCATCGAGTACGCCGTGGACGTACTGCAGGTGGACAGCATCACGGTGTGCGGGCACTCGGGCTGCGGCGCCATGCAGGCGCTGCTCTCCTCCACGCCCGGTGCCCCGATGACCCCGCTGCGGCGCTGGCTGAAGCACGGGCTGCCCAGCCTGGAGCGGATGGCCAGCCGCCACCACGCCTGGGCCCGGATCTCGGGCCGGCTCCCGGCGGACGCGGTCGAGCAGCTGTGCCTGACCAACGTGGTCCAGCAGCTGGAGCATCTGCGGGCCCACGAATCGGTGGCCAGGCGGCTCGCCGAGGGCACCCTGGAGCTGCACGGGATGTACTTCCACGTGGGCGAGGCGCAGGCGTACCTCCTCTCCGAGGGCCAGGACTTCTTCGACTGCCGGGTCTTCGACAGCGTGGGCCAGCACGCCTGAACCGATACCCTCCCGTATTCGTGCACTCGTTTGGCCCCTTCCCGCCCCCTGCAGCGGGGAGGGGCCATTCGCACTCCGTTCTCGCGCGGACCAGGTCGTGATATAGGTCTAAACCAATTCTCGGCTACCCCTTGTCACCTGGGCCGCTGACTGATGAGCTATGCCCGGGGACACAACGGACACCCTGGGAAAGGGAGATGTCGTGAGCAATGAGAGCCTGGCCAATCTGCTCAAGGAGGAGCGGCGGTTCGCACCGCCCGCCGATCTGGCCGCCGCCGCCAATGTGACCGAGGCTGCGTACGCACAGGCCGACGCGGACCGGCTGGGCTTCTGGGCCGAGCAGGCCCGGCGGCTGACCTGGGCCACCGAGCCGACCGAGACGCTCGACTGGTCGAACCCGCCCTTCGCGAAGTGGTTCGCGGACGGCAAGCTGAACGTCGCGTACAACTGCGTGGACCGACACGTCGAGGCCGGCAACGGCGACCGCGTCGCCATCCACTTCGAGGGCGAGCCCGGCGACAGCCGCGCGATCACCTACGCCGAGCTCAAGGACGAGGTCTCCAAGGCCGCCAACGCCCTGACCGAGCTGGGTGTCGAGGCCGGCGACCGGGTCGCCGTCTACCTGCCGATGATCCCCGAGGCGGTCGTCGCGATGCTCGCGTGCGCCCGCGTCGGCGCCGCGCACTCCGTGGTCTTCGGCGGTTTCTCCGCCGACGCCGTCGCCTCCCGCATCCAGGACGCCGACGCCAAGCTGGTCATCACCGCCGACGGCGGCTACCGCCGCGGCAAGCCCACCGCCCTGAAGCCCGCCATCGACGAGGCCGTCACCAAGTGTCCGCAGGTCGAGCACGTGCTCGTCGTGCGCCGCACCGGTCAGGACACCGCCTTCACCGAGGGCCGCGACGTCTGGTGGCACGACGTGGTCGGCCGGCAGTCCGCCGAGCACACCCCGCAGCCCTTCGACGCCGAGCACCCGCTCTTCATCCTCTACACCTCGGGGACCACGGGTAAGCCCAAGGGCATCCTGCACACCTCCGGCGGCTACCTCACGCAGGCCGCGTACACCCACCACGCGGTCTTCGACCTGAAGCCGGAGACCGACGTCTACTGGTGCACCGCCGACATCGGCTGGGTGACCGGGCACTCCTACATCGTCTACGGGCCGCTCGCGAACGGCGCAACCCAGGTGATGTACGAGGGCACCCCCGACACCCCGCATCAGGGCCGGTTCTGGGAGGTCGTCCAGAAGTACGGGGTGACCATCCTCTACACGGCGCCCACGGCCATCCGTACGTTCATGAAGTGGGGCGACGACATCCCCGCGAAGTTCGACCTGTCGAGCCTGCGCGTGCTGGGCTCCGTCGGCGAGCCGATCAACCCCGAGGCCTGGATCTGGTACCGCAAGCACATCGGCGGCGACCGCTGCCCGATCGTGGACACCTGGTGGCAGACCGAGACCGGCGCGATGATGATCTCCCCGCTGCCGGGCGTCACCGCCACCAAGCCGGGCTCCGCACAGCGCGCCCTGCCCGGAATCTCCGCCACCGTCGTGGACGACGAGGCGCACGAGGTCCCGAACGGCGGGGGTGGCTACCTGGTCCTCACCGAGCCGTGGCCGTCGATGCTGCGCACCATCTGGGGCGACGACCAGCGGTTCATCGACACCTACTGGTCGCGTTTCGAGGGCAAGTACTTCGCGGGCGACGGCGCCAAGAAGGACGACGACGGCGACATCTGGCTGCTCGGCCGGGTGGACGACGTGATGCTGGTGTCCGGCCACAACATCTCGACCACCGAGGTCGAGTCGGCCCTCGTCTCGCACCCCTCGGTCGCCGAGGCGGCCGTGGTCGGCGCCAACGACGAGACCACCGGTCAGGCCATCGTCGCCTTCGTCATCCTGCGCGGCAGCGCCTCCGAGACCGAGAACCTGGTCGCGGACCTGCGCAACCACGTGGGCAGCACGCTGGGCCCGATCGCCAAGCCGAAGCGGATCCTGCCGGTCCAGGAACTGCCGAAGACCCGCTCGGGCAAGATCATGCGCCGTCTGCTGCGCGACGTGGCGGAGAACCGCGCGGTCGGTGACGTCACCACGCTCGCCGACTCCTCGGTCATGGACCTGATCCAGAGCAAGCTCCCGGCCGCCGGCAGCGAGGACTGAGCCACGGGCCGAGGCCCACCGCTCAGGACAGACCGAAACACACGGAACACACGGGACACACCGAAAGGGGCACCCGGCGCGGCGCGCCGGGTGCCCCTTTCGCACTTAAAGTGATGATCACCGGATACGTCCTCGCGTACACCCTGTAAAATATTGAAAGCGTAAAAAGATCACAGGGTGCGCCGGGAAGTCTGGTCGGCAATGAGCTTCGCCATGCCGTCCAACCGCCCCCCGGAGGTGTCCCCTCGTGGCCGCGCCCAGCCCCACCGACCACAAGAGCCCCAAGCTGCTCGGCCGCCTCTCATTGCCCGAGCTCCGCTTCGTCGGCGATGCCCTGCGCACCGAGACCGTCGGCGGCGTATTGCTGCTCGTGGCCGCGATCGCCGCCCTCCTGTGGGCGAACATCCCCGCCATCTCGGAGAGCTACGCCGAGGTCCGGTCCTTCCACATCGGCCCCGCCTCCCTCGGCCTGGACCTCTCGCTCCAGCACTGGGCGGCCGACGGACTCCTCGCCATCTTCTTCTTCGTCGCCGGCATCGAGCTCAAGCGCGAGCTCGTCGCGGGCGATCTGCGCGATGCCAGAGCGGCCGCGCTCCCGGTGATCGCCGCCCTGTGCGGCATGGCCGTACCCGCACTGGTCTACGTACTCGTCAACATCGTGGGCAACGGCTCCACGGACGGCTGGGCCGTCCCGACCGCCACCGACATCGCCTTCGCGCTCGCCGTCCTCGCCGTCATCGGCACCTCGCTGCCGTCGGCCCTGCGCGCCTTCCTGCTGACCCTCGCGGTCGTCGACGACCTCTTCGCCATCCTGATCATCGCGGTGTTCTTCACCAGCGAGATCGACTTCCTCGCGCTCG
This sequence comes from Streptomyces sp. NPDC030021, assembly GCF_055574035.1. Lineage (NCBI taxonomy): Bacteria > Bacillati > Actinomycetota > Actinomycetes > Kitasatosporales > Streptomycetaceae > Streptomyces > Streptomyces sp. NPDC030021. The sequence continues at coordinate 196,942 of NZ_JBVIAH010000017.1, forward strand.
GCGGCGCGTTCGTGGGCCTCGCCCTCTTCTGGTTCCTGCTCCGCCGGGGTGTCCACGGCTGGTACGTCTACGTTCCCCTCGCCCTGGTCATCTGGGGCCTGATGTACAACAGCGGTGTCCACGCCACCATCGCCGGCGTCGCCATGGGCCTGATGCTGCGCTGCACCTGCCAGGACGGCGAGCGGCAGTCCCCCGGCGAGCACATCGAGCACCTGGTCCGGCCGATTTCGGCCGGTCTCGCCGTACCCCTCTTCGCCCTCTTCTCCGCCGGTGTCTCCCTCTCCGACAAGGCCATTGCCCAGGTCTTCACCCGGCCCGAGACCCTCGGCGTGGTGCTCGGCCTCGTCATCGGCAAGACGGTGGGCATCTTCGGCGGCACCTGGCTGGCCGCCCGCTTCACCAAGGCCGAGCTCAACGAGGACCTCGCCTGGCCGGACGTGCTCGCCGTGGCCTCGCTCGCCGGCATCGGCTTCACGGTCTCCCTCCTGATCGGCGAACTCGCCTTCACCGACGACCCGGTCCTCACCGACGAGGTCAAGGCGGCCGTCCTGATCGGCTCCCTGATCGCCGCCGTGGTCGCGTCCGTCATGCTCAAGCTCCGCAACCGCACGTACCGGGCGCTCATCGAGGCCGAGGAGCGCGACGAGGACCACGACGGCATCCCGGACATCTACGAGGAGCACAACCCCGCGTACCACCTGCGGATGGCCAAGATCTACGAGGACCGGGCCGCGGAACACCGCCGCAAGGCCGAGAAGGAGTCCGCCACCTCGCTCCAAACCGCGGCCGGGTCCACCACCGACGGCGACCGTCCGGCATGATCTGACAGACGACGCAGGACAGACAGCCGTGCCGACCGGCAGCAGACGACAGAGGGAGAGAGCGATGAGCGCAGTGGACCAAGAGGCGCAGGGAGCCGAGCTCACACTCGGCCAGCTGGTCGCCTCGGCCACCGCCGAGATGTCCGCGCTGGTGCACGACGAGATCGCCCTCGCCAAGGCGGAGATCCGCGAGGACGTCAAGCGCGTGGGCAGCGGATCCGCCTCCATCGCCGCCGCAGGAGTGTTCGCGGTCTTCTCCCTCCCGGTGCTGACCTTCGCCGCGGCATACGGGATCCACAACCTCGGGCTCGGGCTCGCGTGGTCCTTCCTCATCGTCGGCAGCGCGTTCCTGCTGATCGCTGGCGTGCTCACGCTGATCGCCGTACGGAAGTTCAAGAAGGTCAAGCCGCCGGAGAAGTCCATCGCCTCCGTCAAGCAGACCGCCGCGCTGGTCGGGACCGTCAAGCCGCACCCCCGGCCGGTGAGTGACAAGGCTGTGGGTGTGGCACGCTCGTCCTCATGACAGCGCCCACGCCGGACTCCAGCGTTCCTCCCACGGCTGCCACGGCGGTACGGCTCGACCTCCCCGGCGGGCAGGCGGTGACGCACCGGGACGTCGCCGCGAACGGCGCCCGCTTCCACGTCGCCGAGCTCGGTGACGGGCCGCTGGTGCTGCTGCTCCACGGCTTCCCGCAGTTCTGGTGGACCTGGCGGCACCAGATGACCGCGCTCGCCGACGCCGGGTACCGGGCGGTCGCGATGGACCTGCGCGGGGTGGGCGGCAGCGACCGCACCCCGCGCGGCTACGACCCCGCGAACCTGGCGCTCGACATCACCGGAGTCGTACGGTCCCTCGGCGAGCCGGACGCCGCGCTCGTCGGGCACGACCTGGGCGGGTACCTCGCCTGGACGGCGGCCGTGATGCGGCCCAAGCTGGTGCGCCGGCTCGTGGTCTCCTCCATGCCGCATCCGCGCCGCTGGCGCTCGGCGATGCTGTCGGACTTCGGGCAGACCCGGGCGAGTTCACACATCTGGGGCTTCCAGCGGCCGTTCGTTCCCGAGCGGCAGCTCGTCGCCGACGGCGGGGCGCTCGTAGGGGAGCTGATCCGGGACTGGTCGGGTCCGCGGCCGCCCGAGGACGAGGATCTGGCCGTGTACCGGCGGGCCATGTGCATCCCGTCCACCGCGCACTGCTCGATCGAGCCGTACCGCTGGATGATGCGGTCGATGGCGCGGCCCGACGGGATCCAGTTCAACCGGCGGATGAAGCGTCCGGTGCGGGTGCCGACGCTGCATCTGCACGGCTCGCTCGACCCCGTGATGCGTACGCGCAGCGCGGCCGGTTCCGGGGAGTACGTCGAAGCCCCGTACAGGTGGCGGCTGTTCGACGGGCTCGGGCACTTCCCGCACGAGGAGGACCCGGTCGCCTTCTCGTCAGAGCTGGTGAACTGGCTCAAGGACCCCGAGCCGGACCGCTGACGCGACGGCCGGCCGCCCGCCGCCGGACGGGCCGCCGGACGGGCCGCGGAACGGACACGTACCCGGCGACCGCCCTCTGAAGAGGCGGGAGTTCGATCGTGCGCTTGTCTTACGAGCATTCAATTGCCTGGCGCATAGGCCAATTGGCCGCCCCTGACGGGATTACGGACCTTGGGCCACGGGCAGAGCTCGGAGTATGAGCTGGACGCACGACTACGGTGACACCGCGCACGAACGCCGCTCGGCAGCTACGCCGGGCACCCACGAGAGGGCCGGCCGGCACGGCCACGACCCCCGCCTCGGGATTCCGCTCATCCTGCGCCGACGGGCCCGCTGGGTCTCCGCGCGCCTGCGCCATCCACGGACGTAGGGACCCGGCGGGAGCGGCGTCTCAGAGCGCGCAGCCCTGGCTGTCGACCCGGCGTACGGCGTCCTTGCCGACCCGGATGTCGTCGCGGATCTCGTCCACCGTCAGCACATAACCGGTGTTGGGGTCGTCGAGGGACTTCGCGAAGACGACTCCGTACACCCTGCCGTCGGGCGTCAGCAGCGGACCGCCGGAGTTGCCCTGGCGGACCGTCGCGTACAGCGAGTAGACGTCCCGTCGGACCGTACCCCGGTGGTAGATGTCCGGGCCGTTGGCGTTGATCCGCCCGCGGACACGGGCCGACCTGACGTCGTACCCGCCGTTCTCCGGGAAGCCGGCGACGATCGCGTCGTTGCCGCTCGCCGCGTCCTTCTCGGAGAACTCCAGCACCGGGGCCTTCAGCTTCGGCACGTCCAGGACGGCGATGTCGCGCGCCCAGTCGTAGAGCACGACCTTGGCGTCGTACAGCCTGCCCTCGCCGCCGATCTGCACGGTCGGCTCGCTGACCCCGCCGACGACATGCGCGTTGGTCATCACCTTGCCGGGCGCGAAGACGAAGCCCGTGCCCTCCAGCACCTTGCTGCAGCTGGGCGCGGTACCGACGACCTTCACGATCGAGCGCTTCGCCAGCTCGGCGACGGGGCTGCTGGCGAGCGTCGGATCGGGCGCCTTCACCTCGGTGATGGGCTCGTTGGAGAACGGGCTGAACACCTGGGGGAAGCCGTTGCGCGCGAGGGTGGAGCTGAAGTCCGAGAACCAGGTGTCCGCCTGGTCGGGCAGCACCCGCGACACGCCGAGGAGGACCTTGGAGTTACGGACCTCCTTGCCCACGCTGGGCAGGGCGGTCTGGGCCACCAGCAGCCCGATCAGCCATGCCACGAGCAGCATCGCGACCACGTTGACCAGGGCACCGCCGGTCGCGTCGAGCGCGCGCGCCGGCGACCAGGTGATCTTGCGGCGGAGTCTGCTCCCGAGATGGGTGGTCAGGGCCTGGCCGATCGAGGCGAAGATGATGATCACGACCACGGAGATCACGACGACCGTGGTGGACACCTGGGTGCCGTTGTCCGTCACCCGGTCCCAGATCAGCGGGAGCAGGGACACGGCGAGGAGACCACCGCCGAGGAAGCCGATCACCGACAGGATGCCGACGACGAACCCCTGGCGATAGCCGACGATCGCGAACCATACGGCGGCGAGCAGCAACAGGATGTCCAGCACGTTCACGTGGGCCACCGTCTCATGCGCGCCAGTCGAGTGGGACCTGCCGTGAGCGGTCCCACGGACGCTCCCAGCCCGCGAAGTGCAGGATCCGATCGATCACCCCGGCGGTGAAACCCCAGACCAGAGCCGATTCGACGGTGAATCCCGGCCCCAGGTGGCCGCTCGGATGAACGGTCATGACCCGGTGTTCGGGATCCGTGAGATCGGCCACGGGAACCGTGAAGACCCGCGCCGTCTCGGCGAGGTCCACGGCTCCGACCGGGCTGGGGTCGCGCCACCAGCCGAGCACCGGGGTCACGACGAACTCGCTGACCGGGATGTAGAGCCGGGGCAGCACGCCGAAGAGCTGCACACCGGAAGGATCAAGTCCGGTTTCCTCCTCGGCCTCGCGCAGCGCGGCACGCAGGGGGCCGGTGGTGTGCGGATCGCCGTCCTCCGGATCCAGCGCGCCGCCGGGGAAGGACGGCTGGCCCGCGTGCGAGCGCAGGGTGCCGGCGCGCTCCATCAGGAGCAGCTCGGGGCCGCGGGCGCCCTCCCCGAAGAGGACGAGCACGGCGGACTGCCGCCCGCGACCGTCCTCGGGCGGCAGGAACCGGCTCAGCTGCCCCGGCTGGACGGACCGGGCCGCCTCGACGACGGGGTCGAGCCATACGGGCAGGCCGTCGGTGGTGACGGCCGGGCCGCCGCCCTCGCGGGCTCCCACCGTGGTTCCGGTCTCGTCCCGTGTACCGCGCGTCATAGGCACCTCTGTCCGCGTCGTCCTGTCCAGCGCCGTCTCCCACACCACAAACGCGGTCCGGGTACCGAATCGTTCCTAACTCCCCGAGTCCACAGGTCTTCACGCCCCCACGCACCCGCGTCCCCACCCCCCGCACCGCCGCCTCCGGGCACCCGCTACGGCGCCGCCACGGCCCCGCCCAGCGGCGGGGCCGGGAGGCCCGGGTAGTCCGGGGGCGGGGTCAGCCGCTGGCCCGGCTGGCCGCCCTTCTCGTACTTGAGCAGCTTCTTCGCCTTCTCCGGGTCGGTCTCGCCCTCCCCGTACGCCGGGCAGAGCGGGGCGATCGGGCAGGCCCCGCAGGCGGGCTTGCGCGAGTGGCAGATCCGGCGGCCGTGGAAGACGACCCGGTGCGAGAGCATCGTCCACTCGCTCTTCGGGAAGATCGCACAGATCTCCGCCTCGACCTTCTCCGGGTCCTCCTGCTCGGTCAGCTTCCAGCGGCGCACCAGCCGGCCGAAATGGGTGTCCACCGTGATCCCCGGGACACCGAACGCATTGCCGAGGACCACGTTCGCGGTCTTGCGGCCCACTCCGGGCAGCGTCACCAGGTCCTCGATCCGGCCCGGCACCTCCCCGCCGAAGTTGTCCCGCAGGGCCTGCGAGAGGCCGAGCAGGGACCTCGACTTGGCCCGGAAGAACCCGGTCGGCCGGATCAGCTCCTCCAGATCCTCGGGGGCGGCCGCGGCCATGTCCTCGGGGGTCGGGTAGGCCGCGAAGAGGGCCGGGGTCGTCTGGTTCACCCGAAGGTCGGTGGTCTGCGCGGACAGCACCGTCGCGACGAGCAGCTCGAAGGGATTGCGGAAGTCGAGCTCCGGATGGGCGTACGGATAGATCTCGGCCAGCTCGCGGTTGATGCGCCGCGCCCTGCGCACCATGGCCAGGTGCGATTCCGGCTTGGCCGGCTTCGGTTTCTTGGCCGAAACTTTGCCCTGTGGGGTGGCCGCGACCCTCGCGGGCGTCTTCACTGGGACATGTTCGCCCACGGCAGAATTTGGGGGCTCCGTCACTCCGGCGGACCCCTTGGCCTGTGCTCTCACCGGCTTATTGGACACCCGGCCAGCCTAAGGCCGACCGCTGACACCCGCCCGGACCTCAGGTAACACCACTCCGATTGGCCTCTCGCCGCACAGCACGCCCGTCCGTCCGGCATCCTTGTGATTGATCGCACTGTTTGAGCCGTCCGGCAAAATGGGGAGCACGGTCCCCTGAGCTGGTCGACATAGGAGAGAGACTCGTGGACGACGTTCTGCGGCGCGCCCCGCTCTTCGCGGCGCTCGATGACGAGCAGGCCGCGGAGCTCCGCGCCTCCATGGGCGAGGTGACCCTCGCACGCGGTGACGCCCTGTTCCACGAGGGCGACCCCGGCGACCGGCTGTATGTCGTGACCGAGGGCAAGGTGAAGCTCCACCGCACCTCCCCCGACGGCCGCGAGAACATGCTGGCCGTCCTCGGCCCCGGCGAGCTGATCGGCGAGCTGTCGCTCTTCGACCCGGGCCCGCGCACCGCCACCGCCACCGCGCTGACCGAGGTCAAGCTCCTCGGCCTCGGCCACGGTGACCTCCAGCCTTGGCTCAACGCCCGGCCCGAGGTCGCGACCGCGCTGCTGCGCGCCGTCGCCCGCCGTCTGCGCAAGACCAACGACCAGATGTCCGACCTGGTCTTCTCCGACGTTCCCGGCCGTGTGGCGCGGGCGCTCCTCGACCTGTCGCGCCGCTTCGGCGTGCAGTCGGAGGAGGGCATCCACGTGGTGCACGACCTCACGCAGGAGGAGCTGGCCCAGCTCGTCGGCGCCTCGCGCGAGACCGTGAACAAGGCCCTGGCCGACTTCGCGGGCCGCGGCTGGCTGCGCCTGGAGGCGCGTGCGGTCATCCTGCTCGACGTGGAGCGCCTCGCGAAGCGCTCCCGCTGACGCCGGCCACAGCCGTTCGAAGGGGTCCTGCCCGACCGGGCAGGGCCCCTTGGCGTTTCCCGGGCGCGACAAGCACCCGCGGAGCCCGGTCCGGCCGACGCACGGCGTTCGGTCCGCCGCCCCGGGCGGGCGGCCGGGCACAGTGGAGCCATGGGGCACAGAGGGCTGGACGCGTACGGGTACTTCGAGCGGGAGGGGTCCCTCGGGCGGGTGCAGAGCGGGTTCAAGGGCGTCGTGGCGGCCGCGCGGGCCCGGACCGCCGAGGCGTACGGCCGACGGCTGCACAGCGCGTACCTCTACGGGTCCGTGCCGCGGGGGACGGCCCGGCCCGGGCGGTCGGACCTGGACCTGCTGCTCGTACTGCACCACGAGCCCTCCGACGAGGACCGGGACACCGCCGAGGTGCTCGCCCGCGGGCTCGACGAGGACTTCCCGGAGGTCGACGGGGTCGGCATCCTGCTCTGGGACAAGGTCGCCGTGCTGAGCGAGGCGGAACGATTCGACCTGGGCTGGTTCCTCGCCTGCCTGTGCACCCCGCTGCTCGGCGCGGACCTGGCCGAGCACCTGCCGCGCTACCGCCCGGACAGCCTGCTCGCCCGCGAGACCAACGGCGACCTGGCCGACCTGCTGCCCGGGTGGCGGACGCGGGTGCGGGAGGCGTCCACCCCGGAGGAGTACCGGAAGCTGAGCCGCCGCTTCTCCCGGCACCTGGTGCGCACCGCCTTCACGCTGGTCATGCCGCGGTGGGGCGGCTGGACCAGCGACCTCGGCGAGTCCGCGGAGATCTTCGGCATGTACTACCCGGAACGCGCGGCGCAGCTGGAGGCCGCGGCCGCCGTCGCACTGGATCCCGTCGCGGACCCGGAGGTCCTGCGCGGTTACGTCGAGGACCTCGGGCCGTGGCTGGCGGACGAGTACACGGCCCGGCACGGCACGAAGACGCCGCGCCAGGGCTGAACGCCGGGGGCGGCGGCCCCAGCGGCTCCGGCGGCCCCGGGACGGCTCGGGCGGCCCGCGCCCGCTCAGGCCTTCTCGGCCTCGGCAAGGGCGTCGACGGCCAGCTTGGCCTCTGCCAGGCCCGCGCCGGTGATCCGGCGGTACTCCTTGATCGCCGAGATCTGCCGGTCGGCCCTCAGATGGGCCCGTACCTCGTCCATCCCGGCCGGCTCCGGCTCCTCGATGCCGAAGTGGTCCAGCACCAGGGCCAGGCGGCGCTCCATGCGGTCCGCCTTGTTCTGGAGGCTCTGCACCCGGAGGGTCACCGTCGAGGTGATCCATCCGGCCGTCGCAACCAGCATGACCAGTAGGAACACGGTGTTCATTCAGGCCCTCCCGGGATCAGTCCGTGATCTTGAAGGTACTCCAGCTGCGCCCGGACGGACCATTCCGCGGCCGGCCACAGGGAGCGGTCCACGTCCGCGTAGACCTGGGCGACGACCGCCTCCGGGGTCAGGCAGCCGTTCTCGACGGCGGTCTCGACCTGGGCGAGGCGGTGCGCGCGGTGGGCCAGGTAGTACTCGACGGCGCCCTGCGCGTCCTCCAGGACCGGCCCGTGGCCCGGCAGGACGGTGTGCACCCCGTCGTCCACGGTGAGCGAGCGCAGGCGGCGCAGGGAGTCCAGGTAGTCGCCGAGGCGGCCGTCGGGGTGGGCGACGACGGTGGTGCCGCGGCCCAGGATGGTGTCGCCGGTCAGCACGGCCCGGTCGGCGGGCAGGTGGAAGCAGAGCGAGTCGCTGGTGTGGCCCGGGGTCGGCACCACGCGCAGCTCCAGCCCGCCCGTCCGGATCACGTCCCCGGCGGCCAGGCCCTCGTCGCCGAGGCGCAGGGCCGGATCCAGGGCGCGGACCTTCGTACGGGTGAGCTCGGCGAAGCGGCCTGCGCCCTCGGCGTGGTCCGGGTGGCCGTGGGTGAGCAGGGTGAGGGCGATCCGCTTGCCCGCCTGCTCGGCGGTGGCGATGACCGCCCGCAGGTGTATGTCGTCCAGTGGGCCGGGATCGATCACGACGGCGAGGTCGGATCCGGGCTCGGACACCAGCCAGGTGTTGGTGCCGTCGAGGGTCATCGCGGAGGCGTTGGGAGCCAGGACGTTCACCGCGCGGGCGGTCGCGGGCCCGGAGGTGACCACTCCGCGGGGCTGTCCGGGCAGTGCGGCGGCGTCGGTCATGCGGGGCCTCCGGGACCAGCGGGATCGGCGGGACCTGCAGGATCGGCGGGACCTGCGGGACGTCCGGGGCGGACGCGCTTGGTGAACTCGTCGTGCCCCGGCCAGCTGAGCACCAGCTCGCCGTCCTCCAGCGTGGCCTGGGCCAGCACCGGGGCGAGGTCCTGCTCGGCCGCGGCGGCGAGCGCGCCCCCGGCGCTCCCGTAGGGCTCCAGCGACCGCAGCGTGGAGATGGTCGGCGGCATCATCAGCAGCTCGCCCTTGTCGTATCCGGCGGCCGCGTCGGCCGGGCGGATCCACACGGTCCGGTCGGCCTCGGTGGAGGCGTTGCGGGTGCGCTGGCCCTCGGGGAGGGCGGCGACGAAGAACCAGGTGTCGTAACGGCGCGGCTCGAACTCGGGGGTGATCCAGCGCGCCCAGGCCCCGAGCAGGTCGGAACGCAGCCGCAGGCCGCGGCGGTCGAGGAACTCCGCGAAGGACAGCTCCCGCGCCACCAGCGCCTGCCGGTCGGCCTCCCAGTCGTCGCCGGTGGTGTCACCGACGATCTCGTCCGGGGTCTGTCCGGCGAGCAGGACGCCCGCCTCCTCGAAGGTCTCCCGTACGGCGCCGCAGACGATGGCCTGGGCGGTGAGGGGGTCGGTCCCGAGCCGGGCCGCCCAGTTCTCCCGGGAGGGCCCCGCCCAGCCGACCTGGTGCTCCTCGTCGCGGGGATCGACCCCGCCGCCCGGATAGGCGTACGCGCCCCCGGCGAAGGCCATGGAGGCTCGCCTGCGCAGCATGTGCACGGCGGGACCGTCGGGGGTGTCGCGCAGGAGCATCACGGTGGCGGCGCGCCGCGGCTCCACCGGGACGAGCGAGCCGTCCGCGAGCGCGCGGATGCGGTCGGGCCACTCCGGCGGGTACCACTGGCCTCCGGCGGGGGGCTGCTGCTGACCATGCTGACCATTCGGCATGGCCGGATGCTACGGCCATCCGGCTCGATGTTCGAGGGTCACCCGTCCCGGTGGCCGACACGGGCGGCCGGCCCGGGTGGCCGGCACGGGCGATCCGGCCGCCCGGAGGCACCACGCGGGACGGGCCGGGAATCGCGCGGTGCGCGACCCGGCCCGTCCCGGCGGAAGCGAGAGGTCAGGCTCCGGCGACCAGTTCCACCTGGATCTCGACCTCGACCGGCGCGTCCAGCGGCAGGACCGCCACGCCGACCGCGCTGCGGGCGTGGACGCCCTTCTCGCCGAGGACCTCGCCCAGCAGCTCGCTCGCACCGTTCAGCACGCCCGGCTGGGCCGTGAAGTCGGGGGCGGAGGCGATGAAGCCGACGACCTTCACGACACGCGCGATCTTGTCGAGGTCACCGACGACGGACTTGACGGCGGCCAGGGCGTTCAGCGCGCAGATCGCCGCCAGCTCCTTGGCCTGCTCCGCCGAGACCTCGGCGCCGACCTTGCCGGTGATCGGCATGCTGCCCTTGACCATCGGGAGCTGACCCGCGGTGAAGACGTACGAGCCCGACCGCACGGCGGGCTGGTACGCGGCCAGCGGCGGGACGACGCCCGGGAGCGTCAGGCCGAGCTCGGCCAGCTTCGCCTCTACAGCGCTCATGCCTTCTCCCGCTTGAGGTAGGCCACGAGCTGCTCGGGGTTGTTCGGGCCGGGCACGACCTGGACGAGCTCCCAGCCGTCCTCGCCCCAGGTGTCCAGGATCTGCTTGGTGGCGTGAACCAGCAGCGGGACCGTCGCATATTCGAACTTCTTGGTCATGGGAGCGAGGGTAGTGCCTGTCGTGCGGGGCGCATGCCGCCCCCGGAACCGACGGCCGGACACCTCACCCGGGCAGGCGCCGGACCACCCCGGCACGGACCCGGGCACGGACCCCGACCGGACCCCGACCGGATCCGGACCGGGCCCATCCGGCACGGACGTAACGGAGCTCACCCCCGAACACTCCGGCAGAACCACCCGGCACCACCGGAGTCGAACCCGAGGAATTAGGCTCGGACGCTGTGAGCAGGCTCCAGGTGGTCAGCGGCAAGGGCGGCACCGGCAAGACCACGGTCGCCGCAGCACTCGCGCTTGCCCTCGCACGCGAGGGCGGCCGGACTCTTCTGGTGGAGGTCGAGGGCAGGCAGGGGCTCGCGCAGCTCTTCGGCGCCGAGGCACTCCCCTACGAGGAACGGAAGATCGCCGTGGCGCCCGGCGGGGGCGGTGAGGTCTACGCGCTCGCCATCGACGCCGAACGGGCGCTGCTGGACTACCTCCAGATGTTCTACAAGCTCGGCTCGGCCGGCCGCGCGCTCAAGAAGCTCGGCGCCATCGACTTCGCGACGACCATCGCTCCCGGGCTGCGCGACGTGCTGCTGACCGGCAAGGCGTGCGAGGCGGTGCGGCGCAAGGACAGGACCGGCCGGTACGTCTACGACCACGTGATCATGGACGCGCCGCCGACCGGGCGGATCACCCGGTTCCTGAACGTCAACGACGAGGTGGCGGGCCTGGCCCGGTTCGGGCCGATCCACAACCAGGCCCAGGCCGTCATGAAGGTCCTCAAGTCCCCCGAGACCGCCGTGCACCTGGTCACCCTCCTGGAGGAGATGCCCGTCCAGGAGACCGCGGACGGCATCGAGGAACTGCGCCGGGCCGGACTGCCCGTCGGGCGGGTCGTCGTCAACATGGTCCGGCCGCACCACCTGGACGAGGACACCCTGCGCACCGCGGCCGGCGACCACCGCGCCGAGGTGGCGAAGTCGCTGTCCCGGGCGGGCCTCGGCGGCGCGCGGCGCGGCGGGCTGGCCGAGCGGCTGGTGGACCCGCTGCTCACCCAGGCGGCCGAGCACGCGAGCCGGGTGGAGCTGGAGCGCGCGCAGCGCGCCGCACTGGCGGGGCTGGACCTGCCGACGTACGAACTGCCCCTGCTCGGCGCGGGGATGGATCTGGCCGGGCTGTACGCGCTGGCCAAGGAATTGCGGAAGCAGTCGGTGGCCGAATGAGCGAGGGGGTGGACACCGTGAGCATGGACACTCCGCCGCGGCTGGCGGTCGACCGGCTGTTGGACGACCGGGAGACCCGGATCATCGTGTGCTGCGGCGCGGGCGGGGTCGGCAAGACCACCACGGCCGCGGCGCTCGGCGTACGGGCGGCCGGGCGCGGGCGCAAGGCCGTCGTGCTCACCATCGACCCGGCGCGGCGGCTCGCGCAGTCGATGGGGATCGACTCGCTGGACAACACCCCGCGGAAGGTGGAGACCGTAGGCGCGGGGGACGGCGAACTGCACGCCATGATGCTGGACATGAAGCGGACCTTCGACGAGATCGTCGAGGCGCACGCGGACGGCGAGCGGGCCAAGGCCATCCTCGCCAACCCCTTCTACCAGTCGCTGTCGGCCGGCTTCGCGGGCACGCAGGAGTACATGGCGATGGAGAAGCTGGGGCAGCTGCGGGCCCGGGACGACTGGGACCTGATCATCGTCGACACCCCGCCGAGCCGGTCCGCGCTGGACTTCCTGGACGCGCCGAAGCGGCTCGGGTCCTTCCTGGACGGGAAGTTCATCCGGGTGCTGATGGCTCCGGCGAAGGTGGGCGGCCGAGCCGGGATGAAGTTCCTGAATGTCGGCATGTCGATGATGACCGGCACCCTCAGCAAGCTGATGGGGGCCTCGCTGCTGAAGGACGTCCAGACCTTCGTGGCCGCGATGGACACGATGTTCGGCGGCTTCCGCACGCGCGCGGACGCGACCTTCCGGCTGCTCCAGGCTCCCGGCACGGCCTTCCTGGTGGTCGCCGCGCCCGAGGCGGACGCCCTGCGCGAGGCGGCGTACTTCGTGGAACGGCTGGCCGCGGAGAGCATGCCGCTGGCCGGTCTGGTACTGAACCGGGTGCACGGCAGTGGCGCCGACCAGCTGTCCGCCGAGCGGGCGTTGGCCGCCGCAGAGAATCTTGAAGAAGGCGGCATTGTCGATCAGGAGTCCGGGAAAGCTGGACTTCGTGACTCGGGCGCGGAACCCAAGGGAACCGCGGAGACCGCCGGGTCCGCCGAGACTGCGCAGACCGCACACGGCACACGGACCACCCAGACCGCGAACCCTCCCGAGACAGGCTCCCCCGGCACCGAAGGCGATACCGCGGTCGTCGACCGGATCACGGCAGGCCTGCTGCGCCTGCACGCGGAACGAATGCAGGTGATCGCGCGTGAGCAGCGCACACGCGATCGCTTCACCTCACTCCACCCCGAGGTGGCGGTGGCGGAGGTGGCTGCCCTGCCCGGCGATGTGCACGACCTCGCCGGGCTACGGGCCATCGGAGAACGACTCGCGGCCGGGGTACCGGCCGGAGCGTAGGCGTTCGTACGTCGTGGCGGCCGTGTGATCTACCCGGCTGCCGCGTATGTCTCGTACGACACGTCGATCTCCGCGTCTGCATCCATGGTGAGGATGCCCGTACTGCGCTCGTACTCCGTGCGTGCGGTTTCAAGCAGCCGTCGCCACGAGGTGACGGTGGGACGCCGGCGCAGCAGCGCACGCCGTTCCCGCTCGGTCATTCCGCCCCATACGCCGAACTCGACACGGTTGTCGAGCGCGTCGGCCAGGCACTCGGTCCGCACCGGACATCCGGTGCACACCGCCTTGGCCCTGTTCTGTGCCGCTCCTTGAACGAATAGTTCATCCGGATCGGTAGTGCGGCAGGCTGCCTGCGCACTCCAGTCGGTAACCCAGCCCATCCCGGCGCCGTCCTCTCCCGAATCGAGGCTCCCCCACGGCGGTAGCGGCATATTCACCGCTGCCAGTTGAGGACGTTACGGAAGGCGGGCACAGTGCAACACCCCCGACGGGCCCAATCTTGAATGGTCCGAACGGACTATGGGTAAGCGGCAGATCACCCGACGGAGTGATCCGGCGACATGCCCGACCATTGCGGCAATTCGGGTGCAATCGTCGGTTCTACTTCAGCAGAGGGGCAAGATTCGGACATGTGTCCACCCCATTCGGGAAGGGTGAAAATCAAGCCGAGGGGTTGATGTCGCACCACACTGCTGTGACAGTTGGGGACAGCTTAGGCCAAGGCATTCGCGTGTGTCCGGCGAATGAGAACGTAGGCTGCCCCCTATGGGAAAGAAGCGCTCGGGCGGCGGGCTCACGGGGAGCCAGCAGGCCGCCAAGTTCCTCGGAGTGTCCGTCCTCTCCGGGGTTGTACTGGCCGGCATGGCGATTCCGGCCGTAGGCGCCCTGGGCCTGGCGGCCAAGGGGACGGTCGAGGGATTCGATGAGATCCCGGCCAATCTCAAGACCCCGCCGCTGAGCCAGCGGACCACGATTCTGGACGCCGAGGGTGGCTTGATCGCCACCGTCTATTCGCGCGACCGTCAGGTGGTCCCGCTCACGGCGATCTCCCCGTACATGCAGAAGGCGATCGTCGCCATCGAGGACTCGCGTTTCTACGAGCACGGCGCGGTCGACCTCAAGGGCATCCTGCGCGCGGTCAACCGCAACGCGCAGGAAGGCGGCGCCGCACAGGGCGCCTCCACCCTCACCCAGCAGTACGTGAAGAACGTGTTCGTCGAAGAGGCCGGCGACGACGAGACCAAGGTGCGCGAGGCCCAGGAGAAGAGCCTCGGCCGCAAGATCCGCGAGCTGAAGTACTCGATCCAGGTCGAGGAGGAGCTCGGGAAGAAGAAGATCCTCGAGAACTACCTCAACATCACCTACTTCGGGCAGCAGGCGTACGGAATCGAATCCGCCGCCCAGCGCTACTTCAGCAAGCCGGCCAAGGACCTGGCGCTGGAGGAGTCCGCGCTGCTCGCGGGCGTCGTGCAGTCGCCGAGCCGGTACGACCCGGTGAACGACGCGCAGGAGGCGACGAAGCGCCGCAACATCGTCCTGCAGCGGATGGCCGACACCAAGGACGTCTCGCAGGCGGAGGCCGACGCGGCGAAGGCGAAGCCGGTCACCCTCAAGGTGACCAAGCCGAAGAACGGCTGCATCACCGCCGTCAAGGGCGCGGGCTTCTTCTGCGACTACGTGCGCAACTCGTTCCTGACCGACACGGCCTTCGGCAAGACGCGCGAGGACCGGGCGAAGGTCTGGAACCAGGGTGGCCTGACGGTACGCACCACCCTGGACCCGCAGTCGCAGGACGCGGCCAACGAGTCGATCAAGGACCACGTCTACCAGGAGGACTCGATCGCGACGGCTGTGACCATGGTCCAGCCGGGCACCGGCCGGGTGCTGGCGATGGGTCAGTCCAAGCCGTACGGCTTCGGGAAGAACGAGACGCAGATCAACTACTCCGTGGACAAGCGGATGGGCGGCTCGAACTTCGGCTTCCAGGTCGGCTCGACCTTCAAGCCGTTCATCGCGGCGGCCGCCATAGAGCGGGGCATGCCGGCGACCAAGGTGTACCAGGCGCCGAACAAGATCGACTATCCGACGCCGATCTCCAAGTGCGACGGCACGCAGTGGCTGAACCTGCCGATCGACGGCAAGATTCAGACGGCGAAGAACGAGACCGAGGACGAGATCGGGCCGTACGCGCTGCGGACGGCGATGGAGAAGTCCATCAACACGTACTTCGTCGAGATGATCGGCGAGATCGGCCTCTGCCCGGTGACGGAGATGACGCAGAAGCTCGGCGTGGTCCCGGCCGACGGCTCCAAGATCCCCGAGGCCCCGTCGATCGCGCTGGGCTCCGCCGAGCTCTCCCCGCTGACGATGGCCAACGCGTACGCGACCTTCGCCAACCGCGGTGTCTACTGCACGCCCGTCGCCATCGAGTCGATCACCGACGCGCACGGCAAGGCACTCGCCGTGCCCAAGTCCAAGTGCGACCGGGCGATGTCCACCGAGACGGCCGACACCATCAACACCCTGCTGCGCGGAGTGGTCGACTCCGGTACCGGTGAGCGCGCCGGTCTGAGCGACCGCGACAGCGCCGGCAAGACCGGTACGACGGACTCCCGCTACAACGCCTGGTTCGTCGGCTACACGCCGAACGTCTCCGGCGCGGTGTGGGTCGGCTCGGGCGGCGCGAAGAAGATCACGATGGAGAACATCGTGATCGGCGGCAAGCCCTTCGAGAAGGTCTTCGGTGGCGGTCTGCCCGGCCCCATCTGGAAGGACGCGGTCAGCGGCGCCCTCTCCGGCCGCGAGTCGGGGAACTTCGTCACGGTCGGCATCCCGGAGCCGACCGTCCCCTCCGGCGGCCCGCGCGGCAACAAGCCGCCCACGACCCCGACCCGGCCCGGCAAGCCCGGCGGTGACGGCAAGCCCGGCGGCCGGCCCGGCGGTCAGAACGGCGGAAACAACGGAGGTGCCACGGGCGCCACGGGCGACGTCGAGCCGCAGCCCCCGTTCCCCGGGATCTCGATCGACCCGAACACCGGCGGCGTGATCGGCGGCCGCGACTGACCGGTGGCGGTCAGCGGGTCAGCGGGTCAGCTATCGCCGCACGGCACGACATGCGAAAGGGGGAGGGCCCCGGCCGACCGGCCGGGGCCCTCCCCCTTTGCGCTTCGCGGTCCTACGAGAGCTGCTGCTTGACGACGGCGGCGACCCGCCCGCCATCCGCCAGCCCGGCGACCTTCGGGTTCACGATCTTCATGACGGCACCCATGGCACGCGGCCCCTCGGCGCCCGCGGCCTTGGCCTCCGCGACGGCCTGCGCCACGATCGCGACGAGCTCGTCGTCGCTGAGCTGCTTGGGCAGGTACGTGTCGAGGAACTCGCCCTCCGCGGTCTCGCGCGCGGCCTGCTCGGGACGGCCGCCCTGGGCGAAGGCCTCCGCGGCCTCGCGGCGCTTCTTCGCCTCCTTGGCGATCACCTTGAGGACTTCCTCGTCGGAGAGCACACGTGCCTCCTTGCCCGCGACCTCCTCCTTGGTGATGGCGGAGAGGGTCAGGCGCAGCGTGGACGAGTGGAGCTCGTCGCGCGCCCTGATGGCGGTCGTGAGGTCTTCCTGGAGCTTGGCCTTGAGCGTGGTCATGCAGGTGAGTCTGCCAGGTGCGGGGGCAGTGGCGCTCACTGGTTTTCCCGGTCTGCGACGATGGGTCCATGCGTGCGCGTTACGGAGTACCCCTGAAGGCGGCTGCCGGAATCGCTGCGGTGGGGGCCGCGGGTGTGGCCTATGCCGCCGGTTTCGAGGCGCGGTCCTTCCGCCTGCGCCGGGTCACGGTGCCTGTCCTTCCCCAGGGGATGCGCCCGCTGCGCGTGCTCCAGGTCTCCGACATCCACATGGTCGGCGGACAGCGCAAGAAACGTGCCTGGCTGCAGTCCCTGGCCGGCCTGCGCCCCGACTTCGTCGTGAACACCGGCGACAACCTCTCCGACACCGAAGGCATCCCCGAGCTGCTCGACGCGCTCGGCCCCCTGATGTCCTTCCCGGGTGTGTACGTCTTCGGGTCGAACGACTACTACGGGCCGCGGCTGCGCAACCCCGGGCGCTACCTGCTGGAGAAGGCGCAGGGCCGGCACGGGCTGAACGGCAACAAGCCGGTCGTCGGCGCCGTCCACAACCCGTGGGAGGAAATGCGGGACGCCTTCGACGCGGCCGGCTGGCTGAACCTCACCAACACCCGGGCGCGGCTGAAGCTGGACGGCCTGGAACTGGCCTTCACCGGGCTCGACGACCCGCACATCAAGCGGGACCGCTACGCGAGCGTCGCCGGCGGCCCGGAGGCGGACGCGGACTTCTCGATGGCGGTGGTGCACGCCCCGTACCTGCGCGTCCTGGAGTCCTTCACGGCCGACCGGTACCCGCTGATCCTCGCGGGCCACACCCACGGCGGGCAGCTGTGCATCCCCTTCTACGGGGCGCTCGTCACCAACTGCGACCTGGACACGGAGCGGGTGAAGGGGCTCTCCACGCACGAGGCGGAGGGCAATCGCGCGTACCTGCACGTCTCGGCCGGCTGCGGCACCAACCGGTTCACCCCGGTCCGCTTCGCGTGCCCGCCGGAGGCGACGCTCCTGACGCTGACCCCGAAGGGGTAATACGCTGCCGGGATGACCACCCCGTCGCGCCTCGTCCCGGTGGTGTTCCGCGCCCTGGTCTGTGCCGCGGCCGTGGTGGGGCTGGTCATCGAGTGCGTGTACGGGAGCGTGCCCGTCGTCCTGAGCTACTTCACGATCTGGACGAACATCCTGGTCGCGGTCGTCCTCGGCCTGTCCGCCGCGCGCGCCTGGCGGCGCCGGCCCGACGTCGCTCCCCTCTACCGGGGCGGCGTCCTCCTGTTCATCCTGATCACCGGGCTCGTCTTCCACCTGGTCCTCGCCAACCCGTCGAGCCCCTTCAACGTCGTCGCGGACCTCGACCGGCTGACCGGCGCCAAGGCCGTGGCCAACCAGCTCCTCCACACGGTCACCCCGGCCGGCGCCCTGCTGGACTTCCTCCTCCTCACGACCCCGCGCACCCTGCGCCCGCGCCACGCCGCCCTGTGGCTGGCCTACCCGCTGACCTACGTGGCCTTCGCGCTGGTCCGCGGCGCCCTGCTCACCCCGGGCACCGCGCGCCGGTACACGTACCCCTTCATCGACGCGGCCCGGTACGGCTACGCCCAGGTGACCCTGAACGCGCTGGTCCTGGGCGCGGCCTTCTACGCACTCGGCCTCGCCCTGGTCACGGCGGACCGCTTCCGCCCGACGCCTCCCCTCGCCCCGCGACCGCTCCGCGAAAACCGGATTTCGTCTCCGGCGAGAGGTCCGCTAAAGTAATCGATGTCGCCAGGGCAGCAAGCGCTGCAAGGCGGCGATCGGGGTGTAGCGCAGCTTGGCAGCGCGCTTCGTTCGGGACGAAGAGGTCGTGGGTTCAAATCCCGCCACCCCGACTTCGTAGTAGCAGATCAGAGGCACCTAGGAACGTTCCTAGGTGCCTCTCCTGTTTGCTGAGTGACTAACTGGGTGACTACGGCTTCGGATCGACCTTAAAGATGTCGTCCATGGCGGTCGCCCCCGTCTGGATCACCGGACGGATCTGCTTCCGGTAGACCTCCTCCGTGACGGCCGTACCGGAGTGCCCGACCAAGCGCGAGATCTCTTCGATCGGGATCCCGTTGTCCGACAGCAGCGACATAAAGCTGTGCCGCGGCTCGCGTGGCGTCCACTCCTTCGCGTCGACTCCCTCGGCGCCGACGATGGCCTGGCGGAACGCGCGTCGAACGCTGGTGGAGTCCAGCTCCGTGCCTACGGCGGAGGCGAACACGAGGCCCTGCTCCTGCCAC
This sequence comes from Streptomyces sp. NPDC030021, assembly GCF_055574035.1. Classification (NCBI taxonomy): domain Bacteria; kingdom Bacillati; phylum Actinomycetota; class Actinomycetes; order Kitasatosporales; family Streptomycetaceae; genus Streptomyces; species Streptomyces sp. NPDC030021. The sequence continues at coordinate 215,880 of NZ_JBVIAH010000017.1, forward strand.
TCCTCCCCCGCCGCGAGGCGGATGCGCCGAGGCTACTGCTGTGGGATGGGCGGCGAATGGGGGCCCGACCTGGTGTGCGCGTGCGGGGCGGTCATCGCCACCGTCTGCTCGGACTGCCACCAGGTCCGGGAGCTGAGGCTGCAGCCGGGCGCCGTCGAGCGCTGCGATTGACCGGGCTTGCCCGCGGTGCGCGGGGTCACCTCTCCGCCTTCGGGGCCGTCGCGGGCGAGTAGAGGAAGGAGAAGCGCTCCATCACGTTGCGGCGCTGGGTGTTGTGGAAGGCGGCGATGCGCCAGGTGCCGTCGGTGTCGCGGACCAGGGTGTACGTCTGGACCTTGGAGAGCTCGGTGGGGCCGGGCTTCGCGCCCGTGTAGTCGTCGCCGCGGCCGGTCAGGATGGCGGCGTCGGTTCCGAGGAAGCGCAGGTCGAGGAAGGTCGCCGCGAGTGCGGTGCCCTTGACGAAGTCCTTGAAGAGCGCGCGGTGGCCTTCGGTGATGTCGGAGCGGCCCTCGTAGTGGCTGCCGATGTAGGTGGTGTAGGTGGCGTTCTCGGTGAACAGGCCGCCGTACGCGTCCGCGTCGCCGCGGGCCCAGGCGGTGGTGAGGGCGTCGATGGTGGCGCAGATGGCCTCGCCGTCGGCGCGGTTCGCGCCCGCCGGTATGACATCCGCGCAGGTTTCCGTGCCGGTGCGCCGGACGTCGGAGGTGGTGTCGAGGTAGAGGTACGCACCGCCGGCGCCGAGGGCGAGGAGGGCGGCGGTGACGAGGGCGGCGCGCTTGAGGGTCCTGGTGTTCATGGGGTGCCTCTCGGTCGACGGGTACGCGCGGATGACGGCCGCCGCCGCGTTGATTACACTGACGCAGCAACTGCACGCATGCATTATCTGCATGCATGCAGATAAATGACAAGGGGAGGTTCGCGATGGCGGAGCAGGACGACCGGCGTGCGGTCTTTCGGGACTACGTCGACGCCGTGGGGCTGCACGGCATGGCGGGCGCGGAGGCGGCGGGCCTCCAGGCGTCCGAGTGGTACGCGCTCAGCCGGATCACCCTGGCCGGCGGGCTCACCTCCGGCGAGCTCGCGGCCGGGACGGGGCTCACGACGGGGGCGACGACACGGCTGATCGACCGGCTGGAGCGTGCGGGGTACGTACGACGCACCGCCGACCCCGGCGACCGGCGCAAGGTCGTGGTCGAGGCCGTGCCCGGAGCGCTGGCGCAGGTCGAGGCCGCCGTGGGGCCGGCCCGGAAGCGGATCGGCGAGGTGCTCGCCGGGTACTCGCCGGAGCAGCAGGAACTGCTCTTCGACTACTTCAGGCGCGCGGCCCCCGCGTTCCGGGAGGCGACGGAGGAGATCCGGTCCGCGACGCAGGAGCGCAAGGGCAGCCGGTAGTCGGCAGTCGGTAGCCGCCGCCGTCAGTAGGGGCGGGGGGACATGATGTGCGGCTCGATGGCCGGGGCCTCGAAGATGCAGCGGGGTACACCCGGCCCGGGCGTCGCGCGGACGGAGACCTGTGTCGGCGGATCCGTCGGCAGCTCGACGTGCACGGTCACGGGGTGGTCGTCGTGCGTCGTGGCGTGTCCGGTCTCCTTGCCGTCGACCATTACCTCCACGACGGCGGTGTGCCCGGTCTGGACCGTGGCACTGACCGAGTGCCCGTCGTGGTCGATGTGGAAGTGATGGCGCCGACCCATGAGATCGCCTCCCGGCAGTACCCCCTCACAACCAGGGTAGCCATGGGAGCCCGGGACGGCCCTGTCGTGACCGCGCGCACCCTCGGCGTGCGGTGGTGGGGGGCTCTACTCCTCGGTGGCGGCGAGCCCGGCGAGCCCGGCAAGTTCGGCCCGGGCCAGGGCGAGGAAGGCCGCGGAGGGCCGGGCCGGCACGGCGCGCGCCTCGGCCAGGTCGTCCAGGTGGTCGAGGAGCGCGCCGAGGGCGGTGAAAGGGCCGACCGGGCTGAGCAGCCACAGGCGCCCCCGCGGGCGGGGCGGGAGCCCGAGCCCGGCGAGGGCCTCGTCGGCCTCGTGGTCGAGATCCCGGAGATCGGGCTCGGGCAGCGGGGCGCACTCCACGCCGGTGATGTGGCCGTGGCCGTCGAGGGCGGTGTCCACCGCCCAGTGGGTGGACCGGTCGGGGATCCAGGTACGGGCCGCGGGAGGCCAGACGTACGGGAGGAACACCCAGCGCAGGTCCTCGGGAGCCGGCTCCCAGCCGAGCACCTCCAGCTCCCGCATCTCCGGCAGCCGGTCCGGCTCCAGTTCGCTGCGGCCGGTGCGGCGCAGTGCGAGCGGGTGCGGTGTTCCGTCCTCGTCCCACGACATGCGGGCACGTTATCCGACACCGTGACCGATATGCGTGACCCCCGCGTACGGGGCTACGCCCGCGGCCGGTCCAGCGGGTTGGCGGCGATCCGGCCGGCCGCGCCGCCGGCCACGTACGCGGCCGCCGCGCAGTCGGGCTTGCGTACGGCCTGGTCCTCGACCAGCGCGAGGAACGCGGCGCCGAAGTCGCCCCGCGGGTACGCGGCGAGGAGATCGGCCGTGAAGGCGGGATCGAACTCGGCGACGCGCAGGCCCGACACGTCCGCGCTCGTACCGACCTGCAGCAGGTGGCTCTCCACGTCCTCGGCCGCGCCCACGTCGTCCCGCATGTGCAGGACGACGACCTCCTCGGCGCGCGCCCGGCGGGCCGCCGGCCAGCCCAGGCCCGCCGTCAGGACGCGCGCGACATGGCCGCCCGCCTCCTCGAAGGGCAGGGTGTGGCTGTCGAAGGGCGCGGTCAGGCCCAGATCGTGCACCAGGGCGCTGACGTAGAGGAGTTCCGCGTCGTACGCCAGCCCGTGCTGCTCCGCGTACCGGGCTCCGAAGGCGTAGGAACGGACCGAGTGGTTCAGGAGGGTCGTGTCCGCGTACTCCGAGGCGATCTCGAGAGCTGCGCGGGCCGATGCCGTGTCAAGCGTCCACGTCTTCATGGGGCGTCAGCGTAGGCGGCGGCCGAAGTCGATCTCGGACGGGGGCTCCCCCGGCCAGTTCAGCCGGGTCGGGGCGGGCGGGGTCTCGGCGAGGACGGTCCCGCGCGAGACGACGTACCGCGGGCGGACCTGGCGGCGGATCGCCTCCTCGGGCGACGGGGCCGGGAGCAGCACGAAGGAGGCGGGGGCGCCCGCGGTGATGCCGTACTCCGTCTCCGCGAGGCCGAGCACCCGCGCCGCACGCTCCGTCACCATCGAGAAGGCCAGCGGGATCTCGTCGGCGCCGGTGAGCTGGGCGGCGTACAGCCCGACGAGGGCGGTCTGCAGCGGGTTGGCGGTGCCCAGCGCGTTCCAGGGGTCCATCACGTCGTCGTGGCCGAAGGCCACGTTGACCCCGGCCGCCAGCATCTCCTTGACCTGGGTGAGACCGCGCCGCTTGGGATAGGCGTCGAAGCGGCCCTGGAGGCCCAGGTTGGCGAAGGGGTTGGAGACCAGGTTGATGCCGGAGCGGGCGAGCAGCCGCTGGAGTTTGAAGCTGTACGCGCCGTTGTAGGAGCCCATGGCCGTCGTGTGCGAGGCCGTGGCGCGCCCCCGCAGCCCCGAGCGCAGGGCCAGGGTGGCCAGTACCTCCACGAAGCGGGACTGCTCGTCGTCGATCTCGTCGCAGTGCGCGTCCACCCGCAGGCCGTGCTCCTCGGCCAGCGCGAAGGCCGTGTGCAGCGAGGCGAGGCCGTCCTCGCGGGTGTCCTCGAAGTGCGGGATCGCGCCGACGACGTCCGCCCCGCGGGCGACGGCCTCGCGCATCAGGCCCTCGCCGCCCGGGAAGGAGACGATGCCCTCCTGCGGGAAGGCCACGATCTGCAGGGTCATGAAGTCCCGCACCCGGTCGCGCACCTCCAGCAGCGCTTCCAGCGCGGTGAGGTCCGGGTCGGTGACGTCGCAGTGCGTCCGCACGTGCAGCACCCCGTGGGCGGCCTGCCAGCGCAGCACCTCGGTGGCCCGCGCGATCACGTCCTCGCGGGTGAGGGTCCGCTTGCGTTCGCTCCAGCAGGCGATGCCCTCCCACAGGGTGCCGGAGGCGTTGGGGCGGGGCTCGCCGGCGGTCAGCGCCGTGTCGAGGTGGATGTGCGGCTCGACGAAGGGAGGCGTGAGCAGGCCGCCGTGGGCCTCGATGAGGATGCCGGTGACCGGTGGTTCCTTCTGATCGTCGTACGGGACGACCCGCGCGATGCGGCCGTCCTCCGCGACCTCGACGTCGGACAGGCCGTGGGTGTGCAGCAGCCGGGCGCCCCGGACGATCATCCGCATGGCGCCAGCCTAGGGGGTGGGGGGGGGGGGGGGGGGGGGGGGGGGGGGGGGGGGGGGGGGGGGGGGGGGGGGGGGGGGGGGGGGGGGGGGGGGGGGGGGGGGGGGGG